>CANLRN010000001.1 GCA_947493495.1 uncultured Aquimarina sp.
ATCTTTAACATCGGTTTTTGCTCTGAGGTTCTTGGTTTGATGGCCAGAAACCAATACAACTTCAAAACCTGCTTTTTATAGTGCAAAAAATAGTGTCTGCCAATAACTCCCCGTACTTTCCATAGCGATCGTAGTAATCCTGTTTTCATTAAGATAAGCAATCATAGCTTGGTGATCAGAACTATAAACTCCAAATTCTTTGACAGCATTCAAATTTTGACCAACTCCTACATAATGACTCTTTGAGCCAACATCAATTCCTGCTGCTTGAGGATTGATAATTTTCATTTCTTGTGTTTTCATAGATAACATAGTTTTTAAAAATGCAGCAAGAAATGTATCTTTGACTATAAATATTCCATACGGGATTTCTGAGAAAATCAGAATCACCAATAAATGTTTCAAAGGCTCTGATGGCAAAATCAGAGCTTTTACATTTCTACCAGAATGCGGGAAGGGATCAAATTCACCACTATGCAATTTAGGCTTCAGAGCTGCTCCTTAAAGTTAGCAACTTTATGTTACAGTGAAACAATGTCTATGAATGCGGGTTCAACTGAAAATAATTTTTAAGATTCCGAAGCAAGCTTCGAGGTATTAGACCTGAGATCCCGCTAGATACTGAAACGAGTTCAGCAAACAGCGAGATTAGTTTAACTATCTGATTTGAAGTCATTGCTGTGCAACTTTTCAAATCAGAGTTTCACTAATAAAAAGTAAGACTTAAAAAAGATGCAAATTTAGTATTGTTGTATTTTGCAACTGCATATTTCTTATTAGTTTCTGATTAATTTTACAGATTTTTTTGCTTCAGAATTTACAACTGACAAGAAATAAATCCCTTTAGGTAAGCTCGCTATATCGATTGTATGATTTGTACTTAGTTCTTTTTCTAAATATTGAGCTCCTTTGATATCAAATACACGGATTGTATGTGTGAGATCTCTTTCTAGTCCTTGTATCGTAACAATACCATTTGTAGGATTAGGATATAGAGATAATTGTTGTGCAATAATATCTAAACCAGAATCTCTTACAGATCCTGTAGATAAGGTAATCTTATCTAGATTCCATTGCCAAGTAGTATCACTTGATCCTACAACTCGTATCGTGTGTGATCCTGCTGATAACGTAACACTATCACTTGATGTTAGCGATGTAAAACTATCCCAACCTCCATTATTAGGAACATTGGTCGTAGAAACTACTACACCATCCACCAATAACTGAATCTGTGATCCATCTGATGGAGTGGATATTAAGTATTCGATACTATAAGTCCCTGCAGTGGTAACATTTACTGTATACTCTGCCCAATCTCCATTATTTACATAATTGATATTGGTTCCTCCTCTGTTTACTCCTAAGCCTGGACCTCCTGCAAAGGCATCATCAAAGGTTCCGCCTGTAGCAACAAAATCCTCTGCCTCAATGACCAAAGTAGCATTACCACTTGGTGGTGGAGGTGGTGGAGTACCTTGTACTCTAGATAAGGTAATTCTATCCAAGTTCCATTGCCAAGGGTTAGATCCAGAAGCTACTACTCGTACGGTATGAGTACCAGCACTTAGATTACTAATCGTACTCGAAGATACAATAGCTCTGTAAGCATCCCAATCTCCATTATTAGGCACATCATCTGTAGCCACAACAGTACCATCTATCAATAATTGAATCTGTGCATTGTCTGATGGTGTAGAAATCTGATACGTAATGTTATATTCTCCTGCAGTACCTACATTGATGGTATACTCTGCAAAATCTCCACTGTTTACAAAATTGATAGTATTTGCAGTAGCATTAACTCCAAAGCCAGGACCTCCAGGAACAAAAGAATCATCAAAAGTACCTCCGGTATTGGTAAATGTCTCTGCTTCTATCACGATATCATTTCCTGATGGTGGTGGAGGCGGTGGAGGTGGATTATTTCCATTAACTGTTATTCGGCTTGTTGCTGTAAACCCTCCATCTGTAGTTGTTACAGTTACTGTTGCTGTACCAGCAGATACTGCCGTTACTACACCATTGTTGTTTACAGTGGCTACATTGGTATTATTCGAACTCCAAGACACTGCTTTATTAGTAGCATTATTTGGAGCTACTGTGGCATCTAAATCTCTGGTTTGATTCGTATTTAGAACTACATTACTATCTGATATATTCACTCCTGTAACAGAAATATTGTTACCTCCTCCTCCATTGTTATCACCTGGAGTATAGTAATATACATCATTTCTAACGTTGGGTTTTGGATCTTCATATGGTAATTTCCTTTCGATAGATTGCCATACGTAATTATTTTCAAAAACAATGGATTCTCTTACGATCCTTCTTCTTGGGTTTAGAACAAAACCTCGATTACCTTTATTCAAATCTGCATAAAAAACATGATTATTAGAATAGGTATTATCCTTTGTAGGTGGTTGAGAAGTTTCACTTCCATTTTCTTGAAAAGCTAAAGCTTTTCTATCAGCATTAGGCATAAATAAACCTATATTCTGATCAACAAGGGTATTCTCTACAGCAATTTCTGTCCAGATCATAAAACGATCTCCTGTATGACATACTACATTTTTACTAACAGTAGATTTTTTTGCAAAAGCATCAACATCAATACCATCTACTTTTTCTTCAAAAATTAAATTTTTGGATACTTCAACGGTGTTAGTTGCTTTTAGGTGTATAGCGCGTCTTTCTGAATTATCGATATAATTACCTATCAATTTACTATCAACTGTATTATTAATAAACAATACGTTTCTACAACGTTCAAAATTTATCCCTGAAACTTCTAAGTTTCTCACAAATCTTGTATATACTCCTGCACAACGTCCATTAGTAATGATTTTTCCTCTTTTAGTCCCCATAAACTTCACATTGTTTTTTCGGTTACCGTTATTAGTACCGCGTACTTCAAACACACCATTAATCACATCAGAGACTGAATATTGATCTGGCACTGTTCCTGGTGGTTGTGGACCTGTATATGTTACAGTTCCATCAATCCAGATTGTTGTATTGCTTCCTACCTGAATGAATTTAGAAATTGCATCAACAATAACATTTCCTCTAAAAATAAAAGTCCCTCCGTTGTTTGCTATTGCATTTCTATTCTGCTCTAGATTAGATTGTGTAATTACAGTTCCACTTCCTGTATAAGTAGCTCGTCTGGAAGCTAATGATTCTGCAGTTTCTTTTAAGGCAGGTAAACTAGCCATATGATTGGCAAATTCTCCATTAACGAGTCGAGAATTTAATACTTTATTCGGTATTCCGGCATCACGTAATAAATTCTTTATCGCATTTGCATTTCCTGTAGGAGCAGGTGCTTTTCGAACACATACTTGATTGCCTCCAGAATTATCGGCTTGTACAAATGTACAATTCCGGTTATCATTAAATATTTGTGCATTTAATGATGTAAATACTGTTATTATACTCAATAACAGTATAGTAATATTAGTTGGTTTTTTCATAGTAAAGTAAATTAAGTAACCAATTTACAATTATTTTGATCTTAAATATAAAAACAAAAGCAATCTTAATCCTACAAAATGAATACTGTAGAAATTGATAAACTATATCACTTAAGGACTACATGATTTATGCTTTTAGAATACGTAACACCATCATTAGCTACAAATGAAGCTTGTAAAATATAGAAATTTCCTTTTTTTAGTTTTTCTGAAGGAACTATATTCTTTAAAGGAACAGATATCTCTGAGGTTCCTGATCGTTTTCCAACTGCGGTTTTATCTACACGAGTTACATCTTTGACAAAAATCCAATCCTTGGTAAATTCTCTTAGCCAGACCTTTACACCACCATGATTAGACATTAATATTTTACCATTTGTCCCAGCATCATAATTCACAGTGACTTTTATTTCTTTCTCGTCAATCAATATTGTTTTGTATTTTGATTCACTATCAAAGTTTACGCTTGGTTTTATAAATGGGAGGATTTTTATTTTGAATTCGGCAGAAATTGATGACGTATCAACACTGGTTACTTTTATAGTTACATTTCCTTCGGCAAGGGCAGTAATTTTACCACTAGTATCAACAGAAGCAATTTTATCATCAGTACTTGTCCACTGAAAGCTCTGTTGATCTGCATTTTCTGGTACCAATGTAGTAGTAAGTTGTAAAACATCATTTACAATTAGTTCTGTAGTATTGGAGTTGATTGCAATTGATGTAAGTGGCTTAGGAAAAAAGGAGGTCGTCTTTATTTTTAATTTTCCTTGTACAGTATTAGCTGTACTATGAGCAGTTACGGTTACAGATTTATTAGCTTGTAATGCTGTAATGACGCCATTTTTGGTAATGGTTGCTATACTCGGATCACTTGACGACCAAATAATAGTTTTGTCTGCATGATCAGGAGCTATACGTGCAGATAATTGAATAGAAGTTCCTTTTCTTATCTTTTCGGTTATATTGCTAATTTCAATATTGGTTGGATCAACTTTATTAGTATCATATAATTGGTTGGCATTTTTGTTTTTAAAAAACATAGTCTCGCCATTGCGCCATGTTATCTTAATCTGTTTTATATTTTTTTCTTTTCCTAATCCAAAATGTATCGTATTTAGTAGGCTCTGAGAAAACACTTCTCCAGAGGATCCCACTCTTTTGCGATACACTTTAGTATCTGTTGTTAAAGTTACTACTGCAGCCATGGGATCTATATGAGATTTTGGAGCGTAATTCACACGAACTAAAGCATAGTTTCCTTTCGTCATACTATTGTTTTCGTACAAATACCATTTTCCTATATCATCACTGCCATTAAGCACATCTATATCTCCGTCTAAATCAAAATCAAATGCTTGTCCCATATCTCCGTGTCCTTCATCATTCGGATCAATAGCCCTATGAGCTGTTGTAGCCATAAAACCTTTTCCAGTGTTAAGTAGCATATAATCTGTAGGATGTGATGCTAAGAACCCCCACCGATGAATAAATAAATCTTCTCTACCATCATTATTAAAATCAGCGACAGATACTCCTTGATGATCTCCTCCTTTCAGGATATTCCATTCGGTAGAAACATCTGTAAAACTCCCTTTGTTGTTTTGTAAAAGAATATCATCTACATTTCTATTTCCAGGAATAAAATCTGGTGTCACTTCTTCTACATTAGAAATGCTGAAATTCAGATTCCAGAAGATATAATCATTTCTTACAATAGCAACTTTCCATTTTTTTTCTTTGGTATACCCAAAATATATTCCATTTTCTGTCATCTGAGAAGGCCATCCTTTTGCTTCTTCTGCATTGATCGATAATGAATCTTTAGCTTTTATTGATTTTTTTTGTTTTGATGCTCCTAGATATATTGGATACGCTGCTTTAAATTTTCTCCTAGAGTTATTATAATTAAAGAAATTTATGGTTTGCTTGCCTTTAAAATCCATTTTTGTGACTCCTTTAACTCCTCTAATTTTGATATCCAATTGTTCTGTATTAACATCATAATCCAAAGAAGGAATTTCTCCAACACCAAAAACTTTTCCTCTAGAAAGGTATAAGTCTAAATCACCATCATTGTCAATATCGATATCAGTAGCCCCTGTTACCTGATTAGTGTTTATTATAGTTTCTGGAAATTGTGAATTTACATTCGTAAAGCTAAAATTACCATTGCCTTTCCAGAAAGACAGAGGGCTAAAAAGTACAATATCATCAATATGATCATTCGTGAAATCAGTAACCAAAATACGTTCTGCATTCGTGTTTTCTATCTGATCAACTCGTACATCTTGAAAAGTTCCATCTCCATTATTTTTATAAAATAGATGTTGAGGAAAATCTGTTTCTACAATAGATGCTGCATTGATCAATATTAGATCTAAATCGCCATCTTGATCCATATCAGACCATCTCGCTGCTCTACCCCTTGCTCCTTTAGTGATACCCACATCGCCAGTAGTAAGTATTAGTTTTCCGTTATCATTGAGATAAAATAAAGGCGGTATTGGGGCGGTTCCATTTCCTCCGCCTAAAGCAACAACAATATCTAAATCTCCATCATTGTCAAAATCAGCTGCAGTTGACCCGTGTAAATCATGGCGATACCACTTCGATAGATGTGTAGGATGTTTTTGTACTGTTCCATCTCCATTATTCCAATACAACTTATTAGGTTCTTCGTTATGATTATTAACAATAAAATCATAATAACCATCATTATCAATATCTGCTATTGTAGGCCCTCCATACTTAATAGATTTGGCATCTTCTAGACCTGCTTTTTTAGAAATATCAACAAATATTGGCAATGATATATCCTTACTATCAGTAATTTTTAGATATTCTATGATAACTTTTCCGCGTCTAGCTTTAATTTTTAAGGTAGTCTTATGTATGTCTACAAAGTCACATAAAAGGGTATACTTATGTGTTCCTGCAGATGGAATATCTATATCATCTACGAGCAAAGTTTCTTCAGCATATAAACTAAGATTGGCATATGTGGCTTGGGTAGTAACTGTCAATTCTACTTTTTTTATTGAAACTCCTTTATTTTCATATGCAACCGTAATAAAACTGTCGGCATCAATTTCTGTAGGAGTTTTGATCAATTGTGCTTGGATTGGTATTGTAAGTAGTATACTTAAAGTAAGTATTTTAAAAAGTAATGATTGTAAATAGTTGTTCATAAAAGTACTTGTTGTGGTTATTTTTTATCTTGAAAATGTAAATATATTTAAGTGGTTTATTACCACCTAGTGTTGTTGAAATTAATTATATACTAATCGGTTAATCCATAAATAATCTAGGCAAGAACAATGAAATTTCAGGAAATAAGGTTACTAATACTAATACTCCTAGACTGATAAATAAAAAGGGAAGACCAGCTTTACTTACTTTGCCAATAGAGACTTTTCCGATACTAGAAGCCACAAAAAGGCATATTCCTAAGGGTGGTGTAGTAAGACCTATCATCAGATTAAGTAAGGCAATAACAGCAAAATGTATGGGGTCTACCTCTACTGCTACTGCTACTTTTAATAAAATTGGGAATAATATCAAAAGTGCTGCAATAGTTTCCATAAATGTACCAACAAAAATTAATAGTAAATTGATCAATAATAATACTACATATTTATTCTGTGAAAAAAGAAGAATCTCATTAGAAACAAGTTGTGGTAATTGCTCTACAATCAATATCCAACCAAAAAGATTAGCAAAACCTATTAATACCATAAGTGAAGCCGAAGTTTTCATGGCATCCAATATGGTAACCAAAATCTTTTTAAAATTCAATTGTTTATAGACCAATACCCCTACTAATAGCGCATATAGCACGGCAATAATAGAAGCTTCTGTTGGTGTAAATACTCCTCCTATAATACCAAATAAAATGATAAAGGTCATTAGTAAAGCCCAAAAAGTATCTAGGAAACCTATAAGAATCTGCTTTAAACTACTTCTTTTTAGCTTTGGATATTTTCTTTTTACAGAGATAAAATAAGTAACTAACATTAAACTAACTCCTAATAAAAGCCCTGGAATAGCTCCTGCCAAAAATAATTTACCTACAGATAACCCACTCAGAGTGGCTGCAATAATCATCGGAACACTTGGTGGAATAATAGGTCCTACCGTAGAAGAAGAAGCAGTAACAGCACAAGAAAAATCTGTATCGTATCCTTCTTTTTTCATGGCAGGAATCATAACAGATCCAATACTGGCAGTATCAGAGATTGCTGTCCCAGAAATCCCTGCAAAAAGCATAGAAGCACCAATATTAGCTAAGGCAAGTCCACCTCTGACATGTCCGATTAAGTGATTACAGAATGTAATGATTCGTTCGGTTAACCCTCCTAGATTCATTAAATTACCTGTTAATATAAATCCAGGAATACTCATTAACACAAAAACATCCATCCCAGAATACATTTTCATTGGAATTACTGTTAGAGGAATACCTGAAACCATAAGATATACTAAACAAGAGATCCCTAACGAAAAAGCGATAGGAAATCGAAATATCAGGCAAACCACAAACAATAGAATCAGTAACCAAATCATACTACTCTTTTTTAGTTTTAAAAATTTTAATCATTTTAATAAAAGCATAAAAAGCAATGGCAAATCCCAATAAAGGGATACTCATAAATGCTATTGCCATAGGAAATTTCATGCTTGGTGATTGCTCTTGCCATCCTGCTTGTACTAGTAGCAATCCATACGCTACTATAATGGTACACAAAATAATTACAAATATGTATGTGATTTTTTTGATCCGTGTTTGCCACTCAGCAGTAATTTTTTTAAAAATAAAATCAAAAGAAACATAAAAATTACCTTTCATAGCCAGTCCAGATGAAAAAGCAATAGCAAAGACGAAGAATAAGCGTGCTGCTTCTTCTGTCCATGAAGGCGCTTTTTCCATGAAAAAACGTCCATAAATTTGAATAAGAGTACTTATGATAAAACTTAATGTACTTAATATCGTTCCAACTTTTAAAAAAATTCCTACTAGCCTCTGCATTTTAATGATCATTTGTCTGTATCGTGCTTTATAGTTGTGTAAATCTCTTGCATTTCTGGGGATAAAGTATTGAAGATAGCGCTGCCACATTTTTCTATAAAAGCTGCATTATCAACAGTTACGAAAGTCATACCCAAGGCTTCTAATTCTTCTTTAATTTTCTTTTCATTTTCTAAAAAAAGCCTGCGTTCATAGGCTTGCATATCACTTGCTGCTTGGAGAACTATTTTTTTAAGATCATCAGGAAATTTCTGAAACTGCTTCTCTCCTATCACTGGATATGTCCAGCTAACCACATGTCCCGTAAGGTTGACATATTTCTGAACTTCATAAAATCCTGATACTTTGATTAATGCCAGCGGGTTTTCTTGCGCATCTATAGTACCTTGTTGCAAAGAGGTAAATACCTCAGAAAAAGCCATCGGTGTTGTTTTGGCACCCAAAGCTTCCCAAGCAGTTACAAATGAAGGAACATTAGGTACTCTAAGTATCAATCCTTTTAATTCATCTGGATGTTTTATAGGTCGGTTAGATGTTAAATGTCTGGCTCCAGCCTGAAAATAACCTAGAGGTCGTAAACCAGTCTTTTCTAACATTTCTTTTTGTATTCTTTTACCTAATGGTCCATTGATAAGATTGGCAACCTGATTTGGATTTTCTAACAAAAAAGGCATCTCACAAAAGGTCATGACTTCTGTCCAATTACTTAATAACGAGCTAGTAGTAGTCATATCAATCACTCCTGCCTGGATCATTCTGATAGCTTCAATCTCTTTAGCCAACTGTTCTGAGTGATAGCTATGTACTATTATTCGCCCTCCTGAGCGTTCTTCTATAATTTTTTCGAAATATTCAAAGGCTTTAAACCAAGTATGTTCTTCTCCTACTAATAGACTAGCTCTAATTAAAAATTCAGGCTCTTTTTTTGCTGTGCAACCACTAAATATTAAAAAAAATAATACTGATTTAATTAAAAATTTAGTATACAATTTTAGAAATGCAATTTTCACCTAATTCAAATTTAAGACACCTATTAAATATGGATACAATATACTACCTTTTGTTAGTGTATACCACTTCAGATGTAAAAATACCCACTTAAAATGGTTCTTTTAGCCCTATACTTTAAAATAAAAGTTAATAATCCTCAAGGCAAGCCCGCGAGGCATTCGACTGAAAATAATTTTTAAGATTCTGAAGCAAGTTTCGAGGTATTAAACCTAAGATCCCACTAGATACTGAAACGAGTTCAGCAAACAGCGAGATTAGTTCAACTATCTGATTTGAAGGCATTGCTGTGCAACTTTTCAAATCAGAGTTTCATTAATAAAATGTAGCTACGTGGCTATTCTTGATTTTTATTTTTGAATATTTTTACATCAGAAGTGATATACTAAAATGTAATTTTGTATTTCATTTTCTGAATACGACTATTTTTTTATGTTTATACTGCTTATTTTTGTAAATTACTCATTGAATTTATATGGTATTACTATAAAGTAATACATATCAGTTTATTCACCCCATAATTTACCTATATTGTTATTTTTATCAAAAAAGAAAATTCGACTTAATGAATTAATTCCTAATGAATATGTTGATATCCACTCTCATCTACTACCCAATATAGATGATGGTGTAAAAACTGTGCATCAATCTGCTTACATAATTGAACAATTACACCAATTAGGAATTAAAAAAATCATTACCACTCCTCATGTTATGAAGGATGTATGGCCTAATACAACTGCTATTATTAATAGTAAATGTCAGGAGATGGCTAAAGTTCTTACATCACTAGACATAAGTGTAAAATTAGAAGCTAGTGCAGAATATATGCTCGATGATCTTTTTTATGAGCGCATAAAAGAGAAAGATATTATTCCATTACCAAAAAAGTATCTTCTTGTAGAGATGTCGACTTTTAGTCCGCCTCTTAACCTTAATGAAATGCTTTTCGAGATTAAATTAGCAGGCTTTACTCCTATTCTTGCGCATCCAGAACGGTATTCTTTTTATCAAGATGATATGAATAAATATAAAACACTAAAAGATCAAGGGGTTTTTTTTCAATTAAATTTATTATCCCTTTCTGGATATTATGGAGAGAAAGTAAAAAGTACTGCTATAAAACTTCTGAATAATGATTATTTTGATTTTGCAGGTTCGGATATACACAATCACCAACAATTAGAGATATTAGAAAAAGGGTTCTTACCAAAAAATGCTAGTAAAATCAAGCTGTTAATGAAAAATAACAGTATTTTTTCTTAGAAGCTAATTTTGATTTTTAATTCTTAGCACCATATCCATACCCGTATCCATATCCTGCCTTAGAAGCTGCTGCATTAAGTAAGATGGCCATATTAGGCAAGCGTTTTTCTCTATAGAAATTCTCAGGTATTTGCAAAATTCTTTTATCAGAATAATTTTCTCTTACGATATATATACAAAGATCTGCATAATGACCAATTAATAGTGTATCTGTGACTAAACTTACAGGAGCAGTGTCTACAACTATGTAATCAAAATTCGCTTCTAAATACGTAAACATTTGTTGTACTCTATCATTCATCAAAAGTTCTGCTGGATTTGGAGGAATAACTCCAGAAGGAATAATAAATAAAGGATCTTCTGCTTTTTCTTCGTGTATGATATCTTCAGGATTAATTTTAGAATCCATGATATAATTAGTAAATCCGCTAGTATCTTTCCCTTTAGGTAATTCAAAAAAGTTATGAAACTTTGGATCTCTAAAGTCTGTCCCTAAATAAGCAACCTTAGTATTAGAAATAGCTAATGTTTTTGCTAGATTAGAAGACACTAATGTCTTTCCCTCTCCTGATATCGTAGATGTTACGAATATAATCTTACCTGATTTCTTTTGTGAACTAGCCATTAAGAAATCAAGATTTGTTCTTAATATCCTAAATGCTTCTGAAATAGGTGTTCTACTATTTCTGGAAACTACAACTTTACTTTTCTTGGTTTTGGTTTTTGGAATTGCTCCAAGGATTGGCATAGATAATGCTTTATCCAGATCTTCTCTTGAGCTAATTTTGGTATTAAAAAGGTCAAATAAATAGATCACCAAAAATGGTATTGCTAATCCGAAGAAAATAGCTGCTAGAAAAATCATTTTTTTATTTGGAGATACAGGATATGAACCCAAAGTTGATGCTTTATCGATTACTCTAGCATTGGATAGTGTAATATGGCTGGTTATCTCTGCTTCTTCTCTCTTCTGTAATAGATAAAGATATAATTGCTCTTTTATTCCTTGTTCTCTACCAATAGCTGTTAGTTCTTTCTGACGCAATGGAGCATTATATAACTTTCCGCTAAAATACTTATCTTGAGTTCTTAAGCTATTTAAACTAATCCCAATAGAATTTTTTGCACTATTTAAACTAGCAATAAGTCCTTGCCGTAATGAAGCTATTTGTTCGTCTATATTGACTACAACTGGATTTTGTATACTAGATGATTTTAATAATCGTTTTCTCTGACTTATCAATCCATTATATCGCGCAACAGTTGATGTAACTGACGGATCATCAAACCCTAATGTAGAAGGTAATATATCATATTTTCCATCCTGACTCAATACAAATCTTCTTGTAGACTCTATTTTACGCATCTGAGTTTCTAGTCTATTGATTTCTTGAACATTTCTAGAATCTATATCGGCTACTCTTTGGGTTTGTGCTTCTACATCATTCGTTAATCCGAATTTTGATTTATATCCTGCAGCTTCGTCATCGACCTCAGATAAATCACCAGATATCAAATCTAATCGTTCGCTAATAAATCCAGCAGTTCTAGCAGAGGTTAGTTTTTTATTTGCAATAGTTGCTTTGTTGTATTCTTCTACAAGGTTATTGATAATATCTTTTGCTTTCTCTTTTACAGGATCACTTAATGACAGCTTTACAATAGAAGAACCTTTTCCAATAGTGATAACAGATAATTTATTTCTATACGCGTGTGCTACAGACTTTACAGGAGAGAGCTTTATATGAATAACTTTACCTGCATTTGCAGATATATTTTCTATACTGGGTGTAATTACTACATCTCCTACACTAGTATTTATAGTTTTACCAAAAAAATGATCGTTTAGTTTATTGCCTTCTGCATCTACAAAAGAAAAAGAAGTACCAGAATTAATCAATACTCTAAAATCTTTGGATTTTGTTTGAACAATTGAATCGGCAGCTAAAAAACTTATCTCTATTATAGGTTTAGGATAACTTTCTAATTCTAATATTCTGCCTTTAGAAAAATATTGAACATTTAATTTCAGATTATTAACGACATTAGTAATCAATGTTCTAGATTTTATAATCTGAATTTCGTTTTCTATCTTATTACTAGTATTATCAAGAAGTCCTAAATCCTTGAAGGCTGATAACTCTGATTCACTTACACTTTCTTCTTGTGAGATTAAAATAGTACCCGAAACATTATACTGAGGAATGGTATAGCGGATATACAAAAATGCTAATGTCCCAAAAATAATAAGGCTAAGAATAAACCAATACCATTTTTTTAGATATGCACCTACGATCTCTTTGATATCAATAGAGGGTTTCATACTGGTAGTAGTAACTGTATTATTAGAATTGGTAGAATCAGGAAGCATAGGTGTTTTTTACTATCTTAAAATCAAAGTTAATGCAGATAAAACTACACCAATAATACTTAATACTAACCCAACAGTATTTCTATTTCCTTCAGAGCTTTTTACTCTTGCAGTATTAGGTTCTACATACAAGACATCATTTTGGGCTAAATAATATATTGGAGAATCAAATATATTTTTTGAAGTAAGGTCTATCCTATGATATGTATTTACACCATCATTTTCTCGGATAACTACCATGTTCTCTCTTTTTCCAGTGATGGTAAGATCTCCCGCCAGACCAAGAGCTTCTATAATGGTAATTCTTTCATTAGGTATTGTATAGGAACCAGGTCTATTTACTTCTCCTATCACTGTAATTTTAAAGTTTTTTAATCGAACATTGACGATTGGATCTTTTATATATACTTTTAATTGCGTTTTGATGATATCTTTTGTTTGTACGCGTGTTAAACCAGCGATTTTCAGTTTCCCCAAAACAGGAAAATCAATATTACCATCTTCATCGATTAGATATGTGGGTTCTGTTGTTCCAGCTGGTGCAGGTGCTGATGTATCAGAAGCAGAAGGTATAGATGCTCCTTGCATCAAGTTAAAAGGTCTTGCCGCATCCATATCTGTTGCAGAAACAAGAATGCTTACTATATCATCTACTTTAAATACTGGTGTAAAAGAATTCGTTGATGAAATCTTTTCTAAATTCTCTGATTCTTGAAAATAAACAACATCTGTCGGTGTCTTACACGAAGAAACAAAACCAACTACTATTACTATAAATAAAAACTTGTATAATTGCATATAACACAAATACTTTAATATTTTAAACAAATGTAGAACTTTATTTACAGTTGAAAAAAACTATTTTTAGCGTTAATTAAAACCTATTGTAATATTCTAGTAAATACAATTAATTATTAAACTTATCTTGAGTAACAAAAAATTAAACTAAAACTTTTTGCTTTCTTACTTGAGCTATTTGGTTTTTCTTATCTATACTTTCAAATTCTGAATTTTTAGAAATATATTCTGGTACAATTTCTTTTAATTTACCTACAATTAAATCGTCTTGGTTAAATAAATTCATTATACACAGATCATCGATTTTATCCATGATTAGTGAACAATCATCATTATCATCGTGTTTACTAATCATTATCTTTTTATGATAAGTAGGCAATGTATTTTCTGTATCAGCTAATAGTTCTTCGTATAGTTTCTCTCCTGGTCTTAATCCCGTTATTTTTATATCGATGTCATTAGGATAGTTTAATCCTGATAGTCTAATCATTTTCTTAGCGAGATCAAATATTTTTACAGATTCTCCCATATCAAAAATAAATATCTCTCCTCCATTACCCATAGTTCCTGCTTCTATTACTAACTGAGAAGCTTCTGGGATTGTCATAAAGAATCGAGTTACATCTTTGTGCGTTACAGTTAATGGTCCGCCTTTTTCTATTTGTTTTTTAAATAAAGGAATCACAGATCCATTAGAACCAAGTACATTACCAAATCGCGTAGTAATAAATTTAGTTTTACTTTTATTGTGTAAACACTTAATATACATTTCTGCAACTCTTTTTGTTGCTCCCATTACATTCGTAGGATTTACAGCTTTGTCTGTAGAAACAAAAACAAATTTATCCACATTATATTTAACAGACATATCTGCTAATTTTCTTGTTCCGAGCACATTGATTTTAATAGCTTCACAAGGATTATTTTCCATTAGTGGCACATGCTTGTATGCAGCTGCGTGAAAAACCATGTTTGGCTTAAATCTGTCGAATATAATTTCAATTCTTTGGTGATCTCTTATATCAGCTACAATTGGAGTGAAGTTTTCAACTCCTTTACTAATCAATTCTTGCTGAAGATCATATAATGCTGACTCAGCTTGATCTACTAATACTAGGTGTTTATATTTATAGAAAGAAGCTTGTCTTACAATTTCACTACCAATAGAACCTGCAGCACCAGTAATCATGATTACTTTTTCATGAAGTTGTTTTTTGATTTTTAGATTTTCTAGTGCAATAGGTGCTCGATCTAATAAATCTTCAATCTCTATTGGTTTGATCTGAGAAACATTTAATTTACCATCAATCCAATCATTAACAGCAGGTATTATTTTTACTTTTACATTTAATTTTAGTAATCCATCAGATATCTCAGATAATCTTTTCTTTTCTATATGCGGAATGGATACAATGATTTCATTAATATTATTTTTTTTGATAAAATCACGATCTACAATTTTAGAGTTAACTATTTTTATCCCATTAATAGTTTTTCCTATTTTCTGTGTATTATCATCCATAAATCCAACTACCGTAACTGATTTATTAGAATCATTAGTGATAGCTGCTAATGTAATTAGGCCTGAGTCTCCTGCACCATATATCAAGACTCTGGATGAATCTCCTAATTTTGACTTTATATAGTAATAACAATATTTAAATATAAGTCGACTTGTGGTTAATGTTATAATGTTTAATAAATAATGTATACATATAATTGATACAGGGATATTAAGCAATTCTGGAATTAATGATAATCTACTGGATACCATAAGAGCACCGCTTAAACAAATTAATACAGTTACTGCCAGAAACAAGTTATATGCATCTCTCATTCCTGTGTGTCTTACAACTCCTTTATAAGATCCAATAAGCATAAAACTAATGATAGATATAACCACCATAACTGGCAGTTGATATTCTAGATTAGTAATATTAAAATCTAGGGTTATCCCAAACCGTATTACATATGCTAAAAAGAAATTAAAAATAGTAATAGCTACATCAATTGTCAATACCAACCATTTTGATGCGTGCTTATGCGAATTATTAATTATATAATCCTTTATCATCCCAATATATTTTTAATTATAGTTACTATTCTAAGTAAATCATCTTCTTCAAGATTAGAACCGCTTGGTAAGCAAAGTCCTCCGTCAAATAAATCACCAGATATACCATTGATGTATGCTTCACACTCAGCAAAAACTGGCTGCAAATGCATGGGTTTCCACAATGGTCTAGATTCTATATTCTCATTAGCTAGCGCTAGCCTAATCTCTTCTCTTAATTGATATGATCGAGTTTTGATACAGCTAAGCCATCTGTTCGAATAATAACCGTTTGGTTCTTCTTGGAATTCTAGTTCTGGGTGATCCCCAAGTTGTTGTTTATAAAAGTTGAAATTAGTGCGTCTATATGTTATGTGCTTGTCTAATACTTCCATCTGGCCTCTACCAATCCCGGCAATTACATTGCTCATCCTATAATTATTACCAATCTCAGTATGCTCATAATGAGGAGCATTATCTCTTGCTTGTGTTGCAAGAAAAATTGCTTTTTCTTTATCTTTCTTTGATTTTGTAATTAAAGCGCCTCCACCAGAAGTGGTTATAATCTTATTCCCATTGAATGATAATATTGCTAGATCACCAAAAGTTCCACACTTAATATTATGATAAGAACTTCCTAGTGATTCTGCGCTGTCTTCTAATACGGGGATTTCATATGCTCTTGCTATTTTGTGTATTGCATCAACATTATACGGCATCCCATACAGATGAACAGTAATAATAGCTTTAGGTTTCTTCCCTTTGGCTATTCTATCTTTTATAGCAATTTCTAATTGTTCTGGGCAAATATTCCAAGTCTGTGATTCACTATCAATAAATATTGGTTTTGCTCCCAAGTATACAATCGGATTGGCTGAAGCTGCAAAAGTCATACTCTGACATAATACTTCATCATCTCTTTCTACACCTAATAATTGTAGCCCTAAATGCAATGCAGCTGTTCCAGAACTAAGCGCCGCAACATAAATATCATTAGAAAGATAATTCTTGATATCTTGTTCGAATCCATCAACATTAGGACCCAATGGAGCTATCCAATTTGTATTGAACGCTTCTTGTACGTAGGTTAATTCTTTACCGCCCATATGCGGAGAAGAAAGCCATATTTTTTTAGATTTAATCACATTCATTTTTCCCATTAATAATGAATAAAAATTAATATTTATAGTATCGTTTGGGGATGATACTATAAATTCACTTTTTTGTTAATCTAAAAAATCTAAGGAAGTCAAAAGGGGGTAGTACTTCCAAAAATCTTAATTAATACAATTTACTTTTTCCGTTATGTTTTACTTAACAAAAATACTTTAGTTAAACGAAATATTGAGCAATTTTTCGGTATTTTAGACAGAATACTAAAAAAAAACGTTTAACAACATACACTGTTTCAAATATACATCAAAAAAAAGGTATTACCGTAAGAATTTTATCATAAATTCCCACGTTTAATATGAACTTTTCTTCGGAAAAACACATAATTTTCAAACAAAAAGCTATTTTAACATTGATTTTAACTTTATTTAACTATTTTTTATTATAATTTTTCTTACCTGACCAATTCAATCAGATATACTACAAAGATATAAATCATTTTTAGTATAAACACCAGTAAATCACCTAAATTATAGCAGTTATTTTCCCCATAAGTAGTAAAAGTAAATTTCCCTCTATATTTCTTATTTTTTTGTTAAAATAGACTGTTTTAATTTTTCATATTAAAAATAGATATGTTAAAACTTATATCAATTAATGGGTTAAAAAAATAATAACTTAAAAAGATGAACTACTTAATATACCGACCAAAAACATAAATAATGTATGTTTTTCACGTATTCTTACTCATATTGATCTTGTAAAATGAAATCCATAAGAAGAAGGTTAATATCGAAGTAGTAATAAATTTGATATAAGTATCAATAGGCATTCATAAAAAATCTTGGTATTTATTTGTGTAATCAAACTAATTAATTAAAATTTACCGAATTCAAATTAAATATGATACATAAGTTATTACTTCTGTATAAAAACGACAATAATTCATTTAGTTATAGATGATATTTAATTCTTTAAATTTCTTTGTATTCTTACCTGTTGTTTTTTTGGGGTATTGGCTTTTATTTAAAAATAAAAGAAAATCGCAGAATATATTTATCCTTATAGCTAGCTATTTTTTTTATGGCATATGGGATTGGCGATTTTTATTTTTGATAATGGCTAGTACTATAGTAGATTTTATTGTTGGACAGCGTATTTATGATAGTGATCAGCAGAAACATAAGAAGAAATGGTTATGGATCAGTATACTGTTTAATATTAGTTTACTAGGTTTTTTTAAGTATTATAACTTTTTTATTGACTCTTGGGTAGATTTTACCAGTATTCTAGGGTATCAAATAGGCAGCTCTTGGACATTACAAATTATTCTACCTGTTGGAATCTCTTTTTATACATTCCAAACGATGTCGTATTCACTAGACATATATTATAAACGATTAGTTCCCACTAAAGATTTTATTGCTTTTTCTGCTTTTGTCAGTTTTTTTCCTCAATTAGTGGCTGGACCGATTGAACGAGCTTCTAATTTATTATCACAGATAACGAATACAAGAAAATTTGACTATACGCAATGTACAGATGGTATGAAACTTATCGTATGGGGATTGTTTAAAAAAGTAGTAATTGCAGATGCTATAGCACCTATAGTTGATGATGTTTTTGCAAATTATATGGATTACCCAGCTTCTACTCTACTTCTTGGTATATGTTTATTTAGTTTTCAGGTATATAGCGATTTTAGTGGCTATTCTGATATCGCAATAGGAACAGCAAAGCTTTTTGGAATAGAATTGATGTCTAATTTTAAGTTTCCAAATTTCTCTCGGAATGTTGCAGAATATTGGCAACGCTGGCACGTGTCACTTTCTACTTGGTTTAGACATTACGTATATATTCCACTTGGAGGTAGTAGAGTAAGTACTATGAAATCTATACGGAATATTAGTATAATTTTTTTGGTTAGTGGATTTTGGCATGGGGCTAACTGGACCTTTATTGTGTGGGGTGCCATACACGCTTTATTCTATATTCCTGTATTTTTGATGGGTAGAAATCGTATATACATGAATACTGTAGTTGCTCAGAATTCTTGGTTGCCTTCTATAAAAGAAGTACTGCAAATAATGCTAACCTTTTCGTTAGTTACTTTCTCCAGAATATTTTTTAGATCTGAATCAATTACTGACGCTTTTAATTTTATAAAACAGTTGTGTACTAATTTTAGGTTTGAGATGTATGAACATCCTCTAGGATATCGTATGATTGATTATTTCATTTTACTTGGGCTATTCACTATTTATGAGTTTATCATTAGAAAAGATGAGCGCTCACCCTTTAAATTTAAATCAAAATATATACGTTTCTTAATGTATACAATAGTGATACTGGCCATGTTATTATTTTATGATGACCGAATTGACAGATCTTTTATCTATTTTCAATTTTAAGGTATGATGAAACAAGGTATAAAAAAAATAATCGTAAAGTCTGCACTATATTTTTTCATACTCCTAATAGTATTAGAATTAGTAGTCCGAGTATTACACTTGGCAAAAGATACTCCAAGCAGATTCCTTGATGAGCACAATGTCGAAAAATGGATTCCTAATCAACAAGGATATTCTGTTACTGGAAATCGTAGACAAAATTTTTCTGAGTATCGCATCAATACTTTTGGGTTTAATTCATACAGAGAATTTACACCAACAAAAGAAAAAATTGAAGTTGCTCTCGTAGGGGATTCCTTTATACAGGGGTTTCATCAGGATTACTACAATTCTATTGGCAAAAAAATTGAGCATATGATTCCATCTATTGAGGTATATGAATATGGATATGCAGGCTATGATTTTGCAGATCAGTTACATCTAATACACGCTTATAAAGAAGATTTTGACCTTATCGATCATGTAGTATTAGGTATCAAATTTTCTAATGACCTTACTCGAGGAGATTATAAGGTAATGACCGAAAGACTGGCATTAGAATCACCTATTAATAAACTTCTCAGAAAAAGTAAATTATTGGTCTATTGCAAAAGTATTGGGATTTTGGATTCTCCTCAATTATTAGTTCACCAAATCCTAAATATTGCGAAACCTTCAAAAGTATCAAAATCATTAAATGAAGAAGAGATTCGGAAAGAAAAAGAAAAAAAGATACAAAAGTATATTGAAAATTTTGAAAGTTTAATTGGACAGTATGGGTATGATATGAATCGAAATATATTGTTGCTTGATGCAAAAGCCACAGATCCTGTTTTCATGAATTACCTAAAAAAGAATAACTATAAATATATAGACTATGCTACATATTTCTCTACTTCTAAAAAACCTACAACATTACTATATGATAGACATTGGAATGATCACGGGAGAACATTAATTGCTATAGCAATTTCTGAGTATCTTGAGGTACACAAAAATTAGATAGTAACTGTTATTTTTTGCATTTTAGATTTGCCTATAATCCAATACGATTTTGATTTACCATCAGAGATTTGATGTACTGTAACATCTGTAGCCTTCTCTATACCGACATATATAAAATCAAACACAAGCCTTCTTAAAAAAGAATTCTCTTTTGAATTATAATCTACAATTGGTAATTTTTTTTCTGTTTCTTGTACATCGGTTATGTCATATACTTGTGGAGTTAACCTCTGCTCTACAGTCTTTTTCTGCTTTGCTTTAAAGTTTTTATAGCGTACATAAGCTATCTTATATATGAACTCTTTTATCTGAACTTTTATGTATTCTATATTTCCTATAATCCATCCGCGTAGGTTTTTTTTAGGATATAAAATTTGATGTTCAAAATTATAAATATGATTACACCATTCTCTCTTATAGGTAAGATCTCCCATCCCCATTTCGTATGATAAATATTTGTTTTCTATTAACCAGTCTAATTTTTTATAAATCTCTACACTCCCCAAACTAAACTTCGCGTAATCTATATCATATGATGAGATGGCACTAAAGAGTCTTCTATTAAAATGGTGGTTCAATGAAACAATAATTGGTTTATCTTTTTCTAATGCAACAAATAATGAAGCTCTTTTTTCATTAATCAATGAAAAATACATTTTCTTGTAATGTTCCCAATTAAGCAATGTCTGGCTAGTATCATTACGCTCATCAAACCTTCTGATCAACATTTTTTTAAGGCAATCCATAAAAAAATCATATTCTTCTTGATCAATATGGCCTAGATACGTTTTGTAGGATACCTCAAAACAAGATTCGAGTCTCTTAACTCTTCTTCTTATTGTTTTTGCGTTACTTCTAAAACGTTTTTTTATATATGCATCTACACTATCAAAACCTTCTAGAAAAATAGCATATCCTTTAAAAAACTGAGGAATTCGTTTTATCGTAAATGTATCTTTTTCTATCACAGGCAGAAAGTAGTCTGGAATAAAAAAAATAGAATATACTTTATTGGTTATATTGACAGCTTTTGGGTTATATTCTGGATTGATAAATCCTTCTTTATGATTTGCAGACTTTACCTTTGAAAATAGTACTGGAATAGAGTTTTTTTCATATAGTTCAAAAAAGTAATCAATAAATATTTTTTTCACGTATTCAGATTTTTAGTAATCACTTAGGGCTTCTTGGTTGACACATTATCAATTACATTTTATGCATGATTAATTCTATAAAATGGAAAAAAATAATTTTTTAATGTTTCTTTATCCATATCTGCATATGCAATATTAGACACAAGGCATAATTCATCGTATTGTTTCTTATTAACTATTTTTCTTCCTGTATAAAAAATCACATCATCATCTTTGGGAAATAATGATTTCTTATTCTTGTACAAACCATCACCATCTTTCATCCCTCCTCCAAGAACATAGTACTTTTTGCCTTGACTAATTGCCCATTCTATAATTTTCACTCTCAGAAAATCATTTGGCCTATAACTAAAATATTCGGCATTAGTTCCTCCTAAAAACGCAAATAATGTTTCTCTATAGTTTATAATTAGCTCTATAGAAATAGGTGTTTCTTGATGGTATGCTACTGCAATCGAAAAATTATCTATGTTAGAGAGTATTAAGTTTTCGAAATATGTATATGAAAAAAAGTAAATACTATCCGCATTATTGCGAGTCATAGTATTGACATAAATATTATTAAATATTTCAATAATTCCTTTTGTAATTTCTTTTTGGTGAAAGACCTTAAAACTCAAATTATGATTCATCGCTTTTCTAAAATTATTTCTAACCTTAGAGACAAATCCATTCCACTGGTCTTCAAATACATTCATCAAATTACCTCTTACATTTGATAAACTCTCAATCACTATCCCAGAATAGTTTCTATGGTTATCATTAAGACTAAAACGAATGAACTCGGTGATAACATTATTTTTCTGATACCATATATCAGTATTTTTCCAAAATTGAGTAATGTCATCAATCGTTACATCATCATTAAACAATGGACCATTGTATCCATATGGACTGATTACATCATAATATGGATATTTTATATTTTTTATGGTGATTTCTCTATATATAAATGGCATCATGATAATGGGAGTATCATTTTTTACAAATAGAAAATATTTTAAATGATCCGATTCTTTTTCGAAATGAGATAGATGTTCCATAGAATAATATACATTATTATCCCATTTTGTTTGAAGAAGGTCTTTGTACTCAATATAATCAGATTCTTGATCTAGATTTTTTACATATATTTTATAGTTTTCTTTCAATATAATTACTATTAGGTTTGATATTTAGGCTTATTAGGGTATATTTCCATTTTTAGTCAAAAAAATAGTCGTTTAGTTTTTTTGATAGTAATTTTGATAACCAGATAATTCTACCACAGTGCTCTACATGCCATACAGCTTTACCTTCGAATATATTACCCGCTAATAAAGGTCCTATTACATGTAAATTTTCAGAAGTCTCAAAAGAGTCGTTTACATCAAAACCAATATGAGATTCATTAGGTATACATAATTTTTTATCCACCATCTTTTTTAATAATTCTGGTATATTATCTTTTGTTAACTTAGTACTTCCTATACAGTTAAAAACAATTTGTATAGGATCATCAAGAGATTTATTACTCTCCGTTTTTGTATCTAAATATTCTAATTGATATCCATTATCATTTTTATAAATATTAGAAAACCTGCCTGCGATATGCTTAAATCTACCACTTTCTTTGAGATCTTCAATAATTTTAGAATAATGATATCCTGCGCACCGTTGCCTTCTTCCTATTTCATTACCATGTATACACGCAAACTTTTTAAGCTCTTCTGTATTTAATTTATTTAATAATACACCAAATCCATTAGAGATTATATCTACTGTAGATGCTGCTCCTAGTTTTATCTCATCAGCGCGATCTAAGTCTTTGTAGGCAGCACTAGCAATGCGATCTGCTGTTAGACGATCATGATCCTTTAATGAAAGTAAATATGTAGGAGAAAAGCTTTTTTTACGCTCTTCATCTATTACAGAATCAGGAGATAAGCCTTGAGTGGATAAAAGTGTGAATTGATCTATATGAGTTTGTATTTCTTTTAAATCGTTTAGTTTGTATAACATCTCTAATCCACTGGCATTTGCACCTATGATAAGTACATTACATTTTTGAGCAGGTTTTTTGGTTATAAATTTTTCTACTTTTTGCAATACATGTTTTAAATCTGGTTTGTATGGATTGTTAACAAACAATAGCTCATTATTTTCTATCAAACTTTCTTGTTTCCATAAATAGTTAGCAGGTAATGATCCAACAGAAAGTACTACTTTTTCAGAGACTAATGTTTTTTTTGAATGTAATAGCAATTCGTAACTATCATTTTTATGCTGTATATCTAAAACTTCTGCATTGATATAATCAACGTTAACATAGCCTAACTGTTCTGATTCTTGTATTTTATTTTTTACTTTCTGATTGATATAACTGCCAAAAAAGCGTCTAGGAATAAAAAGGTCTTTCCAATCGTTATTTTTTATTTTTTCTGAGTGCTTAGATGCCCATTCTGACGATAAGGTGCCTCCTTCTTTTAAGAATTCTTCTAATAACCAATCTTTATTCTGATTTAGCCATTCTATAAATATCTCTAACTCGGGCTGCGGTAAGAAATTTTTTAATGATGTAATTAAAAGAACACAAAAACCTGATCGCTTTCCGTAAGCAATACCCGTGTAGAACTCTGAATACCTATCAATAATCGTTATCGATATCTTTTTTTTGGTTTTATTAGTTTTTAGTTGATCCAAAAAATGCAATATCGTAAATGACGACGAAATCCCTGATCCTATAAATGTAATATGCGACATTTTATTTTTGTTTTGAGCAAGCACAAGATTAAGGTTGTTTCGTTTTTATCACTCTTCCTGGGTTACCGACCATTGTAACATAATCAGGGACATCTTTTATAATCACTGTCCCCGCTCCTAATAAAGTTTCTCTACCAATTTCTTTAACTCCTGTCATTACAGTAACTCCCATACCTATGTATGCTTTTTCTTTTACGTGTATCAATGCTCCAATATTCACCCCTGATGACATAAAAACTCCATCTTCTAGGGTTACATGGTGTGCTATCGTACTATCCATATTTATCATAATATAATTACCTATTACTGTATGTGGCATTACTATATTACCTGCTAACATATATACTGCCTCTCCTATAGATACATCAGGAGCAATCGATACTGTATGATGTATAAATCCTGGAATATTATATCCTTCTTTTTTTAATGTTGATAAATAGTTAACACGTACAGTATTATTCCCTATGGGGCAATATACATCTTGTATTTTTTTTTTAAACTCATGAAGAAACAAATCTTCATATTTTCCTATGACAGGTATCCCAATTACTTTTTGTTTTATTAATTCTGGATTATCATCAATAAACCCAATAATATTAACTCCAGCTTCTTTAAGATACGAGGCATATACTTGCCCTTGTGTTCCTGCACCTATGATTACAGCTTTATTCATTATGCTAATTATTTCCTGTAAAAGTAGGCATATTTATATTTTCACCACTATTAATATCTTCTTTAAAAAGTACTTTTTTTATAGTTAGAAAAACGATTTTCACATCAGTCATTACTGTAACATTTTTGGTATACCAAACATCTAATTCAAATTTCTGATTCCAAGAAATCGTATTCCGCCCATTAACTTGTGCCCATCCTGTGATACCAGGTCTTACATCATGACGTTTTTTTTGTTCTGCATTATAAAGAGGTAAATATTTTACTAACAAAGGTCTTGGTCCTATTAAACTCATATCTCCCTTAAGAACATTAAATAGTTGAGGAATTTCATCTAATGAATATTTTCTGATAAATTTTCCTATAGTAGTAATTCTTTGTTCGAATGGCAACAACTCTCCCTTCTCATCTTTTTTATCATTCATACTTTTTAGTTTAATGATCTTAAATATCTCTTCTTTTTTACCTGGACGAGATTGAAAGAAAAATGGTTTACCATTATTAGCAAATAATAATATAATAATTACCACCAGTAAAATAGGCGATACTAGTAAAATACCTAATAATGCTCCAAAAAAATCTATAAAACGTTTAATGAATAATTTATACATGGGTAATATGAAAATGTATTACAGCTCTGATTCGATAGTGTTTAGTAGATCTCCTATATTATCCATATTCATTAAATCCATGAGTTTAAATTTAATATCAAATGTTTTTTCAATTTCTGTAATAATCATCATATGGGTAATTGATTCCCATCCATCTACATCATTTGCCGTAGTCTCTTCAAGGAGTTGAAAATTTTCATGTTCTAATACAGTAACAAAAGCTTTTGTTACTTTAGATAAGATCTCTTCTTTGTTCATTTATAATTTATTTTGGTTGAAGTAGCTTACGCTACAATATTATTAAAATGTTTTTTTAACTCTTTTCTATTTATTTTTCCATTTATACTATGTGGAAATTCTTTTATAAACCTGACATGCATTGGGATCATATATGATGGCATCATTGTTTTCATATGATCAAAAATTAAAGTGGTATCAAATTCATCAGACTCTATAGCGAGTCCTAATTCTGCATTACCTAAGGAATTAGTTATGTCTAATGCAACTATATTCACTTTTTTTTCTGATTTTGATTTGGCATGAAATTCGATTTCTGCTAATTCTACACGATATCCTCTAATTTTTACCTGAAAATCTGCTCTACCTACATATAGAAAATCTCCATCGTTATCTTTGATACAGAG
Source organism: uncultured Aquimarina sp. (assembly GCA_947493495.1). Classification (GTDB taxonomy): domain Bacteria; phylum Bacteroidota; class Bacteroidia; order Flavobacteriales; family Flavobacteriaceae; genus Aquimarina. The sequence continues at coordinate 26,333 of CANLRN010000001.1, forward strand.
ATCTCCTGTTTTATAATAGCGTACTTCCACTCCATCTTCTGTTCTATTAAAAAAACTTTGTTTGTTCTTTTCTGGATTTTTCCAGTAACCAGGAGTAATTTGAGGGCCTGCTAAGCATAATTCTCCTGTTTCTTCAATAGCTACTTCTTCATTATTTTCATTAACTACTATATACGATGTGTTTTTTTGTGGAGTGCCGATTGCTATGATGCCATTATAGGCTTTTTGATGCGTATCTTTATGATATGGGTAAAAACCACTATAGACTGTAAATTCTGTTGGACCATAGTAATTAAAGATTTTACAATTAGGAAGACAATCACTCCATTCTTTTGCGATATCACTATGTAATGCTCCTCCTCCAAAACTACAATACCTAACATCTGGTGCATGAATCTCTGAGAAATAAGGTCTTAGATAATTTATAATAGAAGGAACCATTGTTAATACCGTAAGCTTTTCTTCATTTATCAATTTAAATATATAAAAATATTTGATAGCTCCTTTGGGGATGGTATACATACAAGATCCGGATAATAATGGAAATAAGTAAGTAACCACTGAAAAATCAAAGGTAAGTTCAAACATCTGTAGGCATCTATCTGATGCTATTAAATTAAAATCAGGCTCTGCATCAATGGCATCTACTAACCCTTGTACATTAGCAAAAGTTATAGGTACACCTTTAGGAAGTCCTGTAGTACCGGATGTAAATAAAATATAGGCTAAATCACTACTTATTGCGTTTTTTGGTTCTAAATCAATAGCTACTTCTGGAATATCTTTAGTAGCAATAATAGTATAGTTATCGTAGATAGATTGGTCAGAAGAATCAAGTATAATAGTAGTTCCTGTAAGCTTAAAAACAGTATGATTTCTTTCTACAGGGACTTCTGGATTAACAGGCACATATGCTTTTCCTTCTAGCCATAATGCAATAATACTAGCATATGTATATATATCATCATTAGTAACTAGGCCTATTAATTTTTCTGTTTCTTTTGTCACACTAGCAATAGCACTTCGTATTTTAGAAACTTCTATAGCAAAATCATGATACGTATACAACTTACCTTTGATACATAATACATTATGATCTGGATGCTTTTCAATTGATTGCGCTATTTTTTTTATGTATTCCATATACTCTTTACGTTATCGAGTTTAGTAAACTACCTCGGAGCAAGCCCACGAGACATTCAACTAAAAATAATTTTTAAGATTCCGAAGCAAGCTTCGAGGTTTTAAACCTGAGATTCCACTGAAAAAGCGGAATTAGTTCAATTATCTGATTTGAAAGCATTGCTGTGTAACTTTTCAAATCAGAGTTTCACTAATAAAAATGGCCATCTCTATTAAGCATATTGACATTTTTAAAATCAATCACAGTTTTATTATGTGCCAATCCTTTTTTAGCGACTTTATGCGTAAATATAGTTGTAAATCTACTAGTGATTGCGTCCGATAATTTCGTGTCATCTGTGAAAATGAATTTTGCTTTTTTTGCATTAAAATTATCTATCAAAACATCAATACAACTATTATAATAGCTGTCTTCTTTTACTAAAAAATATTTAACATTAAATTCATTAAAATTAATAATATATGATAAAAAACCTATTACCTCTTGTTCTTTTATAATTTTAAGGTTGTGAATATGTATATTATTACTTACACCTGTTTGCAATGATTTATATGGATGCTTATGTGAGATTGGTGTTTGCATATATTGACTAGCATCAATCTGCCAATTGATATATTCTTTTGTTTTATAAATCATATCATGAGCACACAAAGGCTCGATAAAACTCCAAGTAGCATCATCTATCTGATTGATATACTCATATGATAAACTTTTTACACTATTTTTAAGCTTACTAGCATTAATCCGTCGGATGATATATGCTGTGAAATTATCAATTCTGTTTAGTAAAAACTTAAAAGATTTTAAAAATTTAAATTTGCCAATAAGCATAGATGCATCTAGGCTTAAAAATAATGTATGTCGCAATCTAGCAGCAATCACTGTAAAGGGTTGTTTTTTATAAAAAGCAGTTACATTCTCGGCATATGATTTAATAACTATTTGTTTATCAGCTAGATTTAGTGACTCATTAAAAATATATGTTCCCAATACTGTATCCTTATATGTTTTGTGCACCCACCAAGATATCATCCAATATACTTTGTTTTTTTCTGCTGTATTCAATACATCAGGAAACATAAAAATGAATGAAATCATTTTTTTATCCTCATAGCCTATAACACCACAATACTCCTCATCTCTAATTCTATTATTAGCAACTAACCACGAGGCTTTGCTCTTGGGTAATGGCGAAAGATCGTTTTTCCAATAGGTATTTTTATCAATAGCTTCGCGTAACATTTTTTTTGTTACGCCTATAACTTGTAAATCTTTACTCATTCTTTTATCCCCAAACTAATTAGTTAGTGCCGTTAAACCATTCTGATGTCATTTCTTTTGATAGATTAACATCTTCTTTTTTTATTACTTTTTTTAGGGTAAGTCCTATTATCTTAAGGTCTACAAGAAAACTGCAATTCTTCACATACCATACATCGTATTCGAATTTTTGTTTCCAACTTATCGAATTTCTTCCATTTACTTGCGCCCAACCGGTGATTCCTGGTCTTACATTATGTCTTTTTTTTTGTTCTTCGTTATACACTGGCAAATATTCTATAATCAAAGGTCTTGGACCAATTAATGACATTTCTCCTTTTAAAACATTAATCAACTGAGGAATTTCATCTAAAGAAGTTTTTCTAACAAAAGTCCCAATCTTAGTCATTCTGTCTTTATCTGGTAATAAATTACCTTCAGAATCTTTATCGTCATTCATAGTTTTAAACTTTAGAATGCTAAATATTTTTTCATGTTTGCCTGGTCTTTTTTGTATAAAAAAAGGCTTACCATTATTGGCAATACTTAAAAACAATATGAGTATGATAAATATTGGAGAAATAAGTATTAATACTGTTAATGAAACACTAAAATCCAACAGTCTTTTCATGAAATATATATACACCCTCTCTAAAATTTTACTAATACTATTTGGTCCAACAAATGTATGAACCATTTAGTAACTATCGAAATAAATGGATCATTATCTCTGTCTATGTTTAACACGTTTTATTCATTAAGAAATCTATTCCTTCTTCTAACTGCTTCAAACACTACTACTTCACTATGTTTTTTAATCTTACCGTAGGATGGTACTACGCTAAAATTAAGAAAACATCAGTGTTTATTGAATTTGAAAGCTTCTTGATGAAGTCTTAACGCATAAACCGAGTTTAAGCAATTTTTTACATCATAAAGTAAAATGACAATTATTTATTACGTTAAATTTTTAACACTCATATAGGAGTTATTGAATACTATAAAAAATCTGTAATATGGAGTATTCAATATATAGCATTAAAATAATTGTTAGGGGAATATTACAAATATACAATCATATTTTTAGTATTCGAATACCTCTCTTTTTATAAATTAATTATGATAGGATTACTTTTAGTTCGAATTCGTAATCAACACTATTACTTAACAATAGGCTTCATCAATAATTACTCTTTGCTTACCAGATGTTAATAGTGGAATCTCTGTAACGTATTCAATTTTTATGATGGCATCTTTACCTAGGTATTTTTCAAACTCTTTTATAAATACTTGTTCTTTACGAAAAGAATTATTTTTTACTTTGAGTTTAAAAACATATTCTTTTTTAGTTTTTTGTATAATTTGCCTTTGTTCTATTTCTCTGTATTTATTTATTATTAGTAATATACTTGTGGATAATAATTCACCTGATGTATTCCGAATCATATCCATTTTTCTTCCTTCTACTTTAGTCAATACAAGCTGCTGTTTAGTACTTTCTGTTCTTGTATGATAATCCATAATTCCAATATCACCAGTATCATATCTAATAAACGGAGTATAGTAATTAAACAAATCTGTAATCACTATTCGACCTAATTCTCCAGGTTGTACTCTCTGATTAGTATTTAAATTTAGGATTTCTACATAATAACTCGCCCAATTAATTTTAAAATACTCTTTGCCAGTAGGTTGTTGGGCAATCATTCCATTTTCGGCGTTAGAATATCGTGATATCATATCTACATTAAAATACTTTTTTATAGATAACTTGGTTGAGAGATCTAATCTTTCTGAAATACCTACAACCGATTTTAGATTACAATGTATAGGTTCTGATCCAATAGAATCTAAATACTTTCCAATTTTATCAAATGATGAGGCATAGCCTATCATTCCTTTATTCGATTGATCATTTTTTAAAGCAGCTATTAATTTTTCTATGTTTTTAAATGTCAAATCAAAAACACTAACTGGTACTACATTCTGTAAAAAGGATTGAAGCTTATTTTTTTGTTTAAACATAGTCCAAAATCTTAAGTAAAATAACTTAAATCCTAATTTAAATCCAGCCAATTCTGAGAAGTAAATAATATCAGCAGTATTTCTATATTTTTTATTAAAGTCTTGATGTATTGTAAATGCTGAGCCTGTGGATCCACTAGTAGATACACTTACACTTTTCTTTGTGGTATACGTTTCTGATTGAAAATCTGAATATCTAGATTTAATAATTTCCTTATCAATTACAGGAAAATTAGTAAGATCTGTAGGGTTTATTTCTTTATAAAAATTAGTGGTAGAAGATGCATGCGTAAGTAATTCTGATAGATATTGATGTTGCATGGCAATTGTATCTTCGCCATCTTCATTTTCAGAAAGAGCTTTAATATCAATATAATGACGCTTAATGCTACCGCCTCTTATAAAATCTATAATCCAAAATACAATATTCCTTACTTTTTCTAGGGTCATTAGCTACGCTCTACAACTATATCATTAATTACAAAAATGATCGAGCAATAATTAAAGTCATCGAAAAAAATATAATTCAAAAATAAAGACATTGATAATCTGGGAAGACAATCCATATCCACAAAAAACTTGACGATGTTATGTACTCTCTCTTATAATTTTGTTAGCCTACAATATAAAAATATTTTTTTTACCTGATCAATAGTCATATTAAGTACGAGATAATTAAGAAATCATATAACATATTATGATCAATCTTTTTTTATCAATTTAGATAAGGTATAAATAATATTATAATTGTCTATATTCTTCTAATATAGCATTCCACACATATTTTCTTTCATAACGTTCACATATCATATTTCTTGCTTTGAGTGATAATTGATTTGCATATTTTTTATCAGAAATAATTTTTTCCATGGCTTCATATAATGCTTCCGAGCTTTTGGGAGGTATAATTGTACCGTTTACTCCTTCAGAAACAATCTCATTACAGCCATTAATATTAGTAACGATACTTGGCAATCCCATAGCACCTGCTTGCATTACTACATTAGGAAAACCTTCTCTATAACTGGGAAAAGTTAAAACATCTGCTATAGAAAAAAAAGGTCTTACATCTTTCTGCCAGCCTACGGATATAATTGATGAGTTCGTATGTATCTCATTTTCTGTTTCGGGCAGTAGTGGATCTAATTCTTTCTCATAGGTTCCAACTAATAATAATTTAGCATTCTTATAATTAGCGGTTAAAGATATAAAAGAAGCTACTAATTCATTAATCCCTTTATCTTTAACAAACCTGCCTACAAAAACAAATATGTAATCTTTTTCGTCGATACCTAGTTCTCTTCTTAATTTCAGATTATCTTCTGTAGCATACTTATGAGGATCAAAATGAGCTGTATCAATACCGTTAGAACTTCCGTTTGCTAATACCTTAAGTTTATTTTCATTTGTAAACTTATTTTCGATAATGATATCATACAACCCAAAAGAATTAGGATATATCTTTGTCGCACAATAATAAGTAACCTTTTCTACGGTATCTAATAATTTTCTTTTTAATCCCGTGGCTTCTAGCAATGGTAAACCTGCAATGGTATGCAATCGATGAGGTACTCCTGCGAATTTTGCAGCAATCATAGATAGTGTTCCTGCCTTTGGGGTGTGACTGTGTACAATATGTGGTTTTTCTTTCCTGAATATTTTATACAATTGATATACTGCCTTTAAATCTTGTATAGGAGTTATCTTTCGAGTCATTTCTACAGCTATTGTATCGATGCCTTCATTTTTTCCTACACGATCTAGAATATCACCTTCAGTACTAGACACGCCTATTACCTTATAATATTGGGACATAAATTTTGATTGTCCTTGTAGCAATCCACCAAGAGATCTAGGAACAGTAGTAACGCGTATAATCTTATGTATATCTTTCACTTTATGTATAAAAACTTTTCTTCAGAGACAATGTGAATACAAATATAGATATATGATCAGTTTATAAAAGGATTTATATTTTTTTGTAAGTTAAATAATCTTTTTTCGATAAAGAGAAGGTAAATAAATATACTTTCGTTTTTTTTTAAGACTATAAAACCTGTAAGTAAATACTTCTTTTGTAGAATTTAAATTATAAAATTTAATTTAGAATATGTGTGAAATTGATCAAATCTTTTAGGGGGAAAAAATTTTTACTAAAAAAAATATCCATATTTATGTAGGATTATTTACAAAAATTTATATTTTAGAGATTATATTTATGGTTTAACCATAAGGTTTTAACTGTTTAATAGCGAGAGACTTGTGGTTTAACAAACTTTAACATCTTTTTCGATATAATACACAATACATCCGACGAAACAACGTTAAACTCAATACTATAAACCAAAAAAAAACTCCAAATGAATACTCCCCCCTATTTATTGATGTTAGTATTAAGCCTATTTATTATCTCTTGCTCTAATGAAAGTATAGAAGAAGCTGTTTCTGAAGAAATTGAAGAACAAATAGAAGAAGAAACCGAAGAAGAGGAAGAAGAGGAAGAAGAAGAAATTGTTAATTCTGATACTCCTTGTACGTTTACCCTTGAAGGTTTAGAGCCAAATTCTACAATTAAGATCAATTGCATCATGGATCTTAATAAATCTACTGTAACATTGCCCGCTAATACAATATTAGAGTTTGATGGCGGACAAATTATTAACGGCACATTAGCTTTCCAGGATAGTGGTGCTGGATTTATCGATGGCAGATTAATGAATTCTGATCTCATTTTATCAGGTGATGTAAAACTAATCGGAGCTCCAACTGCTACGTTTATATTTACACCTGCTAAGTGGAAAAACATTGTCCAAGGGCAAACTATTTCTGATATCGCTTTAAGCAATACGAAAAATTTTGAAAATATTATGTTATGCACTAGAAATATGGGAGCTACTATTTTCGAAGTAGATAAATTCGATGCATATTTTCAGACTACTTTAGTAACCAGTACTACTACAAATCAGAATTTTTATGCCTCTCGAGAAGCTGTAAATGTGCCTTCAGATTTTCATCTAAAAATGTCTAATAAAACATATCTAAGACAATATCCAGCAGAAGATGATATCGAAAATGGTACCATTCTGGCTATAAGAGAAGCCTCGAATGTTAAAATAACTGGAGGTAATTTAGTTGGAGATAGAAGAGTTAGGCGATACACTCCAGACGATGTTGGCTTACAAGGAACGCACCTCTGTCATATTCATGCCTCCAAAAATGTTACTATTGATGGTATAAACTTTATTGAAGGGTCTAAAGGAGGATTGGTTATTTATGCCTTAGGATTTTCTTTTAACCCTGACTATAATCCCTCAAAAAATGTAAAAGTTTTGAATTGTTCTTTCGAAAATATTAGAAGAATGGGTATTGCATTAACTGATGGTCGTGATGTAACTATACAAGGAAATACTTTTTTAAATGTAGGACAACCGATGAATAATTCGGACGGTGGTGAAGTAGGTTATGCAATAAATGTTGAAGCTTACAGAACTAGAGATAGTAATGGAAACTTACAAGAAAATGAAATAGCTAGAGATATATTGATTACGAATAATACTGAGAAAAACAGTAGAGTTGGTTTTGTATCTGTACATATTGGCCAAAATGTTACTATAGAAAATAATGATATCAGTACTAGAGTTGTGTATTCATTAACTAACGGAACTAAGGTTTTACGAAATAAGTTTAATGCATTTTCTAATAATGAGGATTTTGCGATTTTTGCAGCAGGAAAAGGAGAAACTGTTTTTAATAATGAAATCGCTTATAATGAAATTAATGGTTATGGATTAGGTATAGCCACTAACACCAGAGATGTAGAAATCCATAACAACACCATAACTAATTGCGAAAATGGGTTACAAATTACTAAAACTACAAATGCAATTTTTAGAAATAATACTGTTGATGTGAATAACAATGGTATTTCTGCTACAAGTACATTTGCTAATAATGTTAGTTTTACTGATAATACAATTACTGCAAGAGGGTTTCATGTTAAATTTTCTTTATTGAATAAAGGCAATGACGACCTAAATAATAGAGTAAATCTGGATGGTAATGTATTCTTAAATAATCGAAAAGTTAACTTTTTTAAATCCAACGGGATTAATTTCACCAATAATGATGTCACAGGAGGTATTGAAATCGGAGATGTTACCAATATTGATATTTCATCAAATTCTAAAATAGATCCTTCAGATAGTGATGGCATTAGATTATTTGGCACACACTCTTCTGTTAAGATATTAGATAATAATATATTAAAACCTACTGGAAGCACCAGATTTGATTGTATAAATAATAATTCTAATACCCCTAATGGTATTAGAATAAGTAATAATACTTGTGCGACTAGATAGATAATTAGAAAAATTGACTTTTAGTATATTAATTGGCTAACCTTGAAAACTTTTATTTTTTTTCAAGGTTAGTCAATATTTTTTGATTAATACGCTCAGAAACGAGTTTGGTAAAATGCCTAGCTCCCTGATCATTAAGATGTGATGGATCATGAAACCAATCTAATTTGTTATCAAAATTAGTATCCTCTGCAAAATTAAATATTGATACATTTTCCTTAGTAGCTATTTTATTAATAATTGCTAAGGACTTATTATTTGGATTTATTTTTTTTAGTGTTGGAGATATCACAAAAACTAAATTCACATCATTTGATTTTGCATTATCAATAAACTCTTTTAGAGCAAAAACAAAGTTTTTATCAATTTCTTTAGCTTCATCATCAAGCTTGATTAAATTAGAGGTAGTTTGATCAGTAGTCATAGTTCCGTGAAGAGGTCTATATCCTTTATAGTCTAATTGAGGAGATAGATAATATCGTATTATGTGAATGATTGTTGAGTTTACTAAATATGATCTAAAAAACATCTCTATATCAATGAATTTAGAATTTAATTTAAATAATGGCCTTAGTTCATTTTTAAATTCGTTATAGTAAGGATGTAAGTCATTAAGTCTATCATATGCAATATCAGAAGAATACAAAAAATCTTCATCTATATTAAGAATGAACAAATTGGGGGTACTACGTTTTAGAACCATTTCCTGTAATGCCAAATGATATATTAATTGTTGTCCCTCTGCACCTGCATTATAGGCAGTAGTCTTTAGTTCTTTTTCTAGAATCTCTGGGACATAATGTCTATGTGCATGTGAGCTTCCAAAAATCAATACTTCTGCTTCTGTATCATAGATCACATGATTCGCTCGGGCATATTTACCCGTTTTCTGTAAAAAGAATACATGATTACTAATTATTCCAAAAAGGAGATCTACAATCAAAACAAGTATCACAAATTTTACCATCTTAGAAAATATAGTAATATATCCTTTCATAAATAAACCTTTAAAATTGAAAATATATAAATTGACTATTTCCGAAAACTCCTAAATAAAGAATTAAATATATCAATGTGGCATACATAAACATACGTCCAATTTCTCTTTTTATAATGAAATTTATGACAACAGTATTTTTTAAATACTCTCTTCTAAACTCAATGACAACAAGTAAAAAAATAGCCAACACAGCGTAGATCGAAGCAGCTATATCATCACCACTACCAATATATAATTTACCAGGTTTAGTAAAAATTTTGCTAATGATGTAGAAAGCATCAAGAACACTATTAGCTCTAAAAAAAATCCAAGCAAAACTTATAAAACAAAAAGTACTTATAATATTAAGAGTACCTTTTCTTTTTTTACCATTACAAAGTATTTCTATAATTAAATAAATCCCATTAATTGCTCCCCAAATCACAAATGTCCATTTAGCACCATGCCATAAACCACTTATTAAAAATGTAATAAATAAGTTAAAAAACCACCTGTATCTACCTACACGATTTCCTCCTAAAGGGATATACAAATAATCTCGAAACCAAGTAGATAAAGAAATATGCCATCTGTTCCAAAATTCATGAATTGAAGCAGAGAAATAAGGTCTTCTAAAATTAGTCATCAAATTGAACCCGAAGAGTTTTGCTGTTCCAATTGCTATTAGAGAATAGCCAGCAAAATCCCCATAGATCTGAAATGCAAATAAAATTGTTGCAAAAATCAAGCTTAACCCATCATGATATTCTACATTATTATAGACTGAATTTACATAGATAGCAGCTCTATCTGCAACTACTAGTTTCAAGAAAAATCCCCAAATAATCAATTTTACTCCATAAGATATTGACTCTATTGTATACTTCCTTTTTTCTAAAAACTGGGGTAATAAATGGGTAGCTCTTTCGATAGGCCCAGCAACCAATTGCGGAAAAAAAGAAACAAAAGCTGCAAATGATATAAAATCTCTGGTTGGTTGTAATTTACCCCGATAAACATCAATCGTGTATGACATTGTTTGAAAAGTATAAAAAGAAATGCCAACTGGTAGGATAATACTCAAAGTAGTCACATTTTTTATATCATAGCCTATAGAATTAAATAAATCAACCCAAGAATCAATAAAAAAGTTGCAATACTTAAAAAACGACAATACTCCTAAATTGAAAAACACACTTACTAGAAGCCACCTTTTTTTAAATTTATGATCGTCACAATGACTTATTTTAATCCCAACCAAATAATCTACTAAAGTACTTAAAGCAATTAATGCTATGAATCTATAATCCCACCAACCATAAAAAATATAACTTGCTACTAACAATAGTATATTTTGGAAATGAATTTTACGTTTCTGGAAAAACCAATAAACAACAAAAATAATTGGAAGAAATAATAGAAAATCAAAAGAATTGAAATACATAATCTAAATAAACTCTTTAAATATTTATTGTAAAATTTCTTTTAACTGCGTCGAATTTCCCATTTGCTCCTAATGGGATGTCATGTACAATATGTATCTGATAATTTATATTTTCTCCTAATCTATCTTTCATATTGTCTACAAGTTGTTGCTTCATTACATCATTGAATTTTTCATCAGCAATTAAATTAACGATGACTTCATTAGGATTTTCCTGTATGATTTGACTTTTTACTATTCCTTCTAAACCTTTATAAGCGGTATCCATTCTACCTACATATCCTTTTTCTTTGGTCCATAATATATCATCTTCTCTACCAGTTAATTTCTCTATCATTGGCATTTTGCAACCACAGTTACAAATCTTACCTTCTTCAGAAAGTAATACTGTATCTTCTATATTATATCTAATCAAAGGTGTTTTTAGATTTGTAAAACTCGTAACCACTAGTTGCGCTACTTCTCCTGACTTTGCTTTTTCTCCCTTATTATTTATAAACTCAAAAACTCCCGAATCTGTGTTTAAATGCAAATTACCTTGAGTACATTCGGTAATAAAAGGACTACCTTCGCTAGAAGCGTATTGATTATACACTTGGCAATTAAATGCCTTCTCGATTTCCAGTCGTTGATAATCATACAAGGTTTCTGCTGTAACTGCAATTGCTTTTGGAGTGAAGTTTAGTGTCAAATTATTCTTATTAATAAACCTACTAATAATATATATAGCAGATGGATATCCGTCTAACAAAATAGGTTTAAAACGATTTAGTTTTTTTACATAATGACCTAAATTATCATCTGTTAAATGATATGTAGACATTAATAATTGATTTTCGAAATAATTATAGACCCAAAATGGTGGTTTTTTAGAATCTGGTTTTACAATTAACCTCCCAGAAAATCTAACTTGTTTTACTCTCTTAGTGTCTAGACCAATCGATTTATGAAATCTACGCCATAGCGCAAAGGATCTATTGATTGATTCTTTATCTAGATAATTAATTGTAGGAGCGCCAGATGTTCCACTAGTATAACCAACACCATCAGTGTTTCGACTTTTGTTAACAAGGATATCCGGATTTGTTTTACGTTCTGCTTTAGTAAGAATTGGCATTTTCTGAAGCACGGCATAAGGATTCTCTTCTATATCGGTACGTGTAATTCCTAATTCCTTCATTTTTTTACTATACCAATCAGAGTATTGAAAAGCTTCGGATAATAAGAGAATTAATCTACTTTTTTGATATGCTTTGATTGAAGCGTTATCTGCATTCCATAAATCGACATATTCCTTTAAAAAAGCGTCAAACTCCTTGGTATATCGCTGTTTAGAATTTTGAAAAGCCTTAATATTGAGTAATACAAACTTAAAAGGATAAGGTAAACTGTTATAAATTTTCTCTTGCATCTTTCCCATAACTACAGTCTTACGTGTTCTTTATAAAATTCCTGAATCTTTTTGGTATTAGAAATGATATCGTAATCTCCTTTTACTATTTTTTCTGTATTAGTATTCTTTTTGGAAGCATCCGTCTCTATTATTTTTCCTGCCCAATATTCTGCAGGTTTATCTATAGACAAAAATTCTATATCATCGGTAAGACTCACTTCTGTAGTAATACTATCCGAAGCAAATACTTTAATTCCTGCTGCTTGTGCTTCGATCAACGTCACTGGAAGGCCTTCATAAAAAGATGGAAAGACAAACACATCGAACATTTGGAATAATTCTGGAACATCTGCTCGCACACCTAAAAAATGGACATTAGTATTAATCCCTAAGTTTTCTACTTCTTTTTCCATTACTTTTCTAAGAGGACCATCCCCGATCATCACCAAATCACAGTCTGGTTTTTCTTTTAATACAGCTGAGAAAATCTTTACTAAAAAAGCATGATTTTTTTGACTGGCAAACCGTCCGACATGGCCAATTACCAAACGATTTTTTAAATTAAACTCTTCCTTATATTTATTAGCTATAACTGAATTATATGCAAATTTTTCTGTGTCAATTGCATTATTCATGGTAATAAATGAAGTACTATCACCAAATAACCATTTCCCGGCTTTATCTCCACAAGAAAATAAATGGGTAGCATCTTTCTTTACCTTCTTTTTAAGCTGAAGTTTGATTAATTTCTTAAACGTTTCTTTTTTACTTTCCTTTTTAGAAAATAATGACATAAAATTAACATCATCAATGGCAATATGTGCGTGCGCAATTCTACAAGGAATATCGAATTCTTTAGCTATTTTAAGAGGAAAACAACTAAAAGTATTCAAATGAGAATGTATGATAGCATACTCTTTATGATCTTCAAAAAATAATCTAAGTTTCTTATAATAATCTCCTGGAAAAAGTGGATTTATTGGGTCAAATCTATATATTTTACCTCCCAAACTTTCTATTTCTTCATCAAAGGCAGCTTGTTCTTTTCTATGTACTAAAAAATCAAACTGCACTTTATCTCTATCAATTTTTCTGTAATAATTCATGATCATGGATTCAGCTCCTCCTCTATTCATGATTGTAAAAACCTGTAAAACACGTATTGCCCCCATTAGAATTCTCCTTTTGTTTTATATCGTATATATAGGTTTAATAATATTCCAAATGGTATTGCTAAAACAGTAGTCAGCTTCTTTGGAGATTCACTGATAAAAGTTCCATTTTTAGTAAAAATAGCGCTAGACACATAATGAATTGCATTCTTAAATTGATCTTTAAAATTCTCGGCAAGCTTCATTCTACTCTTTCTAGAGAATGCAAAGCCTTTAGGATGTCTTCTATATTGTTTTAATATATTCATACTAGATCCATCTTGCATATACTCTACCTCGCATAACACCTCATTAATAGGTAGTAATTTATAATCTTGATCAATTAATTGATATAAATACCCTAGAGGAACGAAACGTTCTCCTTCGAAAATAGGATATGCTGGATATTTCTTTACAACTTCTGTTCTATACACTAATTTTTTATCTCCTAATACTTTATGCACATTATATAAATCGTACAATGTAGTTTCTTTTATATGCTCGGGAATTTTAGTTCCAATTATTTTCCCTTCAGGATCCGCATCTAATCCTACCAAACCAGCAAATTCGGGTTTGTCCTTTATTTTTTCCCAAGCAACAAGGATTTTTTCTATTGCTTCCTCTCCTATACAATCATCACTATCAACACATACGTTTAGTGTAGTTTCTGTCAATCTATACGCAGCATTATGCCCTCCATGCATCCCTTGGTTTTCTTGATAATGATATTGTATATCAATTTTTCCTTCCTTGATCCAAGAAGACACTAATGTTTCTGTATCATCAGTAGAACCATCATCAATAATTAACCAAACAAAATCCTGATTAGACTGCTTAATTAAACTCTCATAGCACTTATGTAAACAGTACGCTCGATTGTATGTTGGTGTAAATACGGTTATAGTTTTCATCAGCTCCCTTTTATTGCTTTTTTAGTATTTAGGACTCGTTATATCTAGTTGTTAAAATTTATCTGTAAATGCTTAATCTATTTTGTTTTTGAATTATAAATTCTTTAATGTCTTTAGGTCTTGGCATACTAATTATCGGTTTTTTTTATATTCCTGAAATAAAATTAACTATATAAATAATACATTAAATATGTAAAAGAAAAATAAGCAGCCATTACCTTACCTATCATGAAATGATGATTAGTAAAAGAACTTTTTTTAAGGAAGGGGTATATGATAACCAGCCCCATCATAAACCAAGATAAGTAAGCAAAACGATTAGAATAATTAGCTTTAATAATTAAAATCCAAAATCCATTACAAATCAAATAGGTATTAAAGAGTTGATAATAAAATTTATCTTCAAACTTTTTTTTGTAAATAAAATAACATCCTGCAAATACGGCAAAGGCACTATGAAAAAGAAAATCCCACCTAAACCCTGTACTTGAAAAAGTACCTGCCTCACTCTCTCCTGTTAAGTATCCTGCTAATCGGTCATCTGCAAAACCTAAACTACTAAAAAAAGAAATCCATAAACCACTTAAAACAAGAGACAGAGGAATACAAGCAATCCACCCTATAAAAAAGCTTTTGGGAGCATTATACAAATAAGTAAGTACAAACGCCAGTACGGGCAAAAACATAGTCTTATGAAATGAAACAGAAAGAATGAAAAATAATGCCATTAGTACTTTTTTATCTTTATAACATAACCCCCATAAAAAAAAAGAAGTGGCCATACCATTTCTTATACCATTAACTCCATACGTATAAAACGAAAAAGACACAACAAACATAAAAAATGCGTAGAACCAATACTCTTTAAACATTTTTTTTGATATTCTGAACATTGGGTATAAGTAGAGGAATACACACAAGGTAAAAAACATATGAACGTTCATCATAGAAGAGCAAAATTTCATAAAAACATGAAAGAGGATATCTTTGTCAGAGACTATTTGACCTCCATATACGTAATACTCAAAATATCTAGCATAGGTAATTGTGTCTCCAAAATACCTTCCACTTATAGGGCGTAAACCTAGATAAATAAGTATTCCAAAAAACATAAAATAGCCAGATAAATTACTAAAAGATAAATTTTTAGAGCTATTAATAGGTAGCATAGCAGAATTTAATAAGCATATCATTGTTATTGCCAATAATATATTTATATACAATCCAAAATAATTTTCTAATGGAATAAAATCAATCATACTATGCTTTTAATATATAGTTATCACTATATACTCTGAAAATACCAAATCATTATGATAATGGTTGTAAATATTCTTCTGCTACTTTACTAACATCAAATTTATCTAATAATTTATCTTTGTTATTCTTTATTTCATTTTTAAATTTATCCGTATTCAATATTTCTAATAATGCGTTAGAAAAATGTTTTTCTTCGCTAATAATTTCATCATTACTTGGTATAGACAAATCTCCTTTATAAAAATTGGGTGTGATAATTCCAGACTCAACCGCAACGTTTTCTTCTTTTACCACTATTTTTTTATTGCTCATTAACTCAATGATTCCTTCAGTACAATTAGAAGATACTATCGGGATACCCAGACATATCGATTCTACTATAACATTAGGAGTGCCTTCATACAACGAAGACAATGCCAGCAAGTTAGATTGTGCCAAGTATGTATAAGGATTGCTTTTTCTTCCTAAAAAAATAACTTTATCAGTTAGGTCATATTTGGATAATAAATGATGACAATAATCAATCACTTCTTTTACTCCATCACCTACGAATACCAATTTTACATCTTTATTCTTTTTTTCTAGTAAGTAAAAAGACTTAATTAAATGCCACGGTGATTTCTGATGCGATAATCGTCCCAAAAAAAGAATGACATTACCAGAAAATAATTTTTTTTCTACTGGATCGGTGATAGGTTCTAGAGATTTATGGCGTATTTCATGTAAATCGTGAGGATTATAAATTACCTTTAAGTTATCTAACCGATATTCACAATTCGTAATCAAATCTTCTTTTATTGCTTTAC
Source organism: uncultured Aquimarina sp. (assembly GCA_947493495.1). GTDB lineage: Bacteria > Bacteroidota > Bacteroidia > Flavobacteriales > Flavobacteriaceae > Aquimarina. Next base: position 43,067 of record CANLRN010000001.1, read on the forward strand.
TAATGCAAATTAGTTTATTGAGTTTATTAAAACTGGTTTTAAAACATATCCTGAGCAACTTGTTCAGTAGTGTTTTATTTTTAAGTTCTACACTTTTTAGGGCATGTAAGCTTCCTACTTTAAGTTCTTTAGTGAATGTTAAAGAACTAAAGATGTTAGCCATATCGCCAAATGCAATAGAATGAGTGATTTTTTCTTTTTTAATTATTTTTCTTAATAACAATGGCGCTTTTAAATAAAATAAAATACGCTCACTCTTTTTCATTTTATTAAAGTCATGAGGTTTGAAAAATAATTCATCATCGCCAAAGTTAATAATGTCGTTATCTAGTTTTATGATTTTCATAGCTTTGACATGATACCCTTTTTCTTTATAATGATTATAAAAAGTAAGTGCTAGTCTCTCCATTCCTCCTACACTTCCATATGGCATTATGAGTAATATTCTTCTCATGTATTTTCTTTTATTACTTTTTTACGGATTATTTTGATATTATTTTTCTATTGATTAACTCAGATCTACTCATAATTGAATCGCACAATACTTTTGTAAAATCAGCTCCCAGAAATTTATCTAAATGTACCCCATCATATGTATTAAATTGATTTTTATCAGTATTAAAATTAATATATTCTATATTTTTCCCGTCACAAATTTTTCTAATATCTGTATCAAAATCTGTCCAGTAATCATTTTCTATTTTCAAAAGCTCTTTTGCTATAGGCAATCTTACTATAAAAACTTTTCCATGGTTCTTTAATTGTTTTGATAATGATACCAGAGCATTGAATCGAGCTGTTGATTTCTTCCAACTAGTTGCGTATTTTCCATATAGTTTTAGCTGTCTCTTTTTCCAAGAATCTAATACGTTTTTATCATCCGGAAGATTTTTTTCTTCTAGCCATCCATCCATATGCGTTTTTGAGGTTTTTCTTAATATCCCTCTAAAGTGAAAGTAATCAAAATTCTTAAAAAAATACTCAAAATTAGGGCTCATACTCACATAAGACATATTACTTGGTGGTTTTTGAGTTTCAAAATAGATTCCATGATCTGGGTCATCATCTTGATCTCTTTTAGAAAGTACAAAAGGATGAACTGATAAAATAAATATTCCACCTTTAGTGTTGGGGTCGAGTTTGCGAAGTATACTTTCTGTATAGGGTTCTCCATATGATACATCCATTATCGTAAAACAATAATTAAGTACTGGAAGCTCAATTCCTTTATTTTCAAAATACGTATTCATTACTACTGGTTGTATCCCTTGAAAACTTCTAGAATCACCAATAATCATTGATTTTGCAGGAGGGCTAGCAAACTTATTGTAATAATAGTCTACATATCCACCGTAATAAATAAGTGTAACATTAATGATAGCTAACACTATAAAAAGAAAAAACAAACATCTGATGATAAATTTTCTCATACTAAAATTGAAAATAAATAAATGATTGCGATTGGGCACCTAAAAATAAAATCATACAAAAAATAAATGTATATAAGCTCCATCGTATAGGAGTGATCCTTATCGCGCTAATTTCTAATCCGTGTTGTTTTTCTCTTTGAAACCACTCTATTAACAATAATACAACTATGTATAAAAAAGGTTTGATATCTACTTCTGGAAATGTAAATAATGAACGATTAAAAATAGCTCCAATGTATTTTACAGCTATAGCTATACTATCTGCTCTGAAAAATATCCAAGCAAATATGGTAAGAATAAAAGTAATACCAACTTGTAGGATTTCTTTAAGGCTGAAAAACAGCCTCCCTTGGGCTACCACATTGGTATGTGTCCTGTTTTTATCTAAAAGTAGAAGAGGTAAAAAATATAAGGCATTCAAAAAACCCCAAACCATAAAAGTCCAATTGGCTCCATGCCAAAATCCACTTACAACAAAAATAATAAAGGTATTTCGTATTTTCATCCATATCCCACCTCTACTACCCCCTAAGGGAATATACACATAATCTCTAAACCAAGTAGATAATGAAATATGCCATCTTCTCCAAAACTCTGCAATATCCCTGGAGAAATAAGGAAATGCAAAATTTTGTTTCAAATTAAAGCCAAATAATCTCGAGGTTCCAATAGCAATATCCGAATATCCAGAGAAATCTCCATAGATCTGGAATGCAAAAAATATAGCACCTATAACTAATGAGCTAGCATTCATTGTTGTATATCCATCAAACACTTCATTTACTACAATGGCGCAATTATCGGCAATAACAATTTTTTTAAACAATCCCCATAAAATTTGCCTTAATCCATCACTAGCCTTCGCATAATCAAATTTTCTTTTTCTATAAAATTGAGGCAACAAATTTGTAGCTCTTTCTATAGGTCCTGCTACTAACTGAGGAAAAAAACTCACAAAAGCAAAAAAAGCTATGATATCATTTGATGGTTTCAGCTTTTCTCTATAAATATCGATCGTATAGCTCATCGTCTGAAAAGTATAAAAACTTATCCCTACAGGAAGTATAATATCAAGTGTTAAAGCATCTATTGTATATCCGAAAGATGCAAAACCTTCAGCCATTGATTCAGAGAAAAAATTAAAATATTTAAACACTCCTAAGAATCCTAAATTTACAAGCATGCTTAGAGTGAGTACTATTTTTTTTTGTTTTTTATTGTTAGTTTTGGCTATAGCTAAACCACAAAAAAAATCTACAACAGAGCTAAATAAGATTAGAGATAAAAAACGCCAATCCCACCATCCGTAAAAAACATAACTTACAGTTAGTAATAAAAAATTCTGAACTTTTAGGTTACGATTCAACACAAACCAGTATAGAACAAAAACAGTAGGTAGAAAAATTAAATATTCAAATGAATTAAATAACATTTTTAAGCTATTAATTTATACCATTTACTTTTTAAAAATCGATGATTTTATTTTTTTTAAACCTAAAAAATTTATGATTCCTAAAACAAATTTTACTCCAAACACGCTAATTAATTTTCGCTTTAGGTTAGGCAAAAACGTAGTCTTTTTTGGCAACCAAGACATTGCAAAATGATGGATCGAAAATGTTCTAGTAGTTTTTTCGATCACTCCAGTTCCTTGGTTTTTTGCACAGAAAAAATCTTCTGGAAACATAAATAGTTGTTGATCAGATGTGTTATACGTTAATTCCTCTATATCAGGATCTTCTACTTCAATGATCGTGTGATTTTGTTGAATCCTATCCATCATAATTCTAGGAAGCGTTAAGGTGTCATGACTATCATCTTTCTTGATAAAAGATCTTTCTTTATAATGGCCTAGGCAATCATGAATCCATTTTGATCCCTTTTCAGCTCCAAAGACACCTGCTTCTATAATTCCTCCTCCTTCAGAACCTATAAAATATGGGAGATGCAATAATGGATTAAAACTTTTGATCACTTCGATATCTGTATCCAAATAAATTCCTCCATAAGTATGTACAGCATGTAGCCTAATATAATCTGCTGCAAAAGCATATTTTTTTGTTTCAAAAGCTTGTCGTACCCAATCATTACTTTCTAAAGGAAACCTTTCAGTATCCCATAACATAAATTCATAATCAGGAAGTTTTTCTTTCCAAGTAGCAATACATTTTGCAATCAGACTTGGAAACTCATCACCACTTAACCAACAATAATGTATTATTTTAGGTATCATATCTTACTAATTAATAAACTTTTTACAGATGTCTTTTAGTGGATTAGCTAAATCGTGATGTTTTTCTAAATTAATGATCTTGGTGTCTTTTTCTATTTTATTTTTTAATCCAAAATTATTAGTAAATGTTCCTGTTTTTGCATTCACATCTATGCGGTTAAATAGTTCTAAAATGCCATCAAATCTGCAGGAATCTACAAAACTATCAAAACCATTAACAAAAATTACTGGTGTCCCTAATGCCAAACAAGGCAATGCACAGTGAATTCTTGAGGTAATTACTAGTTTTGCTCGTGCATATTTACCAAGTAATTCCTCTGCCATGGCAAATTTCTGATCGTCTGTATATGTATTAGAAGGTGGTTCTTGATTGATAAATACTGCAGTATCTAGCACTTCTTTACTGACAAAGTTTTTTAGGTGTTTTTTCTTTTTTCCTAACTGAAAAGCAGATCCGTTAAGTATATTTTTGATGGTTTGTTTTGTATTATAAAATATTCTCTCTGGTCTAGGATAGCTATACAACGGATCTACAATATAGATATCATTTCCTCTCTCTGAGTCTTCTACTTTATAAGAATCTAAGGTTAGTGTAAGACAGCCTGTAAAATGAGCCTCTATTCCTTTTGCTTTTAGTGTATCTGCAGTAAATTGATCTCTACAACCGATAGGTTCGTGTTTCTTAAGATAGGCTATCCCTTTTTCACTAAGCATAGCAGGTGCAGCAGTATTGTTCATATGAAATGAAACAAAAAGCGGAAGAATATCATCTGAAGGTACCCAATGATGAGTATTGTGCGTAAACCAACCATTCATAATCAATTTTATAGGATCTCCACTGTATTCTCCTAATCTCTCACGATTGAGTAATGTATCTACCTTAGGTAAAAACTGTTTGGCAGCCAAGCTCTGAATATTATCTCCAACGTTGAAAAAACGTTTGTTCTCATCGTATGTAAGTAGTCCATGTTTCATGAAATTCTGCTATTAACTAGATTCAATTCTTTATTTTAATTTTCTGTACAAGGTATGTAACCAAGGAAATTTGTTTCTAATAACAAATTTTAATCTACTACTCCCTGTGGTGTTTTTATTAATTTTTTGCTCTAATAAGCGATCCACTTTACCGTTTCTAAAATCATTCATCTCTTTGGTTTCGGCATCAATATCTTCAAAAACAAAAAATGCATCTACACTTTTTGCTTTCTCCATCAATTCCCACCAAAAGTATTTCACTCCTTTGCTACCAGAACCAATATTTAATATTTCATAAATTTTAGTATATACTGTACCATCTACATTAAACCCATATTCATTTGGATTTTGGTTATTGAGTATAAGCCCCAATATGGTTCTAAAACATTTTTCGCAGTAACTACAATTAAATTCTGTTCTTTTCTCAGAATAGCAAACCCTTAACCTAAAGCTAGCATTAGTTTTGGCTCCAAATTGCGAAATTAGATCCACTTTATCTTGTCTTTTTAACTCATAACCATCATGATATACGCTAAATCCATTTGCCCAAGTTATCTTCTCATCTATCTCTGGAGTTGATCCCCAATCAATATCAATATGATCTGTATAAGATGACGCTATATAAATGGATTTATATTGATGTATATATGATAACGGTGCTACCGATCCAATGAGTGCTAATCCGTGCTGTACTTTACCCCACCATCCAATATCTGGCAATAATAATTCTACCTGATATGTGTAAAAATCTCTAAGATTAGTTTCTATAAATTCTTTATGATTAGTAGCAAGCAGCTCTTCTGTTTCTATGAAATCAGTGAACTCTCTCCATTGTTCTTGATCCTTAATTTCTATATCAGCTCCTAATAAGGTTATTAGGTCAGGTTTCTGATCATAAATCCTTATATATGTTGCATATGCATCTACTCCCCCACTATATAGCATGGCAGTTTTAGTCCCTTTTATATGATTCTTTATTATTTTTTTAGCCTGTAACCCTCCAAGAAAATCACTAGGAACATCTCGTTGAGAAAATTCTTTTTTTAGCAGTTTTTGAGCCTTATAAAAATCTTCATCTATTTCATCTACTTCTATAGTGAATCCAGCAAACCACGCTATAGGTAATACATTGGATAAAAATGGTATTACTGCAAGGCTCTGAGGAGTATCACTAACATCTACTAAGTACTTAGTATATAACAGTTGGTTTAAGTTAAAAAACTTTTGTATAGATGAGTCTATCTCATACTCATAATTAATTCTCTTCCCTTTTTCAGAATATGATATTGTATGTAATTTAAGCATATCCATACTCATTTTCTTTTGATTAAAGAGGTTATTGGCTTTATAAATAATTGTTTTTCATATTCTAACATCCCTATCGAATACATTAAAAAAACAAAAACTACTGTAAATATACTTCCTTTAAGAATAAAATTTAACCAACCAGTCCCTGGTATATAGTTAATTCCATATCCAATAGCAGCAATAAGAAGTATGGCTAAGACAGTCTTATTAGCTAATTCTTTAAAAAATTTAGGGATATTAAGTTTTATGACTTTGTGATAGTATACATTCATAACATTTTGCACAATCAACCAACTTATGATTGATCCTCCCATCATCCCTAACGCACCATAATCCTTTGCCAAAAAAGCTCCTAATATTGTGCCTAAAATCATAAACGACAAATATAATAGTGCCTTAAAAGATAATTTATTTTTTGCTTCTAAAATCGAATTGCCAAAATGTTGTACCAATGGTAAGGTATATGCTATCATGATCATTAGTGCAATGGTCCATGAGGTCATGCTACCTTCTATGCCTATCGTTTTGCCTACCCATAAGTTTACAAATTGATTTCCATATAGAAAAAAAGCTATTAATATATACATCAGTATGATAAATGATAGACGTCCTATTTTTATCATCATAGCTGTCAATTCTTCTCCCGATGCATTTCCTACTGACATCTGGGTAGCTCTAGGTAAAAACACACTAGAAATAGCCGTAGAAAATGCTCCATAATATGTTCCTAATGTAATTCCTATCCCATATATGGTAAGTACTGCTGGCTCACTAATACGACCTAAAACCCAATGACCTGCTTTCCATTGAAACATTCCTACCAATGAAAATATAAAAATCCATATAGAATATTTTAATATCTGCTTGATAAAATGTTTACTAAAAAAATGAAGTTTAAACCGTACTTTTAATTTATTGAATACATAATATCCTGTACTACCGATTATCAAAATATTAAAAATAGTATCAGTAATTACCAATGCTATAGATCGACCTCCTAATAAAAGGATTCCTACTACAGTTATTGATCTTAGTATATATCGAAATATATTTAAAGATTTTGGGAAAACAAAAGCTTCATAACCAGAGCAAATGCCTGTAAAAGCACCACCAGGTAACTTAATAGCTAAATTAAATATTAATATTACGAACATCATCTTAGCGATCTCTATTTCTTCCTGATTCATTTTAGTAAAATAAGAGTCAATATTACTATAAAAAATAAAACCAGTAAGTACTACTAAAAAAGAGATCATTGTGTATATGATCATAGTTGTAGCTAGAAAGTTCTCTTCTCCTTCTCTATCTTTTTCTGCTCTATATTTTGCAACAAATCGAACTATTGTATTATTTAAACCAAAATCTAATATAGAAATCGTACCAATAAGTGCACCTATGGTAATATATATACCATATTCATCTTTACCCAGATAATCAAGAACGAATGGAGTAAGTAATAATCCTACAACATTCGTTAAGATAATAGTTAAGTAATTAAGAAGAGCTCCTTTTTTTAGTTGATTCAAATTGGATGGTTTATTGTTTTTCGCTATAAATAAATTATATCACAATCTTCCGTGTACTTTTTCTTCAAGAATTCCTTTTACATCATATAAAACGCCATTAGGTTTTAGTAATGCTTTAAGATCAATATCCAAATATTCTTTATGAGCTACAGTTAATACAACTGCATCAAATTTTACATCAGGTAATTCTTTTACTGTTTCAAGTTTATATTCGTGTTTAACTTCTTCTGGATTTGCCCAAGGATCATAAATAGTTATATCAGTCCCAAAATCTTTGAGGTTATTAATAACATCTACTGCTCTTGTATTTCTAACATCAGGGCAGTTTTCTTTAAAAGTAATTCCTAGCACTAATACATTTGATCCTTTAATCCGAATATCATGAGATACCATTAACTTAATCACCTCTGAGGCAACATACTGTCCCATACTATCATTCAATCTTCTTCCTGCCAATATAATCTCTGGGTGATACCCAAATTCTTGAGCTCGTTGTGCTAGGTAATAAGGGTCTACTCCTATGCAGTGTCCTCCAACTAATCCAGGTTTAAAAGGAAGAAAATTCCATTTGGTTCCAGCAGCTTCCAATACAGCACTCGTATCAATATCCATTAAATTAAAAATCTTAGCCAATTCATTAACAAAAGCAATATTAATATCTCGTTGAGAATTTTCTATTACTTTTGCAGCTTCTGCTACTTTTATGGTAGGTGCTAAGTGTGTTCCTGCTGTAATTACAGATTTATAAAGATCATCTACTTTTTTTCCTATTTCAGGTGTAGAACCTGCAGTAACTTTTAATATTTTTTCTACAGTATGTAATTTATCCCCTGGATTGATACGCTCTGGAGAATATCCAGCATAAAAATCTTTATTAAATTTTAATCCGCTAACACGTTCCAATACAGGGATACACTCTTCTTCTGTAACACCAGGATATACTGTAGATTCATAAATTACTATATCCCCCTTTTTCAATACCTTTCCTACAGTTTCGCTAGATTTGTATAAAGGAGTTAAATCGGGTCTATTATTCTTGTCTACAGGAGTTGGTACTGTAACAATATAATAGTTACAGTCTCTGATGTCATCTAATGAAGCTGAACAATATAAACCTTGCTCCATGTTTGGTGTTTCTTTTAGAACTGATTGTAAAACGTCGTCTTCTACTTCTAATGTAGAATCACTACCTGATTGTAATTCTTTTATACGTTCTTGATTGATATCAAAACCGATTACAGGGAATTTTGTTGCGAACAATCGCGCTAGAGGTAGTCCTACGTATCCTAGTCCAATGACAGCTACTTTAATGTCTTTCATTTTTTTTAATTTTATTTATATAATGGGGTGTGGGAGTTTATTCTAAATTTTTCCAATACCATTTTACAGCTTCTTTTAATCCAGTTTTTATATCAAACTGTGGATCATATTTAAGAAGCTCTTTGGCTTTATCTACTGATGCTAATGAATGAGGTACATCTCCTTTTCGTTCTATTCCATTTTTTACGGTTACTTGTCCTATAGCTGAATCAAATTCTGACAAATACTCTTTTAACAGGGTAACCAATTCATTCAATGTAGTACGCTCTCCATAAGCAGTATTATATACTGTGTTCAATGCTTCTTTATTTTCTGACACAATGGCTCTTACATTCATCTGAATTACATTATCTATATATGTAAAATCTCTAGAGAAAGAACCATCTCCATTAATTACTGGAGATTCAAGTTTCATAAATTGCATTACAAATTTAGGGATTACAGCCGCATATGCTCCATCTGGATCTTGTTTACGGCCAAATACATTAAAATAGCGTAAGCCTATAGTGTCTAAATTATAGGTTTTTTTAAAATTATCTGCATATAGTTCATTAACATATTTGGTAATTGCATATGGAGATAACGGTTTTCCTATCTTATCTTCTACTTTAGGTAAAGCAACAGAATCTCCATAGGTAGAAGAACTTGCAGCATATATAAATCGTTTAACACTTGCATCTCTTGCTGCTACTAACATATTTAAAAAACCTCCTACATTTACATCATTACTAGTAATTGGATCGTTAATTGATCTTGGTACAGATCCTAGTGCGGCTTGGTGTAATACATAGTCAACTCCTACGCTAGCTTTATGACAGTCATCAAGCTTACGGATATCTCCTTCTATAAAAGTGAAATTGGGATGATTACTAATTGCAGCTATATTTTTTTTATGTCCCGTCGCAAAGTTATCTAAACCTACAACTGTACTACCAAATTCAAGTAAGGCTTCACAGAGGTTAGATCCAATAAACCCTGCTGCACCAGTCACTAATATTTTTGATGATTTTAAAAGCTCTAATTCGTTAACATCCATATATTTATATTATCCTTACTTGATTCAAATCTTAACAGATTCATATGTAAACAGCGCGAAATTAACATATAACTATCGAACATACAACATATAAGCAGGGGATTTTAACCCTTATAAAGTTTTGAAGTTGTTTGTCATCCTTAAAAAAAACTGTTTATCGAAAAAACAAAAAAACACATGCTGATAATCAATTACTTAAACGCAATAGATAATTTATTAACAATACCGTTTTTTTAAAAACACAAGTTTTAATATTCAAGCAATTCTACTAATGCTTTTTCGAATCTATCTTTTGCTAAATATTGTTTTTCTAGTGAAGCATCAAAAGGAATAGGTGTTTCTAAACTAGCGACTCTTTTTACAGGTGCGTCTAGATATTCAAAACAATGTTCTGCCAATAAAGCAGAAATATCAGAAGCGACACCGCCAAACATAGAATCTTCTTGCAAGATAATTACCTTTCCTGTTTTCTTTACGGATTGATATATTGTCTCAGTATCTAATGGGCTCAATGTTCTTAAATCGATGATGTCAGCACTTATTTCTGAATGTTTTTCTATAATTTCTATAGCCCAATGAATACCCGCTCCATAACTAATGATAGAAACATCATTTCCGTGTTCAATCACCATAGCTTTACCTAAAGGAATCGTAAAATATCCTTCTGGCACTTGTTGTCTAATACTTCTGTATAATGCTTTATGTTCAAAAAACAAAACAGGATTAGGATCTTCAATAGCGGCAGCTAATAATCCTTTTGCATCACTTGGAAAAGCAGGATACACTACTTTTAGTCCAGGTGTTTTTGTAAACCAAGCTTCATTTGTCTGACTATGAAAAGGGCCAGCTCCTACACCTCCACCACAGGGCATCCTAATAACTACATCTGCATTTTGACCCCATCTGTAATATGATTTTGCTAATAGATTTACTATTGGATTAAATCCAGAAGAAACAAAATCTGCAAATTGCATCTCTACAATAGCTTTGGTATGATTTACTGATAATCCATACGCAGTAGATACGATTGCAGATTCGCATATTGGAGTATTGCGAACTCTTTCTTTTCCAAAAAGATTCATAAATCCATCTGTAATCTTAAAAACACCTCCATAATCAGCTATGTCCTGCCCCATAATAACCATAGTAGCATAACGATACATAGCTAGTTTCAAACTTTCTGATATCGCATCTATAAACCTAAGTTCTTTGGTTACAGCTGTTGGTTGTATTTCCTTAAAATCATAATCTTGATAAACATCGTGTAATTCTTTATCTAGATCAACATCAATATTTTTTTCATCATTTGCCTGTTTCCAATGAGACTCTATTTCATTTTTTATAGCTTCTCTTTTCTGCTCATCTATCTTTGTTGACAATATGTTTTTTTCTAACAAAAAACTTTTAAAATTTTCAATAGGATCTTTTTCTGCCCAATACGCTATCATATCTTTAGGAACATATTTGATGCCACTTGCTTCTTCGTGACCACGCATCCTGAAAGTTTTAAACTCTATCAAAACTGGTTTTGGGTTTTTCCGTATATCAATTGCTATTTCTAGTACTTTATGATATACTTCGAGTATATTATTACCATCTATGACATGGGATTCTATTCCATAACCTACTCCTCTATCTGCTAAATTCTCACAATGATACTGCTCTGTAGTTGGTGTAGATAATCCGTACCCATTATTTTCTATACAAAATAGCACGGGTAAACTCCAGACTGATGCTATATTTAGTGCTTCATGAAAATCTCCTTCGCTAGTACCTCCTTCTCCTGTAAACACTGCAGTAACTTTATTATTTTGTTGTAATAAATTACCTAAGGCTATCCCACAAGCAACCCCCATCTGAGGACCTAAATGAGAAATCATACCTACAATATTGTATTCTTGGGTTCCAAAATGAAAAGAACGATCACGACCATTAGTAAATCCACTTTTTTTTCCTTGCCATTGGGCAAAAAGTTTATATAACGGAATTTTTCTAGTAGTAAACACACCCAAATTGCGATGCATAGGTAATATATATTCATCATCTTGTAATGCCGAAGTAATACCAACAGAAATCGCTTCTTGTCCAATACCACTAAACCATTTAGATATTTTGCCTTGCCGTAATAACACCAGCATTTTTTCTTCAATTAATCTTGGAATAAGAAGACGCGTATACAAAGAAATCAATGTGTCATCGCTGTATTGTTTTTTATCGAAGTTAAGCTGTGATTTGTATTCAATCATATACTTTATAGGTGTATTTTATTCAATAATTAGTAAATGTAATTATTTTTATCTCATAATTATTACAATAGTGTTAGAGATATGTTACAAAATTATAATACTCAAAATTTTAGATAGAGCATTAGCTTATTTTTATCTAATTTGTTGATAATTATGAGTGTGCTAAAAATAACTATTTTGCTATTTGGTCTAGCGTACAGCATAATTTACAAACATCTCACATAAAAAAAAACGTAAACTTTTATGTATATTCTACAAATACAACTATTTTAGTTACAGAAAAATAGAATATGAATACCATACCAAGTGTAAATCTGGCAGATTTTTTATCTAATGATCCTATATTGAAACAAAAATTTGTTAATGAAATTGGATCAGCTTATGAAGAAATTGGCTTTGTAGCATTAAAAAATCATTTTTTGGATGATGACTTAGTCAAAAAACTTTATAAAGAGGTCAAAGCATTTTTTGCTTTGCCTACTGAGACTAAAAAGAAATATGAAATCGAAGGTCTTGGAGGTCAAAGAGGCTATATTTCTTTTGGTAAAGAACATGCAAAAGGTAAAAAAGAAGGGGATTTAAAAGAATTTTGGCATTTTGGTCAAGAACCAGATCCCGATGCTAATTTAATCGAAAAATATCCTGCAAATATAACGGTAAATGAGTTGAAAAACTTTAATACTACAGGCATGAAAGCATACAAGATGCTCGAAAAAACTGGGATATATGTACTCAGAGCACTAGCTATATACATAGGCTTGGATGAATATTATTTTGATCATTGGGGAAGTAATGGCAATAGCATTTTACGCCCTATTCATTATCCCCCAATAACTGAAGAGCCTAAAGGAGCGGTTCGTGCAGGTGCTCATGGAGATATTAATCTAATTACATTACTTATGGGAGCCTCTACAGGAGGGTTGCAAGTACAACGAAAAGATGGAAAATGGATTGATGCCATCCCACAAGAAGATGAACTAGTTATTAATGTCGGAGACATGTTAGAACGCCATACTAATAATAAACTACGATCAACAATTCATAAGGTTATAAACCCCCCAAAAGAACAGTGGAGCAAACCTCGATATTCTATTCCTTTCTTTATGCACCCAAGAAGTGATATGAAACTCAATTGCTTAGAAGAATGTATTACCGCAGACAACCCCAAGCAATATGAAGATATTACTGCTGGAGAATTCTTGCACCAACGCCTTGTAGAAATAGGATTGATTAAAAAATAACCTGGAACCATGGATTTAAAAGAGCAATTAAAAAATTTATTCCCCGACCATGAACCTCTCGAAGAAGAAGAAAATATTCCAGTACAAGATGATATATGGATGCAAGACTCTCCTATTATCTGTAAATACGAAAAGAGGAAAGGGAAACCAATTACTATTTTAGAAGGATATACTGGTGCAGATAAGGATTTTAAAAAGTTAGCTAAAGAGCTAAAAACCAAACTTAGTGTTGGAGGTAGTTTTAAAAACAATTGCATCATCATCCAAGGCGATTATCGAGATAAAATTATGGCTATTTTAAAAGAAAAAGGATTTAAAGTAAAACGCGTAGGAGGATAACAAATAGGCGTTTCACATCACATAATACACTAATATTGGATAAAAAAACACTACACATAACTAACGGTGACGTCTTAACGGATCGATTACAGGAGATTCAACTTGTACATGGAGATTTTTTGGTATGGAGAGAAATGCTCTGCGAAGGACCTACCTGTATAGAGGTCGAAAAAAAACAATCTATACAATTTCGCAAATCTTTTTTAAGCAAATATTATGACATTTCTTATGAAGACTATGATGCAAAGTTTATTTCCGAATTACAAAAAATAAAATCATTAAAAAAATACAATGAAGTAGTCCTTTGGTTTGAATATGATCTATTCTGTCACGTCAATTTAATTGCAGCAATAAGCTTATTATTACGAAAAGGCATTAAAAATACTCCTGTATATCTAGTATGTAGTGGTCGTGTAAAAAATGAACAAAAACTATATGGACTTAATGAATTATCAGACGCTCAACTAAAGATTCATTATGAAAACAAAAAAATATTAGACATTAATGATTTAGAGTTAGCCTCTCATATATGGACATTGTATTGTGAAGCTAATCCAACCAAAATCGCTGGTCAAATAAAAAATAAATCTTCGTTTGATTATCTATCCATTTGTTTACGTGCTCATCTACAGCGATTTCCCAACATGCTTACAGGACTTAATGTATTAGAACACAATATTTTGGAAATAATAAGCACCTACCAAATTAAAAACATTAGTCAACTAATGGGGTATGCATTAGAATACCAAGGGTTTTATGGATATGGTGATATGCAAATGAAACGAGTCCTTGCCAGATTATTTCAATTTTTAGATCAAACCAAAGAACAGCTAGTATTATCCGAAAGAGGAAAATTAGCTTTAGATCAAAAGAAGAATTTCTACAATACACAGATGCTGGATTGGTATTATGGAGGTGTAAAAAAATATGATTATTTGTATAATAATCAGACTAATAATTTATTAAAATTATGATATGCCCATAGCTAATTCAGAGCTGATTCTCAATAGTGATGGTAGCATCTATCATCTACATTTAAAACCTGAACATATTGCCAAAAACATCATAACAGTTGGTGATCCAGATCGTGTATCACAGGTCACTAAACACTTTAATCATATAGAATGTAGCATACAAAAAAGAGAATTCCATACACAGACAGGCATATACAGAGGAAAAAGAATAACTGTAATCTCTACTGGTATAGGAACAGATAATATTGATATTGTCTTAAACGAGTTAGATGCATTGGTCAATATAGATTTTAAAACCAAAGAAGTTAAAAAAAATCTCACCTCCTTAAATATCATACGTGTAGGCACCTCTGGTGCTATACAATCGTACATCCCTATCGATAGTTATATTGTAACAGAAGTAGCTATTGGTTTTGATAGTTTATTACATTTTTATGATAGTGCAGCCATACAATTTCCACAGATTTCTACTGCATTAGTAGCACATCTTAATTGGGCAACTGATAAATCTGTTCCCTACGTGGTGCTTTTTGATAAAAAATTAGGAAGACATATGCAGAGTGATCTTACTCAAAAAGGTTTTACAATTACTAATGCTGGATTTTATGGCCCTCAAGGACGTACACTAAGATTGGCAATATCAGATACCGCTATGAATACAAAAATTAATTCATTCCAATATGCAGACAAAAAAATTACTAATCTCGAAATGGAAACAGCAGGAATTTATGGTATTGCAAAACTTTTAGGACATCGTGCAGTATCTATGAATGCAATTTTAGCCAATAGAATTACTGGAGAATTTAGTACGAATCCACAAAAAACAATAGATAATTTGATCAAATATACACTGGATAAATTAGTAGTATACCCTGAATAAGGTTTTTCTTTTGTACATAAAAAGTAAAAAAAATATAAACAATAAACTGTCTATATTTTTTACTTTAAATGATCCGATTAAAATAAGGCGCATCTTATTTTATGAACTACATTTATGACGATTTATCCGAAAAGTATTTTCATACTTATCATAAAATTTATAATCAACAACAACGCTATAAAAATAACAATTCCTTTTTCTAAAGAGTCATTTTGTAATTTAGCAACTTTCACTTTTGGACTTTTATTTCTCAAAAAATTCTTTCTCATAGCAATATTGTTTTATTTTGTTGTTCAAATATAATTAAATAAATAAGATTTTTACTTCATATTTTATTAATTAACATATAAATCATCGATTAAATACATTTATAATCGATAAAATACATTTATTATTACTAAAAACATTTTTATAGCATGGATTATTTTAAAATAGGTGGTGTTCCTGAGCACTTTAATCTACCTTGGCATTTAACTATAGATGAAGGCGCATTTAGGGCTCAAAATATAGAATTACAATGGCAGGATTTTCCGGGAGGTACTGGTGCTATGTGCGAAGCATTACGCAATAAAGAAATTGATATTGCCATTATTCTTACTGAGGGTATCATAAAAGATATCATCGCAGGAAATCCAAGTACTATCATACAAACATATATACAATCTCCATTAATTTGGGGAATACACGTTGGATTCAATACTAACTATAAAACGATTGAAGATCTTAAAAATACAACTGCTGCAATAAGTAGATATGGTTCTGGATCACATCTTATGGCTTACGTTAATGCTCAAAAAAATAATTGGGATACAACAACCTTGCAATTCGAAGTGATAAAAAATCTGGAAGGTGCTGTAGATGCATTAACCAATGGAAGTGCAGACTATTTTATGTGGGAACACTTTACCACAAAACCTCTAGTAGATAATAAAACATTTAGGCGAATAGATGACTGCCCCACCCCTTGGCCCTGTTTTGTTATAGCGGTAAGAAATGAAATCATTAATACTAAAAAAGAACAATTACAAACCATCTTAAAGACTATTAATGCCACTACTACTAATTTCAAAAATATTCCTAGTATTGATAAAACCTTAGCTCATAGATATGATCAGCAATTAAATGATATAAAAGAATGGTTGCAAAGTACAGAATGGAGTCAAGAAATACTATCCGATAGTACGATCCATAGTGTTCAAAAACAGTTATTTGCTCTTGATATTATCAAAGAAATCGTTCCTGTAGACTCTCTAACTTCTAAATTATAAAGCAACCTTTTATAAAATAAACCATCTTCATAGAGTGAAAACAAAATAACAGTATTCATTTATCTACACTTCTATGAAAAAAATCATACTAATAGTAATCAATATATTTATAAGCCAATTATTGATAGCTCAAAATCAATCTGATGTACCTTCTAGAGATAGTACTAAAAATGAAATTAGTATCAATCCTATAAACATTGTTGCATTTGCAGCATTAGACATTGGATATGAAAGAATCCTAACAGCTAATACTACTCTTGGCTTTGATGTGTTTTATAGATTTAGTGATAATATTGATACTGATAATGATATTATTGATAGAGACGGTATTTTTGATAAAGAACTGGCGCTAACTGCTCGCTATAAATATTTCTTTGGCAATAGAGTAGCCTGGGGGTTTTATATAGAAGGTTTCGGCATGTTGTCTAATGGAGAACACGAGAAATATATAGAAATAAGGGATGAGTTTGGAGATTTTGTAAGAACCGAAGATATAGATGTTGAGTTTACTGATTTTGCGATAGGATTTGGTGTAGGTGGTAAATTTGTTACTCGAAAAGGTTTTTTTATAGATATCAGTATGGGTATTGGTCGAAATTTATTTAGTGATAATAGCCCTGATATTATTGCTAGGCCAAACTTATATCTGGGATATCGCTTCTAGATAGTAATTTTTATCTATAAAATGCAGAATCTATCTATTAAAAGATTCTTTCTTTCCTATTAATACAACTGTTAATGATGTTTTTTTTAGGGATTAAATTCTATATTTCATTGCTTCGATGATAAAAAAATATAACCAATACTAGAAAACAATTACAAAATCATTAATAAATTAATAGTAATATCAAGATATTATTATTTTTTAAACGTTATTAATAATCCATCTATAATTCCTACATATTGCGGTATACCCATAACTTATGAACAAAATAATTTTGTACATTTGCATCATATCCAATACCCTAAGTACATTAATTACATTAATTACAGGATGTAAACGCAACCTATTAATCACGAATGCATCTAATAGTTAACTAACAAATGAATTATGGCGACATTTTTACTTATTTTGGCTGGATTAATAATTTTTAACTTTATACTTCTAAAATTCAGTATCCAATCAGTTGATGGAGAAAAGAAAAATATAAAATTAAAAAGCACAAAAAATCCTGCTTCATTTACTCCTGAAAAACCAAAAACACCAGAAATTCCAAAAGCTGCTTAGGTATATTACCACTTGATAACTAATTGATTTGTTTTTTTTAAATAATCATTAGTTTTACTAAAATGCTTATTCCCAAACCAGTATCCTCTATTCGCACTCAATGGCGATGGATGGCCACTTGTTAATACACAATGTTTGTCGTTGTTAATCTTGGAACCTTTCTTTTTAGCATATCCACCCCAAAGTAAGAAAACAACATTTTTCTTGTGCAAAGAGATTTCTTGTATTACTGCATCTGTAAATTGTTCCCATCCCTTTTTTTGATGAGATCCAGCTTGATGAGCTCGAACTGTCAATGTCGCATTTAGTAGCAGTACCCCTTGCCTAGCCCAGCGTTCTAAATTACCATTAGGCGCAAATGGAACACCTATATCTGTTTCTATTTCTTTAAAAATATTAATAAGTGATGGTGGTAATTCTATACCATCATTCACAGAAAAACATAACCCATGTGCCTGATCAATACCATGATAAGGATCTTGACCTATGATAACAACTTTAAGATCATTGAAATTACAATACTTAAAGGCTGCAAATATTTCTGTCCCTTTAGGAAAACAAGTAGTAGTTTTATATTCTGTTTTTACAAAATGTACTAAATCCTTAAAATATGATTTTTCAAATTCTGCTGCTAGTTGAGTTTTCCAACTCTGTTCGATATTTACATCCATAAAAATATCTATATAAATAGTGTAATTGTTTATTTTTGCTGCGTTGTAAAATTAGGGTAAATTAATTGTATTACTAAATCAACTAATGCATAAACCTGACAATGTCGTTAAGTTAAACTCCACAATGTGGATTAAAATAGTAATAGAGAAAGGAAAAAATGATTCGTATTTCCGAAAAAACATTAAATGACCTAGAATTTGATATCGTATTAACTCATATTGCAGAGCTATGCAATACTGATTACGGAAAAATCAAAGCACTTAAAATTACACCTCTAAGTACTAAAGAGAAGTTACACATAGCATTACAACATGTATCCGAGTATAAATCTTCGCATCTTCAGGATGCTAAAATACCTAATCATGGATTTGATAGTATTGATAAAGAAATACAATTATTAAGTATCGAAAATACTTTTTTAGAATCACTACATCTAAAAAAAATAGTAACAATTAGTACTACTACAAATGAATTAGTACTGTTTTTAAGAAAAAACAAAGAATTATACCCAACATTATATACCACTTCTATAGAAATTCCATTTACTAAAGAGATTATCAATCATATCCAAGCTATTATAGATAAATATGGCGAAATAAAAGATAATGCTTCTTCTACATTATCTAGCCTTAGGAAGGATATCAATGAGGTGCAAGCAAAACTTAATGGAAGCTTTAGCAAAGATCTGACTAGGTATCACAATTTGGATTATCTCGATGAGATTAAAGAGAGTGTGGTAGATAATCGTAGAGTCTTAGCCGTAAAAGCCATGTATCGCCGTAAAGTAAAAGGGAGTATTATGGGTAGCTCCAAAACTGGAAGTATCGTATACATAGAACCAGAGACTACTATCCAATTTAGCAGAACACTTAGTAATTTAAGATATGATGAGCGCGAAGAAATTGTAAGAATATTAAAAGATCTTACTAATAAAATAAGGCCTTATACAGATGTATTAGTACACTATCAAGAATATCTAAGTGATATTGATATCGTAGCTGCCAAATCAAAATATGCAACTAAACTTAATGCAATACTACCTAAGATATCCGATCATAAGGAGATGATATTAAAAGATGCATACCATCCTCTACTCTATTTAAACAATCAATCTAAAGATGAAAAAACATATCCCCAAACAATATCTTTAGATAGTAAGAATCGGATTATAGTTATATCTGGACCCAATGCAGGCGGTAAAAGTATTACGCTAAAAACAGTAGGCCTATTACAAGTAATGCTACAAAGTGGTATGCTGGTTCCTGTACATGAATATAGTAGAATGTGTATATTTTCTTTAATACTAACTGATATTGGAGACAATCAATCTATAGAAAATCAATTAAGCACGTATAGTTATCGCTTAAAGAATATGAATTATTTTTTAAGAAAATGTAATGATAAAACATTATTTCTAATTGATGAGTTTGGTACGGGTAGTGATCCAGAATTGGGAGGTGCATTAGCAGAGGCTTTTTTAGAAGTTTTTTATGAACGTGAATCATATGGAATTATCACTACACATTATGCGAACCTAAAAATGCTAGCCAATGAATTACCTCATATGAGTAATGCCAATATGCTTTTTGATGCCAGAACGCTAGAACCTCTCTTTAAATTACATCTGGGAGAGGCTGGTAGTTCATTTACCTTTGAGGTAGCACAGAAAAATGGAATTCCTTATAGTTTAATTAATAAAGCCAAGAAAAAAGTAGAACGAGGCAAAATTCGTTTTGATAAAAGTATTGCTAATCTTCAAAAAGAACGATCTAAATTACAAAAAACTACTTCTTCGCTTAAATCTAAAGAGCTAAAAACTGAAGAAGAGAAAGAACGTTTGGAAAAAATAAATGCTAGAATTCAACAAAAACTAGAAAATTATCAAGAGCTTTATGATAGCAACCAACGCATGATTTATTTGGGACAAAAGATAAATGAGATTAGTGAACACTATTTTAATAATAAAAAGAAAAGAGTTCTTATCGATGAGTTTATGAAAATAGTACAAATCGAAAATTCGAAAAGAAAAAAACAAACTGCTCGACAAAAAAAAGTAATCAAAGAGAAAGAAAAGAAAATTAAAACAGAAGTCGAGAAAAAAATAGATGTCATTAGGGTTCAGAAAAAAAATCAAAAAAAGAAAGAAGAAAAATTAGAAAAAACTAAACCCAAAATCAAATTACAGCTCGGTGATAAAGTTCGAATGATCGATGGAAAATCCACGGGTACCATCGATAGTATAGAAAAAGGAAAGGCAGTTGTTAATTATGGTATTTTTACAACTAATATTGGACTGGATCAATTAGAGTTTGTAGAACGTAAGAAAATATAATTAATGTCAGAAATTTGAGTCATTATTTTATCTTCGCTATCATGACCAGATATTGCAATGATTAGATCGAGTGCTGCTATAACAATTACACGTTGCTCTCCACCCTCCCCAAGCAAATCTAGCATCATAATTTATTATATACTTTTACGAATGTTTGATACCAAAAATAACCGTAACGATAGTCTTTAGGGATCCAATCTTCAGTAGGTTTCACAATTCCAGTAGTTGCTTTGGCAAGATAGTCTACAGAAATAAGCTGCTCGCCGTTTAATTTATCTTTATTGAGAACCAAATTACCTAGTTTTAGCATGTCTCGAGACATGATACGTACACGTCAACCTGCTTCTGGCAAAATGTAAGTAAAGAACTTCAAATAAAACTTGATGGCATGCCAGTTAATGTTTCATTTACATCAATTCTATACATTCAGAGTTTTGGGAATTATTTAAAAATCTTTACCGATTCAAGAATGTATCTTATTTCTGAAACACTAATTAATATTACTATTTTATTATCTAAAAATTTTCAATGCACACATAAATCATACATTGCCAATTTAAACAGAGTTTCAAAAGCAACCAGAACCCATTTGTTAATTGATGATAAAAAAGTGCCTGCAAGCGCTATGTATAAAGTTATTGTATTTGAAAAATTAGAAGTTTTAGCAAAATTATAAAATATTAAACGTTACTTCTAAGTCATTCCATACACATTACTTGATAGATTTCTATTATTTTAAGAAATTATAAACCTCCAAGATCTGTTCTCATTACACACTTATAGTTACTTCGGAGAAATCAATTTGATTACAATTTCAAAGAAACATTTAGAAAGAAAAAATCAAAGGAAGATGTCAGAGCTATAAGGTCAACGCATCTCTTCACGTATAATTTCAAAGGTTGTAAATATCAAAGTTAAAGACAATAATTTCTATAAATTTTTGTTAAAAAGTATTAAAATTATGTTTAAATAGTTGTAATTTAAGTAGTTTCAAATAATAACCCTTAATTTTGAATAACCTTTTATTTATTTAATAAACTTATTTTCCAACATGAAAACACACAAACTCAAATCCCAATTCAAGGGGTGGTTAGGTGCATTGTTTTGTACTTTACTTTTAATTACACCTTTTCAATCTATTTTCACACATGGTACTGTAACATTTCCTCCCAGCCGGGTTTGGATTTGTTTTCAAGAAGGTCCTGAGGATCCAGATTCTCCTGCCTGTATCGATGCAATAGCTATGTATGGAACTCAAGCCTTGTATGATTGGAATGAAGTTGCAAGAATGGATGCTAATGGTGCGCACAGAGAAATTATTGCCGATGGTAATCTAGCTAGTGCTGGCCGACCTGACAAATACGGTGGGTTAGATCAAATAAGAAATGATTGGGTAGCTACACCTGTTACACCTGGTCCATTAACTGTAACTTGGACTCATACAGCGCCTCATCAAACATTATACTTTGATGTATATATAACCAAAGCGGATTGGACACCAGATCAACCACTTACATGGGATAGTCTCGAACTGCTTGTTCGTACACAACCAAGAGACGCTTCATCAGAAGATAATATAGATGTAACTTTACCTAATAGAACTGGTAAACACGTAATTTATAGTGTATGGCAACGATCACTCTCTGAAGAAGCATTTTATTCAACTAGTGATGTTGATTTTGGATCAGAACCAATACCTAATAGACCTCCTGTAGCTGCTTTTACAAGTGATAATGGTCGTTGTGGTGGTCCAGATGTTACTTTTAGTGCAGCTGATTCTAGTGATCCTAATAATGATTCCCTGACATATACTTGGGATTTTGGAGATGGTACTACTGCAGAGGGGATTGAAGTTTCTCACAGCTTTGATGCTGCCCTAGATGATGCGACAGTTACATTAACTGTTAGTGATGGAGAATTTAGTAGTGGTATCGTGGAAACTATTGATCTATCTGTAGTGGTAGATTGTAGAAAACCTGTTTGCCCATTTGATACACCAAGAACAGCAGCATTACCTTCTATAAATTCATCATATGAAAATATTTATGTATTTGGTGGTGGTGCGCCAAACTTAGATAATATTGCTAGTCTTTCTATAAACTGGGATTTAGGAAATAATGGTTTATATCAATTCTCAATGAATACAACTAATGGTATTCCTAATTGGTACAATGATTTATCATCAGGTTCTACACAAAACTTTAATTCTGCTGAACCTCAAATCACGATATCTGGTTCTGATATTACAGGATTAGATGGTTCGTATCATGTTACTTTAGATGGAGATAATTTTGTTTTAGTTTCTATTGAAGAAGGTTTTACTATCTATTTTAGTAATTCGACAACAGCTCCAAATTGTGATGGTACAGGAAACCCTAGCCCGCCAGTTGTAGACGGAGGAGTTATTACAGGAGGTCCATTTACCTTTACAGTAGGAGATGGTATCGTAGATAATGTAAGTGGTATTTCAGTATCAGGTAGTTCAGGAAGTAATGCTACTTGGGTAGTTACCGATGATCAATTAGAGATATTAGGATTACCACCAACAATTGCTGCTTTAGAAGGCGTAAACTTTGATGTTGCAGGAGTAGGTACTTGTTTAATTTGGTACTTAAGATACGAAGATGGACTTCAAGGAGCAGCAGTAGGTAACAATGCAGCAGACTTACAAGGTACATTTGATTTATCTAATTCTATAACAGTAACAAGAAATCAAGCAGGAGGTCCTATAGGAGGAGATTGTACTTTTGATGCGCCTTTGAGCACTTCGTTAGTGAATATAAATACTTCTTATGAAAATGTTTATGTATTAGGTACTGGTGGTCCAAATATGGATAATGTGACTATGTTTACCCTAAATTGGGATTTATCTAATAATGGGTTATATCAGTTTTCATTTAATTTAAATACCGCTCCTTGGTATATTGATTTTTCAGATGCAACTCAAAGTTTTAATGAGTCAAATCCTGAAATCTCTTTAGTTAATACAGGCATTACTGGTTTAGATGGTGACTATTATGCGACTATTGATGAAAGAAACTTTGTATTAGTTTCTACTACTGGAGATTTTACTATCTATTTTAGTAATTCGGCTACAGCACCTGATTGTGATCAAGCAGTAAAAGAAAATGAGAACCTCTCATCATCATTTACTATGTTCCCAAATCCTGCTGCTTCAAATGTTTCTATATCCAATAAAACAGATTTGCAAAATAGTACAATTATCATTTCTGATCTTACTGGAAAACAAGTAAAATCCTTATCAGTAAGTGAACGAACAAATAGAGTTACTATAGATATTTCTGGATTAGAAACAGGATTATATTTAGTACGAGTATTAGATCGATCAGGCTCTAATTACTCCTTAAAGTTATTAGTAGATTAATTCTTTAAAATATCAAAGAAAAAATATATTGAATAGAAGATAATAATATCTCTTATTCTCAATTCTAAAAAAAAGAAGCTGTCATCAAATATTAAGATAGCTTCTTTTTTTATTTTTATACTTCAAAAACATAACTCATAGTATTCCATTAATGGTTTTTATTGATTTTGAAAAGTATTTGCAATTCTTCTCATCAAAAGTCAGATAATTAACATTAAGAAATGAATGTGTACTTTCAGTATTTTAAGGTGTTCAGATTCAAAAAATACTTAAACAGTCATATATTTACATATTAGTAAAAATCTTACACGAAACTCAGAACTACATGTATAGAATACCATTTTTATTTTTTTTTGTGATTCAATCTGGTTTTTCGCAAAATGCCTTTCATAAAGCTTTCAATTCTAAAAGTAAATCCATAAAACAGAACATTCGCGTAGAATTTTCTGATGATATGGGAAATTCTGGGCACTTGCCTATATCAATTATAAAAGGTAATACTGAAGGGCCAGTATTTACAATTGTTGCAGGTGTTCACGGGTATGAATATCCACCAATTGTTGCAATGCAAAAACTTCTAAAGCACATCAAAACAGAGAAACTTAATGGAACACTAATTATTATTCCAATTGCCAATATCGCTTCATTTTTTAAACGAACTCCTTTTATTAACCCACAAGATCAAAAAAATTTAAACAATGCCTTTCCTGGAAAAAAAGAGGGTAGCATTACAGAAAAAATAGCATTCTTTATATCCACAAACATTATCCCAGTTAGTGATGTGTTTTTGGATGTACATGGTGGAGATGCTTGCGAAGATTTAATGCCTTTTGTATGCTATTATAACAACACCAAAAAACCAGATCAAACTGCATTGGCGAAGAAACTTTCTGATAATAGCGGATTCCAATATGTGGTATCCTATCCTTATACCATCTCAGAAACGGAGCCAGCAAAATATGCATTCAAACAAGCTGTACAAGATGGAAAAACTGCATTAAGCATTGAATGTGGAAAATTAGGAAATGTGCAAAAAGAAAATGTCGACATGATAAAACAAGGAGTCTTGAATATGCTAGAAACTATGGGGATGTATTCTGATGGAACTGGAGCCCATAAAGACATTACTCAGCTTAATAATCAAACGTATATAAATGCTAGTGTAAATGGAATTTTTTACAGTAAACACAAAGCTGGAGATACAGTAAAAAAAGATGATATTGTTGGATATACTACTGACGAATTTGGAACTGTTCTAGAGGAGTACAAAGCAGTAAACGATGGAATCATCCTATATATGCTTGCTACACCTCCTATAAATGTTGATGATACTGTTATGTGTATTAGTTCTTACCTAAAAAACTAAACTTTTTGCTAACAAATGTATAATACGATTTACGAATAAAAATTTCGCATCTAATGACATTCTTTTTCTACTATATTTTCTTCATAAAATGAAACAATAGCTATGGCTATTCTTTAATTTGATTCATCAATCTAGCGAAAAATCCTTGCCATTATTTTTACGAAATTCTCATCCGTAAATCGTATAACAGATAAGGTTTTAGTTCTTAATGGGAAATCTACTTGAATTTGTAAAATCTCCAAAGATAAAATTTGGTGTTTATGAGATAAAACAACATCTATTATTATTGCGTTTATAGTATTTCTAGTAACTCAATAGACTTAGTTAAACTTCTAAAATTTGGGTGATCAATTGCAGCATCGTGCATTTCATGAATCCAAGTAGTATGAAAAGGAATATGAATTGCGTGTGCACCAATAGCAAGAACAGGCAACACATCTGACTTTACTGAATTGCCAATCATCAAAAATTCTGATGGTTGGATATCTAAATGTTGAACAAGTTTTTGATATTGTTTTTCTGTTTTGTCAGAAACAATTTCTATATGATGAAAGTATGTTGATAATCCAGATTTTATAAGCTTGCGTTCTTGATCTAACAGATCTCCTTTGGTTGCCATAACCAATCGATATTTTTCAGATAGTTGTTGTAATGTTTCTTCTATACCATCGAGTAATTCAATTGGTTCCTGAAGCATTTGTTTTCCTTTATCAATTAACTGTGTTACTAATTGAGCATTCATATTCCCATTAGTAATCTTAATTGCTGCTTCGATTAAAGAAAGGGTAAATGGCTTGATACCGTATCCATATAACGCAAGATTTTGCATTTCTACTTCGAAAAGTAATTTATTTGCTTCGTCTTTTGACATGTATTCCGACACAAGTTCGCAGAACTCTTCTTCGGCTTTTCTAAAAAAAGGTTCATTTACCCACAAGGTATCATCAGCATCGAAAGCAATGACTTTGATATGATCTAACATTTTGTATTGTAATATATAACCATTCGTTCGAAAGCTTCGATGATTTGCTCAAAATAACCTTCTTTTATTTTTGAAATTAAATCTGGACAATCCTCAAAATATTCTATTAAAACCTTTTTCGTTTTTTTAAATTTTGGTCGCCATTTTACAGGTATAACTTCATTCTCCCCTTTTTTACAAAAATAATAAAGAAAATTAACCGTCGTGACATCACTAATTCCGCTAGAAGAGCCTTCCTTTATAACATAAAAACAATCCATTTTTCCAGAAATAGCTTTGGTTAATCGTAATGTTTGATTCGTACCTTTTAATTGCCTTAATACATATAACCCTTTATCGTATTCTTTTCTGGTTTCAGAATTAATTATAGATTTCAAGGATTTATATCTATACGATTGTTTTTCATCTGTACTGGCTTTTCTAAAAATTAGTGCATTCATATCCCATACTACTACTTTTCCTTGTACTTCGGTACCATCCTTAAAAAGCAATACATGAGGATATTCTGATTGTGCAAATACTCCCGCAGAAAATAAGAAAAAAACCACTTTCAGTGTTATGTTCATAGTATATATACTTCAATAAACTATCGTACCAATTTCTTATACTTAATACGTTTTGGCATTACATCTCCTCCCAGGCGTTTCTTTTTATTTTCTTCATATTCAGAAAAACTCCCTTCGTAAAAATATACCTGAGAATCTCCTTCAAAAGCTAATATATGGGTACAAATTCTATCTAAAAACCAGCGGTCGTGAGAAATGACAACTGCACATCCTGCAAAATTTTCTAAGCCTTCTTCTAACGCTCTTAAAGTATTGACATCAAGATCATTAGTAGGCTCATCTAGAAGTAGCACATTACCTTCTTCTTTTAGTGTCATGGCAAGGTGTAATCGATTACGTTCTCCACCAGAAAGCGTAGACACCTTTTTATTCTGTTCACTTCCTCCAAAATTAAATCGACTTAGATACGCTCTAGAATTTACCTTACGTCCCCCCATCATAATAAGTTCTTGCTCATCACTAAAATTTTGCCAAATTGATTTTTCTGGATCTATATTAGAATGTGATTGGTCTACATAGGCAATTTTTGCAGTTTCTCCAAGAGAAAAAGTTCCTTTATCAGCTGTTTCTTCTCCCATTATCATCCTAAAAATAGTAGTCTTCCCAGCTCCATTAGGGCCAATAATTCCTACAATCCCAGCTTGTGGAAGCTTAAAATTAAGATCTTCATATAATAGCTTATCATCATATGCTTTACTAATTCCAGTAGCCTCTATAACATTGGTACCTAATCGCGGGCCATTGGGGATATAAATTTCTAATTTTTCATCAAGTTGTTTTTGGTCTTGACTTAGTAATTTATCATAATTCTTAAGACGCGCTTTTTGTTTTGTTTGTCTTCCTTTAGCCCCTTGACGTACCCACTCTAATTCTCGTTCTAGAGTTTTCTGACGTTTAGAAGCAGTTTTACTTTCTTGGGCTAAACGCTTAGATTTCTGATCTAGCCATGAAGAGTAATTCCCTTTCCATGGGATGCCTTCTCCTCTATCCAATTCTAATATCCACCCCGCAACATTATCTAAGAAATACCTATCGTGAGTAACTGCTATAACAGTTCCTTTATATTGTGCTAGATGGTGTTCCAACCAATGTACAGATTCTGCATCCAAGTGATTTGTAGGTTCATCTAGTAAGAGTACATCAGGTTCTTGTAGTAATAACCGACATAGTGCTACTCTCCTTCTTTCTCCACCTGATAATACAGCTACTTTTTTTTCTGAATCAGGAGTTCTTAGTGCATCCATTGCTATGGCTAGCTTAGTATCTAGCTCCCAAGCATTATTAGCATCAATTTGATCTTGTAGATTCGCTTGCTTGTCCATGAGTTCTTGCATCTTATCTGCATTTTCATATACCTCTGGTAAACCAAACATATCGTTGATCTTATTATACTCATCTAATATTGCAACGGTCTCTGCAACACCTTCTTTGACTATTTCTAGCACTGTTTTTTCTGGATCCAATTGTGGTTCTTGCTCTAGGTATCCTACAGAATAATCTGATGAAAAAACCACATCTCCTTGATAATTTTTATCAATTCCAGCTATAATTTTAAGCAAAGTAGATTTACCAGAACCATTAAGTCCCAATATTCCTATTTTAGCTCCATAAAAAAAACTTAGATATATATTTTTAAGAACAGGAGTATTTGCACTTTTATATGTTTTAGATACTCCAGACATAGAAAAAATTATTTTTTTATCGTCTGACATAAGCCCTTTATTGTTTATTTAGAATAGTTAGTTTTTTTGTTAGACCCTACCTTTTAGCGCATTAAACACCCAGGCGTTGGCCAAAAAACCAACCCCTACTGCTGCAAATCCCCAACCTGAGACATCTCTATATCTAAATGCTCCTAAAAGGATTAATCCTACACCTGCCAATATCATTATAAATGTAGCCCATGCTAACACTGTATTTTTATTCATTCCCATATTGTAAATAATATTTAATGCAATTTTAAAATAAAATATGAATTCTACTACAAATTTTGGGTTTTTATCATCGAAGTGATTTAAACTTTTTTCAATTTGTTAAAAAAATGTCTTTTTGTGTCCATATTTCACAATTTTTGACTTCCGTAACGCTGCTATGCAACTAAAAAATTGTTTCATCTGAAAACAAAACCATTATTTTTCACTTAAATCAAAAAAGTTTAAACCACTTCATCAAAAATTAACTTTTAAGAGTTTCGTATAATTCTAAACTTGATACATATTATTTTTATGCATACATTTTCTAACTAAAAATGAATATTAAGATAAGTGTATATTTTGTTGGAATGCTTAATTAGAAGGACCATTATCTATTCTAGATTCTAATACAGATTCTATAGAATTGGTAATATTTTCTAAGAGATCATATCCCGTTATCCTCTCAATAGTATTTACAGAGGTTCTAAATTGAGTCCAATCACTACTTATTCCTTGATTATTGGGTATATTGACGGCAATAACTCGTGTAGAAGTTGTTACTCTATTGATATCATCAGTCCCATTTGGTAAAATCAGTGCCACTTTCCAGAAAGAATCTGGAACTGTAATATTACCTCCATCTATAGTATTGGCAAATCCATTTCTTCCAGTCCCACCAGTGCCTATAACTCCAGCAATGATATGAACTTCATTTCCCTCTAATGTTAAGGATCTCAAGTAGTTTTCAAAATTAGCCCAACTCCGCTGATTGTTATCAGGAGCTTGTGGAGCTATATTAGTCATAAAATATGTATTTTCATTAGAATTTTCTGACCCATTGCGATCGGCAGATGGGCATAAATGCCCTCTATCAAAACCTGAATTGGTATAATCACTGGTGGTTGCCCTAAAAAAATTACTAGGTAAAGAAGTATCTTGCTTAAAACAGTTACATCTGGGAGTATTTCCTGTCCAAGCACTACTTAAATGCCAACTCACCCAATTAGCGGTTCCTCTATTGTTATTATATGACAATGTATAGTCTGTTTTAGAAAGAAAATAATTTGCAGCATTAGCATTAGCATTTGAAGGATTTCCAAACGTAAGATTACTATCTCTAGATGCAGCTCCTCCTCCATTAGTCGTAGCAGTTACGATCTCAAAATTATCAATATTCATACGATTAGTATCTCCAGAGGTCTTATATATCCCATAGCGTACGCTTCTTGTTTCATTTACTGTAAACGTAACTGTGTTTAATCGTGTAGAACTACTGATAACTGTAGTTCCTGCAAAAAACCAAGAAGAACCATTATCATAAGAAGCAATCAATCTCCAAGTAGCATTATTGTCGCTCCCGTACTTAGCATGACGTACTCTTATCATTTGTGCTCCTTCATCCATATTAAAAGACATAATAGCATAGCCTCTATTTCTTATTCTGATGGATTTTGCTCCAAATTTACGATCATTAGATAAGTCGCCAATCAGAGCATCATTAAGAAACCAATTTCCTGATAAAGAAAGACTTACACTGCTTCCTCTGTAGCTCTCTTTAAATCCAGATTCATAGGTCTCGGTAAAACCTCTTCTTCTTCTTTCAGAAAAATTATGATCATGAGGACCCTGATTATCATAGAAATTAGTTTCTACTTTTAGTTCTCCATTGATCTTTAATGTAGTGCCTTCTAGTTCTTCATATATGGATTCGTTATTTATACTACAACTAGTAATAAATAAACTTATAAAAAATAGTGTCGTAATGTAGTTGGGATTAAAGAATTTCATAGTTGAGTTTGATTTAATTAATAGTAAAATATTAGTATATAATGTAGTGATAAAGCTATTCTTCTATTGTTAACTCTCTACTAATCATATGTTATCAAACTGTTATAAACAGTTCATTTTCATATAATTAATACTACAACTCAAAATATTTTTAACTATAAACTCATCTTCAACAATGTTTTGAACTTTTATAAACTATCTAATCATTCTCAATTAGAATGACAAAAATCCGCAAGAAGAGAAACGAATTTTTATGTTCTTAGATCTTAAAGATTCTAGAACTATTGCAGAAAAACTAAGGCATTTCAAGTATAGTCAATTGATCCAAGATTGTTTTTATGACCTTAATAAAGTAGTCCTCAAACACAATATAGAAATGTATCAGTATATAGGTGATGATATGGTATTAAATTGGCCTTACGAAAAGGCGTTGGCAAATAGCAATTGTGTAAATCTGTTCTTTGTTTTTCAACAAAAAAAGTAATACCAGTTCTTATATGAAACTACCGAAATATTAAATTGAGCTATTTTGATTCCAGACAAGGAAGAAAATTTATGGATAGCACACAAGGCCAATATAATATATATAAAGTACCAATATTAATATCAGAAAAGCTAATACAATACCCGAAAATTTTGGAAAGACTTCTATATTGCGAGCTTGAGAAAACTCACCAAAAATGGACTATAAATACTTTGATATGTTGTCCGGGACAACACAATTAGACTTTTCAATTGGTTAAATAATTAGAATTATGTATTGTCCGATACAATGGATAAAACCATATCTAGTTCTCTATCTAGAAATACATTTTCATTAAATTAGTACCAGATCGAAGTTGGTAGTAATTTAATTTTTTTTATAACTAAAAATAACTGCTTATAAACGGTAACCAATTGATAACTGTATATTTCTATTTTTACCATCAAGACTAATTGATGCACCTTCATCATCTAGTACATTAGACAAGCCAAGAGCATATCGAAGATCTACAAAAAAATTATTTGTAATATTCACACCAAGTCCTAAAACTCCAGCAAAATCGAAAGTATTAAAATTAGTTTCGAAATCAGTATTGTCTTCCCATTCCCATATTTTTAATCCTACTTGTGGTCCAATATGTATATTTATCCAATTTTTTATGTCATATTTTAGTAGTATAGGTAACTGAAGGTAATTTACACGAACTACTTCATCTTTATTACCTTGACCAGAAAATTGTAGTTCGGGTTGCAGACGTAATTTTTGCGTCAATGCATAATCTGCAAAAAAGCCTACAACAACTCCAATTCTACTATCATCAAGGTTGTCAGGGATGTCATCTGAGCTAATAGAACTTAAATTTGCTCCAATTCTAATCCCGTATCTGGATTCTTGAGCACTTGTAACACTAATTCCAATTAAAAAAATGCTGATGAAAAGTAAATTTTTATTCATAATATGTTTTTTGGTTATGTATACAATTTAATGTAAAAAAAATGATTTTTCTATTTTTTGAAAATTTATTGTAGAAAAAAAAGTTTAAAAAACCGATAAAGTAGTATAAAACCTCGTTAAACATCTATTTTCTATTTAATCTCTCATTGTATAAAGTTTTAATAATT
This sequence comes from uncultured Aquimarina sp., assembly GCA_947493495.1. Taxonomy (GTDB): domain Bacteria; phylum Bacteroidota; class Bacteroidia; order Flavobacteriales; family Flavobacteriaceae; genus Aquimarina. Next base: position 75,680 of record CANLRN010000001.1, read on the forward strand.
CCATCAGACAAACCAATTTTAGGGACGTAAATTTCCCTTGATTTACTCCACTTCATGGCTGATAAATAGATTCTAACCGCAGGCAATATAACATCTGCTCTATCTTGATTAAGGTTTAGTTGCCAGATTCTTTCTTCATACGATAATGAATTTAATAAATCATAATAGGAACTAAGGTAAAAAAATGAGAGTGATTTTCCTGCTCTTTTACCACTGTTCTTAAATATATTATTGATATTCCCTCCAGATCCAATTAAAGATATCCTAGAATAAGGTTTTGTATGAGCTACTACCCATTGTTCAGTCTCTTGCCAGACAGTATCAGATACTACATTGTTAAGTAATCTAACTGTTCCTAACTTAAATGATTTTGAGGCAATTGTCATTCCATTATGATACACTGTAAACTCTGTACTTCCTCCACCTACATCTACATATAGATAGGTTGCATCGGTATTTATTAATTCGTGTAAGTCTGTCATAGCTATAATTGCAGCCTCATCATTCCCATCAATAATGTCAATATGAATTCCTGTTTTTTGTTTGATCAATGAGACTATTTCTTCTCCATTTTCTGCTTCGCGCATGGCAGAGGTAGCACAGGCTTTATAAGTTACAACATTATGAGTTTTCATTAATAATTGATAGGATTTCATAGCATCAATCATTCGTATGATATTAGCTTCGGATACTTTTTGGGTCAAAAAAACATCAGCTCCTAATCGAATTGGAACACGTACTAAACTAGTTTTTTTAAACCGCGTAGTTTTTCCTTCTTCTTGATGGATACTACTAATCAGAAGTCTTACTGCATTAGAACCTATATCAATAGCTCCATATTTTTCTATTGTCAACAAAATATCTAGTTTCCTAATTTTCTTAAATAATAATCATATGTTGCGATCTGTGACCTAACCTTAACATTATCGTTTCTAATGTATTCATTATTTTGATTTTCAGACAATCTTCTGGCTTTTACATTATCACTCCAGCATATATCAAAGGTATCAATTAATTCTTCTTTAATATCTTTATCATATATAGGGCATGAGATTTCTACTCGCCTATCTAGATTTCTACGCATCCAATCCGCAGAAGAAATGTAGACTTCTGGTGCTCCAGCGTTATGAAATATATAAAGCCTTGGATGTTCTAAAAATTTATCCACTACACTAATAGCTTCTATAGTTTCACTCATGCCTGGCACACCAGGAATAAGACAACAGATGCCTCTGATTATAAGATGTATCTCAACACCTGCTCTACTTGCTTCATATAACTTATCGATCATATCATAATCACTTAAGCTATTCAATTTTAATTTAATCCCAGAAGGTTTCCCTTCAGTACTATTTCTTATTTCATTATCAATTAATTTTATCAATGCACTCCTTGTATAATGAGGAGATATTAGTAAGTGTTTATATCTACTAACTTTATAATTGATATCAAAAAACTTAAAAACTTTATTAGTTTCTTTTAGTATCTTTTCATTTGTGGTAAATAAAGTATAATCTGTATATATCTTAGCTGTGGATTCATTAAAATTACCTGTACTTATAAATCCATAACGCTTTAGTTTACCATTTTCTTCTCGTTCTATTACACAAGCTTTACAGTGTACTTTTAGCCCAGAAACTCCAAATATCATATGTACTCCTTCTCGTTGCATCTGCTCTGCGTACTTAATATTTGCAGCTTCATCAAATCTTGCCTGTAATTCTATCTGTACAATTACATTTTTCCCATTTTTAGCAGCATTGATAAGTGAACTCGCTATGTGTGATATAGTTGCTAATCGATAGATTGTGATTTTTATAGACTTCACTTTAGGGTCTATTGCAGCTTCTCTTAGAAACTTTACTATATAAGAGAATGTATGATAGGGAGCATATTGAAGAAAATCTTTTTGTGCGATCTTGTCTAGTAAACTACCCTGTAGACTCAATCCAGGAATTGGTAATGGCAACAAAGGCTGATACACCAGAGCTTTTCTACCCAAATCAGGAAAATTCATATAATCTCTTCGATTGTGATATCGCCCACCAGGAATAATACTATCGGTATTATCTACTCCCATTTTATCCATTAAAAATTTAAGTGTATCCTTACCTATATTTTTATCATACACAAAACGAACAGGTTCGCCATCTCTTCTGGATTTTACACTACTCGCTATTTTTTCTATAAAACTTTTGCTAAAATCATTATCAAAATCTAATTGCGCATCTCTTGTAATTTTTATCATATGTGCTGAAGCGCTGACATAGTCAAAAATACTAAAGTTGATTTGCAGACAATATCTAATTAAATCATCTAACATGATGATATACTGTTTCCCATCTTTTTCTGGCAATACTACAAATCGATTTGTACTTTTAGGAATTTCTACTAACGCATATATTTTCTCTTTAGTTTTTTGATGTAACATCCTAGAAATTGTGCCATCTTTACGCTTTTTATCTTTTAGTATTAACTTAATAGCTAGATAGGCCACACTATCTTTTAGATGTGGTAGGGTATCTAAATCATTAAGTATAAAAGTGACCAAAGCTGGACTAACTTTATCTACAAAATACTTACGGATAAAACTATCTTGATCAGCAGTAACCTGATTTTCATCAATAATATAAATATGATGTTGTTTTAGTTTTTCTGTGATCGTCTCTATAATTTTTAAGCTTTCGGATTGTTGTTTAATAACAATGCTAGTAATATCATCTAATAACTCATTGGCTGTTTTACCTTTTAAAACATTTTTTCCATCTCTTCCTGCTAGATCTATTCGTTTAATGGTAGCATACCTCACTTTAAAAAATTCATCAAGATTATTAGAAAATATACCAATAAAGCGCAATCTTTCTAATAGAGGAACACTATCATCTGATGCTTCTTGTAGTACTCTCGCATTAAACTGTAACCAACTTAATTCTCTGTTAATATAGCGATTAGGATTGCTTTTTTGCATTTATCTTAATTCTTTAGGAAATATCGTTAATAAGGTTTTTCCTACATTTATATCTTCCCATTTTAATACATCAAACTGTATGACTACAACACCAGCAGTAGGCAAATTAACGATCATAGTACTACCGTAGCGATTCACTATTGAAGTAAATGCATGATTATGTCCAAAAATCATTAGTGTATCTACTGTACTATCAGTATTTTTTATGACCTCAATTACTTGCTGACCGCTAAAATCATACAAATTAGGCTCTAGAGTTAATATTTCATCAGGAAAATCCAGGTGTTCTAGAACAATTTTAGCTGTTTGCTTAGCTCTTTCTGCATGACTACTTTTTACGATATCTATCGATTTTATTATAGTTTTCAGCTTATGAGCTATTAGATTCGCATCTTTAATTCCTCGTTGATTAAGAGGTCTTTTATGATCTTCTAGATCAAACTCCCATGAAGATTTAGCATGTCTGATACAATACAAGGTTTTCATAAATAGAAGCGTTTATAAACAATTAGCATTTTATATATACAAGTTTAAGAATAAGCTTTTAAATAAATAGTAAAATAAATAAAAAATAAAAGTTTCCTAAAAAAACAAGTGCAATCTATCAGATTGCACATACGAATTCATAAAAAATGACACCTTAAATATATGAAAATGAATATGCTACAAAAAAAGCTTTTAATCGTAGAAACAAGTGTTTATGTCGAAAAATCTTATTTTTGTTCACGTAATTGGCTACAAAAATTTAAATTTACATGTGGTTTCCCCTTAATTACCTAAAGATCTGCTCCTATTTTAATGTTTACATTAAAAGATTTTGAATCAGTAAGAGGGGATAAAAGATGAAATAGTGAAAAAAAATCTACTTAACTTACTGTATCAGATTAGGGTAATATATCTATTGCCTGTAGTATGTTTAGTATATACAAGCATACACAGTCAAGTAGAAGCTCCATTACAAAAAAGAACTGAATTTACTATCAAAGGTGATTTTCAATTTGTTTCTAATACCATTCTTGGTAAAACTAGTAACGATGATGGAACAGATATATTTGATCCAAATGAAAGCTATAATAATGGCGGATTGAATAATCAATTCAAAATGGGGTTTATTGATATAGACAATGACCCTTCTACCTTTAATTCTAGTAGTGCAGATCTATCAATGGCTACTGATTGTTCTAAGATCAAACATGTTGGTTTATATTGGACCGCAGCATATGCAGATACAGAAAGAAAACACGACATTACTAGTGTTAAGATTAAATATCCCGGTAATGATTTCTACTCTTCTATAACTAATGCTCAGATCATCCACGATTATTATAATGATGAAAAGTCTTTATTTAAACAATATTCTTGTTATAAAGATATCACGAATGAAGTGGCAAAACTCAGCAATCCTATTGGTACATATACTGTAGCTAATATCCCAGCTACTACTTCAGAAATTGATGATGATGAAACACTAGGTAATGGACTTGCTGGAGGATGGACTATGATTGTTATTTATGAAGATAACTCTAAACAACGCAAACGATTTTATGTATATGACGGGTTTGTTAATATCGATGCAAAAGCTAAGCCTGTAGAATTTTCTTTTGATAATTTCCAAACCATTCCTCAAGGAGCTGTACATGGTAAAATAGGAGTTATCTCTTATGAGGGAGACAAAGGGATTAGAGGAGATCGTTTTCAAGTACTGTCTAATGAGACCAATACCTATAAAAGTATTACGGATAGTACTAATCCCATGAATAATTTTTTTAATGCTAATATCACTAATAACGGTAAAAATATAACTACTAGAGAACCTGCTAGCCAAAATACCTTAGGGTATGATGCCGATTTGTTTGATATAAAAAATCCTAGAAACAGTATCATTGGGAATAATCAAACCAAGTCAAGTTTTAGGTTACTTACCGATAATGATGGGTACTCTGTGATGGCAGTAGCTTTTAGTGTAGAAATATATGAACCAGCTATCCATATCGTAAAAAGATCAACTTATCCAGATAATACATATGTATATCCTAATGATATTGTAACTCCTGACCAAGAGATTAGTTATAGCCTTACAATACATAATGATGGAAATGATGACGCAAAAAATACTGTTATAACAGATATTTTACCTGAACACGTATTTTTTTCTGAGAAATCTATAAAGTTACCCTCTAAAAAAATTAAAGTAAAGTATGACAAAGCTTCTAGGAAATTAAGTTTTACTATTCCTGATAAAATGGTAAAAATGGATAATGCCCCCTTTATTATCAACTATACCGTAAAAGTGAATACTTCTTGTGATCTACTAAATAAAATGAGCGAGATTATCATAAAAGATGAACCAGTTGTAGCGGCATTTAATGGTTCATTAAATAAAGATATTAAGTACTCTAAAGGGTATAATTTTATCAATAAATGCAAATTACCTGATTATTATCAGCTTAAATTAGCAGTGGATATGAGTGGATTAAATTGTCCTAATACACCCACAGATATCATAGCAAACACCAAAGAATTAGAAAAAAATTCATTAGAAGCTAATTCATTTGATAAATCTCAAAATACAGAAAATAAAGGAATCGATGAAGATGATATTGTAGAAGGTGATCATACGCCCTCTTCTAAAATTTCTTCTGATACTAATGCAGACAGGACGCTTAATGACCTCATTAATCTGAATGAAATATATTTTGAGTTTGATAAATGGGACATCACCGAAAAAGCTATTGTAGAACTTGACAAAGTAGTACATCTAATGAGTAAGGAGTATCCTGATATGATCATCAAAATAGAAACACATTCTGATAGTCGTGGAAATCATTTATATAATCTAAATTTATCTCAGAAAAGAGCAGAATCTATATATGAGTATTTGGTAAGTAAAAGTATTGCCACATATAGAATCCTCTCTTATCAAGGTTTTGGAGAGACCAGACCTGTAAATAATTGTTTAGATGGTGAAAACTGTGATGAAGATGAATATCGAAAAAACAGAAGATCTAATTTTGTTATCATCATGGATTAACCTCTAACTATTATGAATTCGAAGGACATCTAGTTTTTATCCACCTAGGAAGTATTAGAAAAGAGGATTATATACATAGTATATAATTTTATAAGTAGTTTTTATTTCTTCATTTTTGTTTTGAGCAATTTATCTCGTTTAATAAAAAAGAATAACATATCTGTAGAAGGTGCTTTTGAGAACCTTAACTGATGCCCCATTGTAATTATTTGTCCTCGATGAAAAGTACTATGATTCATACAATGTTGAATTAATTCGATCTGAGTGAAGGTTCCTTCCAAATTTTTTATTTTCACCAATCTAACCTCATTTAATGATTTTTGACTTTTTACATAGTCTATAAAAATTTCTGATTGTTCAATAAGTCCTTTAATAATTTCTTCAACAGTATTTCCCCATAATCTTTCAATCGGTTGTTCTTTTAAAACGCAATAATAAAAGATTTGACCATCTAAAATATGATTTACAGTACTTAATATATTAGAAAAACTTGATTGACATTCCTTAGTCAGCAAACTCTTTTCGTTAGCTTTTATCCAAGTTACTAATCGTTTATTAGCCCATAAATTATAATTAACTAACTCTTTTATTTTGTCTATTCCTTCCATTAATCTAGAATTCTTAAAGTATCGCATACAATTACAACATATCTCATAAATCAATACAATACTACGAACTACTATGGAGATAATCTATCTACCTTCCAATCAGAGTCTGTCTTTGTATAGTGTATTCGATCGTGCAGGCGATTAGGCCTCCCTTGCCAAAATTCGAATGATATAGGAGTGATACAATAGCCCCCCCAAAAAGGTGGTTTAGGAATTTCTCGTCCAGCATATTTCTTTTCTAAAGCTTCTAATGAGTTTTCTAAAACTGTTCTCGAGGCTATCACTGTACTCTGATGTGATGCCCACGCTCCTAATTGACTTCCTTTGGGTCTTGAGTGAAAATACGTAGTGCTTTCTGCTTCTGATATTTTAGTCCCCACACCTTTGATAATTACTTGTCGCTCCAAATTAGGCCAAAAAAAAGAGATACAAACTTGATTATTCTCTTCTAGAGCCTTGCCTTTTTCAGATTGATAATTGGTATAAAATACAAAACCATTAGTATCATAGTGTTTTAAGAGTACTATTCTTCCTTTTGGAAAACCATCTAGGCCGATAGTGGTTAATGTCATTGCATTAGTTTCTTCTACTCCACCTGCTGTTTCAACTTCTTTAAACCAAACAGAAAATAACTCAAAAGGAGATATTGGCAACGTTTCTTCTTCTAAAATCATTTTATCATATGATTTACGATATCCTGTAAAATCTCTGTTCATAAGCTTCTATTTATCTATTTCAATGTAAGAAAGGAAATACTACTTTCATACTTAAAACTCGAAAATTTTACCGTCATCTGCAATTTCTATTGCATCAAAAACGGTTTTCGCTTCTTTTCTAAATAATTCGAGGTCTGGATAACGAGTAGAATAATGCCCTAGTATGAGTGTATGTACATTTGCCTTTTTAGCGATTGTTGCTGCTTCTATTGCTGTACTGTGTCCTGTTTTTTGACAAAGATGTTTATGACTTTCTAAAAATGTAGACTCATGATACAAGGCCGTTACTTCTTTTAGTAGTTCAATTTTTGCTTCATCATAGCGTGTATCACTACAGAATGCATAACTCTTTGTCGGATTAGGAGCGTCTGTCAGTTCTTTATTATCGATAATGGTTCCATCTTCTAGCTGTACATCTTTTCCTTTTTTTATAGAACGGTAATAAGATGTATCAATATCATAATTTAGCACCTTACTCATTATTAATTTTCTATCACCTAGTTTTTCTTGGAATAAAAAACCATTACAATAAATCCTATGTTGTAATGGGATTGTTGTAACGATTACTTTTTCATCTTCGAAAATAATTTGGTTATCGGTACTGGTAAGTTCATGAAAATGTAAAGGGTAATCTGTCCAAGAATTAGAAAGTTTAAGTTGTAATGTGATGCTCTCTTTAATTCCTTGGGGACCATAAATATGTAATGGATTCTCTCTATTTAACATCTTAAATGTAGAAACCAATCCTATGAGTCCATAAAAATGATCTCCGTGTAGATGTGATATAAAAACGTGATTAATTCTAGAAAATCGTATTTTATTTCTTCTAAGTGCTACCTGAGTTCCTTCTCCGCAATCAATCAAAAAAATATGATTATTGATTTCTAACACTTGCGAAGTAGGGTTAGTAAATGTTCTAGGGGTTGCCGAATAGCAACCTAAAATCGTAAGTTTCAAAATTTTATATCCCTTATGTAATTAATCAGCTGTGAAGATACTTTAATCTCCACTATTTACAATGATCTTGCTCAGTCTTTTATACTAAATAACACAGGCCTATTTGCCAAAAGAATCAAATGTGTTTAATAATTTTATATATCGCTTAGCAGGCATTTTTCTATACCCTGTAGCGCCGAGTACTTTTCCTTCTTTGTTAATTACTAAAATAACAGGAAAAGTCATTTGTTTATTATAACGCTTGGCAAGTTCCATATTTTTTTGAGATTGCTCTTTGGAGAGTCTATTCTTTTTTCTTTTGGGAAAATCTGCTTTTACCCAAACGAAGTTATCTTTTGCAAAGTTTTCAAACTCTGGATTAGAAAATATTCTTCTTTCTAATTTTATACACGGAGGACACCAATCGGAACCTGTAAAGAGAAGTACTATGCTCTGATCTGTTTCTTTTGCAATATCTAATGCTTTATCAAAATCATATTGCCAATTTTGTGCTTGTAATGAACTACTTACTATAAATAGTACAAAAATAAATGGGGCTAATCTATTCTTCATATACAACCTAGTCGAAAAAGAATACAATTTCTTACAATGAGATTGTGCTCAATTACATATTTATAATTCTTTAATCTGTCTAATCATTTGATTGGTAAACCCCCATTCATTATCATACCAGATCATGATCTTTACTAGATCCCCGTCTACTACCCTAGTCATGGAAGCATCTACTGTAGATGCAAATGTATTCATCTGTATATCCGAAGATACAATGGGCTCATACGTTACATCCAATACTTTTTTGTACCTATTCGTTGTAGCTTCTTTTTCTAAAATGTTATTGATCTCATCTGCGGTTGTATTTCTCTCTGCAATAAAAGTAACATCACTTACAGAGCCAACAGGCACTGGTGTTCTGATAGCAACTCCATCAAATTTTCCTTCATATTGAGGCAATGCTTTAGTTGTAGCAATTGCAGCTCCTGTAGAGGTAGGTGTTAGATTAATAGCTCCTGCCCTTCCCATTCTTGCATTTTTCTTAGATGGAGAATCTACTAGAGTTTGTGAGGCTGTATATGCATGTATTGTATTCAGAATTGCTTTTTTTATACCGATAGTTCTTCCTAGAATTTCTACTACAGGACTAATATTATTTGTAGTACAACTGGCACAAGAAAATATAGCAGTCTTACCTTCTGCAGTATTTACCCCATGAACGACTGTTGGTGTATCTTTACTCTTGGTAGGTCCAGAAATAACTACATTCGTAGCACCTGCTTTGATATGCTTCTCAGCATCTTCTCTATTCGTAAAAAACCCTGTGCTTTCTATAACAATATCAATATTATGTTCTTTCCAAGGGAGTAATTCGGGATCTCTCTGGTTAAAGTATGCTATTTTTTGTCCATTTATAACTAAATCATCTCCATCTACAGCTACTTCTTTATCATATATTCCATATACGCTATCGTATTTTAGTAGATAACGAGCATTCTCTAATGACATTAAATCGTTAACAGCAACGACTTCCATATCTTTTTCTTGCATAATTACTTTTAGCGCAGCACGCCCTATTCTCCCAAAACCATTTATAGCAATTCTTTTCATTTATATACGTATTATATTTTTTTGAATTTATATGCAATCTATCAATAAATAAACATCTCCATAGCTTTTGTCCTATTTAAGTTTAAAAATTATTCAATTATTCGAGTAATGAAACTCCATTAAGATCTGTTGTTAACACATCACTCATATAGTCAAAATACGGCCGAAGTAATTGATAGTGATAAATCAAATGATCTAAAAAATCAGGAGCAAACACTTCTTCATCCGTAAAACTATGTTTAACAAAAAATGATTTATTTTTGATCAAATCAATTGCAGGATGTTGTTTATCAAAACCTTTTGGGGCAGTCTTTACTTGATACTCTGTATTAAATCCGCCAAAGGCTTTCTTAAAATCTGAATTTGCTAATATTGCTCTTATCTCTTGATCATCTGTTTCAAATTCTTTGCGTATACGCAATAAATCTTTAGACTCTGGACTAAAAAAACCTCCTGCCATAAGAGAATTTCCCGGTTCTAAGCGCAAGTAGTACCCACCACGTCTATGTGCTCCTGAGCGACTAAAGCTAGCACTTCTATGTACATTGTAAGGTGTCTTATCTTTACTAAAACGAATATCTCTATTGATACGAAAAACTTTAACTTTTTCTATCTCATCTTCTTCATTAAGGCGATCAGTTACTGCTGCATAAAAAGCTTTTAGTGCTTTCTCATTAGCTAAATAGGTTTTTTTATTTGCTTGCATCCAATCACGATGGTTATTTTTTTTTAGCTTTTTTAGAAATTCGAAAGTAGTTTTTGGGATCGTATTCATGAATTGATAATTTGTTTTCTAAAAATACTAAAATCTGAATTGCTTTCTAAAGTTTAACTAAAAATTATACATATTGTGTAATAATAAAGCATTGATGCTATATTTACCGAAAAAATGTAAGATATTTATCAAGATTATGACAGAGTCACCTGCGTATACTTTATATTTACTATATGATTTAAAAAAGGCATTATGACGAAAGCAAAAGATAAAATCATTGCTAAGATTAAACAACAAAAACAAAATCCTAATCTTAGACTTAAAATTAAAGAAAGAACAGAATATTTCACGAATCTTCTATTCTATACTTTATTTGATATGGATACTGAAGTAGAAACAAATATTGATCTACTCGAAAAAACATTTGAAGAGTTAATTGATCTTGCTTGTTGGGAAACTGATAAACCATGTAGTAAAATATGGCAATCATATTTAGAAAAATTACCTCACATTCTTCAGAAATTAAATAAAGATGCTGAAGCGTTTATGAAAAGTGATCCAGCCGCTAACTCTATAGAAGAAGTATATCTTGCTTATCCTGGGTTTTATGCCATAGCTATCTACAGATTAAGTCATGAATTACTAACATTCGGGATGCCGCTAGTGCCTAGATTAATGACAGAATACTCCCATCGTTTAACAGGAACTGATATCAATCCAGGTGCTGAGATTGGAGAATCCTTTTTTATTGACCACGCAACAGGAATTGTTATTGGAGAAACTGCTATTATAAAAGATAATGTAAAAATCTATCAAGGAGTTACACTTGGAGGATTGTATGTAGATAGAAAATTACGTAATGTAAAACGTCATCCAACAGTAGAAAACAATGTCACTATCTACGCTAATGCTACAATTCTAGGTGGGGCGACTGTTATTGGCAAAAATAGTACTGTAGGAGGTAATGCTTGGATTACTTCTTCTGTCCCTGCAAATTCTATTATATCTAACACATCAGAAATCAAGATTAAAAAAGTAGTTTAATGTCATATAGCATAGTAGAACTTATAGGTAATACACCTTTAATAAAAGTTACTTCGTTACTAAAAAACCCAAACATTACGTTATACCTCAAACTCGAAGGACATAATCCTGGAGGTAGTGTAAAAGATCGCGCAGCATATAATATGATCAAATCTGCTTTGGATCGAGGAGATATCAATACACAAACCAAGCTGATCGAAGCCACTAGTGGCAACACAGGTATAGCTCTAGCGATGATTGCAGGTGTTTTTAAACTAGATATAGAATTGGTTATGCCCGAAAATTCTACAAAAGAAAGAGTGCAAACCATGAGAGCTTATGGAGCAAAAGTAACTTTAACCTCAAAAGATATTGGTATTGAAGGAGCTCGTGATTATGCAGAGGCAAAAGTTGTCAATGAAGGCTATGTAATGCTAAACCAATTCGCCAATGATGATAATTGGAAAGCGCATTACAAAAGTACTGGCCCTGAGATATGGAGGGATACCGAAGGAACAATCACTCATTTTGTATCATCTATGGGTACAACAGGAACTATTATGGGTACATCAACCTATTTAAAAGAACAATCTAAAAATATACAAATTGTAGGAGTACAGCCTACTGATGAATCTCGAATACCAGGAATACGTAAATGGCCTAAAGAATATCTCCCAAAAATATTTAACCCTGATAAAGTAGACCAAGTGATCGAAGTGAGTGAACAAGAAGCTACTACGATGGCTAAGCGGTTGGCAAAAGAAGAGGGTGTGTTTTCTGGGATGAGTAGTGGTGGATCTGTTACAGCTGCTCTAAAATTAGCAGAGACACTAGAAAAAGGTGTATTGGTGGCTATTATATGTGATCGTGGGGATCGCTATTTAAGTTCTGATTTATTTGAGTGACAACATCGTGTTGTGCATTTCAACTTAAAAAAAATACGGAAATAGGATCAATTTTATAAAATTGATGTTTCTAACACTTTCATTGTATTAGTTCTACATAGACATATCCTATTTTTACAATAAATCAACAAAAATGAATTCTATGAATTTTATAAACAAGATAGTACTTATCTATTTTTTGATAATTTCATCAATAGAATGTTTTGCACAACATCATATTGATGAAATTACCAATCAATAAGTATTGATGTAGATATTGATGTTAACTTTGGAAAAATTAACATCAATCCCAAGCATATTGAAGATCTTATAATTCATAACCACGGTACAAATTTAAAAATAAACATATATGGAATATATAATGACAACCCTCCTACCCGTCTAACACCAAAGACCGTAAATCTTCACGTTCCTGATGAATTGAATCTACAATCAAGAAAAGCATTAACTCCAATAATAATTCCTCCTAAAAAACCTGATTCAGCTAGTAATCATTCTTCAGAAAAAGATAAGTTTAGAATCTTTCTCGGTACTATTTATCTATTCCTTGATGAATATGATATAAAACCTAATGATTATATCTTTACGATAAAAGTGACTGAAAATCCTGATCATAGTTTAGTAGATACTGCAACAATTCCTATTCATATATATGATATTCAGAAACTAGGTGACTTAACATTAGATTCTGCTGAAATAGTATATCCTATCAATCAATACACAATGCAAGGTTATTATATAAAAAATAACATCTTTAATTCACAAATTCATGATATTAATGAGTCAGCAAAAATTAAATATTATTACTTTAAAAATGGGAACTATTTTTTACTAGGAACTACACTAATTAAACCTCTAGAAGGTAATGAGGAAACTAACGCTATGCTGTTTATTGATTCCAATACATATAATATGATTAGCAGTAATCAAATTATTAATCGTTTAGTTAATTAGTTCGTATAAATCTTTCAGGCAGCGTATCTGGCGTGCTTGTGGTTGAAATATTTTTTTATCTGAGGTTTATCAGCTTTTCTTTTATTCATAAAATCGTTGATGTTATTTTTGAGTTGTTCTTTGTTTATGGCTCTTTTCTTTCTAATGATGTTTGTTTTCAAATCTTGATTTACATATTCTTGAGGATTGAGTTCTGGAGAATAAGGGGGAATGAAGAATACTTCTATTTTACTCTTATTTTCATCTAGCCATTGGTTTAGTTTTTTGGTTTTGTGAGCGGGATGATTATCAGTAATAAAGAATATTTTTTTCTTACTATACTTTATCATTTGTTGTAAAAATGTTTTAAAAACCTCACTATTAAAACCCGCTTCCATCAACATGAACTGTAAATGTCCTTTATTACTTATAGCAGAAATCATATTGACAGTGAAACGTTTGCCAGTTGCCTTAATGATAGGTGTCTTCCCTTTGGGGGCGTAACTCCTTCCTGCTTGGTGATTACTTCTACAACCTGTTTCATCACCAAAATATATAGTTGCTTTTTCTTTACTAGCTCTTTGCTTTATAGTAGGATATTCTTCTTCTAACCATTGTTGAACTTGTGCTGGTTTTTGTTCGAAAGCTTTTTTAATAGGCTTCTGTGGAGTAAAACCCCAGTCCTTTAGATAGCGACCTACTTGCCATCGGGAAAGTTCTACACCATACCTTCTAGAAATCAATTGCTGGACTGCCTCTCGTGTCCATAAACCAAAAGGAAGCTTGAGTTGATCAGGCATTTTTTCCTTTATCAATTCTCGAATTGCATAAGCCTGATCTTTCTTAAGTTTCTTGCCTTGTTTTACACCTCGCTTTTTATTCCTCAATGATTGTTTTCCTCCTACTTTATAACTAGCCCAAATCTTATTGACAGCTCGTTCCGTGATATCAAATACAACACTAGCTTGCTTCTGAGTACCTCGCTTATTTCGTAAATAATCTGCTACCCTAAACCGTATCTCTTCTTGAGCCTGTTGATTCTTCCTCTTTTTTACCTTGATTTTCATAGCATAAAGATAAAAAACATAAATCAAAATAAGAACTAAATTATGCTCTTATTAATAACTCCGATAGTATAACAGTTTACCCTAATCCATTTCAGGATACAGTTAATTTTACATTTCGACTTAACACTACAACTATTGTAGCCGCTGATACTAATAATACCACTGCTGTCCTTGAATTTTTTGATAGGAATGGTTTTCGTATTTATAATAAGGAGTATCCATTGAAAATAGATACAGACTTAAAAACAATTTCTTATATAAATGATAAGTCATTACCATCGGGTAACTACTTTTATTCTTTATCTATTCATCAAAATACAGGAGATACTAAATATTATGGTGTTATTATGAAAAAATAATAGTAGTTCCGAAATATAAATATCTAAAAGCGATTTCTAAAGTAAAAGAAATCACTTTTTTCATGGATAACTAATAATTGTTAATATTTTGTATCTAAACAAAGTCAGATTTATAAAATTGACTTTTCTTCTTTTTTCATAATCAATGATTTACCTATAGTTTTACGAATGTATTCTAGTCGACGAGAATCATAAATCATTTTAAAAACTTAATCAAAATAGTATGAAAAATAGTATAAGTAAAGTGTTGTTAATAGTATTGTTATGCCCTATCATAAGTTGTCAAAAGGAAGATGATTCTTTTATAGAAGAGCAGACACTTATAGAAAATGAAATTAATAGTAAAAGTAATCCAGAATATCTTTTTGTATGTTCTGTAGACGGTATTCCAAATGGATACTTTGTCGAGGAATATATACACAATAATGACTGTCCATTTACTAATTTATTTCAAGGAGGTTATAATGCTGCTATTGTAAAACGAAACGGTACTCCAAGAATAATCAGTGCAGGAGCTGGTTGTGATGACAACTACTGTATTTGGATTAGGGGTTCTAATTTTGATAACAATTCGTATGTAGATATCCGAACCACTACTGGTCCCAGTATCATAGGAACTTATCGAGATGCTAATAGAACCTTAACCACAAATGCTCAAGGGCAACAAGTCATTACATTACGATTAGCATCTGCTTATGAACGTAATAAATTTGCCAGTCGCGGATTACGCATATGGGTGGTAAATCCAGATCCTAGAAAATGAGCTGATGGAAGAACAGTAAGAAGGCCAGGTAGTGGAAATGGGAATCCTATTGATCCCCCTTGCGATCCACCAACATGTCCATAAATGTATCCGTATAAAAAAGATTTGATATATACCTAAATTTGATCAATTTGAGAAACAACAAATTTGATCTGTACTTTATAAAGACTATTTTTATAAAGTAAAACATAATTCATTTAAAATTAATGGTATCATTAAAACCGTATCGATATGTTAAAAAAAATTCTAAAATTAAACGGAGTTACCCAATTAGACAGTACTAAGCAAAAAAATATAAAAGGAGGAGGCTTTCCTTTTGTAGATTATTGTTACTGTATTTATAGAGATCATAGTGGTTTTTTAGTCATTTCAGAAGACTTGCCTTGCAATAGTACCTGTCCAGACGGATCTGATCCTATTGGATTTTAAATCATAACTGGTATAAACCGTTATTCTTTATTACATAAATGTAATGAGAGAGTACCAAACCATTTTTTATATGTTTATATATATTATCATATAAAAAATGGTTTTTATTACCTCTTTAAATTTGATAACAGCATACTCTATTACGTTTTCGTAAACTGAATAAATTCCCCCTTTTTTTCAAGACGCTTATCCATACAGATTGCACATAAATCCCTAAAAATAAGGCATTCATCACTTTTTCAGTAAATAATCCTTGGGACAAGCCCACGAGGCATTCAACTGAAAATAATTTTTATAATTCCGAAGCAAGTCTACATGGTATCAGTCAGACAGGCTTCGAGGTATTAGACCTGAAATCCCGGCGAAAAAGCGGGATTAGTTCAACTATCTGATTTGAAGGCATTGCTGTGCAACTTTTCAAATCAGAGTTTCATTAATAATACCTTAGGTGTGATAAATTAATTTGATTAGTAGTATTAACCATTAATACGATTTACGAATAAAAATTTCGCATCTAATGACATTCTTTTTCTACTATATTTTCTTCATAAAATGAAACAATAGCTATGGCTATTCTTTAATTTGATTCATCAATCTAGCGAAAAATCCTTGCCATTATTTTTACGAAATTCTCATCCGTAAATCGTATAAATCATTTAAAAAATGAAAAAACAACTCTTAAGCATTATATCAATTTTTGTTCTAGTGATTACACTAATCGCTTGCGAAAAAGAAGAAGACTCACTGAATGAAGAATTACAAAATCTAGAAAACACTGATGAAAAGGTAGCTGAAGAAATTAATGCAAAAGCTCAAACTTTTGTCGTATGTTTTAATGAATACGATTTTTGTTGGCATCAAATCATTAGACCAGTATGGGAGAGTAGATGTCCCTTTCAGGCACCTGGTGCTCCTTATAATTCTTTTTTAGTTACGCCTAAACAAAAATAAGTTTAAAAAATAACAACATAGAAAAGAATTACATTTTCTTTTCTATGTTGTTATTCTATATGAAGTGGTTTAAACTTTTTTCAATTTGTTAAAAAAATGTAGATTATGCAGAATTTCTACTGGCGTTAATATTACCAAATAGAGATCTCATCACAATTTTTTCATATACCTCTAAATTATCAGTTCCTTTTCCGGTTCGGTTGATGTCCTGAATTTTCTTTAATGCATATTGCTGTATTGTGAGTAGTGGTAATACTATATTTTCTCTAATTTCTATAGAAGCCTTACCTGCTGGTTCGTTTTCCATTAATTCCGTATAGCCAGTAAGTTTTAACAAAAGACGTTTTGTTAATTGATATTCATTGTGGATAATATTCCAAAATGCTCCATATTCTTGATCTTCTTTCATATAGGACGTAAGTTCGAAAAAGGATTTAGTTAAACTCATCATACTATTGCCTATCAGTGCTCTAAAGAATGCAGATTCTTTGTACAAAGAAATTACTTTATCAAATGTACCTCTATCTTCATATACTTTTAGCGCAGTACCTACTCCATAAAACCCAGGAACATTTTGTTTTAATTGACTCCAACTCCCCACAAAAGGGATTGCTCTAAGATCTCCAAAATCCAGCGTACTACTTTTACTACGTTTAGATGGGCGACTACCAATATTAGCTTTTCCATAATATTTTAGCGTACTCATATGTTCTAAGTATGGCAAGAATTTAGGATGATTCTTAAAATCTACATAAGTTTGGTAGCTGATATCTGCTAGTTCTTGCATAGTCTCCTTATTTTCTTTCGAAAATAGATTAGCTTCATTATTAGTGAGTTCATTTTCTACTCCAGCTCCTAGTAATTGTTCTAAGTTGTACTGACAAGAATCTAATGTCCCAAAATTAGAACTAATAGTCTGCCCTTGTACGGTTAATTGAATTTCTTCATCTTCTACCGTAGGTCCAAGTGATGCATAAAACTGATTTGTATTTCCTCCTCCTCTGGCTGGTGGTCCTCCCCTGCCATCAAAGAATATTACTTTGATATTATATTTTCTAGAGATTTCTGTCAGTGCTTCTTTGGCTTTAAAAATACCCCAATTTGCCATCAAGTACCCTCCATCTTTTGTTCCATCAGAGAAGCCCAACATAATGGTTTGTTTCATTCCTCTCCGTTTCAGATGTTCTATATATACTGGATTGGTATATAAGGCTTCCATTACGGTATGCGCTACTCTAAGGTCAGGAACAGTTTCGAATAGTGGTATCACATCTACACTAGGCTGCTCCCAATCGCATAATCGAATCATCGCAAAGGTTTCCATGACATTAAGAACACTACCATTATTACTGATAATATATCTATTTGCACCCCGTTCTCCATTATTATTTTGTATGGTTTTTATAGCATATATAGATTCTATGGTGGCTCTAGCCATATCATTATCTAATATCGATGGATCTAGTACACCTGTAGTATTGGATAAGGCTTTAATCTGTTCTTTTTCTGATAGTTCATTATAATTTTCAGGAAAAAAACCTAATCCTAGCTCATTGGTCTTACGTACTATTTCTGTCAATACACTATGATGTACTCTAGAATCTTGTCGGATATCTAATGTCCCAAAATGGAATCCAAATATCTTTACTTTATTAATCATATCCTGCAACTCTTCGAGAAATAAGGATTGATGTTTTTCTATTAATTCTTTTTTGATTTCTAATAATCCATCCATCAAAGTACTGATAGAAAGAGGTTCTGCTGTTCTTGCGTAATAAAAATTATCATATAGTGCACTTTCTAATACCGCAATCTTATCTTGTAAGTCACCAAAAGTGATTCTTCGCTTTAATTTGCGCATGTCCCTGTAGTAATTGATCAAAATCGTTTTGCGCAATCTCTTTGCTACTTTTAGCGTAGTTTCTGTAGTTACAAAAGGATTTCCATCTCGATCACCTCCAGGCCAAAATCCAAGGTTAATCAAATCATTTTCGAGATCTTCTCCTTCAAAAATATTCTGTTGAATATAATTATATATTTTGCTCACAGAATGATAAAATACATTTTCTAAATACCATATTAAACTCACAGCTTCATCATAAGGTGTAGGTTTTTCTTTTTTAAAAAAAGCTGTTTTACCTAATTGCGCTAATAAACGCTTAATACTGAGCGAATCATTTTCTCTGATTGCAATATCCAGATCATGAATAATACCTAATACGGTTCCTGGATAGAATTGTGTAGGGTGTGCTGTTAATGTTGGTCTAATCTTAAAACGTCTTAAGTACTCTTTGAGTGCCTCTTGTTGTCCTTTGGCTTGTGCTTCTTCTTTAATACTTCTTAGTGTTCCCCGACCATCCATATTATTCACTTTGTGAAAAGCAGCATCCTCAATGGCATCAAATAGTACTACCTGTCTTTCGATATATTGTATAAATCGAAATAACAAATCATATTTTTCTTGATCGGTGGGATTGTTCTGATACAGCTCAAAAAAACTTTCTATAATCTCTGTTGGGTTCTTCTTCTGGTTGAAGCCATTTTCACAAATTTCTTTAAAAAGAGGTAATAATACTCCAGTATTTGTAATTGTATCAAAGGGTAATGTGATAAATATGCTATTATATATCTGATATTTGGTAAGTACGTTGTGATTAAAGCGTTCTATTTTTGGTTGTCTGGCCATAATAATGGTTACTTCTAATTTGGTTGTAAAAAAAATGAAATTTATACAGCTTACTAATCTATTGTTACTGTGCTATTTAGTTTGTTGTTACACAATTATGCATTAAAAAAACCCTCTAAGAATGTCCTAAAGGGTTGTATGTATGACGTGAGCACCCTTTACATATCTTGAAAAATAGAATGCATCAATCGTTTTTTATCATTAATACTTTCTTCTAACGAAATCATGGTCTCTGTGCGATACACACCATCAATATCATCTAACATAAAAATAATATCTTTTGCATTATTAGTGTCTTTAGCTCTTACCTTACAGAAAATATTAAACTTCCCAGTAGTAATATGTGCAACGGTAACATATGGAATTTCATTGATACGTTGTAAAACAAATTTGGTTTGTGAAGTATTTTGAAGATATATCCCTACATATGCTATAAAAGAATATCCTAATTTTTTATAATCTAATGTTAAGGAAGAACCTTCAATAATCCCAGCTTCTTCCATTTTTTTAACTCGTACATGAACAGTCCCAGCAGATATCAATAGTTTTTTTGCTATGTCCGTAAATGGAGTACGTGTGTTTTCGATCAACATGTCTAAAATTTGGTGATCTACCTCGTCTAATTTAAACTTTGCCATAATGATTCTTAATAATTTTCCCGATTAATTACTTTGCAAAAATAACAGAAAAATAATGTTTTTATATTTTTTTTTTCAGTTTTTTATTAATTCTGTTGAGAATAATTCATTATTTAGATAGAATTTAGAAAACTCAAGCTCTGAAACTATTAGATTTCTATCGTTTTCGGAAGAAATAGTTCTTTTATTACCAATGATTTCTTTATGTCCATAAAAATTTTTCAAATTTGCTATTTTAACAATTTTCGGAATAAATTTTATATCGTTTTCAAATAATTCTTCGGTATACTGGATGGCTATATCCACTTCTTTTTTGTCTAAAATAACATCTCTAATAATAATATCATAAAAGCATTTTTCATTTTCTGGGATATCAAAATACGCTTGATAGGCATCTCCTTTTATAACAGTAGAAGATATATAGTTTGCAGAAGTAATTAATGCATAAAAGATATACTCTCTGGTTTTTTCGCGATTATAGTCATTCTTATAATGACCAGCTTCAAATAATATAGTTGGGATATCCATATCTGATAATGTATCTCCTACACAATTAATATTAAAACCATCATCATATCTACCTACACTATCAGGAATATACTGTTGCAACACTGTATTCATTTCTGCTATAATTTCCATAGCAATTTTACGGCAATGAGTAACTGTTCGCTTTTTATTAGCCGCAGGAGATAAAAAAGAAACTGTAGCAGAGTGATTTGTATTTCCAGCACTAAAAATAGTTCGTTGCCCGTGTAAATTAAATGCATAATCTGGTTGTATCTCACGTATTATATCGCTTAATACTATACTTTCTTTCTGAGTCTTGTTTTGCGCATCACGATTAAGATCAACTTGATTGTAATTAAGCCTGGTGTATGCCTTAGCTCCATCAGGAGAGAGCATCGGTATAATATAGAAAGTACAGTTGTCTAATAAATTAACAGCAATCTCATTAGTACTATCTACCAATAACTTAATAAAATCAAAAATAGCCTTGGTAGTTGTACTTTCATTCCCGTGCATCTGCGACCAATACAATAGCTTTTTAGTTCCATTCCCTAATCTTATCAGATGGATAGGAGCATCATTTTCAGAAGTTCCCAGCTGTCTCACCAGAACTTCATTGATAGATGATAAGTTGTCAATCAGTGGAGTAATTGTGTCCAGATGTATATAACGACCAAATAGCAAGCTTTCTTTATATGTAGAAAACCATTTTGGGAGTTGATGTGTTTCCATAAATTTCTAAAAGAAGCAAAACTACTATGCTTTACTGAGTAATCATAACCAAACAAGGGTAAATTAACTATGTTTACAAATGTAACTTAAGTAGTTATATACTTAATAATGTTTACAAATGTAATTGTTATCATTTTATATATTCTCAATCTATTTTTTCGAATTTCTCGTAAGATTATTTTCAGTAACAATCATTTAACAATATTTTATATATTACAAAATATAATCTTTAATAGATTATTAATCAATTATATAAATTATATTATTTAATGTATTAGTTTATATATTATTATATGCAATAAAGCTCATAACCTAATTACTTACTACCTTTTTGTTTACTTTTGTGATTAACCTCTTTTAATTCATTAGTTCACAATGGTAAACAGTTTAGATTTTGGAAAAAGGATACAAATAGTAATGGAATATTATACACTATCTGCATCTGGTTTTGCAGATGCTATGGGAGTTGGTCGATCCTCTATTTCTCATATTCTTTCTGGGAGAAACAAACCAAGTTTGGATTTTGTGATGAAAATTACAGAAGCATATCCAGAAGTCGATTTGATTTGGTTAGTATACGGAACTGGTGTTTTTCCTAAAAATAAAGACATGGAAATCAAATCTAAAGAATCGCCGAAACCAGAAATAAAAGAAATACTTCCATTACAAGATATTCCTGAAAAGTTAGACGTTGCACAAGATTTATTTTCTCAATCAGAACTAATTGAAACCAATATGACTAAAAAAGATGTTGAAGTAACTAATCCCCAACCTACTCTTAGAGCTGTTGATAACAAAGAAATATCACAAATTGTAATTTTTTATAAGGATGGTAGTTTTGACGCTTACAAAAATTAAATCAAACTATTTTTTTAGCTAATACTTCTCAAATTTTGTATAATATGTCTATTTTCATCCATTAGTATTTATTTTATGAAAAAGAAAATGTTTTTATTATCATTAACGATCTCACTATCTAGTTGTTACCATCAAGAGCGTGAATGCATTAATTTTCATACTGGCACTTTTGAATTTGAAACATATCTTAACGGAGAGCTTGCAAAAACTACTTTTGTACGTAATGATTCTATAGAGATTGATTTTTTTAATGGAAAAAGTGATACCGCTACTATTCGATGGATTAATGATTGTGAATATATTGTGACTAAATTACATCCTAAAAATATGGCCGAAGAAAAAGCGATTCATATGAAAATTCTAACCACGCATAAAGATACTTATACGTTTGAATATGGAATAGTAGGTACTACTAAAGGCAAACAACAAGGAACCGCAAAAAAGGTAAAGTGATGTTTATGTCAGGCGGTTATGATATCATATACAGTATTATGTGTATTTAGTCATTATTCCATTCGTAAAAATTTGATCCTTCATTTAGTTTAAATCCTGTTTTAAGATACAAATTATTGCCTATTAGATTAGATTTTTCTGTTTCTAAAAACATTGCACAAGCAGAAGAGTCTGCTACTAACTTTTTTGCTCTCTCAATAAATTTTACAGAAATTCCTTTACCTCTATATTCAGGATTCACATACAAGTCATTTAATAGCCATAATTTTTTCATTCTTGTTGATGAGAATAGTGGATATAAATGCACGAAACCAACAAGATTATTTTCATTTGTTTCGCAAACAAAAATTTCAGAATCTTTATTTTTTAACCGTTCAGCAAGAAATTTTTTTGCTCCATACTTATCGGAATTATTTCGGTAGAAGATTCGGTATGCATCAAACAGTTCAGTTATCTGTTCAAGGTCTGTATTTTTGACTTTTCTTATTTTCATTATTAGTTCACAATTGTTAGATATTGTGTGTTTTTTATCATTAGTTTTATGGTATTTTTCGAAAGAAAGTTATCTGTATTTAATTCCAAGCTCATATTCTGTCATTAAGATTAATACTTTCTGAAGCACTTAAGTCAGTCTCTATTTTTTAGTTCTTTTTTAACTTCTTTTAATTCAGGATATAGTACAGCAGGTCCTCCAAGAATACATATTGCTATTGTTAAAATTGAGAAGTCTATTTCTTTTCCGTTATAATAATCTATAAAAACAAAATAAAATAATCCAATAATTAGTGGAATAAACAAAATGATGAATGCTTTTAGATTTTTCTCTTTTGATTTTAATTGTTCCTTGGTCAATTCTTTCAGTTTGTCTTTTCTTATTTTCATTTATTTAGATTTTCAGCTCAGTTTTAACATAATATCGAACACTTGTATGGTGCTTTTGATTCCCGAAGAGAGCATATGCAATATACCAATTGTTATATACGTTTATTTTATTAATACCGTTATTTCTTTTGGTTTATAACAAACTATACTTTTTTATCTTTGTTTTCGATTACTGCTTCGCTCCACAAACGATATTGGAATTTATCGTCAAATTTAAAATTATTTGAAGACAAAGAATTTATTAATTCTCCATTTTTCTTATTTAAGAAGCCATTAATATATTGTCCACCTTCTAGCTTTAATGTTCCAAGCAGAGTATTGTCGTCAAAATCTATTAGTTCACAAGTCCGAGTAAGTGATAGCAATTGGAATCTTTTTCAGAATATTTATTCAGCATAGATTTAATTTCAGAGCGCAAAATATCTTTTTCAGTTTTTTGTTATTCGTTGCAAAAGTAAAGTCTTTTTTTCTATCAACATTAGAAATTCCGACAAAAATCGATTCTGGCATCATATTAATCCAAGAAAAAGAGCCAAATTGTACAAGTCCAGAAATATGAATAAAATCTTCATTAATCTAACCATCTAGTAAATAAATAACAGGATATTCTTTTAATGAATCTTTTGAATATCCGTTTGGTAGATAAACGTTTAAAATTCTATTTTCATTAAGTATTCTTGATTGATAATCTATTTTTCTCCAATCGAGAGTTGAGTTATCTCATTCTGTTTGTTTTCATTTTGAGCAAAAATAAAATTGCAGAATATTATGCCAATAAATGTTAAAATATTTTTGATATTTTCATTCGCATCGTTTTTTTAAATTGGCTACAACTGTTAGTTGCTATTTGTATTTTTGAGGATTTCCTTTTTTAATTGATTGAAATCTACCCAGTAGATGTCGGATTCCCAATAAGTACTTCCATCTTCTCCTTTCTTTTCTACTCCCCTGTCAAAAAATAAATATTTTCCATCAGGTGAAACCGTTGCTGTTGTTTCACTCATTTCTGTGTTTATTTTAGGTCCCAAGCTACGAGCTTTACTCCAAGTTCCGTTATTGTTAAAGCTGATAAATAGGTCACTATTTTCAGGGATATCAGTTGTTTCGGCATCGAATATGATATAACTTTCGTCTGGAGCAATATATGGATGGGCTCTCCACTTTCCAGAGAAATTAACCGTCCCGTTCATACGTATGATAGAATCATAGTGCCCATTTCTATTTATACAATAATAGTTAGCTTCATTCTCCAACATATGTTCTTTTTCTTTAGAGGTAAAGTAAAGATTGCCATTCATGGCAGGTGAAACACACATAATCCATTCATTATCAAAAAGTTTTGGCAACAGTAGTTTGGGTGCTCCCCATATGCCATTATTTTTTTCAACATACCATTGATGAAATCCTGTTGATTCGGTTGAGTCCTTTAAGGGTCTCCTGCTTCCAAAATATAGTCGGTCGCCATTTTGATTCAGTCGTGGATGTAGTTCTAAGTGTTCTATACTAGTAGAAAATGTGGCTAATTCTGGTTCTGACCATTCTTCATCTATTAATTTAATCGTATATATATTATAGCTTCCATCTATAGAGATTTTTCGTTGAAAAAATAGTTCGCTCATATCTGGATTAAATGTG
Source organism: uncultured Aquimarina sp. (assembly GCA_947493495.1). GTDB lineage: Bacteria > Bacteroidota > Bacteroidia > Flavobacteriales > Flavobacteriaceae > Aquimarina. The sequence goes on from CANLRN010000001.1 coordinate 101,098, forward strand.
ATAGATGCTTCGCTATAATTTTCAAGTGAAATAATATTTGGGGCAAATATGGTTGGAGTGATAGTCGGCTGATGATTGTCGAGCAAAGTAAGATTTGATTTATCCTTGTGTTGACAACTCATAAGAGTAATGAGTATTAAAAGAAATAATTTTTTTTGTTTCATTTTTAATGTCTGATTCTCATAAATAGCAACTAAAAGTATAATTATGTATCCCTTTTGATGTTTGAATCACTATAGTAATGCTTAACTATTAGCAACATATTACCAAAAATAAACAAAAAAACATCTTTGCCTGTATTCTTTATAGAGCTGATACTACGGATCATATTGCTTTTTTGGTATTTCGTTATTGGTCGTCTTTCTGTAATTGATTAAATTTTAGATTTTATAAAAAGATAAATTAATCTAAAGAATTAATTGCATTTTTGTGCGTATTAAAAGTATATGATTTATCTAATAACAGAAATGAGTAAATTAAAAGAATTACAAGACAGAAGCGGTTCTATCTGTGAATTATGTGGAGCTACAGAAGGTTTATCCGTATATGATGTTCCCGAATCTCCTAATGTAGGATTAGATTCTAGTCTTTTATCTTGTGCCACTTGTATAGAACAAATGGAAAATCCAGAAAAAACAGAGCCTAATCACTGGCGTTGTCTCAATGATAGTATGTGGAGTCAGGTACCAAGTGTTCAGGTAATGGCTTGGAGAATGCTTACTCGATTACGACCTGAAGGTTGGCCTCAAGACTTATTGGATATGTTATATCTTGACAAGGAAATACAAACTTGGGCATCCGCCACTGGAGAAAGTGATGATAAAGAAGATGCAATTATCCATAAAGATGTAAATGGTGTCACCCTACAAGCTGGAGATGCTGTCGTACTCATTAAAGATATTGATGTAAAAGGAGTTAATTTTATAGCTAAAAGAGGTACTGCAGTCCGCAATATATCCTTAGTACATGACAATTCTGAACATATAGAAGGGAAAATTAATGGGCAGCATATCGTGATCCTAACTAAGTTTGTCAAAAAATCTTGATGTAGCTATGAATTTAGACTTAAGTACTAATTTCATTATTCTATTCCAAAAAGGCGCATAATAAATTAGGGTAATCGATATGTCATTTGTTTTAAGATCGTATTAATTTTAATTCTAAAAAATTTAGATATGAATACCCTCAAAAATATCTCCTTTGAATTATGCTTCTTATGTATCGTATTATTTAGCTTTATTAGTTGTGAAAAGGACAATGAGAACATTACTCAACCAACTGATAATAATAATAATCTTAAAATCACATCTTCTTTTGGGGGAACACTCTATATTGATGGTAAATATGTCAATAAAACATTGCCAACGGACATCAAATTAACTAGGGGAACTTATATAGTATCTATTGGTGTAGAAGGTAATGAGGCTGGGTATTATAGAAAAGAAGTAACCATTGAAAATGAAGCTGAATTACAACAAATAACATTTACAAAAGAAGATAAAGTAGCACCAAAAATATGGAAGGTTCTTTGGGTAAGTTATACAAAAGCTAAAACTGTAGATGGATGTACCACTTCGGTATCAAAAAACTATGTAGATATTGCCTATAATACATTTTTGGAAAAGCTAAAAGAAATAGAAGACAATTCTTTTCAGGCTATTTCTTGGGAAATAGTAACGAAAAACTTTTATGAAGAAACAGTTACTATATTTAATGAGGCTGCACCAGAGAATGACCCAGCGTATGGTATGAACTGGGATAAAAGTTTGAGTGCCATTAGGAAAGAGATAAATATAGATGATTTTGATTTAGTTTCTTTTTATTGGCCTGCTAACTCAGAAGACACAACACAATGCAGTGGTTATAAAACTAATTTTGGAGCTAGGGCTGCACCAGCTCCCAATGGAAACAAAATTATAGGTATTATGGAATTTCCTTTTATAAATAATGAGTTTGGTATTCAACATCCTTTAGCATTTGTCCACGAATGGATGCATACTGTAGAAGCCTCATATCCAAAAAAAGGATTTAAATTACCTGTAGATCAGGGTGCTTGTTGTACGGCGCATTCAGGAAACGATTTTGGATATGCTACCAATTTCAAAGATTTTTATCCAGATGTCATCAAAGGAAAGGTGCTATCAGTAGACAGAAAAGAATATCTAGGTATTGGACCCGAAGCTTTATGGATATATTCAACTAATGATATAGAAATATCTTTATTCACTTCCAAAAGCATTCCTCATAAGAGTTCTCCTTCTTTTTCGTTTACACGTAATTGCGGTTTTCTAAAATAAAATTGAAATAAAAAATATAATCTAGCAAAAAAATGTGGTAGATTGAATGATTTATATATGCTATGCAACCATCGTTCTGTTTTGCTTTTATAACAAAATATAGTTCCAAAACAGATCTATTTTATTGGTAAATTCGAAATGTAAGTGGTATTACTTGGTATCGTTATGCCAAACCAAAGTAAACACAAATTAAAGCAATAGTGTCAAAAAAACCGTGTACTGCAACAGTAAACCACAAATCGTATTTACGCAAGTAGAATATCAGGGCTAAGAGCGCTCCGACAATCCCTGTAACTAGTTGGCCTGTAATTCCTTGATAACTATGCATAAATCCGAAAAAACAAGCAAGTAGAACAATATTAAGCACAATACTTACTTTGCTTTCTCCAAAGAATTTAACAAATTGTCGCATAAAATAACCGCGAAATATAATTTCTTCTCCAAACCCCGCAGAAGCCCAAACTACTAACAAGGCAACTAAACAAGCTGGGAGATTTCCTTTCAATTCATCAAAACTTGAATAATCTATAGGAGTTCCTGTGAGTTTTGTAATTCCAGGAACCAGTATAAATACATAAAAAACAAAGAGTCCTAATGCAACTAATGGAGCAAGTACGAAAATGTTTTTGAATGTGAATTTTTCACGTTGAAATCCCAGTGTTGAAAATGGTTTTCCTTTGTATTCTATGTAATTGGCAATAATAACTAGTATAGAGATAATTATGTTTTCTATGTAACTTATACGAATTGGGCCAAACCATAAAAAGCAGATAATTGTAATGGTAATTAGTGGGACTAATATTTGTCGTAAAGTGATTTTGTTCATTATTTTTTGATTTTAAATTCTAAGCGAAATAATGAACAAAATCTCTAAAAACCCCTTTAAACAATTATGTTTTTACTGAATGGTCGCAAATTCACAACTGAATAGTTGATAGTTTTCGGAATCTTTTATTTAAACCAATTTATAAATGCTTTTCGCTTGTAACGACTAATATTGATTTCAGCAATCACGTCACTTTCAATGGAAGTTTTTAACCGAATACGCAATTTGCCATTTTCAATCTTTTCAATTTGATCTACAACATCTTTGTGAATGATAATTTGTCTATTGGCTCTAAAAAACAATTGATCGTTTATTTTTTCTTCGAGCTCATTCAATGTAAAATCGGTGTTGATTATTGTGCCATCATTTTGAACAGTATATACAATTTTGTTTTCGCTGTAAAAGCATGCAATATTTTCATAGGCAAGCTTTGTCATTTTCGCACCACTTTCAATAGTAATTTCAGCATTTTTTATAGATAATTTATATAAATTATATAGGTCTTGTGCATACCATAAACCTATGAGAATAAAACTCACTAATAGAGTAATTAGTAAACCAATTAATATATAATAAACCTCGATCTGTCCACCTGAAACTTTTTCTATAATAATATTTACAGGAATATACATAATGGTAATATATCCCAGTGTAGAAACCATAAACCAGGCGATAGTGACAATTTCTACTTTTTTAGAGAAATGTTTTTTCTTATAAAATTTAAAATTAAAATGCGCTATGACTCCAATGAGAATACATAAAGCAATAGATGCCAGAAAACCTTCTATGGGGAATCTATATGAGTCACCACCTGGAAAACTATCTCTCGTTGCTAAATGATTTACTACTAAAGAGAAAATTGTCAATACAATTGCTTTCTGAGACCAACGCCATGCAGTACTACTGATAAGTGTATGCCATATTGTTTTTACTGTATTCTTATTCTTGGTTGGTTGTGTAATACTCATGAATTAGAAGCTCTTTTTTGTCGGGTTCAAAAGTAAAGAATAAGTTATCCATAGATTTTTTATCAAAATATTGTTCATTATTCATTACATCCATTTTTTAGTATTTTTTTATTAAATCTAATCAAATTTTGGCGTGAAATTGTAAAAAAGAGAATATCTGATTAGATATAAAATTACTATGAAGAACATCACTCAAATATTAAACACAATACAGCAATAAATGACACTCTTTTTACTTCTATCAAGATAATATTATAATGAAGTATTACTTTATAAAACTTATTTTAACTAAGTATAAATCAATATATTAAAATAAAGAAGTTTGCTCACCATTACCGTCATCTATATCATCATCTAAAGAGATTCCATTACCAGTCTCATTATCTTCTAAAGTGGTATTTTCTGAATCTGAAGCTACAGACTCTTCTGCTACTACCTCTATTTCTTCTGTAGGCAATTCTTCAGGTTCTTCAAATGGTAATGAGTCCAATAAGTTTATTTGCTTTACTTTGTCTGTTGTCAATTGATTACCCTGCGCTTTAATTCCTTTTATTGTAATAAAATCTTCAAGGCTTATCTCATCATTAGGTTTTTGATCTTTTCCTCTTTGTTTATTATATATAATCTCTGCTACAGGTCTGTGATCTGTTGATACAATTTCCAAAAATGATTTTTGATGCTCAGAAATAAATGTTTCTTCTCGATCTGCATTTTCTATTAAGAATCGTTTTACATAGTATCGTTCTTTTTCTCCATCCCAATAAATTGCTGAGATAGGCTTCATAGGTTTCCATTTTTCAAGCACAATCATATCCGAACCAAAGTGCACTGTGATTTCTGGAATAATTGTCTTGGCAACACCTTTTTGATTGATAATTAATAATCGATCCTCTCCTCTAAATTCTCCTAACAACTCTCCTCTACCATCAACATTTAATCGTTGTACTGTATCATCAAACCATATTTTACGAGGTTTTAATGTTGAGACTCCTTGCTCTTTAAGTTCAATTTTTTTGATACTATATTTTGTAACAATATTCCCTTTTACCCCGCGTCCTTTTATCAATAAATCTGCGAAATCAAGGTCAAATTTTAATTTTTTAATACTCCCTGCCTGTCTTAAAAAAATACTTATTACTTCTGCCTCTCCGTTAGGATTTGCAGAAAAATATGACACCTTAGAACTTTTCTTACCTTGTGTCATATCATATTCTTTATCCCTAGTCACCCCTGTAACAGCAAAACGTTTTACATATGAAGCTCCTCCTCTACCATCTTGATAAATCATATTGTAGATGGTACGCTTATCTTTTTTCTTAAAAACAGCGACATGGATAATATCTTTTCCAACAAAAGTTTTAGCATCGACTTTGGTAATCATAAGTTTACCTTCTGCTGTAAAACAAATAATATCATCTATATCAGAGCAATCAGTAACATATTCATTTTTACGAAGTGAAGTCCCTACAAAACCTTCTTCTCTATTCACATACAGCTTTGTATTTCTAATTACGACTTTAGTTGCTTCAATATCATCAAAAATTCTAATCTCTGTTTTACGTTCTCTTCCCTTCCCATAGGTATCTTTCAGCCTTTTAAAATAAGAAATTGCATATTCTATTAGGTGTTCTAAGTGATGTTTTACTTGCGCAATATCTTCTTCTAAAGCTTCTATTTTCTGTTGCGCTTTATCAATATCAAACTTAGATATTCTTTTAATTCTTATTTCTGTTAGACGAACGATATCTTCTTCGGTAACAGCTCTCCTAAGGTGTTTTATATAAGGTTTAAGTCCTGTATCGATAGCTTTAATAACTCCTTCCCAGGTCTCTTCTTCTTCAATTTCACGATAAATCCTATTCTCTATAAAAATACGCTCCAGAGAAGCAAAATGCCATTGTTCTTGCAATTCATTTAGCTGAATCTCCAACTCCTTTTTCAACAGCGCTACGGTATGATCTGTAGAACGCCTTAACATTTCGGAAACTCCAATAAAATTTGGCCTGCTATTTTCTTCAATAACACATCCTAATGGAGAGATTGATGTTTCGCAATTGGTAAAAGCATACAAAGCATCAATTGTTTTATCAGGAGAAATACCACTAGGAAGATGTACCAATATCTCTACTTCTGCCGCTGTATTATCTTCTATTTTTTTTACTTTTATCTTTCCTTTATCATTTGCTTTAAGGATTGAGTCTATTAAACTAGAGGTTGTAGTAGAGAAAGGTATCTCATTTATAACCAGTGTGTTCTTATCTAATTGAGAAATTTTTGCACGTACTCTAACTTTCCCTCCACGATTACCATCATTGTAGTTCGTAAAATCAGCTATTCCTGCTGTTGGAAAATCCGGCAGTATTGTAAAACGTTTTCCTTTTAAATGTTTTATTGACGCCTCTATCAGTTCAATAAAATTATGTGGAAGAATTTTGGTGCTTAATCCCACCGCAATACCTTCTGCTCCTTGTGTTAATAATAAAGGAAATTTTACAGGAAGATTGATAGGTTCTTTTTTACGACCATCATAAGAGAGTTGCCAATCTGTTACTTTGGGATTATACACTACATCTAATGCGAATTTAGACAAACGCGCTTCGATATACCTAGAGGCTGCAGCTCTATCACCTGTAAGGATATTACCCCAATTCCCCTGCATATCAATCAGTAAATCACGTTGACCGATTTGTACCATAGCATCTGCAATACTGGCATCACCATGCGGGTGATATTGCATGGTATGCCCTACAATATTTGCTACTTTATTATACCTACCATCATCTAGGTCTTTCATAGAATGTAAGATCCTACGTTGTACTGGTTTTAATCCATCTTCGATAGCAGGTACTGCTCGTTCTAAGATTACGTATGATGCGTAATCCAAGAACCAGTCCTTATACATTCCTGTAACTTTGGTGATTACTTCCTGAGGCTGATGATCCTCTGGCGTTAACTCATGATGTAATTCTTCGTTTTCGTTTTCTATATCCATACCTTTTTCAGGGCACTTTTAGTATTCTTTTAGGTTACTCTTCTACTGCGTCTAGCTCTACTTTTAGATTTTCTATGATAAACTCTTGTCTGCTTGGTGTATTTTTTCCCATATAAAAAGACAATAATTCTTCTATTGATTTTTCTTTATCTAACATAACGGGATCCAAACGAATATCATCTCCTATAAAATGTACAAATTCATCAGGTGATATCTCTCCTAATCCTTTAAATCTTGTTATTTCTGGTTTCCCAGATAATTTGGCAATGGCATCTTTTCTTTCTTGCTCAGAGTAACAATAAATCGTTTCTTTTTTATTACGCACTCTAAATAATGGCGTTTGCAAAATATATAAATGTCCTTCTTTAATCACTTCTGGAAAGAATTGAAGAAAAAATGTAATTAGTAATAATCGAATATGCATTCCATCTACATCGGCATCAGTAGCGATTACAATATTGTTATATCTAAGGTCTTCTAGGGATTCTTCAATATTAAGGGCAGCTTGTAAGAGATTAAATTCTTCGTTCTCATACACAATCTTCTTACTCATGTTATAGCTATTCAACGGTTTTCCGCGTAAGCTAAAAACAGCTTGAGTATTCACATCACGTGATTTAGTTATAGAGCCACTTGCAGAATCTCCCTCTGTAATAAACAGTGTGCTCTCTAGGTTACGATCTTTTTTACTATCTGTTAGATGTACTCTACAATCTCTTAATTTCTTATTATGTAAACTTGCTTTTTTGGCACGCTCGCGAGCTAATTTACGTATACCAGACAAATCTTTACGTTCCCTTTCGGCTTGTAATATTTTTCTTTGTAGCGCTTCAGCGGTATCCGAATTTTTATGTAAAAAATTGTCTAATTTGGTTTTTACAAAATCATTTATATAGGTTCTTACAGTAGGGAGCCCTCCTCCCATTTCTGTGGATCCAAGTTTTGTTTTTGTTTGACTTTCAAAAACGGGTTCCATCACCTTAATACTAATAGCAGATACTATCGACTTACGTATATCACTTGCTTCATAGTTTTTACCATAAAACTCTCTAATGGTTTTTACAACTGATTCTCTAAAGGCTGCTTGATGTGTCCCTCCTTGTGTAGTATGCTGCCCATTCACAAAAGAATGATACTCTTCACTATATTGTGTTTTGCTATGCGTAATGGCAATTTCAATATCATTTCCTAATAAATGAACGATAGGATATAAACGATCTTCTTCATTAATAGTATCTGATAGCAGATCTTTTAATCCATTTTCAGAAAAATATTTTTCGCCATTAAAAATTATGGTCAATCCTGGATTGAGATACACATAATTCTTTAGCATTTTTGCCACATACTCTGTACGGTACTTGTAATTCTTAAAAATAGTACTATCAGGCACAAAAGAAACTTTGGTTCCTTTTCTTCTAGAGGTTTCTTCTAAAGTCTCTTGATTGGTAAGATTTCCTTTCTCAAATTCTGCTGAAGCTGATTTACCATCACGAGTGGATTCTACTCTAAAAAACTTAGATAGTGCATTTACTGCTTTTGTACCAACTCCATTTAATCCAACAGATTTTTTAAAAGCTCTGGAGTCATATTTACCACCAGTATTCATTTTGGAAACAACATCTACTACTTTACCCAATGGAATACCGCGACCATAATCTCTAACAATGACTTTATCTCCTTGAATAGAAATTTCTATAGTTTTACCAGCACCCATAACATATTCATCTATAGAATTGTCAAGTACTTCTTTTAATAAAATGTAAATACCATCGTCTGCAGAAGATCCATCGCCTAGTTTACCTATATACATCCCAGGTCGCATACGGATATGCTCTTTCCAATCGAGTGAACGTATATTATCTTCGGTATATTTAGTTTCCTTACTCATAAAATCTCGGGTAGAATGCTTGCTAATATAAGGTTTAGGCTACACAATTAAAACAGTGCCCTAGCAAAGTAATTAACAATTACAGCAGTAATTTTGTTGATTATTTGATTCTTAAATTTGGATGATACATGTAGGCTTCAAATTGAGCCGTAACAAGCAACAAGGATATTTTAGTCTAAAAAACTCTTCTTCAGAGCTTTATTATAAAATTGAATGTATTCCGTTTTCTAGAGCGTATAATGTTTTAATTTCTGAGTTTGTAAGCGTCTTATTATAAATTGACAACTCGTCCATAAGTCCTATATATCCAAGACCAATATATATATTAGATTTCTCTAATTCCCAGGTAAAAGGTGTTGTTATAGTATCTCGTGTTCCTGCTAATTTACCATTCATGTACAAAGATGCTTTTCCGTTCTCTGTATTAAGATCAGAAAAATTGATCAGGATATGTGTCCATCTATTTTTTCCGAATGGAGGGTTTTTTACTACAGGTAATTTATTTATAAAAATAGGGTTCTCGTTATCAGGTCCCTTGGGCTTAGGGTTCCATACATCTCGATCTCCAATTACTCCTAATCTAAAATCACGAGGGTTTTCTTTCGTGAAATCAACCCATATAGCAGCATCGTTATAGCTAACATCAGTAATCTGAATTGGATCACAATAGCCTGGTTTTAGGTCCGTAGCTGGGTCTAGTTGTAACCAAAAAGAGATGGCTCCACTCCATTTTTTTTGATTGTACGCAATATTTTTCTTGCTAGGGTAATATATATTGCCTTTACTTCTTTCTGTGAATAATAGACCATCTCCATATTTTCCTTTCCCAGGAGCGATCATAATATCTGATTTATGCAAGCCAACTTTTGCAGAATCTCTAAATTTTCGAGATGGTACTGTATACATATGTTCATCTCCAAGAGCAAAATCAGCATCAATCCCCTTATCAAACGATGCATAAAATGTTAATGCTTTTTTTAGGGTTGCCTTATCATCACTCGTAATAAATGAAGTAATAAAAAACATACATATTGATACGATAATTATATTGTTTTTAGTGGTGAAAAATCGAGACATAATGATTGTATTTAGTGTGCAATAAATATAAAACATAATTATGTGAAGGTTTTGCTAATTATGTTAAAGAATTCTATAGTTTACCTCCTGCAACTACTGTTGTTAACACTACTTTAAGATATTTTGTATGTCAATTCACTATTTTCGATTTACTTAAGTTCCTTAACTCACAAACGTAACGCATGAAAGCTTCTACATTTACTCTACTCATGATAGCTGCAATATTATTTAGTTGTTGTACTAAAACTTCGGAACAAAAAACTAATATTGAAGAACAACCTGACCCATCTATTGAGTATCATGATTTTACCAATAGGGAGGATCAATTTATGGGAGGAATCAAAATGATTCCTATCACGACTCCCAAAGGAGAGTTCAAAGTTTGGACAAAACGTATTGGTAATAATCCAAAGATAAAAGTACTTCTCCTCCACGGTGGCCCTGGAATGACACACGAGATCTATGAATGTTTTGATGGATATTTTCCTAAAGAAGGGATAGAATATTACTATTATGACCAATTAGGTTCTTATTATAGTGATCAGCCTAAGGATAAAAGTCTTTGGGACTTAGATCGTTTTGTCGAAGAAGTAGAGCAAGTACGTATTGCTTTAGGGTTGAATCAAGATAATTTTTATTTATATGGACAATCTTGGGGAGGTATCCTAGGAATGCAATATGCCTTAAAATATCAAAAAAACGTAAAAGGACTCATTATTTCTAATATGGTGGCTTCTATCCCCGAATATCAAAAATATTCTGACGAGGTATTAGCTCCTCAATTAGATCCTGAAGTACTGAAAGAAATTATGAGTTATGAAGAAAAAGAAGACTACAGTAATGAACGTTACTTAGATCTTATTGTAAAAAATTATTATACCAAACATATTATCAGAATGCCTGTTGATCAATGGCCAGAGCCAATTAACCGATCTTTTAAGCACTTAAATCCCGATGTGTATGTTACGATGCAAGGACCTAGTGAATTTGGAATCAAAGGTGATGCTACTTTAAAAAACTGGGATGTAAAAGATCAATTATCAAAGATTACAGTACCGACGCTTACTATCGGAGCGCAGTATGACACTATGGATCCTAAAGCTATGGAATGGATTGCTAATGAAGTACAAAATGGAAGATATTTACATTGCCCTAACGGAAGTCATCTCTCGCAATTTGATGATCAAAAGGTGTTTTTTGCAGGTTTGATTTCATTTATTAAAGATGTAGATAATAAAACATTCATAGGAAACTAATCACTATGCAATTAGCACAAATTAATATTGCAGAAATGCTAGCACCTATTGATGATCCGATAATGGGAGATTTTGTAAATAATCTTGATCGTATTAATCTATTAGCAGAACAAAGTGATGGTTTTATCTGGAGACTTAAAGAAGATGATACTATAAACTCAAGTACGATATTCGATAACATTTTTTTAATTATCAATATGTCTGTATGGAGAGACAAAATAGCACTCCATAATTATGTGTATAAAACCGCACATGCAGATATCTTAAAACGTAAAAAAGAATGGTTTCATAAATTTTCGAGAATGCATATGGCATTGTGGTATATCAAAGATGGTCATAAACCCACTCTTGAAGAAGCTAAAGAAAGGCTATACTATCTACAAGAGCATGGAGATACTCCTTATGCTTTTACTTTTAAAAGTGAATATACAGAACAGAATGTTATAAACTATTCAAAAAAATGAAAGCGACATCTATTAGAAAAGTTATACTTCTCATACTATTGTTGTTTGCTTTTAGTTGCTCCCACATAGAAAAAGAGCTTTATGATACTGTTATTTCTGATATTAATTTGATAAGCATCGAAGATGGTAGTATCACAACAAAAACAATATACATACATCGAGGGATTATCAAAAAAATAAGCTCATTTGACAGTATAGATACCTACACAACAAAACATAAGATAAATGGATCTGGAAAATATCTACTCCCAGGGTTTTGGGATAATCATATTCATCTTAGAGGAGGAGATTCTTTAATCGAAGAAAATAGAAATCTATTGCCATTATTTATTGCCAATGGCATTACGACTGTAAGAGATGCAGGAGGAGATCTTACCAATGCGGTATTAGAATGGAAAAAAGATATTGACAATACTAAATTAATTGGGCCAACAATCTACACCTCTGGACCCAAAATAGATGGAGTCAATCCAACTTGGGCTGGTTCATTAGAAGTGGCATCAGTAAAGGATATATCCAAAGCTCTGGATTCTTTACAAAAGATACCATCTGATTTTGTAAAAATCTATGATAGTAAGATCTCCAGAGAGAATTATTTAGAAACAATACGACAAGCAACAGCTAGAAATATGATATCTTCTGGCCACATGCCATTTACTGTAGAACTTAGTGAAGCGATACAGTCAGGTATTGGAGCAATCGAACATCTATATTATATCCTAAAAGGGTGTTCTACAAAAGAAAAAGAGATCACGCAAGCTATAATCGCTAATAAACTTGGGTTTTGGGACTCTATGGAACAATTGACAGCTACTTATCAAGATTCAACTGCCCAAAAAACTTTTCAGTTATTAAAAAAACAAGACACCTATGTTGTCCCTACTTTACATATTGGTAACATTTTAAGTTATCTCGATGAGGTAGATCATACCCATGATCCTTACCTAAAAATTATAGGAAAAGGAATTATCAAAACATACGATGGCCGTATCAAACGTGCTGTAAATGCTTCTGAAGAAGCAAAAAAATCTAGAAAAAAATTGAATTCCTTTTTTAAAGAACTAACTAACTCTTTGCAAAAAGCAAATATTAAATTGTTGGCAGGATCTGATAGTGGCGCTTACAATGCGTATACCTATCCAGGGATTTCACTTCATTATGAATTAGAAGCAATGGTCGCTGCTGGTTTATCGCCACTACAAGCCATACAAACCTCAGCATATAATGGTTCTAGGTTTCTAAAAAAAGATATACTCTCCGGAACTGTTACAGTAGGTAAAGTATCTGATCTAGTGATTCTCAATAGTAATCCATTAGAAAAAATAACAAACACACGTAATATTCATAGAGTTATTAAAAAGAATCAAATTTATGATCCCATCAAAATTGCAAAACAATATGACTGCTTAGATTGTTTTACTTTCAAAAATTAAATGCTTTCAACATGAAAAAATATTTTTTATTCCTTTCTCTATTATCCTTGATATCCTGTAGCCAAACTCCCAAGCAACAAGTAAGTAAAACGGCTATTTTAATTACTGATGTACATATTATCAATGTACAGGATGGTACGATTAGCAATAAACAACAAGTCATAATCGATTCTGGAAAAATTAAACAGATCATCAAAATTGTAGAAAACCCAAATAGTTATACTACAAAAATTCCTGGAGAAGGAAAATATCTCATGCCAGGTTTGGCAGAAATGCATGCACACATCCCTCCTCCTACTACCAGTGAAAAACGTATCGAAGAGACCTTATTCTTGTATCTTTCTAATGGGATTACAACCATTAGAGGAATGCTCGGGCACGCATCTCACTTGGAATTACGAAAAAAAGCTACCACGGGAGAAATTATAAGTCCTAGAATCTATACGGCTAGTCCATCATTAAATGGAAACTCAGTTACAACCAAAGAAGAAGCTATCGCCAAAGTAACAGCATATCAGAAAGATGGTTATGATTTTCTAAAAATTCACCCAGGGATACAGCGAGAAGTATTTGATCAAGTGGTACAAACAGCAAATGATGTAGGGATTTCTTTTGCAGGGCATGTGCCTGTAGATGTAGGAATACGACATGCGCTAAAGAGTAACTATATGGCTATTGACCATGTGGATGGGTTCTTAGAAGGACTAGTGCCTGATTCTGAAAATGTTGATCCTAAAAAAAATGGTTTTTTTGGGTATAATTTCACGCCATTAGCGGATATTACTAAAATTGATGAATTGGTGCAACTAGCCAAAAGTAATAAAGTATGGATTGTTCCCACTCAAAGTCTATATGAACGATGGTTTGCTCCTGTCTCTGCAGGGGAACTCCTCAGAGCTCCAGAAATGAAATATATGCCTGCTTCTACTCTGGCCAATTGGAAAGAAAGAAAAGGAAAATACACTGATGAGAATCCTGATTTCAATGAAACACAATGGAAGCAATTTAATACCATCAGAAAAAAATTAATTAAAGCATTACAAGAAGGTGGACACGGAATGCTACTAGGATCAGATGCACCTCAATTATTTAATGTTCCTGGATTCTCTATCCATCACGAGATTAATGGAATGCTAGATGCTGGATTAACACCCTTGCAAATCATACAATCTGGGACTATTAATCCTTCCATTTTTTTCAATGAACAACATACTTTTGGACAAGTCAAAGAAGGATTAGATGCAGATTTAGTACTCCTAGATGCTAATCCGCTAGAAGATATCAAATCTTTACAAAAAATATACGGTGTCCTACGACAAGGGAATTGGTTATCCAGAGATATGATCGACAAAAAATTAAAAAAAATTGCTAGCAATGCTTCCAAGAATTGATATACTTTAGCCCAAAAGATAGACTATCAATTCATAGTACATTAGTCTCTCTTGTTGTTAATAAAAGTTTATTGGAAAAACTCTGTATAAAAAATGATAGTAAAAACTCTAAAAGAATATTTTGGGTATGATAGTTTTCGACCATTACAAGAAGAAATTATAAATTCTATTTTCAAAGGGCAAGACAATCTTGTGATTATGCCTACTGGTGGAGGAAAATCAATATGCTATCAATTACCTGCAATAGTACTCCCAGGTTTTACATTAGTAATATCGCCATTAATTGCACTTATGAAAGATCAAGTAGATGGTCTGGTAGCTAATGGCATCTCAGCAGCATATATAAATAGTAGTCAGGAAGGAAAGGAACATCAGGAAATATACCAAAAGCTTATTGCTAAGGAACTGAAATTACTATATGTAGCGCCAGAAAGCCTTAGCTTTTTGGTTACAGTTATATCGCAGGTCGAGATTAGCTTAATTGCCATTGATGAAGCACATTGTATATCTGCATGGGGACATGATTTTAGACCCGCTTATACACAATTAGGATATCTAAGAAATAAGTTTACTAAAACTCCAATAATAGCATTAACCGCAACAGCAGACAAAGCTACAAGGCAGGACATCTGCGATCAATTAAACATTCCTCATGCCATACAACATCTAGCGTCTTTTGATAGGCCTAATCTTAGATTAGAAGTTCGTCCTGGAAACAAAAGAATTGAGCAGATTCTAAATTTCTTGATAGATAAACCTAATGATTCTGGCATTATTTATTGTCTTAGTAGAAAAACTACAGAACAATTAGCAGAAAAACTACAATCTCAAGGATATAAAGCCGAAGCATATCACGCAGGTATTGAACATCAAAAAAGAACTCAAGTTCAAGATCAATTTATTAATGATACCCTACAGATTGTATGTGCTACTATTGCTTTTGGTATGGGAATAGATAAATCTAATGTTAGGTGGGTGATTCATTATAATTTACCAAAAAATATAGAAGGGTATTATCAGGAAATAGGTCGAGCAGGAAGAGATAGCTTACCGTCATACACCTTACTTTTTCATAGCTATGCCGATGTGATACAGCTACAAAAATTTGCTAATATGTCTGGTAACAAAGAGGTACAGCTAGCTAAATTAGATCGTATGAAACAATATGCAGATTCATTAAGCTGTAGGCGCAAAATTCTGCTAAGTTATTTCGGTGAATTGATACAAGAAGATTGTGGTAATTGTGATGTATGCACTGATCCCCCAAGTATCATTGATGGAACAATAATAGCACAGAAAGTATTATCCTGTGTTGCAAGAGTTAATGAAGAAGAACCAATCGGCATCATAATCGATATTTTAAGAGGAGCACAAAATGCAGTTATTCTTGATAAAGGATATCAATCCCTAAAAACATATGGAATTGCCAGAGATATACCCTGGAGAGACTGGCAACAATATATAATTCAATTAATTAATCAAGGATATATAGAAATTGCTTTTCATCTAAACAATAAATTAAAACTCACTGAACTCTCTAAAAAAGTATTGTTTAATAGCGAAAAAGTAAAACTGGCTAATCTTGCTGAATTCGATAAAGTAAAAGAGTTAGCGATAGAAGAGCTAAAGACACCAAAAAAAGATACACTATTCGAAAGATTAAGAGAACTACGATTAAACCTAGCAAGAGAAGCTGGTATTCCTGCCTATCAAATTTTTAATGATGCTACCCTTAGAGAAATAGAACAATTAAAACCTACAACGGATGAAGAGTTTATACAAATTAATGGTGTTGGTAAGCTAAAAATGCAGAATTATGGAACTAAGTTCATAAAAGAAGTTATTCGCTTTTCTGAACAAAAAACAAATAAGCCGAAACGCGCTCATAAAAATAAAGGAAACTCTTATAAAAAAACATTCGAACTATATAAAAATGGATTATCAATAGAAGAAATTGCTATCGAACGACAATTGGCAACATCTACTATCTATACACATATCCAAAAATTATACGAAGAAGGAGAAGATATTGACCTGCATACATTAATAAGTAAAGATGATTTGATTGCTGTACGAAAAGCAAAAAATACGCTCAATTCACCAGATGCACTAAGACCGTATTTTGATCATTTTGATCAAGCTATGGAATATAACACCATAAGAATAGCCTTGACAATCATCAATGATGAAGTTAATCAAGAATAACTCCTATATAGTACGATCTGGATTAGTATTATAAGTGGTAAAATAGTAATTTTGAAGAATCTAAGATAAAAATAATGCTAGGTCTAAAACTCCCTACAGATCCCAGATGGGTAAACATAGTAGAAAAGAATATTGAAGAAATTCTCACTGATCATGCCTATTGTGAGCAAAAAGCAACTTCAACAGCGATTTCTCTCATAGTTAGTTTTCCTGAATATACAGATTTAGTACAAGAAATGACCAAATTGGTCAAAGAAGAAATTAGTCATTTTAAAATGGTACATGACAAAATTTTGGAACGTGGATTTATTTTAGGGCGAGATCGAAAAGATGAATATGTGATACAATTACTCACTTTTTTTCCTAAAGGAGGCAGTCGAACTACCCAATTAGTACATCGATTATTATATGCGGCATTGATAGAAGCCAGAAGTTGTGAACGGTTTAAATTATTATCTGAGGAATTAGAAGATCAAGAATTATCAAAATTCTATAGAGATTTAATGGTTAGTGAAGCAAATCACTATACTATGTTTCTAAATTTTGCTCGACAGTACGGAGATCGAAAAGAAGTAGATCAAAAATGGCAAGAATTATTGGATTATGAAGCAGAAATCATGAAAAACCTAGGTACTAAAGAAACAATACACGGATAAACGTAAAATTATCCCCTAAAATTTGCTCTTTTACATATACACCAAAAAAATACTCGCAAAACATTGCGAGCATTTTTCTATATAATGAACTCATCTTGACTTTTTCTCTTCATTTTCGGTTAAAAACAAAAAGTTAAGATGAATTCAATTTTCTTATTCTTATTTATAGACAGATTCTTTCTTAAAATGTTTAGCAAGTAGATAATATACTACAGCTCTATATTTATTACGGTTTGATTTACCATACTTCTCCATAACAGATGCAATAGCTTCATCAAGTTTTGGGCTATCAGCAAGCCCTAATTTTTTCATTAAGAAATTTTTCTTTACTGTTTCAAGTTCGCTTTTGTCACTTCCTGATACTGTAGAAGCGTCGGCATTATAGATAGATGGTCCACATCCAATAGTAACTTTTGTCAAAAAATCCATATCTGGAGTTTGTCCAATTTTGTCTTTGATATCTGATGCGTACTTCTTAATTAATTCGTCTCTTTTGCTCATAAGATGATAATGTTTATGGTTTTTAGAAAATTTAGTTAATTTATTATGTTATCTCAAATATAATATAATTATAAATGAATAAGTAATTAATAATTTATTTAATATAATAGTATTTAGACAAAATGCTTAAAATAATCGATTAAAATCCGGTCATTTATTTTTCGGGGAGTAAAAATTTCTAATAGCTGAGGCTTATTGTTATGCTGATACAGTGTATTGAGCGCTGACTTTAATGTTTGTAGTTCTTTTACTTTATGATATGTTATAGTATACATATCACATAATTGACTAGCATTCAACTGGTGTTTGGTTTCAAAATATGTACTAAAGGTATCACTTTCTTCTTTTCCTGGTAAAATTCTAAAAATCCCTCCTCCTCCATTGTTAATCAAAATGATTTTAAAATTTTTAGGGATATATGCATTCCATAATCCATTACTGTCATAAAAAAAGCTAAGATCTCCTGTTAGTAAAGTAGTGGGAGTTTTGGATACCAATGCAGCTCCTATAGCCGTAGATGTACTACCGTCTATACCGCTAGTCCCTCTGTTGCAGTATACATTAAAAGTTGGTTTTAATGAAAAAAGCTGCGCATAGCGTACTGTAGAGCTATTACTTAATTGTATGGATTGATAATCTGGAATCAAGTTAAAAATAGTTTCAAATACTTTTAAATCCGAAAAAGGAATTTCTTCTAGATATGCTTTATGTCGTTCTCGTCGTTGTTCTCTAATGCTTATCCATGAATTTTTATACTCAGAATCTACTAGTGCAGTGTCTTTTAAGTACTCCATAAAAAACAAAATCGGCTTCATTCTAATATGTTCTGTGAGACAGAAATAGGTATTATATGCTTTTTTGGGATCGATGTGCCAATGCTCTTTTGGTTGATATGAGCGTAGAAAAGCTTTGATTCTTTTAGAAACAATCATTCCTCCAAATGTTAGTAAAACTTCTGGTTGTAGTGCTTTAAACGCTTCGTCATCTAGAGAAGTGATCAATTGATCTATACTATTAATATGTGATGGGTGATGGATATTAGAAGTAGTTTCTGTTAAAACCAATACAGATGGATCTTTTGCAAAATAATCAATACATGCTTGATCTAAAGTATTAGGAGGGTTGACTCCAATGAGTATCATTTTCCGTTTTGCACGATTCCATGTTGTCAGCATTTTATCTCGTAATATATCCGAAATCTGATAGTTAGTGTACGCTACAAGTTTATTTTTTGGAAAAACAGTAGATGTATCTACTTTATCATATAAAGGTTCGTAAAATGGAACATTAATATGAACAGGACCATTATCAATTATAGCGGTATTTAATGCTAGATTGATCTCTTGTTCATTATACTGCTGAGATTCTCGCTGTTTTTTTATTATTTTGGGATCTGCCTGATCGTTCTTTAGAACCATTTCAGAATACAAATTAGCAGCATATAGAATATGATTTTCGAATACATTTTTTTGCCTAATGGTTTGTCCATCCCCAATATCAATTCGCTCAATAGGCCTATCAGCACTTAGAATAACTAATGGAATATCACTATAAAAAGCTTCGGCAATAGCGGGATAATAATTAAGCAATGCGCTACCAGAAGTACATACTAATACTACAGGTGTATGCAATTGTTGTGCAATTCCCAACGCAAAAAATGCCGCGCAACGTTCATCTACGATACTGTAACAATGCATATCAGGATGTGCTGTGAAACCTATTGTCAGTGGTGCATTTCTGGATCCAGGAGAGATGACTATATGATAAATTTCCTTTGCTTCGCATAGCGCGACAATAGTCTGTGACAAAGGAATCTTAGAATATAATCGTTTTTTCATTCGAAAGGCTAAATTACAATATCACTATAAGCTAAACCAATGTTTTTAGTACAAATTACTGCAAAACTTTTTTCATAGTTTCTGTTTTACGTACAGTTTCTTCCCATTCTTTTTCTGGATCAGAATCTTTTGTAATTCCTCCTCCAATATATACGATCGCTTTTTCATTTACCAATTCCATACACCTAAGATTGACAAATAGATTTGTCTTTTTTATGCCAATTTCAGACATATTAAGTTCTCCTAAAAACCCTGTATAATATCTTCTATCATAGCCTTCATTCATATCAATAAATAATTTGGCTTCATTTTTTGGTAATCCACAGACCGCAGGAGTAGGATGCAATATTTCGATCACATCTTTAATCCCATTTGATGACATATCCAATACCCCTTTAAAATCTGCTCTGAGATGTAATAGTGTTCCTGCTTTATGTGTATACACTTCAGAGACATCTAGATGACTCATAATAGTAGATAACTTAGTCTGTATAAATTGTTTGACCAGAGCGTGTTCTTCTACTTCTTTCACTCCCCATTGGATATTCGTTTCCTGTGTATCAGGCTGTGTCCCTGCCAATGCCATCGTATACAACTTGTCACCATTAATTTTTACTAATGTTTCTGGAGTAGCACCTAACCACATACCAATTTTAGGATGATACCAACAATACACAAAAGCATTTTTATAGCTTTGCACCAGATCTATAAATATATCAAGCGCTTTTTTTTTACTCAAAACAACTTCTTCCTGTCTAGAAAGAACGATTTTTTTTAAGGTATTAGAAGTCTTGATTTGATCTATACCACTCTGTACTAAAGCTATATGTGTTTGCTTGACCTTGGAGTCTATTCTCTTTTTATTAGCTGTCTTTTTTTTGTAAACCTGTACTTGTTTATCAGAAATAGTACAGGTATACTGTATACTATCTGCTAATGGTAGGAGTATCGAAGTACGGTTATGATCAAAAGGAGCAAAAACAAAGCCTGAATTGTCATAAGATTGTAGTGTATGTAGTATATCATCTTTTTGTAAGATACAAGATAGCGTATGCTCGGTTGCTTTTCTGTATATTACAAAGGGTAATTTATGATCTAATTGAGATTGAATTTGTACAAATAAATCTTCGATCTCCATATTACTTTGATTTGGGCAACGCGATAGTAGTAAGCTTAACAATAGATATTAAATTCTCTTCTTCATCACGTATTTTGATGTCCCATAACTGTGTCGTTCTTCCTTGGTGTACTATTACCGCTTTAGCAAAAATATATCCTTCTTTAATACTCTTTACGTGATTTGCAGAAATTTCTATTCCACGAATATAAAAATCTTCGGCATTTAAAAACATAAAAGAAGCGGCACTACCTACACTCTCTGCAAGAGCTACCATAGCACCTCCGTGTAGCACTCCATCTGGTTGATGAACTCTTGGAGTAACTGGCATCTTAGCGACCAAATAATCTGTCCCTACTTCACAAAAAGAAATATCCAAGGTTTCCATCAATGTATTCTTACACATTTTTGCACATTGTTTCAATATTTCTTCTTCAGTGAGATGCATCGTTTTCTAATTTTAAGTAAAAATAAACAATGACAATAAATAATTCTAACTATATTTGATTATTATTTTAACGAACGTTCAATAAAATGCCTAAAATTAAAACATCCAAAGAAGAAGTCTTAAAAAAGGTCATTCCTATATTGAGAGAACGAGGAATAAGCAAAAGTAGCATGAGTGAATTGGCAAAAGCCTGTGATATTCAAAAATCTCATTTCTATTATTACTTCAATAACAAAGAACAATTGATTAAAGAAGTACTAGCCACAGTACATAGTTATTTTAAGTATAATCTATTTAGAGTCATAGAAAACAAAAGTCTTACGATTGCTCAAAAGCTTGAAAAAATTAATCTGCTAATTGATAAAATGTTTAAAAACAACCATAGCGGCTGTATTATGGCTAATACTGCTCTAGAGACTGCACATCTTGATCCTATTTACAAAGAAGAAATCAGGTGTTTTTTTGAAGATTTTATTACTGGATTACAAATCCTACTACTTAGTAATCATGATAAAGAAAAGTCATTATCATTAGCAGAGCAGATAGTTCAGGATCTAGAAGGGGGAATTCTGTTAATGCGTATCTACAACGATCATAAATACATTAATAATGCTATATCTAGAATGGAAAAAATAATTCTTAATTCTAAGACATGAAATCATATACAGTTCTATCCTCTGATGGGTATCCAATTTCGATTCATGAATTTATACCAAAATCACCGGTTAATAAAACTATTGTCTTTGCTCCAGCAGTTGCTGTACCTCAAAAATTTTATTTCAATCTTGCCAAATATCTATCGGAAAAAGGATGTCATGTATTTACTTTTGATTATAGGGGAATTGGTACTTCTACTTTCGAAAGCATAAAATCCTTAAAAGAGCACGGTTTCTTTTCGTGGGCGATGGATTTTAAAGCTGTTTCTAAACACGCTAACGACACCTATCCTGCTAACTTACACTATTTAATCGGACATAGTTATGGAGGAAATAGTGTTGGGTTTAGTGACGCGCATCAATATTATGATAAATATCTTACCATAGGTTCGCAATTCGGATATTATAAACATTTTACCAAAAAAATGAGATTTTTAATCTACCTAAATTTTAAATTTTTCGTTCCAATAACTACTAGTATACTAGGCTATTATCCATCTAAGTGGTTTGGATTAGGAAGACCATTATCCACTAAAGCCGCAAAAGATTGGGCTTTATTTTTGTTACATCCCGATTCAATGCTATATTTTACCCAAGGTACTTCTCAGACGTACTATCAAGATATTTTGAAACCAATGCTCCTTATCAGCATTGATGATGATCTTTTTGCTCCAAAGAAATCTGTAGATATCCTAGGGCAACGTGTCTATCACAATGCCATCGTTAGCAGAAAACACATAAAACCATCTAATTATGGTCTAAAAACCATTGGACATTTTGATTTTTTTAGAAAGAAAAATCAAGATATCTTGTGGCCTATTATTGACCAATGGTTTCAACTATAAAAATTAACTATGCAAAAAGCAGTAGTATACTCATCTACCAATACCTATGACACACTAAATGAACTGACTGATCATACTAAAACAGTTTGGTTAGTTTTTCATGGAATTGGATATTTAAGCAGGTATTTTATTCGTTTGTTTCAGGAGCTCAATCCACAAGAAAATTACATTATCGCTCCTCAAGCACCGTCAAAATATTACAAGAACGACGGGTTTAAAAACATAGGAGCTAGCTGGTTAACGAGAGAAAACACGCAATCAGAAACAAAAAACATTCTCAATTATATAGATGCAGTGATTGCATCAGAAAATATACCTGATCATATCAATTTAGTGGTATTGGGATATTCTCAGGGAGTCAGTATAGCTAGCAGATGGGTAGCAAGTAGAAAAATTGATTGTAATGCACTAGTTATAATCTCTGGAGGTTTCCCAAAAGAATTAGACAAAGAAGATTTTACATTCTTAGACAAGGATACTCCTATTATTCATATTGTTGGAGAAAAAGACCCTTATTTTGATCCTGATAAGGTAATTGCAGAAAAAATCAGGGTACAAGAAATATTACCTCAGATACAATATAGAACCCACCCTGGAGGGCACGAATTAAATATCAAAAGTTTACATAATATTTTTTAGTCTGCACTATACATTTCTTATTTCACTGATGGCATTTCTACTGTATACAGTATCATAAATAATGGTGAGTTTTTTTATCTTAAGCTCATCAGTAAACTCTATAATATCAACTACTTTAAAATGTACTTGCTTACCATTAACCAGTACCCAATGATAATCAAAAAGGACAGACACCCTTTGTGTATTCACTTCAGAAAAAATACCGTCTAGCGTAAGAATAGATTTCTGCGTATCACTAAATAATTTTTCATAAAATTCTTTTACTAAAACCTCTCCATAGAGTGGAGATATGATAATAGCATCATCAGTAAATAAATCTAACATTGCTGTAAGATTTGCTTCTTGTAATATCTCTAGATATTTTTTTGCAATTGCTTCTCTCGACTTCAAAATATTATACATATCGTTCTTTAATAACGGTAAAATGATGTATTTGATGTCCTGTAATAATATATCCAACAGCTCTAGCACTCATTGGGCTACCACTAGCCTCTCCTATCCTACTTGACATGGTAGCTGTAAAGCTTTTAAACAAGGCAATAGAATGATTACGTACAGCCGTAAATTCTTCTATCAACTCCTGTTTAGTGTAGTCATTAGCATTAGTATTAGGAACATATGCATCTTGATCAAATCCTACCAAAGGGCTTTTGTCATTTCTGGCAAAACGAAGCGCTCTATATACAAATATCCGTTCGGTATCTATAAGATGTAATAAAACTTCGGCAATAGTCCATTTCCCATCTTCATATGCATATACTAATTTATCGTCTGAAAGTCCTTTAACGAATATGATAAAATCTTCTTTAGAGATCCCTAACCCTTCAACAATATTCTTATGCATTGCTTTTTCTATATACATCGCATAATAAGGATTGTATTCACTGGGAGATAATTCTGATAACATATATAGTTTTTTAAAAGAATGAAAGAAGAAATGTACTAATTCCTATTTCATTTTTTTTAATGTTAACAGTACTTTATCATCTAATGATATAGTTGAACTAATAATATAGCTTCTTTTCTTTAAATTGTTTTAATGTAATCTAAATAGCAAGCTTAGTTGCTCCGGTAGTTTTTAAACTTTCGTTCTGAGTATAGGCAATAACAGAGAGCTCGTCATCTGCAGTGATCCAATCAGGAATAGATAATATCGCTGTACCAGAGGTATCTCTATGCACCAGACGATTAGCCACAATATTTGTGTTTTTTAATGTTCTATTTCTATTTTCTCCTCTCCCCACTTTTGTAACTCGTTCAGAAACTACTAAGGCAAAAGTAATTCTGTCAAATTGCGTATCTGCTACATTGTACTTTATAACTATTCCTTCCCTTTCTTTTTTTAGGATGTTCAGTTTGATATCGTGTGTAGCTGTATTTTTAGCATACTTATGTAATGCTAAATTAGCTTTGCCTCGATTAGAACCTGTAAAATGTTCGCTACCATTGACTACTAGCTGAGGGGTGTAGATAGAACGACTATTAAACTGTTCGGCATAGTCTCTCTGGTAATCACTATATTCTTTTGCACTAAAAGGGTCTCTCCAACCTAATCGATCCCAATAATCTACGTGATATGACAATACATATACATCTTTATTTTTATATGTTTCTTTGATCGTATCTAATAATTCATCTGCTGGAGGGCAGCTACTACATCCCTGAGATGTAAATAATTCTAGTACTACTGGGTTATTTTCTTGATTTTGCGCAGTAAGTACTCCAGTACATGTTATCGTTAATAGTATCAAAAGGTATCGTATCATCTCAATTATTTTAGTACTTTTATTTTTTATTAGTTTAGACGCTTATGACCACAAAACTTACAGGTGTTATGTTCCTGTTATTTTTTTACAGTACGGTATTTTCTCAGGATATTGCGATTTTGCAATACAACGGAGGTGGTGATTGGTACAGTAACCCTACAGCATTACCCAATCTCATTTCGTATTGCAATCAACATATAAATACTGTAATAACTCCCAAGCCCAAAACAGTAAAACCAGAAAGTATAGACCTTTTTCAATATCCCTACATCCATATGACTGGTCACGGTAATGTATTTTTTACAGATCAAGATGCAGAAAATCTTAGAGAGTATTTGATTAGCGGTGGTTTTCTACATATCGATGATAATTATGGTATGGCGCCTTATGTCAAAAAGGAATTAGTCAAGGTTTTTCCTGATAAGGAATTAAAAGAACTGCCGGTTTCTCATCCTATCTTTTCTTCTAAATATAAGTTCCCTGAAGGACTCCCCAAAATACATGAGCACGATGGAGAAAGACCGCTGGCACTAGGTATTACTTATGAAGGACGACTCGTATTGTTATTCACCTTCGAAAGTGATCTTGGAGATGGTTGGGAAAATCCAGAAGTTCATAACGATCCCGAAGATGTACGACAAAAAGCATTAAAAATGGGTGCGAATATTATAAAATATGTTTTTGAAAATTAATATAATAGGGCGTTCGAGCGGGTCATCCGCTATATCTTTTCTATCGTACAGGATAGAAAAGGATGTCGCTACTACCCCCTAACGCATTGATTATGATATGACAGATGAACAATTACATCACGATAATAGTTTTTTTATAAAAAATAAATTTCCTATTATCTTGGTTTGTGATGGTGTCAATTCACCTGCTAATATTGGTAGTTTGTTTAGAGTAGCTGATAGTTTTGGGATAGAACATATCTATTTTTGCGGAAAAGAAATCACTGTGATTAGCAAGAGGATGATGCGTACTGCTAGAGCAACACATCAAATGGTACCTCATACCACTCACGAGAAAATTAGCACTATTATAGAAGATCTTATATTAAAAAAATATAAAATTATAGCCTTAGAGATTACCAAAAACAGCATCCCAATTACAGAGTGCTATTTTTCTCCTACAGAAAAAATAGCACTCATTATAGGAGATGAAAACCGAGGAATCTCACCAGAAGTATTAGCTACTATAGATAAGAGTGTGTATATAAATATGTATGGTACTAACAGTAGCATGAATGTGGCCACGGCTGCCGGCATTACATTATATGAGATTACTAAACAATTAAAACCGAGGAACTAAAATAATTTTTATGATGAACTCCAAAACAATTGCATATGGTATACTCAGAGCAATCGCTATTATTGTGGGTATCCTCTTATTAGTCTGGTTTCTGTATAAAATACAAGCCATTTTACTGTATATCACATTTGCGGCAGTTATTTCATTAATGGGAAGACCTTTGGTACTTTTTCTAAAAAAGAAATTAAAATTTAATAACTCGCTGGCCGTAATACTTACCTTACTAATCACCATTGCATTATGTACGAGTATCTTCTTCCTATTTGTTCCGATCATTAGTGAACAAGGACAATTAATCAGCGAAATTAGTATCAATCAAGTAGGAGATGATCTAGATCGCCTCAATCAAGATATCAGTGATTATTTTAATGTAGACAAACTTAATTTCTTAGAATTAATCAAACAAACAGATTTGATGCAATTTTTTGATCTCAAGGCCATTCCTAATGCAATTAATTCTTTTCTTAATGGGTTTGGAGCGATTCTAATTGGATTGTTTTCCATATTATTTATTTCCTTTTTTTTACTAAAAGACAGTCAATTATTAGAAACTAGCTTACTGGTTTTTGCCAAAAAAGAAAACGAAACTAAATTTATGCGTGCATTTACTAAGATAAAAAATTTATTATCACGCTATTTTGTTGGTTTATTGCTTCAGGTATTGATTCTGTTTGTATTATATACTATTTTACTCCTAATATTCGGAGTCCATAATGCAATAGCTGTAGCATTGATTGCTGCAATTTTTAACCTTATTCCATATGTAGGTCCATTATTTGGAGGAACATTGGTATTAATTCTAGCAACTACTAGCAACTTAGGGTTAGATTTTCAGACAGTTATTCTGCCTAAGCTGACATATATTCTAATCGGATATATTCTTATACAACTTATCGATAATTTCCTTAATCAGCCGCTAATTTTTGGTAATAGTGTAAAATCACATCCGCTAGAAATTTTCTTAGCTATTCTTATATTTGGAGCCTTGTTTGGGATTGGAGGATTGATTGTTGCTGTTCCTTTTTATACCGCCATCAAGGTAATTGCAAAAGAGTTTTTATCAGAGTACAAGATCGTAAAACAATTAACTAAAGAATTATAAGTACCTCATTACGCTCTAATTTATTTATAAAAAATTGAAAAAAAGTCTTTATAACTTAACAAAAGAAGATTGGAATACCTTATTTCCAATCGAGTTGGTCGATCATAACCCAACCTGGAAGGACATCTATGCCAAAGAAAAAGAACGCATCCTAGAAACCGTTGGTAAGAGTAGCATAGTTAGGATCGAACATTTTGGAAGCACTTCTATACCTAATATCAAAGCCAAACCCTATATAGATATCATTATCGAAATCCCCAAAGCATTACTTTTTGACAAAAAAATCATCAAAGAATTAGAATCTATTGGTTATTCTTATTTTCTAGTTCCTAAGAGAGACATTTTTGATGCGTATATGAGTTTTGGAAAAGGATATAGTTTCACAGAAAAAAAAGAACAAATCTATCATATCCATATGTGTCCTAAGGATAATCTTATGTGGGAACAGATAAAGTTTAGAGATTATCTTATAGAAAATACGTCAAGAGCCAAAGAATATGAAAAATTGAAACTTAAATTAGCTACCAAACATAAAAATGACAGAGGAGGATATGTGTTATCAAAAACTGATTTTATAAATGAAACATTGGCGTTAATCAAATAAATTTTGAATATTAAAATTCTACATCCTGATGTACAAAAGTTTATCTCTGAAAAAGCAGAAGGCACTATTGATCTTACTAAATTGATACTTGCCGGAAGCCCTTTTGAGGATATAACTATACAAGAATTGGCGCAACAGATTAAAGGAAAGAATAAAATAAAATCTAAATTACCGCTTTGGAGCCGTACCAAAAACATCTACTACCCTCCTACTGTTAATCTAGAGCAAACATCATCAGAAACAGCTGCTCAGTATAAAAGCAATTTAGTAGAGGGACAAGTACTAATAGACATTACAGGAGGTTATGGAATAGATGATTATTATTTTTCAAAAAAAGTTAAGCATATTATTTATTGCGAAATTAATACTGAGTTAAGTGCAATAGCTACACATAATTTTAAGGTATTAGATGCGCATAATATAACTATTCATCAAGGAGATGGGCTAGATCTACTAAGGCAACAATCTAACGCAGATTGGATTTATATCGATCCATCTAGGCGAAATGATCTCAAGGGAAAAGTCTTTTTTCTAGAAGATTGCCTTCCTAATGTCCCAGAGCATATAAAGTTCTTCTTTACTAAAAGCAAACATATATTAATTAAAACCTCTCCACTCTTAGACATACACTCAGGTATCAAATCATTGATGCATGTCAAAGAAGTACATATAATTGCTATAAATAATGAGGTAAAAGAAATATTATGGATTCTTGAAAAAGAATATGCAGAAGATATACTGATCAAATCTATAGATATTAGAAAAAACAAAAATTACAACTTTTCGTTTACGCTACACCAAGAAAACACTACTCCAGTAAGCTACTCATTACCAAAACAATACCTATACGAACCCAATGCTGCAATACTTAAATCTGGGGGTTTTTATAGTATAACCAGACAGTATGAAGTACAAAAACTACACATACATTCACATCTTTATACTTCTAATAAACCTATTGATTTCCCTGGACGATCATTTGAGGTTATAAAAACAATACCTTATCAAAAAAAAGCATTAAAAAGAGCATTAAAAAAAGAAGCTATCTTAAAAGCAAATATTACCACACGCAATTTTCCTGAATCTGTTTCTTCTATCAGAAAAAAATTCGCTATAAAAGATGGAGGCACTACCTATCTGTTTTTTACTACCGATTGTAACACTACCAAGATTGTTATACTGTGTAAGAAGGTATGAAAATATAGCCGGAGCAAATTTTCTACTTTATCAATAACACACCCTACTCAGTACTGTATCACTACTCCCCTGCCAACAAAACATAAGAGTTTCCTAATACAGGAGATACGCTATAATCTTTTACTTTTTTTAAGGTTTTGGAATATTTTTCTGCTTCAATAAATGCAGACTCCATAGCACTTAGATTAGAGTTTTCCTTTACCCTGATAATCTGAGAGATACTATTTCCATTATGGTATACTATCGTCACTTTCCACTTTTTTATGGAATGGAAATTAGTTGACGTAGAAGAATCCGTATCAGAAACTTCTTTTTTAGATCCCTTTTTTTCTTTCCCATTTACTGGGGCATTTGACATCGAATACGCACTTCCTAAGAATACGAAACACATTAATGTTATTAGTGAGATTTTCATTTTTTGGTGGTTTTAATTCGTAATATTCAAATATACATATAAAATTTTAATATTCAAATTAATTTTTAATAAAAATTTATATGTATATTTGAATACTAAATCACTATTTATGGTAATTAACAGAAAGCTGAAAAAATTGCTGAAAAAAAGTAAAGGCAAAAAAACTGTTTATGGGATTTCTAAAATTTTAGGGATTAGTCCGCAAGCTGGAGATTATGTAGTAAAGCGAAAAAACTTAGCAAAAGACTACGAACGCTTACAGCGAATTGCCGATTATATGGGGGTAGAAATTACAGACATTGTAGACTATAAAAGAAAAGAGTCTAAAACAATAAAATAATCATGTCCAGAAATAAAAACCACCTCTGTTCTTTTAATTATTTTTGATCATTCATCATCTAAAATAAAGATCACATGGACATCTACATCTATCTAGGTTCATATATCGTCTTACTGATTGGCATATCGATATACATATCTAAATCTTCTTCTAATGAAGATTTCCTTATCGGTGGAAGAAACAGAAATGGATTAGGTATCTTATTGTCTAAATTTGCAGGAGCTATAGGTGTCAGTACCTTAATAACATATACTGGATACGCATATAAGTTTGGATGGGGGTTATTTGCTATGTCAATTGGATCAGTACTGGGATACTTAATATTTGGATTGTGGGCTGCTCCAAGAATAAAAAGAATATCGTTGCAAGGGAATTTCTATACGCAAGGTGACTTACCTGCTTTTATCACAGGTAATAAAAAAACTTCTTTTATTACCAATAGCATTACTAGTGTAGTTCAGTTTTTCTGGATTGTATTATCACTAGTAGGAGGTGCGAAAATTATCGCTTTTTTCGACTTATTTTCATATGAAATAGCATTGTTAATAACAACTGTAGTAGTACTAACCTATGTGTTATTTTCGGGATTTAAAGCTGTCTTAATTACTGATATTATACAAGCTATCATTATTATTTGCTTTTTGAGTATATTAATCTATGCACTGATAGGATTAGAAGATCTAACGAGTATACTTACTACTTCTACACATGAGAATGTACAGATTGGAAGCATCATAGGATTAGTACTTTATGGTGGCTTATCCGTTTTTGGATTAGCAGATAGATACCAACTATGTTATGCTGCTAAGAATGAAAAGTCTCTGAAATTAGGGATGGGATTAGCAATTATACCCGTGCTCATGATTGCATTTCTTCTACTTCTAATAGGGGTATTTATATATAACCACAATCAATCTTTAGATCCTGATATTGTTTTTATATACGCCATGCAAAATTTTCTAAATCAATCATGGCTTCCTTTATTACTCGTATTATTCTTTGCCGGATTAATGAGTACTGCTGACACCTCTATTTTTGCTGTAGCTTCTCATACTATTTCTTCTAAATCTGCATCAAAAGACAAAAAAGTAACCTCATTACGATATGCTACACTATTAACTGTTGGAGTTGCTTTTATACTCGCTTATTTTTGGAGAAGCATAGTAGACATTACTATTATCGGTGCTGCCTTGAGAATGACACTATCAGTAGCTATGTTATATGTGATTAATAAAAAACGAAATAGCGGCAGGTTTATAGCAAGTGCTATAGGAGGAGTTTTAGGGTTACTAATTGGGCTTTTAATTTTTGGTCCTAAACCAACTATAGCAATAACTGTATTAATAGCTTCGCTTTTAGGCTTGATTTATAAGTCCAAATAGGCTTGTTAAAGTATCCTTAAACGTAAATACTGAGGCTTTTATCTTATTATATTTGGCAATCGAATATCAT
Source organism: uncultured Aquimarina sp. (assembly GCA_947493495.1). Taxonomy (GTDB): domain Bacteria; phylum Bacteroidota; class Bacteroidia; order Flavobacteriales; family Flavobacteriaceae; genus Aquimarina. The sequence goes on from CANLRN010000001.1 coordinate 132,782, forward strand.
TCTCAATTCACACTATGCGTACTTTATTTTTTGTTATTTTTTTTAGCGGTCTATTTATACACACCCAAGCACAACAGCCTCCAAAACCAAATGCTGTAGAAATTCATCAAGCGATTAAAAAACTCAATTTTTTAGGCTCTGTCTTATATGTTGCAGCACATCCCGATGATGAAAATACAAGATTAATTTCATACGTAGCTAATCAAATAAAAGCTAGAACAGCTTATTTATCATTAACCCGTGGAGATGGAGGACAGAATTTAATCGGTCCAGAAATAAGAGAATTATTAGGAGTAATTCGTACTCAAGAACTCTTAACTGCACGTAAAATAGATGGTGGAGAACAGTTATTTACCAGGGCTAATGATTTTGGGTACTCTAAACATCCAGAGGAGACACTTGCTATCTGGGATAAAAAAGAAGTACTAAGTGATGTCGTATGGGCCATCAGAAAATTCCAACCAGATGTAATTATAAATCGTTTTAACCATAGAACCCCTGGAACGACACACGGGCATCATACATCTTCTGCCATGCTTAGTGTAGAAGCCTTTGATCTAGTAAATGATAAAAAAAGCTATCCTGAGCAATTGAAATATTTAAAAACGTGGCAACCAAAAAGGTTGTTTTTTAATACATCCTGGTGGTTTTATGGAAGTAGAGAAAATTTTGAAAAAGCAGACAAATCAAACCTTTTAGAATTTGATACCGGTGTGTATTACCCAGATACAGGCTTATCTAACCCCGAGATAGCTTCATTAAGTCGTAGTCAACATAAATCTCAAGGATTTGGTAGTACTGGATCCAGAGGGAAACAAACAGAATATATTGAACTCATTAAAGGAGAATTACCAACAGATAAAACAAATATATTCGAGGGAATTGATACTTCTTGGAATCGTGTTAAAGGAGGCCAAGATATTGGTAAGATATTGTACCAAGTCGAAAAAGATTTTGATTTCCAGAATCCGTCTAAATCTGTAAACAAGCTAGTTAAGGCATATCAGCTTATCAATCAATTAGAAAATAAACATTGGAAAGATGTTAAACTCAAAGAAATAAAGCATATCATTTCTGCTTGTGCAGGTTTATACATTGAGGCTATAGCTAATGAGGCTACTGCAACATATGATAATGAAATTACCATCACGACAGAAGCAATTAATAGGAGTACATCTGCTATTCAATTACAATCTATAAGTATCCCTAGTTTAAAACTAAGTGACAGTCAATCAATCAATTTAGAAAACAACATAAGAAACACCCGAGAATTGAAAGGTAAAATCACTTCTGATTTAAGGTATACCTCTCCGTATTGGCTAAAAGAAAAAGGAACACTAGGCATGTATAAGGTTTCTGAAAGACAACTGATAGGAACACCCGAAACAGAACATCAGATCAAAGCAACTTTTTCACTAAACATAGAAGGGACTACCATTCCTTTTGAAAAAAACATAGCATTCAAAACTAATGACCCTGTAAAAGGAGAAGTTTATAAACCTTTTGAGATCATTCCTAAAGTATCCGTTAAACTAGCTGATAAAGTTATCATTTTTGCTGATGGAGCTCCAAAAAAAGTAGCTGTTACTATTACCGCTGCAACCAATAATGTATCAGGGACTACCCAATTACAAATTCCCGAAGGATGGAGTGTTGCTCCTACTAAAGCAGATTTCGCTTTATCTCAAAAAGGAGAAGAAAAAGTTATTCCGTTTACTATTACTCCACCTGCAAATCAACATGAGGGGTATATAAAACCTATAGCTACTATAAGTGGTAAAAAATATACGTCTGAGGTCATCTCAATTAATTATGACCATATCCCATACCAAACAGTCATCGCTCCCTCCGAAACCAAAGTTGTACGATTAGACATCCAAAAAAAAGGACAAAACATTGGGTATATAGAAGGTGCTGGTGATATTGTACCTGAAAGCTTAGCGCAGATAGGGTATAAAGTTACTACGATTCATCCAGAATCTATTTCTGAATCAAATCTAAAAGCATTTGATGCCATTGTTGTAGGAATAAGAGCATATAATACGGTAGAAGTACTCAAATTTAAGCAACAACATTTACTAAAATATGTAGAAAATGGTGGTAATCTTATTATCCAATACAACACTAATAGACGACTAAAAGTAACTGATAATTTAGGACCATACCCTCTAAAACTATCTAGAGATAGAGTAACCGATGAAAATGCTCCTATAAAATTTCTCGCCAAAGATCATCCTGTTTTAAATACCCCTAATAAAATAACTCCTAAAGATTTTGAAGGCTGGGTACAAGAACGTGGATTATACTTTCCTAACGAATGGTCGGACCAATATATCCCTATTATTGCTGCTAATGACAAAAATGAATCGGAAAAGAAAGGAGCACTACTCGTCTCTAAATACGGAAAAGGATATTATGTGTATACAGGATTAAGTTTTTTTAGAGAATTTCCAGCAGGTGTTTCTGGGGCGTATCGACTTTTTGCCAATATGCTATCCTTAGGAAAATAATATCATAATAAAATTAAGATTGAAAATCATGGAAGAAACTACAAAAGTAAAATGGAAAAAAATGTATACCCTCTTGCTGGTTATTAATACAATTTATATTCTAGTATTTTATTTGATAACTAAAAGTTTTTCATAATTATTCGTTAATACTAATTATATTCATCATTGTATGCAACTAATAGATTGGATTGTACTAGGTAGTACCTTATTGTTTATCGTATTATATGGTGCCTGGAAAACTAAAGGAAGTGCCACAGTAAAAGATTATATCCGTGGTGGTAATGAAGCCAAATGGTGGACTATTGGTCTATCAGTGATGGCAACTCAGGCGAGTGCTATTACCTTTTTATCAACTCCAGGGCAAGCTTTTCATAGCGGAATGGGGTTTGTACAATTTTATATTGGTGTGCCCATAGCGATGGTAATTATATGTCTCGTTTTTATTCCGTTATATCATAGACTAAATGTATATACTGCCTATGAGTATCTAGAGAGTAGATTCGATCTTAAAACAAGAACACTAACTGCACTGTTCTTTTTGATACAACGAAGCTTGGCGGCAGGTATTACTATATTTGCCCCTTCAATTATTCTATCTGCAGTTTTAGGATGGAACTTAACCACGCTTAATATTATCATTGGATTACTAGTAATTATCTATACTGTATCCGGAGGAACAAAAGCCGTTAGTGTTACTCAAAAGCATCAAATGACCATCATTTTTCTAGGAATGTTTATTGCTTTTTTCCTAATCATAAGTTATTTACCAGATGGAATTACTTTTTCTAAAGCATTAGATATTGCTGGAGCTAGCGGAAAAATGGAAGTACTGGATTTTTCTTTTAATCTGAGTAATCGATATACTTTCTGGACTGGTATTATTGGAGGGACTTTCTTGGCGCTCTCCTATTTTGGTACAGATCAGAGTCAAGTACAACGATATTTATCTGGTAAGTCTGTAAAAGAAAGTCAATTGGGATTGTTATTCAATGGATTATTAAAAGTACCCATGCAGTTTTTTATACTTCTGGTAGGTATTATGGTATTTGTATTTTATCAATTCAATGAAGCCCCTTTAAGTTTTAATCCAGCTGCCAAAGAAGCGATTGCAACTTCGGCATACCAACAAGAATATAAAAAGCTAGAAAATGAATTAGCAACAATACAACAACAAAAAGAAGAGTTCATTATCAATCAAATAGCTGAAAATAAAACGCAAAATATACGTAATTCTGAAGCGAAAGAACACCTAGAACAGCTTAATAATTCTGAGCAAAATATACGTAACACGGCTAAAGAACTGATCAAAAAAGCAAGACCAGATGTAGAGACTAATGATAAGGATTATGTCTTTATACATTTTATTCTTAATAATCTTCCAAAAGGATTAATAGGGTTATTACTAGCAGTAATTCTATCTGCAGCCATGTCATCTACTGCCTCAGAACTTAATGCTCTAGCCACTACCACTACTATTGATCTTTATAAACCTAATGTAAGAAAAGAAAAAAGTGAAAAACATTATGTTATCACTACTATGGGATTCACACTACTATGGGGGATATTAGCTATTATAGTTGCCTGTTTCGCTAATTTGTTTGATAACCTTATACAACTAGTTAATATCATTGGGTCTATTTTTTATGGCAATGTATTGGGTATATTTTTAATAGCATTTTTTATCAAGTTTGTAAAAAGTAACGCTACTTTTATTGCTGCAATACTTACTCAGGTAGTTATCATCTTTATATGGTGGCAAGATTGGTTACCTTTTTTATGGTTAAATGTTCTTGGATGTGGGATTGTAATATTCTTAGCAGTTTTATTGCAACCAATATTTCTATTGAGAGAAGAAAAATAGTTGATTGAGTACTAAACCACTATGTACTGAGAAAGTTCGTAGGTTTCTTAAACCTGACTAAAATCAGCTACACGGATCTCGGCTTTTAGCAGTTAACCATTAGTTTTTGTCAAAAAATTAAAAGCTAATGACTAAATACTTATATATCTTCAACAATTTTTAGAAGCTAAAGCGAGATGCACTAAAACGCATAGTTTTAACTATTTTTGAGACCAATAAACTATTCTATATAATACTAACTATATGAGTAAACAAAGAACTATTAAATGGGGTATTGTAGGATGCGGAAAAATAGCACATAAGTTTGCTCAGGATTTAATGACTGTTCCTGGGGCTATTGTATATGGAGTAGCTAGTAGAGATCTACAAAAAGCAACAGATTTTGGAAAAAAATATAACGCTTTATATTATTATGGCAGTTATGAAGAACTTGCTAAAAATCTAGAAATAGATGTTGTATACATAGCCACTCCACACGTTTTTCATTATGAGAATACATTACTTTGTTTACAACACCAAAAGGCTGTACTGTGTGAAAAACCATTAGGCATGCATCTGCACCAAGTACAAGAAATGATAGCTTGTGCTAAAAAAAATAATGTCTTTTTAATGGAAGCATTATGGACATACTTTCTACCACATTATATATATGTACTAAAGCTTATCGAGTCTAAGGAAATGGGAGCTATTAAAAGTCTAAAAGCTGATTTTGGATTTAAAGCTCCTCCTGTCTTGGAAGGAAGGTTATTTAATAAAAAACTTGGGGGAGGCAGTCTTCTAGATATTGGTATTTACCCTTTATTTGCATCTCTTAGTATCTTAGGATACCCAAAAACTATAAATGCTAGTGCTACAATTGGAACTACTGGTGTGGATGAAAGTTGTTCAATTTTTCTGGAGTATGATCAAGGAATTACCGCATCATTATACAGTACAATCACTAAAAAAACAAATACAGAAGCTATCATAGAAATGGAAAAAGGAACCATCCATATCAATAGCCAGTTTTATGCACCCTCTTCAGTAACTATTTATAAAAATGGAAAACCAGAACCTAAACACTTCTCAGTAGAAACTAATGGCTATAATTATGAAGCAATCCACGTACAAGAAATGCTTTATGCCAACAAGACCGAAAGTACTATAATGACTTTTAATAAAAGTATTCAACTCATCCAATTATTAGATGCAGTAAGAGAAAAAATCGGACTGGTTTATTTATAGAACTGAAGAGGAGAATTAATAATTTTTAAGATTCCAAAACAAGTCTACCTGGCTCGTTAGACAGGGGTTTTCTAATGAATAAAACGGATTTAGACAGAGGTTTCACTAATAAAAAAGCGTTTCATGTATAAAACAAGAAACGCTTTTCGAGATTTGTGTGTAAAAAAAAGAGAGTGTTTATTGAGCTCCCCACTCTGCAAGGGAATCTTTATTAAGTTTTACATAATCTGTATTACCAGCTTTCTCTGCTAGTTGCAAGGAGGTTTTAGCAGCTTTAACAGCGCCAGTTTTATCTCCATTTTTTGCTAAGATTAATGAGTGTTGTCTATGATACCAAAAAGCATCTGATCGTCCAGCTACTGCTTTTTCTATATATGTTTTTGCATTAGCATAATCCTCTATATCTTTATAAAAAACCGCAGCTTGGTAGTAATCATTAGGTGATGGTCCTCCCATTACTTTTTCGATACTAGCAAGTGCTTTTTTCTTAGAAGGTACTTTGATAGCAACAGCTGCTTCTGTTTTTTCCCAAATAAAATTTAGATGTGCACTATCCATTTTTATATCACTAAACATGATCGTAAAAGTCTCTACACTAAATGGTAATTTTGTAGATTTTACATTTACTTTAGCAGCAACTTTGGTATCATCCCATTCTCTAGGAGTCCCCCAGTTGTTTGCATCTGTATAAAATAGAACTTCCCAATTTTCTTTTCCAGGTTTTGCAAAAATTGCATAGGTTCCTGCTTTCAATTCGGCATTTCCGATGGTTACATCATCACTAAAAGTTATTTTAGTATTTGCATTTGCTCCTGTTCTCCATAATTTATCATAAGGAACTAAACTACCAAAGATAGTTCGACCTTTCATCCCAGGACGAGAGTACTCGACAGTTACGTCAGTTAATCCAACTACTTGCTCTATCTTAGAAGTAGGACTAGGCTGCGGAGTTTTAATCTGAGCAGCAACACTTAGAGACAGTAAACCTGTAAAGATGAATAAAATAATTTTTTTCATTGTGTTTAAATTTTAGTGTGTTTTGTAAGTTATGGATGACGAAAATAATAATAACACTCACTATTATCAGTTAACAAAAACTTAAAATTAAGATAGTAACCCTATGATCCTGAGATAATGAAGCTTTCTTCTTAGTATCAAGTACTTAAATTTGCAAAACAAAACTACTGGAAATAGTACAAAATACATTGCTAAGACAAGGTAGATCACAAAAGCATTAATAGTACACCAAAATAACATCATATTAACATAACTAGAACCGAGTGAGTTTCACTAAAAGTTTTCAAATACCTACATTTGCAATCTTGTTAAATTTTTATGAGTATATCGGAAGAAAATATAACGGTTTTAGGTGCTCGAGTACATAACCTTAAAAATATTGATGTAACCATTCCAAGAGAAAAAATGGTTGTAATCACAGGCTTATCAGGTTCTGGTAAATCTTCTCTTGCTTTTGACACCATCTATGCAGAAGGGCAAAGACGATATATTGAAACATTTTCTGCATATGCCAGACAATTTTTAGGTAGTTTAGAGCGCCCTGATGTAGATAAAATAGATGGATTATCTCCCGTAATTGCCATAGAACAAAAAACTACCAGCAAGAGCCCTAGGAGTACTGTAGGAACTATTACAGAGATTTATGATTTCTTACGCCTATTGTTTTCTAGAGGCAGTAATGCCTATAGCTACAATACTGGCGAAAAAATGGTAAGTTACAGTGATGAGCAGATCAAAAACTTGATTATCGATGAGTACAATGGTAAAAAAATTAATATACTCGCTCCAATAATACGCTCTAGAAAAGGGCATTATCGCGAGCTATTCGAACAAATTGGAAAACAAGGTTTTGTAAAAGTTCGAGTTGATGGAGAAATAAAAGATATCGTTAAAGGCCTAAAATTAGATCGATATAAAACCCATGATATAGAAATTGTAATTGATCGAATCCAGATCAGTACTGACATTGATAATTCTAAAAGATTAACAGAGACTATAAATACAGCCATGTACCACGGCGATGATGTATTAATAATCATTGAGCAAGAATCACAAGAGATCCGATTCTTTAGTCGTAACTTGATGTGTCCATCAAGTGGGATATCTTACCCCAATCCAGAACCAAATAACTTTTCATTCAACTCTCCAAAGGGAGCTTGCTCTAAATGCAATGGTATTGGTAGCTTGTACGAGGTGAATCTAAAAAAAATCATTCCCGATGATACTAAATCTATAAAAAATGGTGGATTAGCACCACAAGGACCACAAAAAAACAATTGGATATTCAAACAATTAGAATTAATTGCAAAACGATTTGATTTTCAACTAAATGAGCCTATAAAAGACATTCCCGATGAAGCGATGCAAGTCATTTTATATGGTGGAAAGGACAAATTTACTATCAATAGTAAATCACTAGGTGTTACCAGAGATTATAAAATTGATTTTGAAGGAATTGCAACTTTTATCCAAAACACATATGCCAACAATGACTCGTCATCACTAAAAAGATGGGCAAAAGATTTCATGGATAATGTACAATGCTCTGACTGTAATGGTTCTAGATTACGAAAAGAGTCATTATACTTTAAAGTAGGTAAAAAAAACATTGCTGATCTAGCCAATATGGACATCATAGAATTAGCTGATTGGTTCAAAACCTTACCTGAATTACTTACAGAAAAACAAAAAAAAATAGCGGGTGAGGTATTAAAAGAAATTAATACCAGATTACAGTTTCTAATCGATGTAGGCCTTACTTATTTATCCCTAAACCGCAGCAGTAAATCACTCTCTGGTGGAGAAGCACAACGTATTCGGTTAGCTACACAAATTGGCTCTCAATTAGTAGGCGTATTATATATATTAGACGAACCTAGCATTGGATTACACCAAAGGGATAATGAAAAATTAATTAATTCCTTAATTCAGCTAAGAGATATTGGTAATTCTGTCATTGTTGTGGAGCATGATAAAGATATGATAGAACGTGCAGATCACGTAATTGATATAGGTCCTAGAGCTGGAAAACATGGGGGAGAAATTATTAGCGAAGGCACTCCCGATGACATCCGAACTCATACTACCCTCACTGCAGAATATCTCAGTGGAAAAAAACAAATTGAAGTTCCTAAAAAACGAAGGAAAGGAAACGGAAAAAAGATTTCATTAAAAGGAGCAACTGGCAATAACCTAAAAAACGTATCTATCGATATCCCATTGGGTAAAATGATAGCAGTCACTGGGGTGTCTGGTAGTGGAAAATCTACACTAATTAATGAGACCCTATACCCTATTCTAAATGCTTACTACTTTAATGGGGTTAAAAAACCTATGCCATATAAAAGTGTAAAAGGCTTAGAGCACGCTGATAAGGTTATTGATATCAATCAATCCCCTATTGGTCGTACACCAAGATCTAACCCAGCTACCTATACAGGTGTTTTTTCTGAGATAAGAATGTTGTTTTCTAAAACACCAGAAGCCATGATACGTGGATATAAACCAGGTCGTTTTAGTTTTAATGTTACAGGAGGTAGATGCGAAACTTGCAAAGGTGGTGGACTACGTGTTATAGAAATGAATTTTTTACCTGATGTATATGTAGAATGCGAAATTTGCCAAGGAAAACGTTTTAATAGAGAAACCTTGGAAATACGCTACAAAGGAAAATCTATCTCCGATGTACTAAATATGACAATCAACGAAGCTTGCGAGTTTTTTGATCAGATTCCAAAAATATTTCGCAAACTAAAAACGATCAAGAATGTAGGTTTAGGTTATATTACTTTGGGACAACAATCTACTACGCTATCGGGAGGAGAAGCACAGCGCATTAAGTTAGCCTCTGAGCTATCCAAAAGAGATACAGGGAACACCTTCTATATCCTAGATGAACCTACAACAGGATTACATTTTGAAGACATTAGAGTATTAATGGAAGTGCTAAATGAGTTAGTAGACAAGGGAAATACTGTACTGATTATAGAACATAATCTGGATGTAGTAAAAATGGCCGATTACATCATAGATATCGGATATGAGGGTGGAAAAAATGGAGGGCAAGTTGTCGCTAAAGGTACTCCAGAAGAAATTATAAAATGTAAAAAGAGTTATACCGCTAATTTTTTAAAAAAAGAACTAGCTTAAAACTCTTAGTGAATAAAAAAAATAGATTTGTAAAATTAAAAAGTAATAGTATACCTAAAAATATGAGAAAAGAACAACGCCATAAAGGATGGAATGAGATAAAAACAAATGACTCTTGGGCAATTTTTAAGATAATGGGAGAATTCGTTAATGGATTCGAAAAAATGAGTAAAATAGGTCCATGTGTATCCATTTTTGGATCTGCAAGAACTAAAATCGATGATAAATATTATCAATTGGCAGTAGATGTAGCTCATAAAATTGTGGATCACGGATATGGTGTAATTACTGGTGGTGGTCCTGGTATTATGGAAGCTGGTAATAAAGGAGCACATATAGGAGGTGGAACCTCTGTAGGGTTAAATATTGATTTACCTTTTGAACAACACGATAATCCATATATAGATAGTGATAAGAGTCTAGATTTTGACTACTTTTTTGTTCGTAAGGTAATGTTTGTTAAGTACTCACAAGGGTTTGTAGTCATGCCAGGAGGATTTGGCACTCTCGATGAACTATTCGAAGCGATTACACTAATCCAAACAAAAAAAATAGACGTATTTCCAATTATTCTTGTTGGGACAGAGTTTTGGGAAGGACTGATGGATTGGGTCAAAACCATCTTATTAGATAAATTCGGCAATATCAGCCCAGAAGATTTAGAACTGATCCATGTGGTAGACACCCCAGATGAAGTGCTTCAAATTTTAGATAAATTTTATGGAAAATATAACTTAAGTCCTAATTTTTAATATTTTTTTTATCATTAAGAAATTAGTGAATTCTGATTACGACTTATAGCACAGACTAATTATAAAATGATGCAACATCTTTTAAAAAATATAAAAATTGATACACAAAAAATAGTTGTGTTTAATAATATAGTCTATACATTAAATACTATAAGTGCTAACACTTTTCTAATAAGTACTAACACTTTTCTAAATTAAAAAGAGAAATTGAAAATCACTAGATTAACTTATATCATAATTTTTCTTTTTGCAACTCATATTGGATTAGCACAGACCAGTAGTATACAGATGAAAGTTGCCCTTAATACAGATACTAAGGAGCTTCAGATCGAGCAAGAGATTATATACACCAATACTTCTTCTGACACATTACAGGAGCTCTTTTTTCATGATTGGGCAAATAGTTTCAAAAGTAAAACCACCCCGCTAGGAAAACGATTTTCTGAGGATTTTAAAAAGAAATTCTATTTTGCGAAGGATAATGAAAGAGGATATACGACTATAGAATCTATAAAAAATACAGGCAATACACAATTAAAATGGGAACGGCATAATGAAATAGTAGACATTATCAAGTTAGATCTAGAACAGTCTTTACTTCCAGGAGATAGTCGCACCCTAAAATTAGCATATACGGTAAAGCTACCTCAGGACAAATTTACTCGCTATGGATACCATAAAAATGGAGATTTTAGTTTAAAATATTGGTATATAGTCCCTGCTGTATACGATAACAAATGGAATATCTACAGTCATAAAAATTTAGATGACCTATATGCGCAATTTCTTGATTTTAAAATAGATTTTACGCTTCCTATAGAGTATACGATGACTAGCGAATTTGAAGAAAAAGAACTCTCAAAAAACATTGATCAAAAAACAAAAACAATACAACTCATTGGTAAAAAACGAAATGAAGTTCATCTCTATCTAGAAAAACAAAAATCTTTCTATAGTTTTAAAGCAAAAAATCTAGAATTTATAAGTAATATAGAAGACAATAAGTTAATGGCCGAAATGAAAGAAACGGCTACAAGTAGAATTTTAGAATTTTTAGAAAAACGACTAGGCCCCTATCCATATGATAAAATATTAGTTTCAGAAAACGATTATGAAAATAATCCTGTTTATGGTCTAAATCAATTACCAGATATATTGCGCCCTTTTCCTGATGGATTTCAATATGAAATTAAACAGTTAAAAACAATAACAGAAAACTATCTAGAAAAAACGTTGTTGATTAATCCAAGATATGATGCTTGGGTCAAAGACGCCATACATGTCTTTTTGATGATGTCATATGCAGAACAATATTATCCAGACATGAAGCTAATTGGTAGCTTAAGTAAGATAATAGGCATTAGATGGTTTCATGCTGCAGATTTAGATTTTAATGATCAGTATTTTTTAGGATATAAAAACATAGCACGAAATTTTAGAGATCAACCCTTAAATACTCCCTTAGATAAACTTATCAAGTTTAATGAAAATATTGCTAATATCTATAAAGCTGGTGTAGGATTTAAATACATAGAAGATTATCTAGAAGACGATAATATCCTCAATGAAGCTATCAAAGAATTCTACAGCAAAAATGCATTGAAGAAAACAAGTTCTAAAGAATTCGAAAGAATATTGACTAGACTCTCCCCAAAAAATTTAGATTGGTTTTTTGAGGATTATATAAAAACTAATAAAAAAATAGATTTCAAGATTTCTTCAGTAAAGAAACGTAAAGATTCTATAGAGGTTACTATAAAAAACAAAAGAGATAATCAGATGCCCATATCACTATCCACAATGAGGGATAGCGAACTTGTATCTAGGACCTGGATAACCGATATAAAAAAGAAGAAAAAAATAAAAATTGCAAATGAAGATATCGATAAATTGATATTGGATAGTGATCAGAATATTCCTGAAATTAATAGAAGAAATAACTATCGTAATTTAAAATGGATTCTGAATAAGCCTATACATTTTACATTTATTCAAGATGTAGAAGACCCTACAAAAAGCCAGGTGTTTTATACCCCAGAATTTGAGTTCGATAATATATATGATGGATTTACGATTGGTGCCAAATTTTTTAATAAAAATATTATTAAAAAAAACTTTGACTATAGAGTAAAACCTAGTTATGGCTTTGGGTCAAAAAGAATATTAGGTTCTGCTTCTTTTGGAATACGACAACAAATTGCTGATGATGATCTTTTTCTCATACGATACGGACTTAGTGGTGGTAGTTCTAGTTATGCTCCAGACTTATTAGTCAGAAATTTTACACCATCTGTAGCTCTTTTTTGGAGACCAGAAGATTTACGATCTAATGAAAGTCAATCCCTAAGAGCCAGAAGCGTTAATATATTCAGGCAACGTGATGAGAATAACCCAGTAAATACTCCCGATTATAGCGTATTCAATCTAAGATATCGTTATTCTAACTTTAATCTTCTTAATGTATCGTCTCTAAATGTTGATTACCAAATAAATAAAGGATTTAGTAAGATCTCAACAACATTAAATTACAGGAAGTTATTTCTTAATAACAGACAAGTAAACTTACGCCTTTTTGCAGGAGCTTTTATATTTAATGATACAGAAAGAGATGGTGATTTCTTTAGTTTTGCATTAGATAGACCAACAGATTACTTGTTTGATTTTAATTATCTAGGCAGAACAGAAGACGCAGGGCTGGTAAGTCAACAAATCATTATAGCAGAAGGAGGCTTTAAATCTCAATTGGACACCCCTTTTGCTAACCAATGGATTACTACATTAAATGCAAACGCTAGTATTTTTTCTGATTGGATATATGCCTATGGAGATGTTGGATATGTTAAGAACAAAGGAGTTTCTCCCAAATTTGTATATGACGCAGGGATTCGATTGAGTTTAGTAGCAGATTTTTTCGAACTTTTCTTCCCTATAGTTTCTAATAATGGATGGGAAATAGGGCAACAAAATTATGATGAAAAAATTCGATTTATTATAACCTTAAATCCACAAACATTGATTGGCCTTTTTACAAGAGAATGGTATTAAAAAACAATCATTCATTGCTGTGTAATCTTACAAAAATCAATCATTCTTACAAATGTGAAAATTTTGAATATTTAATAATTTACTCTTTAATATTAATTTTAAAAAACAAATTTCTCAAAAAAAATAATGTTTATACTAATTATCCTTAAAAAAATAAGGATTTTGAATTTGGAAATACCCTTGATTTTTGCTAAATTCGCACTCGATAAAACATATTGATTAGTATGCAGCCTGAAACTACAATTATATCCAATATTTCTTTTGAAGAATATAGAAACCAAATACTTGAAGATTACAAAATTGCTGTAGTTAGTAGAGAATGTAGTTTATTGGGGCGACGAGAGGTACTAACAGGAAAATCAAAGTTTGGAATTTTTGGAGGAGGTAAAGAATTACCCCAAATAGCAATGGCCAGAGTCTTTAGAGACGGAGATTTTAGATCTGGATACTATCGTGATCAGACTTTTATGATGGCCATAAATCAGTATACTATTGAGCAATTTTTTGCAGGGCTATATGCACATACAGATATAGAAAAAGAACCTTTTGCCGCAGGAAGACAAATGGGAGGGCATTTTTCTACTCATAGTCTCTATGAGGATGGATCTTGGAAAAATTTAACTCAGCAAAAAAACTCTAGCGCTGATATATCCCCTACTGCTGGGCAGATGCCTAGGTTATTGGGACTAGCACAAGCTTCTAAAGTTTACAGAAATGAGAAAAGTGTCTCCGATTTTACTGATTTCTCTATCAAAGGAAATGAAGTAGCATGGGGAACAATAGGAAATGCAAGTACTAGCGAAGGGTTATTTTGGGAAACTGTAAATGCAGGAGGTGTATTGCAAGTACCCATGGTAATAAGTATATGGGATGATGATTATGGTATCTCAGTACAATCAAAATATCAAACTACCAAAGAAAGTATATCATTAATACTCGAAGGTTTTAGACGAGATAAAAATCATGAGGGTTATGAAATTATTGTTGTCAATGGTTGGGACTACTCGGGCCTATTTCATGCGTACAGAAATGCTGAAGAACTTGCTAGAGAACATCATATCCCTGTAATTATCCACGTAAAAGAACTTACACAACCTCAAGGTCATTCTACATCTGGATCACACGAGCGATATAAAAGCGAGCAGCGTCTCAATTGGGAACGAGAACATGACTGTAACAAAAAGTTTAGAGAATTCATTCTAGAACGTAAGTTTGCAACAGCAGAAGAATTGATAGCAATAGAAAAAGCTGCAAAAAAAGAAGTTAGAAAAGGAAAAACAGCTGCTTGGAATGCATATTTAACAGATATAAAAACCGAGCAAAAACAAGCTTTAGAAATATTAAAAACTGTAGAAAAAAAGAGCAATAATCAAAATTTTATCTCTCCTCTTATCAAAACACTTGCTGATAAAGAAGAGCCTATACGCAAAGATATTCTAGAAGCTACCAGAAAAGCATTGCGCTATATCACTAAAGAAAATTATCCCGAAAAAAAGATACTACAACAATGGGTTACTGATTACCAAGAACGCATTCAACCAAAATACAGTAATAATTTATACAATGAAACAAATACTACTGTAAAAAATATAGCAGAAATAAAACCAAAATATGCAGAAAATGCTGAACTAGTAGATGCAAGAATTATTTTAAGAGACAACTTCGATCATATATTTGATAGACTACCTCAAACACTAATTTTTGGAGAAGATAGTGGTAAAATTGGAGATGTAAATCAAGGGTTAGAAGGATTGCAACAAAAATATGGAGATATAAGAATTTCTGATACCGGAATTAGAGAAGCTACTATCATAGGACAAGGTATAGGAATGGCTATGAGAGGATTACGTCCCATTGCCGAAATTCAATATCTAGATTATATACTATATTGTATTCAGGGATTAAGTGATGATCTCGCTACATTGAGATACAGAACTTATGGAAGACAAAAAGCGCCACTTATAGTAAGAACAAGAGGACATAGACTCGAGGGTATATGGCACTCAGGCTCTCAGATGGGTGGTCTAATACATCTATTAAGAGGTATTTATATATTAGTTCCTAGAAATATGACCAAAGCAGCAGGTTTCTATAATACGCTATTAGAAAGTGATGAACCTGCAGTAGTTATAGAATGTCTTAATGGATATAGACTCAAAGAAAAAATGCCAAGTAATCTAGCAGAAATCAGAACCCCTGTTGGGATTGTAGAAACTCTACAAGAAGGGAAGGATATTACTTTAGTTTCTTATGGATCTACATTACGATTGGTAGAGCAAGCTGCAAAAGAATTATTGGCTGTTGATATACACGCAGAGGTTATCGATGTACAGTCATTACTCCCTTTCGATTTAGATCATACTATTGTAAAAAGTGTTGCGAAAACAAATAGAATACTTATTATCGATGAAGATGTACCTGGAGGAGCAACTGGATATATATTACATAAACTGATCGATGAGCAGAATATCTATCAATATCTCGATAGTGAACCACAAACCTTAAGTGCACAACCCCATAGACCTGCTTTTGGAACAGACGGAGACTATTTTAGTAAACCATCCGCAGAAGATATTTTTGAAAAAGTATATGCTATAATGCATGAAGTTAATCCTGCAGAGTACCCTAAATTAAGATAAATCACAGTCACAGTACACTACTTTATAACTTTAGATCATGATGTAATATAAAAGCTAGGTTTTACAAACTAATACCAGTTCTTATATGAAATTACCGCCTAAAATAGTCTGTTTTGATCCCATACTTGGTTATTAAAGAAAACTTTGAATCCCTAGTATGTAGCTTTGCATACCAAAACCAAGAATGACTCCCTTGGCATTAGGAGAAATATAAGATTGATGCCTAAACTCTTCTCTGCCAAATGTATTAGAAATATGGACTTCTACAACAGCAACGCTAACAGATTTTATAGCATCGCCAATACCGATAGAAGTATGTGTGTATGCACCAGCATTTAGCACTACCCCATCATGTGTGTCATCTGCTTCTTGGATTTTTGTAATCAGTTCTCCTTCTATATTAGATTGATAATAATCGAGTTCGATAGTACTAAACTTTTTTTGTAATTCTACATAGAATTGTTCGAAAGTCTGATCGCCATAAATACCAGGTTCTCTTTTGCCCAATAGATTAAGGTTGGGTCCATTTATAATTAAAAGCTTCACACGTTTTATGTTTTTATACTTATTTATTTTTTCCAAAAGTAATTAATACCTAATCAAGAGCAAAGATACCTACAGCAAAAAGAAAAACACAATGAATTTATAGGTATAAATCATTATTCGTAATACTCATCAGATATTCTTCGATTGTTTTTAGTTTTAAATAAGTAACCTACAGATAATTGAACAACAGCGTTTCTTTTGGCTATAGTATTATCACTAATATTAGAAATTCCTAGATTATATCGTAACTGAAAAAACAAACCGCTCTCTAGTTTATAACCTGCTCCAAATCCCCAGCTAATATCCAAATCATTAAAAGAATTAAAAAATGGATCAGCATCATCCACATCATCATTCGTTATAGAATTAAGCAAAGAAAATTGAGGTCCAGTTTCTAAACTAATCGTCTCAGTAACATAAAACTTAGAAATAATAGGTAGCGAAAGATAGTTTAGACTCACTTTCTGTTCATTTCCCTCTACCTCTACTGTGTATCCTTGCGCAGCATATAACAACTCTCCTTGTATATAAAACTTTCTAGATAAAGGGTATTCTACTACTGCGCCCAAATGTACTCGAACTCTTGATCCTGTATTATCTAGATCTCCGGTAATACTCGTATAACTAATTCCTCCTTTAAAACCAGCACGGGCATATAATGGTTCTTCATCATCCTGTTTCTGTGCATTTACAGAAAGAATGCTCCAACTAATCAAAACGAATACAAATGTGCTTCTTATCATATATCTAATATAAATATAGATTCAAAAGTAACTTTTTTTAAATTGAAATCACATTTTATAAAAAAGCAATATTTTTCTTACTACACAATTTAAAAAATATCAAAAAATAGATTTAAAACACATACTTACTTTTAAAAGTAAACTGTAAACACTGGAATACAATTCACTAGTTTTTCTGATGATGCTGGATCATCTTTCAACATATTGGTGTTCAAGGAGGGGATGCTTTCGCTATAGGAGATAATATCAGTATCGAGCCTAGACTATGATATAATGTAAGTTTAAATGATTTCTTTACGGATGCGTTACAACTTAATGTAGATTTCTCTATTCATTTATAAACTAGACCACTATGAATTTTCAGTTCATAGGTTTTTTAATCTGACTAAAATCAGCTGCACAGGTATCATCTTTTAGCAGATAACCATTAGGCGTATTGTCTAAAAGCTAAAACGAAATGCATTAAAGCATATAGTTTTAACTATTCCAGAGATCAATAAAACAACAATAAATATAATACCATCTTGACAGTGTCAAGATGGTTTTTCTTTTTATATTGGAGGTAATGAAATGGGATCACGCTATAAAAGACTATAAACATTATCTACGGATAGAAAGAGGACTTTCTGAGAATTCTATCATTAATTATAGTATGGACATCCAACGATTAATAGATTATCTAGATACATACGAGATACAGACCTCTCCTACCATAATAGAAAAAGATATTCTTCAAAAATTCATTTTTGAAACTGCAAAATTAGTAAATGCTAGATCACAAGCAAGAATCATATCTGGCCTAAAAAGTTTTTTTAACTACTTGGTTTTCGAAGAATATCGAGAAACGAGTCCAATGGAATTAATAGAATCTCCTAAAATTGGGCGAAAATTGCCAGATACATTATCTGTAGAAGAGATAGATCATCTTATTGCTCATATTGATTTAAGTAAACCTGAAGGCGAACGCAATCGGGCTATTATAGAAACCTTATATGGCTGTGGTCTCAGAGTTACCGAATTAATCGAACTAAAATTATCTAACTTATTCTTTGAAGAAGGGTTTATAAGTGTAGTTGGTAAAGGTAATAAACAACGATTTGTACCTATTGGAGAAACTACACAAAAATTCATTATTACCTATAAAAATGAAATTCGTAACCACCTAAACATACAAAAAGGTCACGAAGATACGCTCTTTCTCAACCGAAGAGGTAGACAATTAACTAGAGCAATGATTTTTACTATTATTAAAAGACTGGTAGAAAAATCAGAAATCCAAAAAAATATTAGTCCACATACGTTTAGACATTCCTTTGCTACTCACCTATTAGAAAATGGTGCAGACCTAAGAGCCATACAATTAATGTTAGGTCACGAAAGTATTACGACTACAGAGATATATATGCATATCGACCGCAGCCATCTAAGTCAGGTGATGAATAGGTTTCATCCCAGAAGATAATACTATGAAAAGAAACAGCATAAGATCCATAATAGTAGGAGTCATATTTTTATGTTGTACCCAATTATATGCACAGCGATTTAGCGTGGATGGAGGAGTATTGGTTAAAGCGGAAATTACAATAGGCAATCAAAATCAATGGCTAAAACTAGGACTACTAGGTTTTGGAACTCTAAATTATGGTGATATTTCTGCAGAAAGCGGAATATCAATTACTAGCTACCAATTTCTAAAAAGGCATACTGTTAAAACTTCGGGATTAGCATATGCATACGATTTTTTTGCATTAGCAGGAATTGGCAAAAACAGCAACCTTCTTGGGTCTTCTGCTTATGGAGGAAACAACACCATTTTATATAATTATAACGGAGAATCTGGTTTTCAAGGCTTAGGTTTTGGTTTTGGAAAAGATTTTCTTCCCCGTACATTAAAGCCGTATGGCATAAAAAGAGGCGCCATAATGATGCGTTTTAGTAATGCCAATCACAGTATCCATGTATCCTTTAAAAATGATCTTAAGATTGGTTGGTTTAATGGATCTGGAACAGATTATGGCGTCACAGGTTCATTAGCCATTGGATACACACAGATCAATAATCCAACTACTGTTTATCAAACTGGAATTGGAATAGATCTATTTACTGCCAGACCTGATTATAGTCGATCTCCCAGAAATAAAATTAATTCTGATGATGGACGCAAAAATGTATGGTTTACCTTACCTCCATACAAGAGTTTATTCTACGGAAATTTATATGCATATGGTTCTTATCAAAAAGAGCATTTTTCCGTGCATACCAAATTAGGTGTTAATAGCCAAAAAGCTGGTGCTTATATACAGAACTTATTACACGATGGCTTAGGATTAAATCCTCGTTTTCCGTGGCAAGTAGATACAAAAGACAAAATCTATCTAGAAATAAGCGGAAGTTTATATCATAACACTATTGCTCATGAATAAGCTTTTTTCAATTTATCTGATAAGCATATTTTGTATCATAAATGGTTGCTCTACATACACAACTTTTTACGATACAACATATCATAAATCAACATTACAAAATAGTACAGAAATTCATCGTTTAGATCTAAGCAATCAAAACCTAAGTGTTTTACCAAATTCAATTACAAATATCAAAGACTTAAGAATGATTAACTTAAGTAACAATACAAAATTGAACTTGGATAGTGTTTTTAGAAAATTAGCACACCACAAAAATCTGGAGGTATTGATATTAGATAGTTTGCATATCAAAAAAATCCCAACTTCTATACGATTAATAACCAATCTAAAGCAACTTTCTCTAGCACATAATCCAGAAATACAATTACAAGAGTTATGCACACAGATTTCTGATTTACCTATTGAATTTCTGAATTTGAGAAACAATACTATCAGTTATATCCCTGAGAACATCACAAAACTTAAAAAGTTAAAAGATCTCAATCTATCATATAATCAAGTAAAAGATGAAAAGAGCTATGTTTATTTAGGTCAATTGCCAAAATTATATTCTTTATGGATTGATCATAACAAACTAAAAGAGCTTCCTGTCAGTATCGGAAAGCTTACCCAGATACGTTTCTTATATATCGATCATAATGAGTTAACTCAATTGCCCAAAGAACTTATTGGCATGAGAAAACTATGGGTAATCCATGCTGGGTACAATAAATTTACAATTCTACCAGAAGTTTTTACAGCTATGCGAGTATTATTAATGGTACATATTAATAATAACGGAATTCATGTAATACCTGAAGTTTATCAGACCAAAAAATATCCTTTAGCTGGCTTACTTCTGGATAATAATCCACTGTCAGAAACAGAAATACAAAAAGCGAAAAAGATTTTCAAAGGCTATTTTCTCCTCTCTTTTAAACAAAAGCAATATGATATTAAATGATTTATAAATACAAAAGACTGTCTTTTCAGACAGTCTTTTAATAGTATAATATTATAATAATAAACCTTATGGCCTTCTAACTGTACCAAACGGACCTGATCCATTAGGACCAAGAGTATTAACAGCTGGAGCTAAATCTTGTCCTGCAAGACCTTGAAGAGGTTTAAAGAAAAATGGTGCTGCTTGATCATAATCTGGATTAGGCTCAACAGATATAACCGCAGTTTTACCTCTCACATCTCCATCTTGTGGAAATGTTAATGTAGATGGAGCATTATTGAGAAAATCTTCTCCTGGAAAATCTGGAGAAGGTTGATTACCACTATAAGGAGAGGAATCATCCACCCCTGTGAAGCTAGAAAATGTGCCTGTAGAAACAGGAACATTATTTATAATTACCCAACCTTCATATTTCCAACCTTGTTGAAGCATTGGTAAAGTTAGTCCCGCAATTGGTGATCCTCCATTTGGATCCATAAACCAAATACCATTCTGTTCATTATCAGTAATCGCATCTGTTGGACTTGCAATTATAAACTTACCAGAAGCATTAGAAAAATCTCCAACAACAGCATTAACTCTTACTTCTGCAGTAGTTCCATTAAAATTACCACTTAATAATTTAGCATCAG
Source organism: uncultured Aquimarina sp. (assembly GCA_947493495.1). Classification (GTDB taxonomy): domain Bacteria; phylum Bacteroidota; class Bacteroidia; order Flavobacteriales; family Flavobacteriaceae; genus Aquimarina. The sequence goes on from CANLRN010000001.1 coordinate 154,270, forward strand.
AAGGACCTGGATCAGAATCATTAGGTGGTTCAACAGATAATACAAATGAAGTTGCTCTATTTAACTGATCAGCATTAACTACAAAAGTTTGTGTATTAGATGTACTCGTAAATTTACCTGTAGAAACTGGTTCTCCTTCAACAATAATCCAACCTTCATAGGTTGCATTATTTGTCAATGTTTCTAATCCTACAACTTCCATAGTCAAAGTAGCAGTAGGTGGTCCATCATCATCACTACCGCAAGAAACCATCGTTACTAAGCTTGCCGTAATCATAAAAATTGTTAAAATTCTTTTTTTCATCATTTTTGCTTTTTAATTAATTTTTTGATGTATGAATATCAATATTCAAATTAACTACAAAAAGTTAATAAAATTGTACATTTTTACAATTAATTTTTAATGGTAAATCAATAAAATCAAGCCTCAGGAGCTGGTAATGGCTCTGGTTGTTTAAACAATTCTATATATGATTTCCCGATATGAGATACAATATCTCTGGCTAATAATCCCTGATATCCAGTTCCTTGTATAGCGAGATCTCCAGCACTACCGTGTAAGTATACTCCAAAGACAGCAGACTCAACCGATGCATATCCCTGAGCGATGAGCCCTGTTATAATACCTGTTAGTACATCTCCACTACCTGCTGTTGCCATCCCTGGATTTCCTGATGTGTTTACATAGATTGTATCCTTATATATAGTCAGTGTATTAGCACCTTTAATGATTACTATACAATCATACATATGTGATAACTCTTTTACTTTTCTAATTTTGTCAAAATCATCCTTCCACTCTCCTATCAATCTTTTTAATTCTCCTGGATGTGGTGTAAGCACCGTCTGTTTAGGTAGTAATTTTAGTAATTCTTTGTTTGTTGATAATATATTGATGCCATCTGCATCAATAACAAGATGAGAAGTATTTGCGCCTAAGAATTTTTTAAAAGCTTTAATAGTTTGATCACCTGTACCCAACCCTACTCCTATTCCTATAACAGTTGGAGCTATGTCTATTTTTATATTTGATATATAATCATCTTCATCATCTGTTAGTACCATGGCTTCGGGAACAGAGGTTTGCATAATCTCATAACCACTTTCTGGAATATAAGCAGTAGCAAGCCCTGCTCCTATTCTAAGAGCTGATTCTGTAGCAAGTACCATACTTCCCATTTTACCATAACTCCCACCAATAAGTACGCAGTGGCCATAATCTCCTTTATGCGAATATTTATGCCTTGGCCTATATAATGACAATACTTCATTCTTACTTACTAATTCTGCAAACCCAGGTGTCTGCGAAATAAAATTACGATCTAAACCAATATCAATAACCTCTAGATCTTGAGTATATTGACCCGTTTCTGGCAAAAAGAATATCAGTTTGGGCAATTGAAATGTCACTGTCGTTGATGCATAAATAACAGCTTCGGGATCATCAGGTGCCTTATCTGCATATACCCCAGATGGGACATCTATCGATAATGTAAAACATCTAGATGCATTAATGTGTTTGATCAATTTCTTAACCCACGGTACTATCGGGCGATTAAGACCTATCCCAAAAATAGCATCGATCACCATATCTTCTGGTTTGATTGTCGGAAAATTATTTTCGGATTTTAATTGTTCTGGCCATTGTGGGGCAATTGCTTTGAGCTTATCAAAATTTTCTAAAAAATCTTTAGATCTATTATCACTAAAATTTACAATATATGTTTTTACTTGATACCCATGTTCTACTAATAACCTAGAAATCACCAACCCATCTCCACCATTATTGCCTAAACCACAAAATACGTGAATGGGAATTGGTGCGCCTTGTAATCGATGATGTAAAACATTAAATATTTGTGTAGCTGCATGTTCCATCAAATCAATTGAAGTAATTTTTTTAGATCCGATAGTAACCTCATCAGCCATTCGCATTTGTTCTGCAGAAAATATTTTCACGTGTTTTGTTTTTTTAATTATTAAAAATGACTTATACAAGATTTGATTAGAAATATTATAACAAATCTATATTTAAATTGTAGTATTAATAAAAGTATAAGATTCCTAGTCCTTTTTATTTTTTCCAAAAGTAAAAAATTATACATTTGATCCTAATTATAAAGCAAACTAATGTTTAGTACGGTTTCAATCTCGGTTTTACTTTTCGTGTTGGGGACAATAACAGCTTCAAGCTTTACTTCTATATTACGTACTACAATCACGATTACCCTTAGGGGTTAATTACACATATATCAAAGAATCAAGTACGTAATCCATTAAGAAATGAATTACTGAACATAGCTTTATTATTTACATTTATTAAAATATATTACTTATGAACGTTCTAAAATTTGGAGGTTCTTCTGTTGCTAATACAGCAGCCATAGAAAAGGTTATTACCATTATACAAAACCAAGCACAGGATCAAAAACTCTATGTTGTTGTTTCTGCTCTCGGTGGCATAACAGATTTATTATTAAAAGCAGGAAGAGAAGCTGCAGAAAATAATGAGTCCTACAAAAAAACACTCACAATTGTCGAAAACAGACATCTAGAAATTGTGAGAGAATTAATTCCTGTAACCAATCAAAGTGCAATAATTAGTAAGGTTAAATCTGAACTAAACACACTAGAGTTATTATGCGAAGGGGTATTTTTACTTAGAGAATTATCCTTTAAAACAATTTCTTTAATTACTAGTTATGGAGAGCTACTTTCTTCTTTTATTATTACAGAAGCTGCAAAAGTAAAAAATCTGGATATTGTACGTAAAGATGCTCGAGACTACATTATTACTACCGATACCACAAAAATTGTTATTGAGTATACAGAAACTAATTCTAGAATAGAAAAATATACTAAAGATAATTCTCATCAAGTTACTCTTTTTCCTGGTTTTATCGCAAGAACTATCCAGGGAGAACCTACAACATTAGGTAGAGGGGGGTCCGATTTTACCGCTGCCATCTTAGCAGCAGCAATTCAAGCTGACCAATTACAGATATGGACAGATGTTAGTGGTATGTATACAGCGAATCCCAAACTAGTAAAACAAGCTAGACCTGTAGCACATATATCATATCAAGAAGCTATGGAATTATCTCATTTTGGGGCTAAGGTTATTTACCCTCCAACTATACTTCCTGTGCTAGAAAAAGATATTCCTATTCATATAAAAAATACATTCGAACCAGACGACAAAGGAACTATTATCACTCGAGAAACTACTAGACAACAAAAATCCGTTACTGGAATTACTCACATAGATAGCATTGCAGTTATTTCGCTAGAAGGTAGTGGTATGGTGGGCATCCCTGGTTTTTCTAAGCGCCTGTTCGAGGCTCTATATCTAGAGAACATTAATGTTATCTTAATAACTCAAGCATCCTCAGAGCATTCGATATGTCTGGCAGTAGATATTGATGATGCCAAAAAAGCGAAAACTATTCTAGATATTACCTTCGAGTTTGAGATTACAAAACGTAAAGTAGAACCTGTAAAAATAGAAGACAATCTAGCCATAGTAGCATTAGTTGGAGATAATATGTATCGCCATCAAGGATTAAGTGGTAAAATGTTTAGCACACTTGGGAAAAACAATGTGAATATCAGAGCTATTGCGCAAGGAGCATCAGAAAAAAATATCTCTGTAGTGATAGAAAAAAAAGATGTCAAAAAAGCACTCAACATATTACACGAACGATTTTTTGAAATAAAAACAAAACAACTCAATTTATTTATAACAGGTGTAGGGAATGTAGGAAGTAAGTTATTAGATCAGTTAGAGCAACAAAAAAAATATCTTAAAGAAAAACTTAGACTTAAAATTAGGGTCATTGGAATCTCTAATTCCAGAACTATGATTTTTGATGAAACTGGCATCAAACTAGATTCATGGCAAGAAAAATTAGCCCAAGGAGAAAAAGCTGATGCTACACTATTCTTTGACACTGCCAAAAAATTAAACATTCGTAATTCTATTTTTGTAGACAATACAGCAAATCCTGATATCGCAAAAGTGTATTCGCATTACCTTGCAGAAAGTATGGGAGTAGTCACCTGCAATAAAATTGCCTGCGCAGATGAATATGCTAATTATGCAGAATTGCAGGAACTCTCCAGAAAATTTAGTGCATCATTCCTATATGAAACTAATGTTGGTGCAGGCTTACCTATTATAGATACACTAAATAATCTAATTGCTTCTGGCGATAACGTGCATAAGATACAAGCTGTTTTATCGGGGAGTCTTAATTTTGTGTTCAATAATTACAATAAAGAAGTTAGTTTTTATGATATTGTAAAACAAGCGCAAAAAGAAGGATATACAGAGCCCGATCCCAAGATTGATTTAAGCGGTGTGGATGTAGCTCGCAAAATCTTGATTTTGGCACGAGAAAGTGGTCAAATAATGGAATTAGAAGATATCGAAAAACAAGCATTTTTACCTCAAGAAAGCTTAGACACCAAAAGTGTAGATACTTTTTTTGAATCATTAAAAACACATGAAGCACATTTTAAACAAATTCTCCAAGAAGCTGATAAAAAAGGATGTCGTCTCAAGTATGTAGCTCAATATGAGAATGGAAAAGCCAAAGTAGGGTTACAACATATACCCGCGGATCATCCTTTTTATAATTTGGAAGGGAGTGATAATATAGTCCTATTTTTTACTGATCGCTATCCTACACAACCGTTAATTGTCAAAGGTGCTGGTGCTGGTGCAGAAGTAACAGCTTCTGGTATATTTGCAGATATTATTAGAATTGGAAAAAAATAACAGTATTATGCCTATACATACTAAAAGTATCAAGATTTTTGCTCCTGCCACCGTAGCCAATCTATCATGCGGCTTTGATGTACTTGGTTGTTGTTTGGATACAGTAGGTGATGAAATGGTAATTTCTATTAGCAGTACTCCAGGCACTAGAATTACCAAAATAGAAGGCGCTAATCTTCCATTAGACACAAAAAAGAATGTAGCTGGTGTTGCTGTAGAAGCGCTTTTAGAAAATTATGATAGTGAAATAGGTGTTGAAATCGAAATCTATAAAAAAATTAAAGCTGGTAGTGGTATTGGTAGTAGTGCCGCTAGTAGTGCAGGTGCCGTATGGGCAGTAAACCAATTATTAGGTGGCCCTTTTACGCATCAAGAATTGATTGCATTTGCCATGAAAGGCGAAAAATTAGCCAGTGGTAATGCCCACGCAGATAATGTGGCTCCTGCTCTTATGGGGGGATTTACTCTAGTGCGCAGCTATACGCCCTTAGATGTCATAAAATTGCATACCCCGCAAGATCTTATGATAACAGTAATCCATCCTCTAATAGAGGTAAAAACTTCCGATTCTAGATCGGTGCTTAAACAAAAAGTAATGCTTAAAAAAGCAATACAACAATGGGGGAATCTAGGAGGTTTTATCTCTGGACTGTATACAGAAGATTATGACCTTATTGGTAGAAGTTTAGAAGATGTTATTATAGAGCCTTTACGATCTATACTCATCCCAGAGTATGATAATGTAAAACAAGCAGCTATCGCTCAGGGAGCTTTGGGTTGTGGTATATCTGGATCTGGACCTTCTATTTATGCGCTAAGCAAAGGAGCTGATACAGCAGAAAAAGTAGCTAACGCTATCAGAGAAGTATATAAAAAGACAGCTGTGTCCTTTGATATACATATATCTAAAATTAACACACAAGGGATAAAAATAATATAAATAAGATGCAGGAAACGAAAAAAATAACCACTGGATCTCCGTGGGAAGATAGTGTTGGCTATTCTAGAGCTATACGGATTGGAAAAACCATTGAAGTATCTGGAACTACTGGTCCAGGAAAAGATGAGTATGAACAGACGCAGGCCATTATCTTATCTGTAGAAAAAGTACTCCATCAACTAGGTGCTGATCTTACGAATGTAGTCCGCACCAGAATTTATTGCACCGATATTACTAAATGGGAAGAAATAGGACGAGCACACGGACAGTATTTTAAAACTATAAAACCTACAACAGCTATGGTCGAAGTATCTAAATTGATTGCTCCCGAAATTTTAGTAGAAATTGAATTTTCTGCGATACTCCCATAATAATTGTTATAAATAAGAATACAAATGCAATATTATAGCTTACATCATAATTCACCAAAAGTCTCCTTTTCTGAAGCAGTAATCAAAGGAATAGCGCCAGATAAGGGATTGTATTTCCCAGAAAGCATTACTCCTCTCCCATCTTCTTTCTTTGATAAAATTGAAAAATTAGATCCTACAGAAATTGCATATCAGGCAATAAAACAATTTGTTGGAGATGAAATACCAGAAGCTGAGTTACGAAATATTTTAAAAGATGTACTCAACTTTGATTTTCCAGTAGTCCCTATAGAAGAAAATATTGGAACATTAGAGCTTTTTCATGGTCCTACGATGGCTTTTAAAGATGTTGGTGCACGTTTTATGGCCAGATGTCTCGAATACTTCAATAAAAACAATAAAAATCATGTCACTGTACTGGTCGCTACTTCTGGGGATACTGGTGGTGCAGTTGCTCAAGGTTTTTTAGGGGTAAAAGGTGTAGATGTAGTCATTCTTTACCCTTCTGGTAAGGTAAGTGATATCCAAGAGAGGCAACTTACCACTTTAGGCAATAACATAACTGCTCTGGAAGTAGATGGCGTATTTGATGACTGTCAAGATATTGTAAAAAAAGCATTCCTAGACACCTCTATTACAGAAGTTAAACAATTAACTTCTGCAAACTCTATAAATATAGCCCGATGGTTACCACAGCTTTTTTACTTTATGTTTGCATATAAACAATTAAAAAACAAAGAGAAAGACATTGTTTTCTCTGTTCCTAGTGGCAATTTTGGAAATATCTGTGCTGGGATTGTAGCTAATAAATTAGGATTACCTGTTAAGCATTTTGTTGCAGCTACTAATAGTAATGATACTGTAGTAAAATATATGAAAACCAGTGAGTATATTGCTCAACCCTCTAAGGCAACAATATCTAATGCTATGGATGTAGGTAATCCAAGTAATTTTATTAGGATACAGCAATTATTTGATACTAATTTTGAAGCCCTTAAAAACTCTTTTTCTGCGTATAGTTTTGATGACAATCTTACCAAAAAAGCTATGGGCGATATCTATGCGCAATCTAATTACATCGCAGACCCACATGGAGCAGTAGGCTATCTGGGTTTACAACAATATGGTTTACAAGAAAATGAATACGGTGTATTTCTAGAAACTGCACATCCTGTTAAGTTTCTAGATATTGTAGAAAAAACATTGAATATAACAGTAGAAATACCATCACAAATTCGAAAAGTAATGAATAAAGATAAAATCAGTACTTCGATAAAAAACTATGAAGAGTTCAAGAAATTTATTGTTTCTACCTAAACCACTATGGACTAAAGTCTATAGATTTCTATATGTGACTAAAATCAGTTACACGGATATCAGCTTTTAGCAGTTAGCCATTAACTATTTTCAAAAAAACTAAAAGCTAATGACTCAAAACGGGTTTAACTATTTTTGATACCAATAAATATCTATCTATTCTTTATCACGATAGTTCTTGTATACTTATTCCTACAGCGCTAATGTTTTCATTACATTAAATACAATCTCCGAGGTAGAAGCTAAATATTTAAAATTCACTGTAGTATATTTATCAAAAGCTTGATGCACGTAAGGAGAATTATCGCCATTTTTTAGCTCTGCAGTAATTGTTATTGTATCATAGCCTAAAGTAGAAAATATTCTTGTCTCTGGTGTAGAGGTTTCTCTTTTAAAAACAGGTACAGAAGACTCTAATCGATAAGCAGATTCTAAGCTGATATTTGAAGCTAAAAGTTCTATGGCTCTATCTTCGTCATTATCCCAGCCCATATAATCAACTCTGTGCATAGCCAATATATTATATTTTTCTTTTTTCATTTTTTTAACAAACATCCTACAGCCAATCATATTGGTTTCTTGTTGGTCAAAATAAACAATAATAAAGTTTTTAGACCTATTGGTAAGTTTCATTAATTTTTCTGCCACATAATGTGTTAGTGCTACTCCTGTAGCATTATGTACTGCTCCAGGACTATCTTTTACAGTATCATAATGGGCTCCTAATACCACATATTCATCAGTAGCTACTGTTGCAGGGATAATCCCGTATATATTGGCTCCTGTATATTGCTTTCCCTTTTTATCTTGCACATTATAGCTATCACGCACGGGTTTAATACCAATCCCTTTTAATTTATCAAATAAAAAATCAGCAGTGGTTTTTCGTTCAGAAGCAGAAGCTCTACTCTTTAATTTCTTTTTTCCTTTAATTGGTATATGTCCTGTTAGTTTACCAACTATATCTTTTTGGATGTTTATAATTTCTGCTTCACTAAATTCTGTTTGCGGTTGAGCAAATATAATCTGAGTTGTAAATACAAAAAAAAGTAATAGTCCGTACTTATAAAATTTCATTTTTGATTATTTATATTCCAATTCTTTCCTTATGCAAATTTATGAAACATTATATAAATATTATAATTTAGTATTTTAACGCTTCAAATCTATACCATATGTCAATCCCAAAAACTATACCATACTTGATATGCCTCTTATTATTATTCACTCAATGTCAAAAAAGACCGAAAAAAAGTCCCCTTGTTGCACCAGATGATTGGAGAGAAGAAGTGATACAATTTCCTTTAGATTTTGCTCCATCTCTTGGATATAAAGGCACTCAACACGTAAGATTTGCTCCTGATTGGGGTCAAAAAGATTCTCATCAATATTTTTCATATGGTTTTTTATGGGATATTGAAAAAAATCCGTTGTTAACACCTAAGAAATTAGAATCAGATATGGAAACTTATTTTGATGGTATCATGAAAAAAGTTGCTGATAAAAATAAAAACTCTAAGACAAAAATCATAAAATCAAAAGCTTTCTTCGAAAGTATAGATGAGAATAATTATATAGGTAAGGTCCTTACATATGATGCATTTATCAGAAAAAAAGAAGTAGAACTTAATATTTTAGCCGAATACTTAAGCTGTCCATCATCCAATAAGCATTTTGTTTTGTTTAAAATTTCTCCTCAAAAAATTGATCACCCGATATGGGACAGCTTAAACAAGCTAAATGTTTTTAAAGAATGTAAGTAATCAATACATCGAATGATAAGAAAAAAACAAATAATAGTCATTTGCGAATCTGTGTGTTTTTCTGCTATTTTGTCATCTTTTTATGAAAAAGTATTTAGTTCTATAACTAAAGACATTGTAGACATATACTATATTTGTAGAAATATATGAAAATACAACAAATATCATTATATAATGCATAAGATACTCATACTTGTACTAGCTCTTTTTTTTATATGCTGTAAGGACTCCAAAAACTCTGAAAAAGTCGAAGAACCTTTACCTAAAGAAAAGCCTACAGAAAATACAGAGGCAACAATACCATCTAACTCAGATAATTTTTCGAATGAAACAACCGAAGAAGAATTAACTGATGAAAAAAGTAATAAAGTTGTATTTACTAATGTATTTAAGGCATTAAACCAAAGAGACACATTAGAAACCTATGCAGAGGGTTCTATAGAAAATTCTACAGAAGATTCTTTAGAAAAACAAGATGTTGTAGTTGATCAAGTAAATACCGATGAAAACAAATCGATCAGTAGTACAACTAATACAGAAATCAAACAAAGTAAGGAAGATGTAACAACAAACACTACCAAAGACGTAGAAATTAAAGAAGCTATTCCCGAAATAATTAGACCAGAACACGATACATGGAACACATTAACTAAAAAATACGTGTCTTCTAATGGAAAGGTAAATTATAAAGGTTTTAAATCCGAAATTAAATTACTAGAAAGCTATTTAACGCATTTAGAAAAGACCCCTCCAAAAAAAGGTTGGTCTAGATCAGAACAATTAGCATATTGGTTTAACTTATATAATGCAGCAACTATTCAACTGATAAGTACGGCATATCCAGTAAAAAGTATCAAAGATATTAATAGTGGTAAGCCTTGGGATAAGGTTTTTATAAAATCTGGCGATAAAAAATATTCTTTAAATCAAATAGAAAACGCTATTGTTAGACCCAATTTTAATGAGCCTAGATTGCACGTTGCATTTAATTGTGCTGCTATATCTTGTCCTAAAATGCTCAATCAAGCTTTTGTTCCTAATAGACTTAATAGCCAACTAAATAAATTATCCAAAGACTGGATCAATGATAGCTCGAAAAATAAAATCACAGAAAATACTATAGAAATAAGTAAAATATTCGAATGGTATGCTAAAGATTTTAAGAAAGGAGTCCTCCCATTTATTAATAAATATTCTGGTACTACGATTAGTGATGATGCTTCTATTGCTTATTTAGAGTACAATTGGGATCTAAATGACTAGTATGTAATTTTATATGTCTCAAGAGGAATAGAAGTGGTTTTAGCTTCTAAAAACTGTTGAACATGTATAGGCATTTAGTTTTTTTGACAATAGCTGATGGTTAACTGCAAAAAGCTCATATCCGTATAGCTGACTTTAGTCAGATTAAAAAAAACATATACTCTTCTTTTCTACTGGTTAATAACTTATCATATAAATGGATTGGTTAACAAAGTAAAGTTTTTTACATTCGGCATCAATTTGATAACAAAGTTATTTAGCCTATGGAAAATACAGCATTAACAGAAACTCATATTGCTTTAGGTGCAAAAATGGTACCTTTTGCTGGGTACAATATGCCTGTATCGTATGAAGGTGTAAATATAGAACATCAAACCGTACGTGAAGCAGTTGGCGTTTTTGATGTCTCCCACATGGGAGAATTTCTAATTACTGGACCGCAAGCATTAAACCTGATACAAAAAGTAACCACTAATGATGCATCAAAACTAGTAGATGGTAAAGCACAATATAGTTGTTTCCCAAACGACACTGGGGGTATTATAGATGATCTAATTATATATAAAATTGCAAACGAAAAGTATTTATTGGTAGTGAACGCCTCTAATATCCAAAAAGACTGGGATTGGATATCTAGTCATAATACTATGAATGCAGAGATGCGCAACCTCTCCGAAGACTATTCATTATTAGCTATCCAAGGGCCTAAGGCAGCCGAAAGCATGCAGACATTAACATCTGTAAATCTACAAGAAATGAAGTTTTATACTTTTAAAGTTGCAGATTTTGCAGGTATTGACCACGTGATTATTTCTGCCACTGGATATACTGGTAGTGGAGGTTTTGAGATCTACTGCAAAAACTCTGAAGTACAACAAATATGGAATAACGTATTAGAAGCTGGTGCTACATATGGTATTAAACCTATCGGATTAGCCGCCAGAGATACATTACGTTTAGAAATGGGATATTGTTTATATGGTAATGATATTGATGATAGCACCTCTCCTATCGAGGCTGGTTTGGGTTGGATCACTAAATTTACCAAAGATTTTATCAATGCTGATGAATTGGCAAATGAGAAAAAAAGAGGCCCTAAACGTAAACTAGTAGGTTTTGAATTGGATGAACGAGGTATCCCTAGGCAAGGTTATGATATTGTAGATGGAAATGGATCTACAATCGGAGTTGTTACCTCTGGCACCATGTCTCCTTCTTTAAGAAAAGGGATTGGTTTAGGATATGTTCCTACTCTATTCGCTGACTCAGGTAGCAAAATCAATATACAGATACGAAAAAAATCGATCCCAGCAACCGTAATCAAACCCCCATTTTATAAAATATAAACCCAACAATAAATAAGGCATACTTAAGTTTCAGAATTACAAGAAGTCATAATTCTGAAACTTACTTTTTTTGAAATTCAAAACATTGAAAAAAATTCTAATCATAGGCGGTAGTGGGTTTATAGGCAATGCTCTATATAAAGAGTTAAATTCCTATTTTGATACCTATGGCACATATCATACGGATAATGACTTCTATGAAAGAAATCAAAAGTTTTTTCAGTATGATATGGAGTTAGAAGATATATCCATTCTATTAGACAACCTAAAACCTAGCATTATCATTTCTGCAATACGTGGTAATTTTAATGCGCAATTGGATGCACATTATCGTATAATCCAATGGATTAAAAAACACAGATGCAAATTAATTTTTATGTCTAGTGCCAATGTTTTTGACTCTTTTAGCAATTACCCATCGTATGAATATGATAAAACATTGAGTGAAAGTGTTTATGGTAAACTCAAAATCAAAATAGAAAACGCATTGATGCGACTACCTTCTCATAAATATGTAATCGCGCGAGTGCCTATGATTTTTGGTTCTACTACCCCAAGAGTACAAGAATTAAAAACACTATACGACCTAAAAGCTGCTATCGAAGTATTTCCTAATGTGATTATTAATGTGACTTCTATCGCTAAACTTACTCAGCAAATACATTACATCATTAATCGAAGTAAAAAAGGGATTTTTCATCTTGGCAGTACTGATCTCATCTATCACTTAGATCTAATCACAGAAATATGTGATATACTACAGTTAGAAAATCCTATTTTTAAACAAGTATTTGATTCTAATAATGATCGCTATCTTGCAGTATTACCAAAGGATAATACATTGCCTAAAAATCTTCAAATTACAACTAAAGAAGTCATTAGCTCTGTATTGGTAAATTGAGAATAAAACAGACCTGCTACAATCATACAAACACCATAAACCTTTAAAAGTTAATATAAGCAATGTAGCTTTTATACAGCAAGTTATATAAATTGTGTATTCATTTGTATCTTTGTAGTATGAGTATGGAAGGCAAAAAGATAATTTTATTTGATGGTGTATGTAATTTATGCAACAATACTGTCAATTTTATCATAAAACGAGATAAGAATGATGTATTTAGATATGCCTCTTTGCAAAGTGATATAGGAAAGAAGTTATCTCGAGAACGTAATATAGACACAGCTACACTAGATACGATTATTCTTATTGAGCCAGATGCAGGATATCACCATAAATCAACAGCTGCCCTACATATTGCAAGACAGCTGTCTGGTGGTTACCCGTTACTTTCTGTTTTTCTTATTTTTCCTAAGTCGTTTAGAGACTTTGTTTACGATTTTGTTTCTAAAAATAGATACAAATGGTTTGGTAAAACAGAAACCTGTACAATTCCTACTCCAGAATTAAAAGCGTTATTTATAGATCAAATTATTCAATAATTTTTTATTGAATAATAATCTCTTTATCGCTATCTTCTACTACTTCTGTGATTTCTTTATCAATTTTTTCCATATTATCAATGTGTACAAATCCTAGGCAGAATATTGTAAAACATATTAAAATTATAGGTAATAAAAATTGTTTCACACTATCAAATTTAGGAATTAAAAATTTTGGGACAAAAAAAATACCTTTCCTTGTTTACGGTTTAAAAGTAATACAATTCTAGCTTAGGTATTTAGTGTTTTAGAATTCGTTAACAATAATTTAGAATTCGTTTAGAAAATAATAGTAAGAAATAACTGAAAGGAATATTCCCTTTCTATACTTATTTTTTTGTTCCCTTATTTCCCCGAAAGCAAGGTATTTCTTAAGGATAGTAAAAAATGAAATACATAATCTAGAAGTAATACCTCATTTAACCCCAAATATCAATTCTTAGTACTAACAGTGTCTATTACTGCATTTCATGATGTACTCTCAGAGGAGTTAGAAGTCTTAATTGTTTTGTCATTTAGTGTAGACTTAGGTGTATTAGTTTGATGCTTTTCTCTTAATTGATCAGCATTAGCATTTAACTTATTTACATTATCAATATGCACAATACCCAAACTTACTACTGCAAATGATAATAAAACTATTGGTAAAAGAAGTCGTTTCATAATGAGTTGTTTTAGTGTTTATACACACTGTGTATGTGTGTATCCAAAAGTACTTATATCCCATATACAAAGTAAGGGGGCTTTAGCTAAAAAACGTATAGGGGTTTTCCCCCTTTTTTTAGCAGTAAAACTCCACGTATAAATTTTTATGTCTATATACGTATATCATAGTGTTGGATAATTTCGTTGCTAGTATAATTTTTAATACATTGTAAAAAATAACTACCCCAATGCTTGTTTAACCCAGTTTATGCGTTAGGACTTCGTCAAGATGCTTTCAAGTGCAATAAACACTGATGTTTTCTTTATTTCAGCGTAGCGATGCTACGGTTATAGTAAAAAACATAGTGAAACGGTAGTGTTTGCAGCAGTTGAAAGATGGAATAGATTTCCTAATGAATAAAATGGGTTTAAGGCAGTGTAAGACTAAAAATTTTAATTCATCTTATATCCATTAAAATCTATTTTTTATGGCTTTTCTTGCAAAATTATTTATCAATAGCGAAGAACGAAATGTGCTAGATGCCGCTTTTTTATACAACCAATTGGTGGATCATAGCGGAAGACCCAAAACTGATGTCAAGGGTGGACTCATCGACTTTATTATAGAATCTACCAAGAATGATGAATTGTTTTATGATTGGATGTTTTCTGATCATACTACCTACAATGGATATATTCGTTTTTATAAACGTGATGGATATAGTAAACTATTTGATTATGAGTTTGCCAATTGTTATTGTGTGGGTTTAAAAGAGTATTTTAATGCCTCTGGGACTGAAAATCCACGTATGAAAATTAAACTATCCCCAGGCATCCAACGGGTACGTGGTATCATTTTTGAAAAAAAATGGAATCCAGACAATCCGTATATCAATCAAGTTGCCGTTACGGAGCGGGAAGTAGATCAAGAACCTATCATAGAGGATATGTATTATACCGATATGGATGACAAAAAAATCCCTAATGATGAATTACAATCAGGTATGGCAGTATATCTTGTTCTAAAAACCAAGAATGGGGTTGGTAAGGATGTTGATATAGATCTTGATGATCATCAAAATGATTTTAAATATAATGGAGAAGCTTTAGCAAATGATATTATAGAAGACTTCACTATCAAATCTGATACTCAAAAAATAAAATTGGAAATCATCCCTCAAAAAAAATAGCTTATGCCGACTTTAAAATTCAAGAAGTTTCCGAATGTTACCAAAACTATTACTCCCTTAAAAATAGTACGACCAAAAGTGACCAAAGCCTATTTTGCAGAAGCTACTATAGAAGAGGTCGAAGTAGACAGTGACTCTGGTGCAGAAGAAAACGAAATTTACACCGTAGTATCTGGAGATACTCTTAGTAAAATAGCAAACAAAAAAGGAACTACAGTCGCGGCGATTATAGAAAGTGACGAATCGATTACTACTACCAATCAGCATAGTCTTAATATTGGTCAGCAAATCACCTTGCCAAGTACTGTGGCAGCAAAAGAAAAGAAAAAGAAGATTACTTTTAAAAAAACAAGTACAGGTAGCATTGGCAACGAAATGTATGTCGTGGTAGAAACAGAATTGCTACAGGGTAAAACCATGGCAATTAATATCCGACAAGGAAAAGAAAAGGGGATTGAGGAGGAACATACTAATGTGATGCTTAAGGATGATCAGGACAACTATCACGAAATGATAAAAACCACTGTGGGCGGTATGTGTGAGACAGATTACCTAAACAAGGATGATTTTGCAGATCAGGCAATTTTTAAACTCTCGATTGATACCAATGATAAAGAGAAA
This sequence comes from uncultured Aquimarina sp., assembly GCA_947493495.1. Lineage (GTDB taxonomy): Bacteria > Bacteroidota > Bacteroidia > Flavobacteriales > Flavobacteriaceae > Aquimarina. The sequence goes on from CANLRN010000001.1 coordinate 169,949, forward strand.
AAGAAAGCTTGGACCAAAGCACTAGAAGAAGCTACGGATAAGAAAACCTTGTTGTATATCATTACAGATGCCCATACCCTAGAAGGACAAACAGAACTCAACATCACCTATCTAGGAGATACCGAAGAAGGAGAAATGCGTGGTGAAAAAGTAACCAATCGCTGGCTGGATGTAGAGGGACAGTGGTTTGAGTTGAAACATGGTCCAAAATTCCCAATCACTCCAGAACAGTTATTAGAAATATTTCCTAAGTCAAAAAAGACTCGAAGAGAGGAAGTAGCTAAAGCCATTAATAAATATAGTGATGAGTTTGAGATCCATAATTTAGATAGAATGTCTCATTTTTTAGGGCAAATAGGAACAGAAACAGGACAATTAAAAGCTTTACAAGAAAATTATAATTATTCAGCAAAAAATATATATGATACTTTTCTTAGGAAAGTATTAGTATCTCATCCAACTGCAAGTGGAAAATATACTTTCAAATATCATGATTTAATTGAAGGATATGATGCGACATTAGAATGTGAGTACACCAATCCCTCAACTTCTTCTCAAAAAAAATATGGTCATAAAAGAGATGTTGATAATCCAATTGAAGTTACTAGAATTCTTTTAAATGGGAAATATGTTGCTTCTTGGGATTACAATGCTTTTAAAGAAGAGTATAGCATTAAAACATCCTATACTCAAAGTAAAACACTTTTTGACTATGTCTATGGATGTAGAATGGATAATGGTAAAAAATCTACAGAAGACGGTTCTGATTATTTTGGTGTAGGTTTTATCCATTTAACAGGGAAAAACAAATATAAAGCCTTAGATGATAAGTGGAAAGAATTATATCCAAATGATTCAAAAGATTTTATGGGAGATGATATTTCTTTGCTAAAAACCGATGTAGATGTGGCAATTAAAGCGTCTATGATTATATGGACTCATGTACAAAATGGAACTAATAGTAAAGCAGATGAAGGGAATAGTTTTTCCACGATAAAAAAAGTGACAAAGGATGTGAATGGTGGGGATAATGGATTAACTATGAGAAAGCAATTCACCGAAAAAGCTTATGAAGTTTTAGATTAAAAAATACACTAATGAAAAATAAATATTACCTAATAGCCAGTTTTCTTTTTTTAGTATTATGCATATTCTCTTGCAAAGAAAAAAGTGATAAGCCTTCAGTAATTGATAAAACTACTGCCAAAATCGTAAAAAAATCTGTAGATACAATAAGGCATAAAAAACAACAAGGTCATATTAAAGACTTTCAAGGTATTTGGGAGAGTTTTTCTGAATATCTAGAACACGAATCAGAGTTTAAAGATTACAACCAAAATAAATATTATAAAATAATTAGTGAAAAACAGAGTATAGATATAACTCTTGTTAATGGAGAACATAGTGATAACGAGATTGATATAAAACATATTGGTTTTATAGATTCTTTTGATTCAAAATTGTTGATAAATGAAGAAACTTTATTCAAGAATCTAAAAGAATCTGGAAAATTACTGATTAGATTTAAAAAAGCGCAAAAGAAATATGAAAAGAGTGATATCGAAACAAGTTCAAATTTTAGTAGATATTTTGATGTTACAGAAACGTTAATCGATGGTTTTAATTATCTTGAAAAAGATAAAGAAATTAGTTTTAGAAAAATTTCATCATTACCTGAAGAAGTCTTCATAATTCTAAAAACAACTAATAAAAAAACAGGTATTGATTATATGAAAGACTTTAAGATTCAAGAACAATCTAAAAAAATTAAAGTAATCACTAATAAAACCTTTTTTCATACAGAAATGTCAGAGGCTTCAAAAAGAAAAGCTTTTTTGGTACAAGGTGATATCGCTTATTTAGAAGAAATACATGATGATTGGGTAAAAGTGTATTATGATGGTAAAATAGTTTCTGGTGGGTATATAAAAAAATCAGATGTTGAGGTTTTCTAAATGCTATCCTTTTCAGGTCAATAAGAGGTTTTATAATGCTAAAGTATTTTTATATAATATCGGTTTCATTATTAATTTCTTGCAAACGCAGACGGTTCGTATAAAACAACAAGATAACAATTATGAAATTTAGTTTTTTTTAAGTATTTCAATGAGTATTCTATTTTTATTTTCTTGTCAAGATGAGAAGATAAAAAAACTAGTAAAAGCAATGAAAATACTCTAGCTTCGCAAAGTCTCCTGACTTAGCGGAATATACAACTATAAAAAATTGAAACAGGCATAGAGGATTTAAAAGTACCGCATAGCTATAGAAATACATACAACACTGTACGTGCTCAAAGTCAGGAGACTTTGCAGAACGTGGATTTTATAATACTGTCAAAAAACTTTTCAGCGCATAAATGTAATTGTAAATCCATCTCTAAATTGTTCTTGGACAACAAAAGTATTTCCTTGATTTGTATAGCGACCTAGGCTGGAATCATTTACGATAAGTTCTTCTCTATCAGCAGGAGCAGATAATACATATGGATATGTCCCAGAAGCCAATCCAGAATTTACGCCCATATCAGCATCACTATTGTTGATAATTGTTACCATAGCTGTAGCTTCATTAAAATCCCATTGGATAGTTCCTTTTTCGAAATCTTGATTGATCCCTTCAAAACCTCCGACAATATTTACCAGATTCCATTTTCCTGTTATAGGAGAAGCATTATCTTCGGGATCATTATCATCATTGCTACAACTCACTAAACTTATTGATACTATGAATACTAAAAGATGTTTCATTGTGTGTTTTGTATTGATTTATATTTTTTAGATGAGTAAGAATCATAATCGTTGCGTACTTAATTAGAAATAATATGTTTTTTCTCAATACTATTTTCAATTTCATCTAATAGTGCTTCTAGATCAGATTTCTGTGTCAAAGGATTCATGATCGTTACTCTTAGATACCGCTTCTCTCCTATTCTGGTTTGTACAATATAAAAATTCCCTCTACTAATTAATTCTTCTCGTATTTGGGTATTTACTTCATTTATAGTAGTTTCAGGAAGATTTATATATCTAAAATTAACAATATTTGCTTCGGGATGTAATAGTAATTCGAATCCTGACCTTTCGCTAATCATAGTAGCAAATTCACGTGCTAAACCATATAGGCGATCGATATTTTGTTCAAAAATAGCTTCTCCATGCATTTTGATAATAGCATATACTTTTAATGACATCATTAACTTAGTACACTCAAAAGTTCTTTTCCCAGAATTATACCATTCTCTTGATTGCTGTGAATCCCATAAATATTGTGCTTTTTGCTCAAAGGTTCTATAAGAATCTTCTCCTTGCTTAAATACTAATGCTGTGTTTAAAGATGGAGTTAATAGCATTTTATGAAAATCAATAACTACAGAATCCGCAGCGGCTATTCCTGTAGCCAAATGTTTGTATTTTTCTGAAAATACTACACTACCGCCGTGAGCCCCATCAATATGAAACCAGAGATCATTCTCCTGAGCAAATACCGCGATTTCTTCTAGATTATCATAAGAACCTGTAGCAGTAGAAGAAGCGCAACCTATAATAGCAATTACATGCAATCCTTCTTGCTTAGCTTTATTTAAATACTTATCTAATACTTCTGTTCTCATCTGAAAAGAGGCATTTACTGGTACTTTTATGATCCCTTCACTGCCTAAACCTAATATCCTTGCCGCTCTATCTATACAATAATGTGCTTCTTCGGATACAAGAAGAGCTAATTTCTCTGCATGTCCCTGCTCCCACACGGCGGTAGTTGCTTTTGCTTTTCGTGCTGCTAATAATGCTGTAAGATTAGCCAATGTCCCGCCAGAAGTAAGAAAACCAGAAGCATTATGGTCATATCCTATCTTTTTTGACACTAAATCAGTAACGATTTTTTCCATGGCATTAGAGGCCATACCCATTTCATATACTCCCGTACCATTATTTAATAGATCGACAACCAAACCTGATAAACTACTTATTAGGGCAGGAACAGCTATTTGATGTCCTATATAATTCGGATGATGAACAGCTATAGAATGTGCAATGATATTTTTATAAAAATCTGCCATTCCTGTTGTAGATGTGAGCTCTTGCTCCCAATACGCTAGCTCCTCCTCTGGCGAACGAAAATTTAGTACTGGTTTTTGATGTGATTGTACCGATTCTATGTGATCTGCTAATAGATCTATCAGTTGATGCCCTATTTCTCTAAAAGTAGCGCCATCATATATCTCTTGTAGCGCATGCTTACTTTTTAATGGTTCTTTCATTTACGAGCTTGTTTTTGAAAATGAAATATAGCAATCTATAGAGTGTATATGCACTATTCTAACTTCTTTATCTAATTTTTAACGTCATTAGATGCGAAATTTTTATTCGTAAATCGTATTATACCACTTCTGGTGTAAAAATCTAGCGTTACTACAAAACAAATAATCTTTTTAACTCCTTTGATTTTGAACGCAATGTATTAAATTACTGTCTTAATTTTGGTGGTAATTATACTTTTTATTCAGTTTGTTTTTCAATTCAGATTTTACATTATTATTCCATTCATTTTTCAGAATACTCATTAAAATTCCATCAGTTCGTCCAATTCCATTAGTCGCTGGAAAAACCTCACGTAATATTCCCTCTTTTTGACATCCAACACTCTCCATAGCTTTTATGCTTATCTCATTTTCGATATATGCTCCAAGTCCGATTCTTTCAGTTCCCATTTTTTCAAAGGCGAATTTAAATAATAAGTATTTACAATGTTTGTTTAATCCAGTTCCTCTGAATTGTTTTCCGTACCAGGTATATCCCAATCGGATAGCTTTTAAACTCGGAACAATTTCGCAGTATCTTGTACTTCCAGCAAATTGTTTTTTAATTTTATCATAAACCACAAATGGATATTCTTTTTCGTTTTTTCGATTGTCAATAGTCGATTGGATATAGTTAGTCAGATTTTCAATTCCGTTTCCTTTTACGAAAGAATATTTCCAAATATCAGTTTCATTTGCTATTTCAATCAAATTTTCGATGTGTTCAATCTTTAGAGGACTTAGTTTTACAAAATCATCTTCTAATATATAGTTTTCTTTAAAATCGAAATTTAACATTCAGTTCGTTTCAGCTTATACACAACAATAAAATTCCTCTAACTAATCATTATGGTATCATCCCTCATAATGATCATCCCAATCTTTTACTTTTGGGGTTCCTAATTTACCCACTGATTTAGCAACTATCATAGCAACAGTTGCATCTCCAGTAACATTAATAGTAGTACGTAACATATCTAGTGGTCTATCTACAGCAAATATCAATGCCAATCCTATAGGCAATTTATCAGAAGGGAAGCCGATGGCTTCTAAAACGATGACTAACATGACCATTCCTGCTCCAGGAACTGCTGCAGACCCTATAGAAGCTAATAAGGCAGTTAATACAATTGTAATCTGATTGCTAAAGGTTAGCCCTTCTGGCCATAAGACTTGCATAATAAAAACGGATGCTACTGCTTGATATAAACTAGTGCCATCCATATTAATAGTAGCGCCTACGGGTAATACAAAACTAGAAACTTCTTTATCTACGCCTATATGTTCTTCTACTCTTTCCATAGTAACAGGTAAGGTAGCGGCACTAGAACTTGTAGAGAAAGCCAGTAATTGTGCTGGGCTTATTTGTTTTAAAAACCAAAAAGGAGATTTTTTAGTAAGTATAGAGACCATAATACTGTAGAATACAATCATCAAAGCGAGTCCAAAAAATACAACTCCTGCATATCGCAATAGTGCCAGTAATATATCAGGATCGTCTGAGGTAACAACCACATTGGCTAGTAATGCAAATACAGCATATGGCGCAGTAAGCATAATGAGGTCTACCATTTTTAGCACTACTTCATTAAGGCTATCAAAAAATTTCTTAAGCGCCTCGGATTGTTCCTCTTTGACCAATAACATACAGATTCCCATGAAAATAGCAAAAAATATCACCTGAAGCATCAACTTATTATTACTCATGGCGGCTATGGCATTTTGTGGAACCATATCTACTATAAATTGCAAGGGACCACTTTCTTTTTGTCTTCCTGCTTCGGCTATACGCTCTGAGATTTTAGAGTTACTCGCATATTCTGTTGTCAATTTTTCTATAGTTGCAGGTGTAATTCCTTCTCCAGGTTTTATTAGGTTTACCAATACCAAGCCTATTGTAATGGCTATAACAGTTGTGAGAACGTAAATAATAATAGTACGCCCACCAATGGCTTTAAACTTTGAAATATCTTTAAGGTCTGAAATCCCTTTTATTAATGAAGCTAGGATAAGAGGAACGGCAATTAATTTTAAAAGATTAACGAATATAGTTCCCAAAGGAGCTATCCAATCTCCCGTAAATCCTTTACCCCAAGAGAATTGTGTCATTAAAAACCCAAATACTATTCCGATGATCATTCCGATCATGATTTGCCAATGTAATGCGAGTTTTTTCATTCGATTTTTTTAATGTTTGTATTCAAGAAAATCGAAGATATAAATTAAATCTAAAATAAAGCCCAATTATATCAAATACTCAATACTCTGTACTCTCCTTATCTCTTAATCGTTCGATTCATCAACCAATAGTCCGCCAGTACTAAAGCAGCCATAGCCTCTACAATAGGAACTGCTCTTGGGACTACACAAGGATCGTGGCGCCCTTTGCCTTGCATAGTGACCATATTACCTTCTTTATCAACCGTTTGTTGATCTTGCATGATAGTAGCTACTGGCTTAAAAGCGACATTAAAATAGATATCCATACCGTTAGAGATTCCACCTTGTATCCCTCCTGATAAATTTGTTTTTGTTGTTTTATCCGTGTTAAAAAGGTCATTATGCTGACTTCCTTTTAATATTGATCCAGCAAAACCACTACCGTACTCGAATCCTTTTACGGCATTTATAGAAAGCATCGCTTTACCCAGTTCGGCGTGTAGTTTATCAAAAACAGGTTCTCCTAATCCAACTGGAACTCCAGAAATAACGCAACTTACAATACCTCCTACTGTATCTCCTTCTTTTCGTATTTGTTTGATATATTGCTCCATCTCTGTTGCTTTATCAGTATCTGGACATCGAACAATATTACTTTCTGTCAATGAAAAATCAAGCGCTGTATGTGGCTTATCTAATTTTATGGATCCTACCCCACTCACATAGGCATTAAAGGAAAGATCTGATAACATCTGCTTAGCAATAGCGCCTGCCACTACTCTACTAGCTGTTTCTCTAGCAGAAGAGCGTCCACCACCACGATAATCTCTATGTCCATATTTCTGATCATACGTATAATCCGCATGAGAGGGTCTGTATGAGTCTTTGATATGCGAATAGTCTTTAGATTTTTGATTGGCATTTTTGATTACAAAACCAATTGGTGTTCCTGTGGTAATTCCTTCAAAAATCCCTGAATAGAATAGTACAGTATCTGGTTCTTTGCGCTGTGTTACGATAGCTGATTGCCCTGGTTTACGGCGATCTAACTCGAGCTGTATCGCTTCTAAATCAAGTTGTATTCCTGCTGGACATCCATCAATGACCCCGCCGATAGCAATTCCGTGAGACTCTCCAAAAGTGGTCACCCTAAATAGGTTTCCAAATGTATTTCCTGCCATTACTCCTATTTTTTTGGCAAATGTACTTGTTAATCTTTAAAAAAGTACAAGTAATTTGATAGAAAAACTAAGCATTTCATTCTAAAAAAGAAGACATCTCTCCTTTTTATCATAAATCAATCAAAATAGTATCACTAAAAAACACTTTACTCCAATAAATTCATAAGGTGATATAAGTAACTCATCTAGACTTTTTTGTAAACTATAAAATGAAAGTTATATATTTAATGTCTGTTCGGAAATAGTTATTGTATTTCCGGTCAAATACTATTTATACCATTTTGGATTTACTAAAGTGAAAAAATTACATTTTATTCTAGTACATCCAAAAGGATACCTGATATTTAGACCAATAATATCTTATAAAAGTTAATGAGCTTTTTATGATATAAACAATACACAATTCGCTTTAAAAAAAATGAAAAAACTACACTACTCAATCTTACTACTACTCATAAGCATTACTCAAGTAAAAGCGCAACAATTAAAGGTTCCGTTAGATACAATAATCGCGACTAATTATAGTACTACTATTAAAGGAAAGACAATCCCATATAAAGTAATAACAGGATTTCAACCTGTTTGGGATGAAATGGGTAAGCCTATAGCTTCTTTGTTTTATACATACTATAAACGTAGTGACATAAAAAACGATGAGGATCGTCCATTGTTAATTTCTTTTAACGGAGGCCCTGGATCTGCTTCTGTGTGGATGCACATTGCATATACGGGACCTCAAATTCTAAAAATTGATGAAGAAGGATTCCCTATACAACCTTATGGGATTAAAGAAAATCCAAATTCTGTATTGGATGTTACAGATATTGTATTCGTAAATCCAGTAAATACGGCATACTCTAGGATGATCCCAGATAAAGAAGGTAAAATGCCTAAGAAAGAAATGTTTTTTGGGGTAAATGCTGATATCCAATACTTAGCGGATTGGATTAATACTTTTATATCAAGAAATAACCGTTGGAGATCTCCAAAATATCTCATCGGCGAAAGTTATGGTACTACTAGGGTTTCTGGCTTAGCATTAGCCTTGCAAAACCGACAATGGATGTATCTAAATGGTGTCATTCTTGTCTCTCCTACCCAGATTGGTTTTAAATTTGCTGGCCCTGTAGAAATAGCCAATCGCCTACCTTATTTTACAGCTGCTGCCTGGTATCATAAAATGCTCCCTGCTGCACTACAAAGCAAAGATCTATTAGACATATTACCTGAGTCAGAAGAGTATGCTATCAATGAATTATTACCAGCTATCGCACAAGGTGGTTATCTAAATCCTGATAAAAAAGAAGAAGTCATCACTAAAATGTCGTATTACTCGGGTTTATCTAAAAAGAGTATTAGACAGAACAATCTAGATGTTGCAAAAAGTTATTTCTGGAAAGAACTCTTAAGAGATAAAGAAGGATACACAATTGGGCGTTTAGACTCGAGATATAAAGGTATGGATATCAAAGAAACTGGGATATCTCCTGATTATAATAGTGAACTGACTTCGTGGTTACACGCATTTACTCCAGCCATAAATTACTATATAAGTCAGCACTTACATTTTAAAACAGATCTAAAATATAATATGTTTGGTCCTGTTAGCCCATGGGATAGAAATAAAGATAATATGAGTGGAGAAAACCTGAGAAGCGCTATGGCTATGAATGCAAATTTACACACTATGATCCAATCCGGATATTATGATGGCGCTACTACGTATTTTAATGCCAAATATATAATGAAACAATTAAATATAAATAGCAAACTCACTGACCGACTTAGCTTTAAAGGGTACCGAAGTGGGCATATGATGTATTTGCGTAATGAAGACCTCGTACAAGCAAATGAAGATATCAGAGAGTTCATCATCAAATCTTCAAAAAATATTAGTCAAGGTTCAAAATATTAATACTAGATATGAGTGCGATAAAAACAATTAAAGCTATAGGGAGTACTTGGGAAACAGACGATCCATTTTTATTCTGTGCCTATCACGAGGATATGTACCCAAAAGGCAATAGTAAATTAGGTCCTAATGTCTCATTAGAAGGCAGAAATCTAGGGCAAGATTTTATGCTTAAAGATGGTTGGAGAATGTACCACGGAAGAATAGTTCCTGGATTTCCTGCGCATCCTCATCGTGGTTTCGAAACGGTAACTATTGTCCATAAAGGATTGGTAGATCACTCCGATTCATTGGGAGCAGCAGGGAGATTTGGTAATGGTGATGTACAATGGATGACTGCCGGAAAAGGAGTGCAACACTCCGAGATGTTCCCTTTATTACATCAACAAAAAGAAAATCCTTTTTTACTATTTCAAATATGGCTAAATCTTCCTAGAACTAAAAAAATGGTTGCTCCTCATTTTAAAATGTTATGGAGTGAAGATATCCCAAAAATTACATTTTTGGATAAAAATCAAAAAACTACAGAGGTCACGCTGATTGCTGGCAAATTAGAGGATCAGGTTGCTATCCCTCCTGCGCCAAATTCTTGGGCCTCAGATCCTAAGAATGAAGTTGCTATCTGGACTATCAAGATGGATCCAGAGGCGACATATACATTTCCCAGCGCATCTGAAGGCAGTAATAGATCAATCTATTTTTTTAAAGGAACAGAAATCAATATTGAGGAATCCAAAATTCCAGTACATCATCAAATTACGGTACACGCCCACAAAGAATGTACTATCAAAAATGGAAATACTGAAGCACATTTTGTCCTCTTACAAGGTAAACCAATTAATGAAGCTGTTGTAAAACAAGGGCCATTTGTGATGAATTCTAAAATAGAAATCAGAGAAGCTATCCACGAATATCAACAAACTGAATTTGGAGGTTGGCCTTGGCCTACTCATGATCATGTTCATGACGCTTCAAAAAGTAGATTTGCATTGTATCCTGATGGTACAGAAATTAACAAAAAAAAATAGTACTATACACTATACCATGCCGTGCTCCGTACAAACTGAACTTATTTATAACTTATTACATTTTTAAAATCTATATATTAATAGTATCTTTAATAGTAGAGAATTATACTACAAATTAAAATCTATATGAAAATAAAATTATTTTGTATACTTCTTTTGCCTATTTTGATATTTTCATGTTCAGAACCCACCCCTTTTTTGAATACCAAAGAGAAAAACTTTTTACAACAAAACGATAGTATCAAAATTTCTGTTTTTCCTTATTATCCGCCATATCAATTTATTAATGAAAATGGTGAAATTGAAGGTGTTTTTATAGAATACATAGAATTGATTGAAAAAAAAATAGGGTACAAATTCCAAAAAGTTTACTATACGGATTGGCCCAAATTATTACAAGATGCTAAAAAGGATAAGATAGACATAATATTAGAGATTCAAGAGACTGATGAACGTAAATCATATTTAGAATTTTATTCGCTTTCATTCGAATCAAAACATGTGATCATTACACGAAAAAATGAAAGTTTTGATATAACCAATAAAAATGATCTGTTAAATAAAACAATAGTACTACCTCAAGACTATGCTGTTGTAGACAATATTAAAAAAGCATATCCTTCATTAAAAATAGCTACAGAAAAAAATGAGGTAGAATGTTTAAAAAAAATAAATTCTGGGATATATGATGCGTTTATTGGACCTAGAGTGGTTTCTAATTATTTTATAAGATCTCACAAATTAGATGAATTAATATTCGGTTCAGAAATAGACTTGAGATACAAACCGGGTTTAGCAATAGATAAAGAAAATCTAATTCTTAATAGTATTATAAAAAAAACATTAAAAAATATTTCTCAAAAAGAAAAACAACTTATCCTAGACAACTGGCTTTATAGCAATGTAGTTCCATTCTACAAAACTGCTAGATTTTGGATTTTCTTTGCACTTATAACTATCCTGATAGTAATATGTATAGCTTCTGCAAATTACTATCTCAAATACAAGATCAAGCAAAGAACAGAAGAATTACTTATGGCAAAAGAAGTAGCTGAAGAAAGTAATCGATTAAAAACGAATTTTATCAATAATATCCCACAAGAAATAAAAACACCAATGAATGGGATTCAAGGGCTTTCAGAAATTCTGGATGATGAATCATTATCTCCCGAAAAAAGAAAAAAATATACTCAGATGATTATCGGTTCTAGTAGAACCCTCATATCTATTGTAGATGATATTTTAGAAATATCCAAACTACAAACAGATCGATTTGTCGTCAGATTAAAAGAAATAAATCTTTTTGAACTTTTTAAAGCATTATTTCTCTTTTATGAAATAAAAGCTAAAGAAAAAAATATTGAACTTATTCTAAAAAACAATATATCTAGTGCTCAAAATTTAGTATTACTAGATAAACCAAAACTAAACAAAATACTTCATGCATTGATTAGCAATGCTATAAAATTTACAGAAATAGGTACCGTAACAATTAGTTACGAGATAAAGAATGAGATCATACTCATTGATATTATCGATACAGGCTGCGGTATAAGCGAAAAATATCAAAATCAAATACGAGAGGGGTTATCTCTAGAAAAAGTATCTTTCATTAAAGACTTTAAAGGTTTTGGATTCGGGCTAATCATCGCTAAAAAAAATGCAGATTTTATTGGCGGTAAAATTAATTTTTCTAGCACTCCCCAAAAAGGTTCTATTTTCACCCTTACACTCCCCTATAACCCTATATATTCTAGTATAAAAAACGATACTAAAAACCATGTATCTAAGGGAGAAAAAAATCTTATTTTAATTGCAGAAGATGTAGATACTAATTTTCTATTCTTAAAGACTATTCTTACTAAAATAGAGCCTTACAATTTTATAATCTACAGAGCAAAAAATGGAAAAGAAGCTGTAGCTATATGCGAAGAAAATAAAAATATAGATCTTATACTCATGGATATTAAAATGCCTGTAATGAATGGATATGATGCTACAAAGTATATCAAAAAAATGCACCCAGATATCCCTATTATTGCTCAGACAGCCTATTCTATAGATGAAGATATACAAAAAGCATTAGAATCAGGATGTGATGATTTTATATCTAAACCAGTTGATAAAAAAGCACTAATTTCGATTGTACAGAAATATTTTTCTGCACTCTAGATAATAACTTGTGCATTAAAAAATAAACCGCTGTGAATTAGATTCAGCTATACTCGGATATCAGCTTTTAGGAATTAGCCATTAGCTATTTTCAAAAAAACTAAAAGTTAATGACTAAAAACGAAGCGCTTATAAATGTTTAATAATTTTTAGAAGCTAAAGCAAGATGCACTTAAAGTGCATAGTTTTAACTATTTTTGAGACCAATAAATATGTACAAAATAACAAAACATATATATTATTTTTTTATAACTCTAATTTTATGTTACGGTTGTACATCTGATACGCTAAAGGACACAGAAAAGAAATGGCTACAACAAAAAAAATCAATTACAGTAGCAATTTACCCCTATTATCCACCTTATCAATTCTCTACTAAGAACGGTACTATTGATGGCATATTAATCGAATATTTAGACCTTATAGAAAAAAAAATAGGATATACATTTGAAAAGAAAAAATACACAGATTGGGATACATTGTTAGATGATGTCAATACTAATAAAATTGATATTGTTCTAGAGATGCAAAAAACAGAAAACAGAAAAAAAAAGCTGAATTTTTATTCTAATCTTTTTGAGTCTCCTTTTGTACTTGTAGTCAGAGATAATAAATTTGATTCGAAAAAAAGTATCAAAGATTTTTATGATAAAACCATTACTGTTCCAAAAGGGTTTTCTATAGATGATTACCTGAAAAGAAAATATCCTCAAATAGCTATTCATAATTATAAGAATGATATCGATTGCATACGTAATGTACAAAATGGAACTTGGGATGCATATATTGGCCCTAGAGCTGTAGTTAACTATCTAATGAAGTCCGAAAACTTAGAAGGCTTACAGATAGTTGGAGATATTGACTACTCCTACAAGCCAAGTATCGCAGTCAATAAACAACATAAAATATTAAATACTATCATTAGAAAAACCATCAATAATGTTTCGGATGCCGAAAAAAATAAAGTGCTAAACAACTGGACATTTAGTATTGTAGAACCATTTTATAAAAAATCAAAATTTTGGATATTCTTATCCTTTATAATATTAGCATCTCTGTTAGTGATAACCCTTATCAATTTTTATCTCAAATTTAAAATCAAACAAAAAACACACGAGCTTAGAGTAGCCAAAGACAAAGCAGAAGAAAACAATCGAATAAAAACTAATTTTATTCAAAATATTTCTCACGAAATAAGAACACCCATGAATGGAATTATAGGATTTTCAGAGCTCCTTAAAGATAATTCTATCAGTACAGAAGAAAAAAAAGAATATGCAGAGATTATTTCTACAAGCGGTAAAGAATTAATTAATTCTATGGATAATATATTAGAAATCTCAAAATTAGAAACCTCAAAAATTAACTTGACTATCGTAAAAACAGATCTCACAACTATACTAGAAAATGTAATTTCTACTTATGATAAAGCTGCTAAAGATAAGGGATTAACGCTAACGCTAGAGAATACTATCTCATCACAAGAAAGTGGTGTGCTGATTGATAAATCAAAATTCATAAAAATTATTAAAAACCTTATCGATAATAGTATTAAATTTACCAATACAGGTGCTATCACTGTTATTGCTTCTATAGAAAATGATTTGATCGTAATTTCGGTTAGTGATACAGGGATAGGAATAAAACCAAAAGATCAGGAACTTATATTTCAAAGTTTTTCGCAATCAGAAAAAGAAATATCAAAAAACTTTGGAGGTCTTGGTTTAGGGTTAGCCATAGCTAAAAAAAATATTGACGTAATGAAAGGAAAAATTTCTTTTACTAGTACAGTAAATCAAGGTACCACTTTTACGATACACATTCCATATCAAATCTATGCAGAATAATACTGAAATCTCTAATCAACAACTCGAAATATCAGAAAAACATATTGTTTTAATAGCCGAAGATGGTAATATTAACTTCTTATTGCTTAAAACAGTATTACAAAAAATGAAGGAGTATGCTTTTACCATACATCGTGCAAATAATGGACAAGAGGCTGTAGAAATTTGTCAGAACAATGATAAAATAGATCTTATATTGATGGATATCAAGATGCCTGTTATGGATGGGTATGATGCGACAAAAAAAATTAAAGAAATAAGGCCTGACCTTCCTATTATTGCGCAAACCGCATATTCTAATGAAGAAGATATCGAAAAGGCGTTAGCCGCTGGATGTGATGATCTTGTCGCTAAACCTGTAGATCACAAAGTTTTAAAACCTATCTTAAAAAAATATTTTTCGCTCTTTAAAAGATAATGACTACTGATCATCAATATAATGGTTTTCTAGATACTAAGGTATTGTGGCCTGAAAAATATGAGCAATTGCCAGCATTTGATCACAATATAGAGCCCAAGAAGTCTACAGGTGCTATAAAAATTCAGATCCCTAAAAATGAAGTTCTTGGAAAAATAGCAGAACATTTTTTTTACCATTATATTCAATCATTAGATCACTATAAAGTCATCTGCAAGAACCTTCAGATATTTAGAGATAAAA
This sequence comes from uncultured Aquimarina sp., assembly GCA_947493495.1. Classification (GTDB taxonomy): domain Bacteria; phylum Bacteroidota; class Bacteroidia; order Flavobacteriales; family Flavobacteriaceae; genus Aquimarina. Next base: position 185,210 of record CANLRN010000001.1, read on the forward strand.
CCACCATTGGAGAAATCGATTTCTTGATAAAAAACACAAAAACTAACACCGTATTTCATATCGAACTGGTGTATAAATATTATCTGTATATACCCGATATCAGTACCGTAGAACTAGAGCGATGGATTGGCCCTAATAAAAAAGATAGTTTAGTAAAAAAAGTAAATAAACTCAAAGAAAAACAGTTACCACTACTCTATCAAGAGGAAACAATAGCCAAGCTACATACTTTGGGTATAGAAATAGATACAATCATTCAGCAAGTTTGTTTTTTTGGGAATCTATTTGTTTCTAGATCTTATGAGAATATATCAATACCACATATCAATAATGAGTGCATTGTGGGGTATTGGATAGATTTTAAAGAATTTATAAGTACAACGTATACGATGAGTAATTTTCATATGCCACAAAAACAAAACTGGATGGTACATCCAAAATTTTGTAGTGACTGGTACTCCTATGACATCACGCTTATAAAACTTAAAGAATCACGTGCGCAAAAAAAGTCTTCTTTACTCTGGATGAAAACTACAGAAGGGGTAGTATCTAGGTTTTTTGTGGTTTGGTGGTGATCACTATTTTTATTTTTGATGTAAAATTACACCAAAAACGAATCATTTATAAAATAATGATAGATGAGAAAGACATAAGTTTTTTTGCTCTAAATAAGTAAATTGATGCATTCTAAACTCAGGACTTTTATGATTATCTTTTTGTAAGTGATATTGCCTTATTTCTTCTTTCTATACTACTATAAATAAATTATTATTGAACCTTCATGTTTTTAGTTTTTCACCAAAATGAATGGCAACAAAAAATATATACCTCCCCTTATTTATATATTACAATCCGCTTATATAACTACCATATAAATCATTAAACCTAAACCCCTCTAACAATCTGTATTTACTTAGTTTTTTATACTCTACTAGTCCCCATAATAAAAACTCTTTCATGAAATAACTATCTTTTTTATGGATATCTCCTTGATAAGTATTCATAAGAGCGTTTAGAGGTTGTATCGCATCCAGTTTAGCTATATATTCGGCTTCAGGAATATCATCTAACAATTCGAACCCGCTTTGCTCAAAAAACCAATCAATCAATTCCTGGTATGGGCTTTTTTCACTTTCCTTCTCTAATCGTTCTATTTTAGGAAAATATTCAGGAAATAAGGTTTTTATAGCATCAGATATCAATGTGTGTGCTACAGATGCTGCTCCTTCTTGTTCTCCTTCATACACTAGTTCTACCTTACCTGTAATTGCAGGAACTACTCCCATAAAATCACTGACTCTAATCAGTGTTTGCTCATCTCCGGATTTAAGAGCTCTATACTCTGCGGCACTTAATAAATTTTCAAAGGCTGTTATACTCATTCTAGCGCTTACTCCACTCTTAGCGTCTATAAATTCACTTTCTCTGGCCTCAAAACTTATTTGTTCTAATAGATCTTTTGCTAATTCAGGAACATGAACAAGATTTTTTTGTCTGCCATCTAATTGTGCTTCCTGTTGCGTAATGGTTTTTGCAATAGCAATCGTTTCTGGATAGTGCGTAAGAATCTGAGAACCTATTCTATCCTTAAGAGGAGTAACAATACTTCCTCTATTGGTATAATCTTCGGGATTGGCTGTAAACACAAATTGCATATCCAGTGGCAAACGTAGTTTAAATCCTCGTATCTGGATATCACCTTCTTGTAATATATTAAACAAAGCTACTTGTATACGAGCTTGTAGATCCGGTAATTCATTGATCACAAAAATACAGCGATTTGCTCTTGGGATCATCCCAAAATGAATAACCCTATCATCTGCATAACTCAATTTTAGATTTGCGGCTTTGATAGGATCAACATCTCCAATAATATCTGCAACAGTAACATCTGGAGTAGCTAGTTTCTCAGCAAAACGATCTTCTCTATGTAGCCATGAAATAGGAGTATCATCGCCTTTTTCATTGATTAGACTTGTAGCATATCTAGATATTGGATGAAAGGGATCATCATTAATCTCTGAACCTTCTACGATCGGTATCCATTCATCTAAGAGGTTGATCATTTGTCTTGCTAACCTCGTTTTTGCTTGCCCTCTTAATCCTAATAGATTGATATTGTGTCTGGATAAGATTGCTCTTTCTAATTCGGGAATCACCGTATTTTCATACCCATGAATTCCTGTAAACGTATCTTCATTATTATGAATTTTAGATCTTAAATTGTCTCTAAGTTCATCCTTTATACTTTTACTTTTATATGCTGACTCTTTTAGTGTTCCTAATGTGTTTATATTCTTTATATTCATATCTTATATTAAGCAATAACTTTTATTTTATTCAATCTTTTACCCTTTAATTCTCTTTTTTCTATTGGTTTCATAATCCTCAAAAATCATCTCTCCCAAACCTTTTAGACCTGTATAAAACGCTTTTCCTTGATTGGCCTGCGTAAATTCTCTGACGAATTGCATTAAATAAGGGTCTTGTGCTATCATAAATGTAGTAATGGGGATGTGGAGTTTTCTGGCTTGTTGTGCCATCATATAGCACTTGCTTATAATATGCTTATCCAATCCGTTACTATTCTTATAATATTGTCCATCCGGCATTCTCAGACAACTTGGTTTACCATCAGTAATCATAAAAATCTGTTTATTAGTATTTCGCTTCCTCCGAAGCATATCCATAGCCAATTGTAAACCTGCTACTGTATTCGTATGATAAGGTCCTACTTGCAGATACGGTAAGTCTTTGATGGCTATGGGCCAGGCATCATTACCAAACACCAATATATCTAACGTATCTTTAGGATATCTGGTAGTTATTAATTCTGCCAATGCCATGGCTACTTTCTTAGCAGGGGTAATCCGATCCTCTCCATATAAAATCATACTGTGACTGATATCGATCATCAATACAGTACTCATTTGTGCTTTAAATTGAGTTTCTTCTACCACCAGATCATCTTCTGTAAGATTGAGCTCTCCGATACCATGATTAATCTGTGCATTTTTTAGACTCTCTGTAATAGAAATACGCTCTAAAGGATCTCCATATTGATAATTTCTAAACTCTCCTGCATGTTCATCACCTCTTCCTGTATATTTAGTTTTATGATTCCCTGATCCGCTACGTTTTAATTTACCAAAAATCTGATCTAAGGCTCTCTGTCTGATGGCTCGTTCTGTCTTGGCCGTAATAGCCATTCCTCCTTTTCCATCAGGTTTGATTTCTTCACGGATGTATCCTTTCTTTTTAAGATCTTCTACAAAATCATCTAAGGTATACTCATCTGTAGTGAGAGCGTACTCTTTATCCAACTCTTTCATCCAATCCAGCGCTTCATCAAGATCCCCAGAAGTATGAGTAATTATTTCTTGAAAAACATCAAAGAGTTTATCAAAAGGAGATTGCTCAGGGGCTTCATAGGGTTTAAAGGAAAAACCACTTTTAAAAACTTTATTTTTCTCTTTCATAAGCTAAATTTAGTATATTTTATAGAAGATACAGACCGAACTGAATGCTAATCACAGAGAATTAACATATGTTTTGGAGAATTCATTAAATATAAATGAGTTCTATTTCTTTGAATGATAAATATGTTACAATGTGTATATTTGAAAAAGTCAGTTGTTTTTTCTGTTACCAGATACCATAATTTTGATAAATTTTCTAAAAAAATAACTCTAGTAATTCATGAAATCGATAGTAATTTTCATATTGTTAACTATTTTTATTAGTTCTTGTTCTTCAAAAAATCCTCTTGAAAAAGTTTTGGATGCTGATTTGCAACAAATAACAACTATAATACAAGATCCTGAAAAGTATGAGGTACAGATTATATATAGTCAAATTGATAGAGATGAGACTGGCAAAATACATTTTACAGATTATAAGTACTACCCATCGGATAGTGTCTATTTTTACCCTGCAAGCGCTGTTAAATTTCCAGTAGCACTTATGGCATTAGAAAAATTAGAAAAACTACAACAGAAAGGAATACAAATTGACAGGCAATCTTATTTTAAAACCGAAAATGATACTATTTATACAACTATCGAAAAAGCAATCACAGAAATTTTTGCAGTAAGTGATAATAAAGCCTATAATAAGCTCTTCGAGTTTTTAGGGCAAGATTATATAAACTCGAGTTTAGCTTCAAAAAAAATAAAAGGAAGAATATCACATCGGTTGTCAACAGCTAATGGATATGCCTTAGCTACACAGCCCATAATTTTTAAGAAAAAAATAAAAGACAGTAGCATTCTCTATACTCAAGCTTCTATAACAAACACAAAACAACAAAAACTACAGCTCAAAAAAATAATCAAAGGAGTAGGATTCATCCAAAACGATACCTTAATCCATAAACCCATGGATTTTTCAGTAAGAAATTACATCCCTTTACAATCCTTACATGATATAATGAAACGAGTTCATTTTCCTGAGCTTTATAGCAAAAACGAACGTTTTAATATCAATAAAGAAAACTTGGAATTTGTTCAGCAAGCAATGAAAACTTTACCATATCAAGCAGGATATGATAAAAATGAATATTATGATGGGTATGTAAAATTCTTTATGTATGGAGATACAAAAGAAGAGATTCCTAAACATATAGAAATATATAATAAAGTAGGCTATGCCTATGGATATCTTACTGATTGTGCTTATATCAAAGACACTAAAAATGATATAGAATTTATAGTATCTGCTACACTACACGTTAATAAAAATCAAATTTTTAATGATGATACGTATGAATATGATACGATAGGAATTCCTTTTTTGGCAGAATTAGGAAAGCAAATTCATACCTTAGAGAAAAAACGCAAGCAATAATCAAATCTTGTTTAACTCACTGAGGAACAAGTAAAATAAAAAATATCAATAAGAAAAAGATAAAATTTTAAGATATTTTATCTGTTTTTTAACATAATCATATTAATACTCTATTTTTATTAATTTATCTTTATAAATCCCTTAGTTATTTAAGAAAAAAACTTTAACAAGTAAATAGTATGGCAATTATTTTAAGAATCTAGTAATTGTGTATTAACTATAAATTAGTATACAGTTCTATAAAATGCATTCATATGAAACATTATCTACCCTGTTTTCTAATACTATTTTATAGTTTGACCTACGCTCATACAACTATCATACCCATTACATCGCAGACTACTCAAAATACAATTGATCGCAAACTTTCTGAAAAAGAAGTAAAACAAAGAGGACTTGATTTACTAGCTACAGAAATCATTGAACAAATTAATGAAGTTGATTTAAGAAAAATGGCTAGATCTTCTATTTTTGAAACTTCATATGGGTTTAGATGGAAAATGGTAAACGTACAAAATGGTACTATTATAATTGTTAAAGTAAATAAAGATTTTAAATTAATTTCTGCAAAGAATAGCAAGAAAAAAAAGATAATTATTCCTTAAAATAAAAACTACTAGGTTAACATTGTCTTTAGATTTTCATACTCTTCTAAGTATTCCCAATATATAATCCTATCGAAAGCGTATTTTATTAAAATATACTTGTTGCTTACAGACAATATTCGATCTACCGATACCAGTTTTTTAGATGGAGATTTCACCTCAACTTTCTCTATTATTTCTTGATTTCTTGCATCAAATCCATGCACGATAGTATGATTATGCAAAGTAAGTTCTATAAATTTCATATTATTCGTATTCAACCTCTTCAAATATAGCTAGTTTTACCTTAACACCTCTTTAAGAATTTCACATTTTCATTTTGTTAACTTTAGAGCTTTTATTCTACAATACACATCTTAAGGCATACAACATGAAAAAGACATTATTTCTGCTAACTATTATCATAGCTTCTACAATTTATTCTCAGGAGTTTTCTATGGACCTTCTTAAAGGAATGAGTCCTCGTAATATTGGTCCTGGAGGTATGAGTGGTCGTGTTACAGCTATTGATGTGGTGACTTCTGATCCTGATATCATATATGCAGGAACAGCATCTGGTGGATTATGGAAATCTACTTCTGGCGGAATTAAATGGGAAGCTATTTTCGATAAGGAAGTTACTGCTTCTATTGGGGCTGTAGCTATCCAGCAATCAAATCCATCTGTAGTTTGGGTAGGGACTGGAGAAGGTAATCCCAGAAATAGCCTTAACGGAGGGTATGGAATATACAGGTCCTTAGATGGTGGAAAAAACTGGACACTCATGGGATTAGAAAAAACTCGTCATATCCATAGAGTAATTATCGATCCAACAGATCCTAATACCGTATATGTAGCTGCTATCGGTTCGCCCTGGGGAATACATCCAGAAAGAGGTATTTTTAAAACTACCGATGGAGGAGAAACATGGAAAAAAATCTTATTTGCTAACAATCAAACAGGAGCGGCAGATCTAGTGATGGATCCTACCAACCCTAATAAACTGATTGCCGCATTGTGGGAACATAAAAGAGACCCATGGTTTTTTAAATCTGGAGGCAAAGGGTCAGGCCTGTATATCACCCATGATGGAGGTAAAACCTGGCAGAAAAAAACAGACATCGATGGATTACCCAAAGGAAATTTAGGAAGAATAGGAATTGCAATTGCTAGTAATAAACCTAATATCGTCTATGCTTTAATTGAAGCCAAAAAAAATGCGCTCTACAAATCAGTAGACGGAGGATTTAATTGGAAAAAAATAAATGACAAAAACGATATTGGTAACCGTCCTTTCTATTACTCTGATATTCGAGTAGATCCACAGAATGAAAATCGAATATATTCTGTATTTACCTATGTCAATGTATCTGAGGATGGAGGTAAAAATTTCAAGCAATTAATGCCTGCTTATGGTGTAGATAATGGAGTACATCCAGATCATCACTCCTGGTGGATTCATCCACAAGATGGTAATTTTATGATAGATGGTAATGATGGTGGATTAAATATTACGCGAGATGGAGGAAAAACTTGGAGATTTATTGGCAACCTTCCTGTAGCCCAGTTCTATCATATTAATGTGGATAATGAATTTCCGTACAATGTGTATGGAGGAATGCAAGATAATGGCAGTTGGCGTGGACCAGCATATGTATGGAAAGCCCAAGGAATTAGAAACTCATATTGGCAAGAAATCTCTTTTGGAGATGGATTTGATGTCGTACCAGATAGAGATGATTCTAGATACGGATGGTCTATGAGCCAACAAGGGTATGTAAGCCGTTATGATTGGATGACTGGTAATAATTATACTGTACGTCCTACGCATCCGGATCCAGAAGTAAAATTACGATTTAATTGGAATGCTGCTATCAATATTGATCCTTTTGATAGCAATACATTATATTTTGGGAGTCAGTTTGTACATAAAAGTACTGACAAAGGTCTTACATGGAAAATCATCTCTCCTGATCTATCTACTAATAATCCAGAAAAGTTGAAACAATCAGAAAGTGGTGGTTTAACCATGGATGCTACTGGTGCCGAAAATCACTGTACCATCTTGGTAATAGAACCTTCGCCTATAGAACAAAATATGTTATGGGCAGCTACAGATGATGGACGTGTACACATAACTAAAAATGGAGGTGCTAATTGGACCGATGTATCTAAAAATATTAAAGGCTTACCACAAGGTAGTTGGATAACTCAGATCAAGGCATCTAATAAACAAAAAGGTCAAGCATTGTTAGTAGCTAACGACTATCGAAGATTTAACTATACTCCATACGCATACAGAACAGTGGATTATGGAAAAACGTGGCAACGTATTGTTGATGAAAATGATGTAAAAAGTTACACCTTAAGTATTGTCGAAGATCCGATAGAAAAAAACTTACTTTTTCTGGGAACAGATGATGGTTTATATATCTCATTAAATGCAGGGAGCAACTGGACAAAATGGACAGCTGGCTTCCCTACTGTATCCGTAAAAGACCTAATAATTCAACCTAGAGAACATGACTTGGTAATAGGTACCTTCGGGAGAGCAGCTTGGGTATTAGATGACATTCGTCCTTTGCGTGCGTTGGTCAAAGATAATAATATCTTAAATAAGCAATTACACCTGTTTACTCCTCCTATTGGATATCTAGCTGCTTACCAGCAACCTACAGGGAGTCGTTTTGGAGGTGATGCCTTATATAATGCAGAAAACCGTGATTTTGGAGTTAATATTTCATATTTCTTAACTGCACAAGAAAAGAAAAAAGAAGATGAAAATAAAGAAACTGAGGATACTAACGATGATAATGATCTCACTGACGAAAAAGAAGAAGTAAAAACAAAATGGGATTCTGTATCGTTAAAGGTTTATGACGGCGAACGATTAATCAGAACACTGAAGCAAAAAGCATCAGACTCTACTGGAATTCATAAAATAAATTGGCAGCTGAATGAAAAAGGAGCTGATCGCCCTTCTAGAACTATCCAAAAAAGAAAACAAGAACTAACTGGAGTACGTGTTAAACCAGGTACATACAAATTAGTGATGGAATATGGAGATCAAAAATCTGAATCTACTATCGACATAAAATCAGATCCCAGATTACAAATATCACAGCAAAATATTGATGAAGTATATACCGCTTCTAAAAAAATAGAAGCAATGAGTCAAACTGCAGCTGACGCTGTAAAACAACTAATTGAAAGTAAAGAAGTAGCTTCAAAATATCAAAAAGAGCTTCAAAAACTGGATAAAAAGAAGTTTAAAGATCAAATTAAATCTTCTAAGGATATTATCAAAAAAATTGATTCTACAATAGCAATTTATTTAGGTAAAGAAGATAAAAGACAAGGTATTACTCGTAACCCAGAAGTAACTGTAATGCAACGCTTAGGTACTGCAGATTGGTACACTGGCAGTAGACAAAATGGTTTAACAGTTACAGAAAAAACCTTAATCAAACACGCAAATGATGCATTAAAAGGAGCTTTAGATAAAACAAATGCTTTTTTTAGAGAAGATTGGAAACCGTATCAAGAAACAATAGAAAAATTAGAAACGTCTCCGTTTAAAGAGATAAAAACTTTCACAATCAAATAAAAATTCTTAATCATGAAAAAACTCATTATTCTAGGACTTGGAGTACTACTACTCTACTCCTGCAAAAAAGAAAAAAAAGAAGAAGTTGCTCCTCCTCCTATTGCAATTGAAGAATATTCAATTGAACAATTTATGGACAATGAAAATGTATTTTCTAATGGTTTTTCTAACGACAAGTCTAAAGTTCTTATGACTAGTAATCGTTCTGGTATTTATAATATGTATGCCACATCTGTTAAAGGTGGAGAATTAATTCCGATTACAAAATCGGATAGTTCTTCTGTTTTTGGAATTTCTTATTTCCCAGAAGATGATAGAATACTATTTAGAATGGATGGCAATGGAGATGAAATATATAAAATATTTCTTAAAGACAGTTCAGGTATTACGCGACTAACTCCCGAAAAAAATGTTAGAGCTTTATTTAGAGGTTGGTCAAAAGATGGAAAAAGTTTCTTTTATGGAAGTAATGAAAGAGATCCTAAATACATGGATCATTATGAAATGAATATTGCCGATTTCACTTCTAAAATGATTTATCAAAATAACGATGGAATGGATTTTGGCGGTATGTCTGAAGATAGAAAGTACATTGCACTTACTAAGGCAGTGACTACAAACGATGTCGATTTGTATTTAATGAATACAGAAACCAAAGAAAAAACTAAAGTCAATGAGAATATTAGCGGTAATCAACCTCAAGATTTTTCTCCAGACAACACTTCATTCTATTACACTACCGATGATAATGCAGAATTTAGTTATTTAATAAAATATAATCTTGCAGATGGTACAAAAGAAAAAGTAGCAGAAAAAAATTGGGGTGTTAATTCTTTTTATTTCACCAGAAATGGAAAATATCAAGTAATGTTTACTAATGAGGATGCTAAAACTGTAATGGATGTAAAAGAAGTGACTACTGGCTCAGACGTGGCATTTCCTTCATTTGAAAATAAAGAAATTTCAAGTGCAAGTTTTTCTAGAGATGAGTCCATGGCATTTTTAAATGTTTCAGGTTCAAGTACTCCTAGAAACGTTTATTCTTACGATATGGCATCTAAAGAATATTATCAATTAACAGATGTATTAAACAAAGATATTAACGAAGACCATTTAGTAGCATCAGAAGTTGTTCGCTTTAAATCTTTTGATGGCATAGAAATCCCAGCGATATATTATAAACCAAAGCAAGCTACCGTAGATAATAAAGTTCCTGCATTGGTATGGGTACACGGAGGGCCTGGAGGGCAATCTAGACAAGGTTTTAATTCACAAATCCAATATTACGTAAATCACGGATATGCAATTCTTGCCGTAAATAATAGAGGAAGTAGTGGTTATGGTAAAACGTTCTATAAAATGGATGATCAAAATCACGGAGATAAAGATCTAAAAGATTGTGTAGCCGGAAAAGATTGGTTGGCACAACAAGATATTATTGATGCCAATAAAATAGGAATTATTGGAGGTTCTTATGGAGGTTATATGACTATGGCGGCTCTTACCTATACTCCTGAAGATTTTAAAGTAGGAGTTAATATATTCGGAGTTACCAACTGGCTAAGAACATTAAAAAGTATTCCGCCATGGTGGGAATCTTTCAAAGATGCTTTATATACGGAGATGGGAGATCCGAATACAGCAGATTCTGTAAGGTTACGACAAATCTCACCATTATTTCATACAGAAAAAGTGACTAAACCTTTAATTGTGTTACAAGGAGCTAAGGACCCTAGAGTTCTAAAAGTAGAATCGGATGAAATAGTCGCTGGAGTTAAGAAAAATGGTGTTCCTGTAGAATATGTATTGTTTGAAGATGAAGGACATGGTTTTGTAAAAAAAGAGAATCAGATCGAAGCATACGGAAGAATCCTAAAATTCTTAGATAAATATCTAAAAGAGCCAGGATCAGAAATCATTAATGACGGAAAATCCGAAACTAAAACTGTAGAATCAGAATCCTAATACTATACTATTGCCCAATATATTTATGAAAAAAATAATTTTAACTACAATAATACTTTTAGCAACTATTACAAATACCAGAGCTCAAGACACTGGAGAAGATGACTTGGGTGCTTGGTATATGTATTTTGGAACAAATCGAATAACAGATAAACTAAGCATTCACTCAGAAGCTCAATTTCGTTTTTACGAAGTAGCTACTACTTTTAATCAATTATTACTTCGAACTGGTTTAAATTATCATCTTACAGAAAATGCAATAGCAACTATTGGATATGGTTATATTAATACAGATGGTACTTTTGCAGATATACCTAATGAAGAAAATAGTAATGAACACCGAATATTTGAGCAATTTATTCTTAAAAATCAAGTCGGGAAAGTAAAGTTCGAACATCGATATCGATTAGAACAACGATTTATTAGTACACAGACTGATGATTTTACTGAACATCGAGCTAGATATCGATTACAACTAACATATCCTTTTAACGAAAAATGGTTTATAAATGTGTATGATGAAGTTTTCATTAATTTACAAGAGCCTATTTTTGGACAAAATCGTTTATATGGGGCCATAGGCTATACTATAAAATCAAATTTCAGTATTCAGTTTGGGTACTTAAAAAATCATTTTACTGGTAGAAACTTTGACAGATTGCAATTAGGTGTTATCTATAATACCGACTTCAGGAAGAAAGAATAAATAATAGTAGTAAAAACATACTTTCTAATTGAGCCTATTGTTCATTTTTATCAAATTAAAAGATTAAAATCTCATTAGGCTCAATTAAACAATAACTATTTCATGTTTTTTAAGCTCTAAAAAAGAACACTATGACACTTACCAAAAAAGATAATCCAGCATTACTACTTATTGATGTACAAAAAGGAATAAACAATCCAGGGTATTATGGAACGGAACGTAATAATCCAAACGCTGAAAAAAACATAGAGACTTTATTAAAAAAATGGAGGTCAGAAAATTTACCAATCTATCACGTAAAACATTGTTCTTCTAATCCAGACTCTCCATTGGCTAAAGGAAAATCAGGTAATGATTTTCAAGATTTTATAGTACCTCAACAGAACGAACCAATTATTGAAAAGGATGTAAATAGCGCGTTTATAGGTACAGATCTTAGAACACAATTAGAAAATGCTAATATTAAAAATGTAGTTATTGTAGGATTAACCACAGAACATTGTGTATCTACTAGTACAAGAATGGCATCTAATTACGGGTTTACTACTTTTTTAATTGAAGACGCTGTAGCAGCATTTGATAAAACTAGTTTTAGTGGTAAAAAATATAGTGCCCAAATGGTACACGATATTGAAATTGCCAATCTCAAAGATGAATTCGCAACAATAATACATACTAAAGATTTAATTCAATCCATAGATATTTAGACACTCTTATACAAAAAATAAGTTTTTAAAGCTTATAAACTTGAATCTCCTAAACACGCATATTTAGTGCAAAATTAATTCATAATATAATTAATAAATACCTAAAATCCGCATACAGTTTTCTAAGCTGAATTTTGAAGGTTTTTAACAAAATTTATGCATTTAATCTGATTTTTTAACTTTTTATCGATTAAAAATTAGTTTTTTTTAAAATTTTTATTTACATTGTTAATGTTTTGTTAACATTACGTATAATTAATATACCCCAAAATAGTATGAAAAAAATTACTTGTCCTAAGAGAATAATAATAATGATAGGTTTACTAGCAGTATCTTCATTATCAGCGCAAACGCTTCTAAATGGTTTTTTTCCAAAAAAGAATGATCTTACAATTGCCTCTTCTTACTCTTATAAAAGTTATGATAATTTTTATATAGGCGAGACTTTATCCAAATCTAATCCCTTGGATATGGGTACTATTTCATCTTCTGTACTTAGTATTTATGGCGAATATGGAGTATTAGATTGGTTATCCACAACAGTTACTTTACCATATGTATCTACAAAAAATGAATCGGGAGTAGAAGATCCTGTTCTAGGTACTAATCAAGTACAAGGTGTTCAGGATTTAAATCTTTTCTTAAAGGCCAAAGTTGTTGATACAGAAATTAACGATCAATCAAAATTATCAATAGGTGGGGCAACAGGTGTTACTCTTCCTGTAGGAGGATATGAAGAAGCAGGAATATTATCAATAGGTAGTGGTGCCACTGCATTTGAAGGTTGTGGTTTTATACAACTTACAACCAATGCAAACATTTTTGTAGAACTACAAGCTGTGTATAGCTTAAGGAATAATCCAGACTTCGATATCCCCAATGCTATGTTGTATAGTGCAAAATTAGGGTACTACAATAAATGGTTTTATACTCACGTAAAAATAGGTGTACAAAACTCACTAAGCGGTTATGATATTGGTTCTCAACAATTTATTGATGCAGGTGGTCCAGCGTCATTACCCCAAACTGAAGTAGATTATACAAATGTCTATTTAGATTTATATGTTCCTATAGTTAAAGAAAACTTTGGAGTATCAACAGGGTATTCAGTGAATATGGTTGGAAAAAACTATGACAAAGCTTCTGCTTTTTCATTAGGGATTGTTTATAAATCTAATTAATTTTGCAAATTATTATACGATCAATACTATAACAATGAAAAACAAACGCTTTTATACTATAGTAATTACTCTACTATTATCTTGCATTATACAATTAAATGCACAACAAAGAATAGATCATATGGTTTGGGATCAATTGCTTCTACTTAATGTATCTAGCGAAGGGGAGGTTGATTATAAAGGTTTTATAAGAGACAAGTTTTTGTTTGATCAATATTTTAATTCATTAGCAACCAATTACCCAGACGATTCTTATAGCCGTGAAGAACAATTAGCATATTGGATAAACTTGTACAATGCAGTGGTAATGAAGATGATTATAGACAACTATCCTGTTTCTTCTATTAATGATATCAAGAATCCATGGAAACAAAAGGCAATAACTATCAAAGGAAAAGGATATAGTCTCGATGATATTGAGCATGGCATGCTTCGTAAAATGAATGAGCCTAAAATTCATTTTTTATTAAACTGCGCAGCCAAATCTTCTCCTAGATTATGGAATCGTGCATATACAGGAGATAATATTAATAAAGAATTGAATGAGCAAACTAAAGCATATATCAATGATACCAGAAAAAACTTAATTACAGCTGAAGAGGTTAAATTATCTCAAGTATTCGAGTGGTATAAAGACGATTTTAATAGAGGAGATGTTATAAGTTATATTAATCAATTTGTTGATACTAAAATCCCTAAAAAAACTAAAATTTCTTTTTTACCATATGATTGGGGCTTATATGAGCGTAATTAATATCTCTTTTCTATGGTATAACGCTGTATAATCTTATATAAAAAACCTTAGAGAAATATAGAGTAAATGAATTACTCCCTAGGTAGATCTATCAGGATGTCAACATCAAGATTACTTTATGTATGATAAGAAGCAAGACCTTTCTCGGTTGATTCTTTGCTAGCTAGTCAATAACTGGATATAACACTCAAGGAAGAATTCTATTGATCAAAAAATAATCGATACATAAAACTTAAATAGAAGTATCAATAAAATCACAGAGATTACATTAAGAATAATCCCAACCCTTACCATCTCTGATACCTTTACATAACCACTGGCAAAAACAATTGCATTTGGAGGAGTAGCCATAGGTAACATAAATGCACAACTGGCTGCCATTGTTACTGGAATTAACATATGCAGCATGGGTATATCTAAACCTAATGCTATCCCAGCTACTACAGGTATAAAAATAGTAACCAAAGCTACATTGCTCATTAGTTCTGTCATAAACAACATAAAAACAATAAGCAATGATGCAATTAGCAATACACTTAATCCCTTATTCATTGCAATGGTATTGGCAACCAGTTCTATCAACCCTGCATGAGACAGTCCATTAGCCAATGCTAACCCCCCACCAAAAAGAATTAAAATTCCCCAAGGTAATTTTTGGGTATCTTGCCATCTAAGTGTAAACTCTCCTTTACTCAATCGAAATGGAATTACAAATAAAGCAAAAGCACCTATCATACTAATAGCTGTATCTGTCAGTTTTAATCCAGGAATTAATTTATTGATCATTACCCTAGAGATCCATAGCAGTATAACCAAACAAAAAATTAGCAATACTCTCTTTTCTTTGGCAGTAATTTTACCTAGTTTTTTAAGTTCTTTATCTATAACATTTTTAGATGCTGAAAAATTCTTTATCCGATTAGGATACATCCACTTAACTATTACGATAAATATAATACCAATCATTATAATTGAAAAAGGAAGTGCCATCAGCATCCAACTAAAAAAAGAAATATCAATTTGATATTCATTTTCTAAAAAACCAACCAATACCGAGTTTGGTGGTGTTCCAATAATAGTAGCTACTCCACCAACATTAGCAGAAAAAGCAATTCCTAGCATAATACTTAAAGCAAAATTCCGATCTTGTTTAGTAAATCCATCGTTATCAGTGCTTAATAGTTGAATTACTGATAATGCAATTGGTAGCATTACTACTGTACAAGCGGTATTACTGATCCACATGCTCATAAAAGCAGTAGCAATCATAAACCCCAAAATGATACGGTTGGGACTGGTTCCTGTAATTTTTATGATCCGTAATGCTATTCGTTTATGTAGATTCACTTTCTCTAAGGCTAATGCCATTATAAAACCTCCAAAAAACAAAAAAACGATTGGATTACCATAATTCTGAGAAACTGTTTTCAGATCTAATATTCCTACCAAAGGAAATACGATTAATGGTAATAGTGCTGTAACAGATATAGATACTGCTTCAGTAATCCACCAGATAATCATCCATACTGCAACAGCTATTACATTGTCTGCTATGTCAGAAATCAAAATAACGGGAAGATTGACCAATACCAAAAACAGTATGGGCCCGATAATTAGTCCTATCTTTTTTACTAGTGGGTATGTAGTCATCTATTTTTTACTACTACCAACAAATTGTTGAGATTTATTTTTAAACAATACATTAAACGTGGTAAGACTACCATATATTCTTGTTATATATTGTTGCAAATCAATTTTTTCTTGCTCATCCAGATTAGCTGAACTATTGATTTTTTGTTCCATTACACGAATACGATCACGAACCATTACTATTTTATGAAAAAAAGTAGCAATAGGTATTTCTTTCGATGTTAAGTTACTATCTCCAGGTTCTAAAATTAAATTTCCTCCCTTCCATTTATCTGCAATCGGAATAACTTCAGAGATATCGCTGTAACGTTTTAACAGATCTCTAAACACTTTTTCTACCTCAAAAAAACTTACCGTATCTACTTCATCCTCTACTCCATCAATGATTTCAAAATCATCATCAACATCAATGGTTTCTAATCCATTTTCTATAAAAGTTACCCAGTACATTTTTGAGGTTACATTAGTAACTACACCTAAGCCATACGTAGGATGTTTTATCCTGGAGCCAATACCTAAAATCATATTTTTTATTTTAATCTAAAAATAAGAACATTAACAGATATGCAAAAAAGATATTCTTATTTTTTTCATCAAAAGTCTTATTATTGATGTGTTAATATCAAAAAAAGAAACAATCAATAGATTGAATTCATGTAAAGTGTACAGTTTTAACTATTTTTGACACTTGTATTGATATACAACAAAACTCTTTTATAATACAAATAAACATAATACGAAATGGATAAATATTTATCCGAATTCATAGGAACATTTGCCTTAGTATTCTGTGGCACAGGTGCAATGACAATTAATGAAGTGACAGGAGGAGATGTAACTCACGTGGGTATTGCCATAACCTGGGGATTAATTGTAATGGCTATGATATATGCGTTTGGAGATATCTCTGGTGCGCATTTTAATCCTGCTGTTACAATTGCATTTGCATATGCGAAAAAATTTAGATGGAAAGAAGTTCCTAAATATATAATAGCGCAGTGCATAGGTGCTATTACGGCTAGTAGTATACTACTTTTTTTATTTCCTGATAGCGAATTTCTTGGAGGGACCATACCAACATTCGATAATCTTAGAGCCTTTATCCTAGAATTTATACTTACCTATTTTCTAATGCTTGTAATCATACACGTATCAACTGGTTCTAAAGAAGTAGGTATGATGGCAGGAATTGCGATAGGGAGTGTTGTTTTATTAGAAGCAATGTTTGCAGGTCCAATGACCAAAGCTTCTATGAATCCTGCTAGATCTTTGGGTCCAGCATTACTATCAACACATTGGGAGCATCAGTGGCTTTATATGATAGCTCCAATACTCGGATCGCTACTTGCTGTAGTAACCTGCAAAATTATAAAACCAGATAACTGCTGTGATGATTGCTAATTTCCAAAACTTTTAAGCATACAAAATTTTAAAAAGTGTATAATTTAACATATATTTAGGGAAAACTTAAGAAACCCTAAATGGAACTGTATAGCAATGATTTTTGCGAAATTAAATTCTATCCTAATTTTGCAATAATAACTGTAGAAAAAGATGTAGTATTCACATTAGAGAAAGCAAGCAGCGTGCGAAAAAAACTCCGTTCTTTTTATAAAAACAAAAACTTTGTGATGATTACCCACCGAAAAAATAATCACCAGATGTCTGAAGAAGTATATCATCACGGTATATTAGATAATATGAAAGGACTCGCTATTGTCTCTAATGAAAAATCAGAGCGTGATAAAGCTATGATAGAACAAAGATTATTTGATAAATCTTTTGCTTTTTTTGATACCATAGAAGAAGCAGAATCATGGGCAAAAGCATATTTTTAGCGCAAACCTAATTTTGTTTAACATTTTATAAATAAAAAGTAAACAAAATGATTGTAATTTTAGCTAAAAATAAAATGTGAATGAAAATTTATACCCTAACAGCTAAGCAAAACTTACCCATTTCTATTCAAGAAGCATGGGATTTTTTATCAAATCCTCATAATCTAAAAACGATAACTCCTGATTATATGGGATTTAACATCCTATCTGGGGCGAATAAAAAAATGTATGCGGGCCAGATTATACAATATATTGTTACTCCGATTGCAGGAATAAAAAATAAATGGGTCACAGAAATCACTCATGTAGTAGACCAACACTATTTTGTTGATGAACAACGTTTCGGACCCTATGTGCTATGGCATCATAAGCATTTTATCAAAGAAATTCCAGGTGGTGTAGAAATGGAAGATGTGATAGATTACAAAGTTCCTTTTGGGATATTGGGCCAACTGGTTCATCCTATCGTGGTAAAACCAAAACTTAAAGAAATTTTTGGATATCGAAAAGAAAAATTAAATGAATTATTTGGAGAATATGAGTCTAATGCAGAGACAAAAATTGTATTTTCATAAATCATTACATAATATATGAGAAAAAATATTTTACTTATAGGTGGTAGTCATGGTATAGGGTTCGAAATAGCATTGAAACTATATGATCACCATAATATCTACATAGCCTCACGTACTTCAGAAAATTTAGGAAACCTAGAAGTCATATATATCCCATATGATGCATCTACAGACGAGATTGATACGACGAAGTTACCAGAAAGATTAGATGGTTTTGTCTACTGTCCAGGGAGTATTAATCTAAAACCTTTTAAGATGCTAAGTCCTGAAATTTTTCATGAAGATATGCAGATTAATTTTATGTTTTTAGTAAAAATAATGCACGCTATTCTTCCGCAATTAAAAAAATCAGAACAAGCGAGTTTAATTTTCTTTAGTACTGTTGCAGTAAAAGTAGGCATGCCTTTTCATACAAGTGTAGCAGCTGCAAAAGGAGCTATCGAAGGATTTGCAAAAGCATTAGCAGCAGAATATGCTCCAAAACTACGAGTAAATGTAATTGCACCTTCTCTGACCGACACTCCCTTGGCAGAAAGATTATTAGGCAATGAAAAAAAGAGAGAAAAAATGGATCAGCGTCACCCACTTAAACGCATAGGAGAAGCAGGAGATATTGCAAATATTGCCAAATTCCTGTTGAGTGACGATAGCAGTTGGATTACAGGCCAAGTATTAGGGGTTGATGGAGGAATGTCTACACTAAACGTACATTAATATGCAAAAAAAAGTAAATATTTTCTGGTTTAGGAGAGATCTTAGGCTGGAAGATAATGCAGGCTTACAAGCAGCTCTAAAAGACGACTTACCTGTTTTACCTATTTTTATTTTTGATAAAGAGATTTTAGATAAATTACCAAAAAACGATGCTAGACTATCCTTTATATTTGATAGATTACAAAATATGCGTACAAAAGTATTGGACAATTACCAGAGTTCAATTGCATTGTTTCACAATACTCCTTCTGAGGTATATAAAAACCTAATCGCAGAATATGATATCAAGAAGGTATATACCAATCATGACTATGAACCTTATGCTAAACAAAGAGATGAAGAGATTGAAAAGTTACTTGCCAAAAAATCAATAGCATTTAAAACGTACAAGGATCAAGTAATTTTTGAGAAAAGTGATATTGTAAAATCTGATGGCACGCCATATGTAGTATATACTCCTTATAAAAATAAATGGAAACAAGAATTTGACACATCAAAACTAACAACTTATAATACTACTGATCTCCTAATTAATCTAATAAAAGATACTAAATTGCCTCATCTTTCTTTAGTAGATATAGGGTTTGTAAAATCTAAAATTAAGGTGGCAGAATACCTAGTTTCTTCTCATTTAATCCAAAACTATGAGGATACTCGTAATTTTCCTGCTATAGAAAATGGAACTTCTAGGTTAGGTCCTCATTTACGATTTGGCACAATTAGTATTCGAGAAATGGTAAAAAAAGCTATTGCCGAAGAAAATGAAGTTTTTTGGTCAGAACTAATTTGGCGAGAGTTTTTTATGCAAATCTTATGGCATTTCCCGCATACCAAAGACAAAGCGTTTAGACCAAAATATGATCGTATCGTATGGCGCAATAATGAAAAAGAGTTTGAAGCTTGGAAAAAAGGTGAAACTGGATACCCACTTATAGATGCAGGTATGCGCGAGCTCAACCAAACTGGATATATGCATAATCGTGTAAGAATGTTGGTTGCTAGTTTTCTATGCAAACACCTATTAATTGATTGGCGTTGGGGTGAAGCTTATTTTTCAGAAAAATTATTAGATTATGATATGTCGGCTAATGTAGGGAATTGGCAATGGGCAGCAGGATCTGGAGTAGATGCAGCACCTTATTTTAGAATATTTAATCCTACTACACAAATCACCAAATTTGATAAAAAACTAGCATATATCCATACCTGGGTAAAAGATATCAATGAATTGACCTATCCGCAACCAATAGTAGCTCATAAAATGGCTAGAGAACGCTGTCTTAGAGTATATAAAGAAGCTGTAAATTAAAAAAACAACAAAGCTTCCATATATATTTTTCTATTTTTTTTGTAATTTGATGCATCACATAATGAAGTGGTTTAAACCACTTCAAATTAATTATAAATTAAACTACACATCAATGAACACACAACAAGTAGCCAATCGTTTAGTAGAACTTTGTCGTCAAGGAGAAAATATGCAAGCACTAAAAGAACTCTATGCAGACAATATCGTGAGTACAGAAATGTCTGGAGTTCCAAATGCAGTTGTTTCTGGAAAAGAGGCAGTGACTAAAAAAAGTCAGGAATGGTATGCAACTGTAGAAGAATTTCATGGTAATGAAATATCAAATCCTGTAGTTGCCGGAAATCATTTCACTTGTTCCATGAAACTCGATTGTACCTTTAAAGGACAGGGACGTACAAAAATAGAAGAAGTCTGCGTGTATGAAGTAGACAATGGAAAAATTACTCAGGAGCAATTCTTTTACGCAATGCCTCCTCAATAAAATATAGTATTATAGGCTATTTAAACTTTTTCTTAAATAGCCTTTTTCTCTTATTTTACTTACAAAAACTCCTTTACTTTAGATAAAGCAGGATTGCGATTATCTTTTTTCCAAATAACAGATAGTTCTGCTCGTTGATGTATTTTTGGGATTTCTAGAAATTTGACTTCAAGATCAAATCCATATTGCAATGAGGTAGGTACAATGGCTACCCCTAACCCACTTTCTACTAACTTAAATATCGTCTGCGCATGTACGGATTTATGAGAAACTATCGGAGTAAAATCTTGATCCTCGCAGATACTCATAATCTTATCATAATAGACAGAACTATAATATGAAGAAAATAAAATAAAATGTTCGTCTGAAACCTGAGCAATATTTTTAAAGTTTTTAGAATTTAATACATGTCCTTTAGGTAATACCAATGAAAAAGTATCTGTTTGTACTGCTTTGATATGTATCCCGTCTGGTACTCTAGCCAATCGTACAAATCCAATATCTAGTTGATCACTTAGAATAGCTTTTACCTGATCCTTATTTGCCATTTCTTCTAAACTAAATTGAATTTTAGGATATTCTTTATCTACTTTTACCAAAAATTCTGGGATTACTGTTTGCATAGCCGAACCCAAAAATCCTATACGCACTTCTCCTTCACTTCCTATATCAATTAACGCTGTCTGCTTTATAGTAAAATCTATATGGTTAAAAATATAAGTGATTTCTTTTTTGAGGTACATTCCAGCTGCTGTTAAACTTACATTTCTTTTATTCCTAATAAAGAGTTCAGCTCCAATGATTTCTTCCATCTGTTTGATTTGTCTACTCAAGCCTGGTTGCGAAATAAATAGTCGTTCTGCAGCTTTTCTAAAATGTAATTCTTCGGCTACGGCCAAAAAATATGTGAAATGACGTAACTCTAA
Organism: uncultured Aquimarina sp.; assembly: GCA_947493495.1. Lineage (GTDB taxonomy): Bacteria > Bacteroidota > Bacteroidia > Flavobacteriales > Flavobacteriaceae > Aquimarina. Next base: position 207,052 of record CANLRN010000001.1, read on the forward strand.
TTGATAACCCATAGTTATTAATAATTGACTAAATAAATATTTATAAGTATCAAAAATACTTATTAGCTTTGTACTTACAAAACAAGTAACTCATAATGTCTAAAATAGTAGCACAATTCCAATTTGGAGAAGAGTATCTAACTGCTGGAATAGCTATACAAATAGCCAAAGGACAAATCAAAGGGGTGATTTCTGAAAATGTAAGAGAAAAAATTAAAAGAAGTAGAAAAGTAGTCGAGAATATTGTTGATAACGGTAAAGCTGTCTATGGCATCAATACAGGTTTCGGCCCTTTGTGTACTACAATGATCTCTAAAAAAGAAACCAAAATATTACAATCTAATATTTTGCAAAGCCATAGTGTAGGTGTTGGTGAACCTATTGATCAAGAAATCGCTAAGCTCATGTTGATTTTAAAGCTACAATCGCTTTCTAAAGGGTATTCTGGTGTAGCAGAAAGCACATTAGATCGTATATTATGGCATATCGATACTAATATAATACCCATAGTTCCTTCTCAAGGCTCTGTAGGAGCATCAGGTGATCTAGCTCCGCTCTCTCATCTTTTTTTACCTTTAATTGGTCTTGGAAAAGTAATTTATAAAAATAAAGAGATTACGACTGCTGATTTATTTAAAGCAACTGGAGTAACTTCTTTAGATCTAGGTCCAAAAGAAGGGCTTGCTTTAATTAATGGGACACAATTTATAGCCGCACATGCAGTAAAAGTAATAGATAAATTACATAGTTGCCTTGCCCAAGCAGATATTATAGGTGCTATGATGATAGAAGGCTTACAAGGCTCTGTAAAACCTTTTTATAACGAGTTGCACGAATTAAGGCCTTTTAAAGGTACTATCCATGTAGCTTCTAGGATAAAATCATTGCTAAAAGGATCAGAAATCATGGAAGACCATATTGATTGTGATCGTGTACAAGATCCTTACTCTCTACGATGCATGCCTCAAGTACACGGAGCTTCTAGAAATGCTTGGTTACATCTCAAAGAGTTGTTAGAAGTAGAACTCAATTCGGTAACTGACAATCCAATTATCGTAGACGAAGAATTAACTATTAGTGGAGGAAATTTTCACGGACAACCGCTCGCTATGGCAATAGATTATGCATGTCTTGCCGCTTCTGAAATAGGAAATATTTCGGATCGCCGAATTTACTTGGCAATAGAAGGTAACTCTCCAGGAGTTCCTAAATTGCTGATGGAAGATACAGGGATTAACTCTGGCTATATGATCTTACAGTATACCACGGCAGCATTGGCTAGCGAGAACAAGGGATTATGTTTCCCTTCTAGTGCCGACAGTATTCCTACTTCGCTAGGACAAGAAGATCATGTGAGTATGGGATCTATCGGGGGTAGAAAAGCAATAAGAGTGTTAGAAAATGTAGAAAAAATATTGGCAATAGAACTTTTAACTGCCGCTCAGGCATTTGAGTATAGAAAACCTATGAAATCAGGGGTTATTTTAGATGAAATACACAAAATGGTACGTACTAAAGTCTCATTTGCAGAAAAAGATAGGGTGTTTGCTGATGATATTGAAAAAGGAATTGATATTGTACAAAACAAAATGATCATCACACTAGCAAACAAAGTAACTAAAAAGAAGAATATATCTTTAAAGACAAAATTCTCTAAAGAGTTTGAAACGTATTAACCATGAAAAAATATACATTTATTGGTCCTATTACACAAGTAGTATCCATGGATAGTATACCTCTTAAGGGTGCTTTAAAGGATGAGGAAATTCCTATACTCAAAAATGCAGGAATCTTAATAGAAGATCAACATATCTATGCTATAGGGAATTATGATGAAATTAAGAAAATTGCAAATACAGTTAATGCAGAAATCGTAGAATTACAATCAGATTATGTTTGTCTTCCTGGATTAATTGATGCGCACACACATATTTGTTTTTCAGGTTCTAGAGCTAATGATTATGCGATGCGTAACTCAGGGAAATCCTATCTCGAGATTGCAAAAACTGGTGGGGGAATTTGGGATACCGTAACGAAAACAAGAGCTACTAGCCAAGAAAAACTAAGTCATTCTGTAGTTAAAAGAGCAAATCACTTGCTTAAAAATGGTATCACTACTGTAGAAGTAAAAACTGGATATGGACTTTCTACAGAAGAAGAACTCAAAATGTTACGTGCGATCAAGCATGCTAATCTAAACTCAGAATCTGACCTTATTGCTACTTGTCTAGCTGCCCATATGCTTCCAAAGGATTATAAAGGAGATCATACAGCATATTTAAAAGAAATGACCACTACACTATTGCCTACTCTTAAAACCGAGAAGTTATGTAATAGGATAGATGCTTTTGTAGAACAAAGTGCGTTCTCAAAAGAGCAAATCGAACCTTATCTCTTTATAGCAAAAGAGATGGGGTTTGATATTACTGTTCATGCGGATCAATTTACTACGGGTGGTAGCGAGATTGCCATAAAAGTTAATGCTATAAGTGCCGATCACCTCGAAGCCAGTACAGATATAGAAATTAAAAAATTAGCAGCAAGTAATGTAATTGCCATTGCATTGCCAGGAGCTTCTATTGGTCTGGGATGTGATTTTACACCTGCAAGAAAGATTCTGGATGCAGGAGGAGCATTAGCAATAGCTAGTGATTGGAATCCGGGTTCTGCTCCAATGGGTGATTTATTAACACAAGCAGCTATTTTAGGAACTTTCCAGAAACTTAGTAATGCCGAAATACTAGCAGGTATTACAACCAGAGCAGCAGCGGCCTTACGACTAGAAGATCGCGGTAAACTAGCTCCAAAAATGTTAGCAGACTTCTGTCTTTTTTCAACTCACCATTTTAACGAGCTATTATACCATCAAGGAAAACTAACTCCATCACAAGTTTGGAAACGTGGAAAAGTAGTATCTACAAAATAGAAAATAGTTATGACAGCGTTTAGAGAACAAATTATCGCGGGTATCCCAAAAACCTTTCCGCTTAAAAATAAATTAAATCCACAAATAAGTAGAGCCCCGAAGCGTAAACAAATACTATCTATTGATGAAAAAAAACTAGCACTACGAAATGCACTGAGATATTTCCCTACAGAATGGCATCAAGAATTAGCTAAAGAATTTCTGGAAGAACTCAATGAATATGGTCGAATTTATATGTATCGTTTTATGCCAGACTATGCAATGTATGCCAGACCTATACAAGAATACCCTGCTAATACATTGCAAGCAGCAGGTATTATGCTGATGATACAGAACAATCTGGATTCAGCAGTTGCACAGCACCCTTATGAATTAATCACTTATGGCGGAAACGGAGCAGTATTTCAGAACTGGGCGCAATACCTACTTACTATGCAGTATCTGGCGATAATGACCGAAGATCAAACATTACATATCTATTCTGGACATCCAATGGGATTATTTCCTTCATCAAAAGAAGCTCCAAGAGTAGTTGTTACAAATGGGATGATGATTCCAAATTATTCTAAACCTGATGATTGGGAAAAATACAATGCGCTTGGAGTTACCCAATACGGACAAATGACAGCGGGAAGCTATATGTATATCGGTCCACAAGGTATTGTACATGGGACTACTATTACCGTAATGAATGCATTTAGAAAAACATTACAACCAGAAGAAACAACTGCGGGCAAAGTATTTTTAACTTCGGGATTAGGAGGAATGAGTGGCGCACAACCTAAAGCGGGTACAATTGCCAAGTGTATTACGGTTTGTGCAGAGGTCAATCCTGATGCTGCCCAAAAACGCTATGCTCAAGGTTGGGTAGATGAAATTATTGATAGCTTGGAGGACTTAGTTAATCGAGTTCGAAAAGCAATTAAGAATACAGAAATAGTTTCTATCGCCTACAAAGGAAATATTGTAAACGTTTGGGAACGTTTTTATGATGAAAACATTTACATCCACCTCGGGTCTGATCAAACATCATTACACAATCCTTGGTCTGGCGGATATTACCCAGTAGACATGAGCTATTCTCAGTCAAATGAAATGATTGCCAATGACCCAGAAACTTTTAAGAATAAAGTCCAGGAATCGTTAAAAAGACATGCAATTGCTATCAATAAGCATACAGCAAAAGGGACCTATTTTTTTGATTATGGGAACGCTTTTCTTTTAGAAGCTTCACGGGCTGGAGCCGATGTTATGGCAGCAAACAAAATTGATTTTAAGTATCCATCTTATGTGCAAGATATTCTAGGTCCTATGTGTTTTGATTATGGTTTTGGACCCTTTAGATGGGTATGTACTTCTAGGAAAGCAGAAGACTTGGATACTACTGATCAGATCGCAATACGCATAATGCAAGAAATCAAAGCCAATGCTCCAAAAGAAATTCAACAACAAATGCAAGATAATATCACTTGGATTAAAGAAGCAAAGCAAAATAAGCTCGTTGTAGGCTCACAAGCCCGAATTCTATATGCAGATGCCGAAGGAAGAGCAAAAATCGCTGAAGCATTTAATAAGGCTATTAAATCAAATGAAATAACTGCTCCAATTGTGTTAGGAAGAGATCATCACGATGTTAGTGGAACAGATTCGCCTTACAGGGAGACCAGTAATATTTATGATGGTAGCAAATTCACAGCAGATATGGCTATACATAATGTAATTGGTGATAGTTTTAGAGGAGCAACCTGGGTATCCATCCATAACGGAGGAGGTGTTGGCTGGGGAGAAGTAATTAATGGAGGATTTGGCTTATTACTTGATGGATCTGATGAAGCTTCAAAAAAATTAAAGAATATGTTATTTTATGATGTAAATAATGGCATCTCTCGAAGAAGTTGGGCTAGAAATGAAGAAGCCATATTCGCTATCAAAAGAGAAATGAAACGCACACCAGGACTTAAAGTAACTATTCCTAAAAAACTATCTAACAGTATTTTAAACGATTTATTTTAATTTATATCAAAACGATATATTATTTACGCATGAGTAGCTATAAAAAAACAGATGTAACGATATGGACAGGTAGAGTCTCTGATGTTCAACTGTACCTTCACGAAAAAATAAAATGTATTGATTTAGAAAATGAAGCGCTACCAATAGCAAAAAATATATCTTTTGCTATTCTGGGATACGCCTGTGATGAAGGCGTACGAAGGAATCAAGGAAGAACTGGAGCGATCGATGGTCCAGATATGATTAGAAGAATGCTTGCGCCGTTAGCTAATCATTTTAAAAAAGATGTACAAATCCTAGATGTAGGTGATATTATTTGTCACAATACTAACTTAGAAAAAACTCAAAGTTATACTACAGATAAAATACACCAATTGCTTATTAATAAATATTTTACAATATGTTTAGGTGGCGGTCATGACTTGTCTTATGCGCACTATAATGGCCTTAAAAGACAATTCTCTAATTCTACTATCGGAATTATTAATTTAGATGCTCACTTTGATCTTCGAAAAATATCTGACAAAGGAAACTCTGGCACACCATTTTATCAAATATCAAAAGAGAATGATCATTTCAATTATTTATGTTTAGGAATACAAGAAGAGTCTAATAACAAAGAATTGTTTGAAACTGCTAACAAACTTGGTGTAAGGTATATTAAGAATACGGACTTTACCATTCAGAATAAAGACAACATAACTCCTATCGTTAATGATTTTATTTCTGCTGTTGATCATATTTATCTCACTATTGACTTGGATGGATTTTCATCAGTGTTAGCACCTGGGGTAAGCGCTCCTTCTCCAGTTGGGTTTTCTGCAGATATTGCACTAACTATTATAGAGCAAATTTGTACATCTGGCAAATTAATTAGTCTTGATATTGTAGAATTAAACCCTAAGTATGATATTGATAATTGTACTGCAAGATTAGCAGCAAGATTGATCTACTCTATGATCCAATTCTTTTCTAATACCGTATAACACAATAAACCACTATAGACTAAAGTCCATAGGTTTCTAAATCTCACTAAAGTTAGCTACACGGATATCAGCTTTTAGCAGTTAGTCATTAACTATTTTCAAAAAAACTAAAAGCGAATGACTCAAAACTAAGCGCTTATAAAATAGTTAACAATTTATAGAAGCTAAAGCGAGATGTGCTAAAATACATAGTTTTAACTATTTTGAGACCAATACATCAAAAAGCTAAGATTTTAATCATTCAAACTCATATATCATAATTCTTTTTAGTTTGATAATATATTAGGAATAAGCAACTCCCCTTTTACAAAGTAACAATTAAAGATAAAAAAAGCGATTCTTTATAAACCAAGAATCGCTTTTAAATTAACTACTACACAAATATTCACTACTTTCTGATGGCATAACTAGATGCACCAGGTAAATCTTTTAAGAAATTAAAAACACTTTTAAAAATAAGCCCAATTGAAGAGTAGATATAATTCATAATTATTTGATTTTTAGTTTACGTATACAAATATATAAAGTTATTAACAAATAAACAAATTAGTTGTTTATTAATTGTTAATAAAATTTTATAAGTATTAATTTTACCGTCAAAATACACTAAAAATGTTAATAACTATGTTTATAGTAGTTTAATACTTATAAAAATTGTTAATAACTATAGTAAATCATCACTTGTAATAAATAGTATTTGTTTTAATGAGGTAATAATCTGTAAAAATGAAGTGCATTAATCACTATTTGTAAGTAACTGAGACTGTTTGAGGCTTATTCACAAATAATTCAATAGCAAATAGGATATCCAAGAAAAGTTCACAATAGAACTTGGTGAGAGATTCTACAATACTAACAATTCATTTTTAGTTTTCTAATTCAATTTTCAAATTACTATTTTCGTAACTACCCTAATTCGTATCATTTCTTATATTTATAATCCAATTTAAATAATATGTATATGAGAACCATTTCTTCACTGTTAGATGATATAGAAATCACTCCAGAATTACAAAACACGTTTACTACTATAAAAAATGAATTGCAAGCGCCATTTGTTCCTAATTTTTTTAAAATATGGGGACATGCCCCTACTGCACTTCAAGGAATTTTTCCTGCGATGCAGCATATTCTTGGAAAAGGTGAATTAGATCGCAAATTAAAAGAGATGATTATGATTGCTATTTCCTCTACTAAGGATTGCGGGTATTGCGAAACAGCTCATCAGGCTTTTTGTGGTATGATGGGTGGTACACCAGAAGAGATTGAATCATTAAAAAATCATAATTCCCTATTAGAATCTAGTGGTTCAAAAGAAAAAGCTGCCATTGATTTTACGGTAAGGCTATCAAAAAATCCAAAATCCTCTAGTGAAAAAGATTTCGAAAACTTACAACAACTAGGATACAATAAAGCTCAAATTATGGAATTAATAGCGATGTCTGGAATGGGAGTTTTTTATAATCATTTAGCAGATGCTACCAAAATCAATATCGATGCAGAATTTCTAAGTGCACCCTCTAATTAATATATGGACTAAACAATAAAACTAAAATACATGCAGTTTTTTCACTTAAATAGAATATTGATATTACAAAACTGCTACCTAGATACTAATTAGGATCTAGTAATTTTTGCTCCTATAGCTCTTAAACGCTCATCAATATTTTCGTATCCGCGATCTATTTGTTCTATATTATGGATTGTAGAAACCCCTTTGGCACTTAATGCTGCTATTAATAATGATATTCCTGCTCTAATATCAGGAGATACCATTGTAGTTGCTTTTAATGTAGATTTAAAATCGTGACCTATAATAGTAGCTCTATGCGGATCACACAGGATAATTTTTGCCCCCATATCTATCAGTTTGTCAACAAAAAACAAGCGACTTTCGAACATTTTTTGATGTACCATCACTTCTCCTCTAGCCTGAGTCGCAACTACCAATACAATACTTAGTAAATCAGGAGTGAATCCTGGCCAAGGCGCATCTGCAATAGTCATAAAAGAACCATCGATATAACTTTCTATCTGATAGCCATCTGTATGCGAAGGGATATAAATATCATCTCCCATACGCTCTAATGTAATCCCAAGTTTTCTAAACGTATTAGGAATAACTCCAAGGTTTTCCCAACTGACATTCTTGATTGTTATTTCACTTTTAGTCATAGCAGCCAATCCTATCCATGAACCTATTTCTATCATATCCGGCAATACGCTATGAGTACATCCCTTTAATGTAGTAACTCCTTCAATAGTCAACAAATTAGAGCCTATGCCTTTAATATTACCTCCCATGGCATTAATCATCTTACACAACTGCTGTAAATAGGGCTCACAAGCAGCATTATAGATGGTGGTAGTTCCTTTTGCGAGAGATGCTGCCATTACAATATTAGCAGTTCCTGTAACAGAGGCTTCATCAAGGAGCATATAAGCTCCGGTTAATCCTTCTGGTGCTTCTACACCATAAAAACGTTCTTCTTTATTGTATCTAAATTCTGCACCTAAATTAATAAACCCTTCAAAATGAGTATCTAAGCGCCTTCTTCCTATTTTATCTCCTCCCGGTCGAGGGATATACCCTTTGCCAAATCTACCTAATAATGGCCCAACTATCATAATAGAACCTCGGATACCACTCCCCTCTTCTTTAAATTTTTCGCTCTCTAGATAACCCAAATTTAATTCATCACTCTCAAAAGTAAATGTTCCTTTTTCAAGTTTATTAATCTTTACACCCAAGCTTCTGAGTATATCTAGTAATTTATTAACATCTCTAATGTCAGGGATATTAGAAATGGTTACTTTCTCTGATGTTAATAATACTGCACAAAGAATTTGTAGCGCTTCATTTTTTGCACCCTGAGGAGTAATTTCTCCCTTGAGTTGATGCCCTCCTTCTATCTGAAAAGTACTCATAAAAATTAAGTGGTTAGTAGCTATTGATTAATACCGCTTTTTACCGCGATTGTTATTGTTGTTATTTCTATAATTTTTCTTATTAGAAGTATTGCGGTAATTCTTCTTTTTACCCCTCATTAAATCTGCAGATGTACTTAAATCTTCTGTACTCTCTCTTAGATCAATCTTACCGTCGCTTAATTCTAAAAGATGTTTAAAAATTGTCATATCGTCAACTGTATCTTTGTTCCAGTTTAGATAACATTTTTTCATGTGATTGGCAATAGTATAGGTAAGCGCATTTTTTAAATCTCCTTCTTCCCAGCTATTCGCTACATCTATCATTCTTTTTATATTATTGCCATAATATCGATATTTTGGAAAATTCTGAGGATACTCTAAAGGTTCAGGTCTTTCTTCTAGTTTTTCTTTAGTAAGAATGGGGTAAGGTGCTTCAACATCTAATTTAAAATCACTAATGATAAATAATTGATCCCACAATTTATGCTGAAAATCAGGAACATCTCTTAAATGTGGTTGTAAATTACCCATAACAGCTATAATAGCTTTAGCTACTTTGTTTCTTTCTTCACTATCTTCAATAGCAATTGCTTGATCTATCATTTTTTGTAAATGACGCCCATATTCTGGTATGATGAGCTTATCACGCTCTGTATTGTACTCTAAATTATTAATATCCATAAATTATATTCGTAGAATGAGAATGTTAAAAAAGGTGTAGAATCTTAGTACGCTTATATCCAAAAGTATTAGTGGACTTTCTTGTTCTCATTATTTGTTTTGCAAAATACTAAAATAAAATAAGTAAGTTAATGAATGTATATAAAAACTGTATAAATTTTATAATCTACTACAGTGATATAACTCCTTCTACTTTTTCTGCAACTTCTTTATACTTAAAAATTACGTGATCTGGGTTTTTCATACGCACATTAATAGAAACACTTGTATATTTCCCGTTTTTAGATTGTTTTGTAGATATAACTGCACCTAAGTTATCAAAGATACGCTCTATTTGTTTGATTTTTGTAGTATCAGTTGGAACTATAAATTTATACAAATAAATAGTTGGCCATAAAGCAGTATCTGCTAGTTGATGTTTTAATTTTTTATAAAATTCATCCTCATTAGGAGCATCACTCATTATATTCGTTTTTTTGCAAATATACATCTTCTACTAAGAACAAATTTCTATTTATTACTCTCTATTTTTTAATATTTTGTATGCTTTTAATGTGTCAATATCATCTGTTTTTCCTTTTCCATCAACAACTACTAATTGGTGTGCATATTTTTTTATGATATGTCGAGCTCCATAATCTTGGTTGAGCACTACTAATTCTTCAAAAAAGGATGCAGGAAATAGTGCAGGCACCCCATATCTGCTTCCTAGATCAGTTGCTACAATGTTTTTGGGAAACTGATTAGATAGTGTAATCAAAGACAACAAATGTTCTTGATCAATCAAAGGTTGATCTACTAATGTTATTAGTACCGAATCATAGACAAGATTATTTTCTATTAGATATGACATCCCATATCCTATAGAACTACCCATACCTGATTGCCAATTATCATTGTATAATATAACAACTGGGTACTGAGAAATCTCTTTGCGTATGTTTGCCATATTTGCACCCAATATAACATAGGTATCAAGACTTTCTAATTGTAATGATTTTTCGATTTCCCAACCTAATAATGATGTATGCCGCCAGGGCAATAATTGTTTCGAGATTCCCATTCTACTCGAAGATCCTGCAGCAAGGATAAAGTGTGCTATCTTATGATTCATGAGAAAAAATATCAATAGCCTTTTTTCTATGTGTAGCGTGTATGCCTGCTTTTTTTTCTTGTAACGGAATAGGTTTTTGATTATTAACTACAGATAATATTTCTGCTAATATCGAAATTGCGATTTCTTGTGGGGTTTCTGCTCCTAGATTTAAACCAGCTGGACCTCTTATACTATCCAAAAACTCATCGGATATATCAGGCTCGTATTCAATAAATGCAGAAAGTATTTTTTCTCTTCTTTTTGATGGGCCTAACAAACCTATATACACAGGATTTGTTTCTTTAATTGCTTGAAGGTACAATAAATCTTTTGCAAAATTATGTGTCATTAAAACAAAAGCTGTTTGCTGATCTACAACATCAATTGTCAAATGTTCTGGAGCGCTATTAATCAAAGAAATTGCTCCAGGAAAATCTTTTAACTGTTTGCTATTCTTCTCTGAACCCACAATTTCTACCTCCCAACCTGTACCAGATGCTAAATAACATAATGCTTTAGCATCATGTTCTGCACCAATAATAATTAATCTAAAGCACGGGGTGACAATTCTATCAAAACAATGAAAAAAACTATCATGTTTCAGCTTATCATAACTAAAAACATCTGAGAATGGAATTTCAATATCATCCTCAAAAGACAAAACTGAACCAATAGAGTATTGTCCTTCTTTTTTGGTATAATATGATTTGATTACAAAAGGTTTTCTAGAGTCCAAATAATTTTCAATTGTCTTAATAGTGAGGACATCTATAACAAAGGGTTCTATCAAAATATATAAAACCCCTTCACAACCCAAACGATACCTCCCATTATAGGTCATGATTTTGGGTGTATTATTCTCAAAAACAGATTGAGATTGTCGGAGCACTTCTTTCTCTACACAACCTCCACTCACTGCACCTGTAGCTTGTCCATTTTGTAGAATTAACATCCCTACGCCTGGTCTTCTGTATGAAGAACCATCAACATCAACTACAGTTGCAATTACCGCAGGAATATTTTTATGTACTGCTTGCTGATAGGAAACTAAGATCTCTTTAAACTCATGAGTCATAACAACTATCCTAATACACTCTTGGTATCCATATTTTTAATAAAAGGTTGCTTGGTTAACCGAATTCCTTTTGCAGCTTTGATCGCATTAGCTATAGCTGCTCCAACAGGGGGCAATGCAGGTTCTCCAAGTCCAGTTGGCGCCAAATCACTTTCGATAAAATGAGCCTCTACAACAGGAGTTTCATTCATTCTAATTAAGCGATATGTGTCAAAATTAATGTCTTGTGGTTTTCCGTTCTTAAATGAAAAATCTCCATACATAGCATGTCCAATACCATCAAGCACTCCTCCTTGGATTTGATTGATTGCGCCTAATGGATTTACTACAATACCACAATCTACAACACAGGTTACTTTTTTGACTACAGGGATATCATTTTCTAGTACAATATCTGCTACTTCTGCTACATGAGTATTATGACAATAATAGGAGCTAAACCCTTGATAAACACCTTCTTTTTTAACACCCCAACCAGATTTATCTACTGCTGTTTTAATAACTTTTTCCATGCGTTCCGCAGAATACTGTATGCTTTCATCTGTGTTCCCCTTAACATTTTGCAATAAATCTAATCTAAGTTTTACATTATCTACCTTCATAACCTCAGCTAATTCATCAAAAAAACTTTGTTCTGCAAACGCTAAAAAATTAGTGTATGGCGCTCTCCAAGCACCTATCGAGATATTACTGTCATATTTTGCTACATCTACTTGGTAATTCTCAATGGCTCCTGCTGGGAAAAAATTAGGAATTAACCCATACATATTCGAATTAATTGCTGCTTCTTTTAGATGATAGCCAGTTAGTTTTCCATCTTTTATAGCAGCACTAATTTTATATTTAATTGCAGGTCTATAGGTTCCTGATGCCATGTCATCTTCTCTAGAAAAAACAACTTTTATTGGTTTTTTGGCAATACTAGAGATCTCTGCAGCTTCTAAAGCAAAATCTCCATACAATCGCCTTCCGAATCCTCCTCCCATTCTTGTCATATCTATAGAAATTTCTTCTAAATTTCTATCTAACAATTTTGCTACTCTTTTTGCTGTACCTGCTGGTGTTTGTATAGGGCCTACTAAACGAACTTTTGTGTCCGTTACATCTGCGAAAAAGTTCATAGGTTCCATACAATTATGCGGTAAAAATGGAGATTCATAGACTCTCTCTACTACTTGATCCGCAGCAGCAAATGCTTTTTTTACATTTCCATCTGCTCGCATTGTAGTAAATGTATTTCCATGTAATAAATCAAGTAGTATTTTATCGTGATCTTTTGTACTCTCTAATTTTGTATCCTCAACCCAAGAAGCTTTTAGTGATTTTTTGGCTTTCATTGCTGACCATGTGTTTGTTGCTAATACAGCTATCTTGTCTCCAAATTTAAACACATCTATAACACCATTAATGGTTTTTGCTTGGGTAGCATCAAATTCTTCTAGTTTTTCTCCAAAAGCTGGTGGTCTTAATACAGAAGCATATAACATTCCCTCTTCTTTATAATCCATCCCAAAAATTGGTTTTCCAGAAATAATAGGATCAATATCTACATTAGGTACATCTTGACCTATAATAGTAAAATCCTTAGGATCCTTAAGGTTTACTTTTTCAGGAACTTGAAGTACAGCTGCTTCTTTTACGACTTCTCCATACCCCAGAGTATCACCATTACTATTACTAATAACTCCCATATTGGTTGTACAGCTAGTAGGATCTACACCCCATTTGATTGCTGCTGCATTTATTAACATCTGCCGTGCAGTAGCTCCAGTTTGACGAAGTGGTTCCCAACCCAGTCGTATGGATTGACTACCTCCTGCAACTTGTCTGGTAAAATTTTTGGTATCTAATGCTCCTTGTGCTACACGCACATTTTTCCAGGCCACATCTAATTCTTCTGCTATTAACATTGGCATAGATGTCTTTACTCCTTGTCCAATCTCTGGATTAGGAGAAAAAATAGTTACCATACCATTATCCGCTATTTTAATAAAAGCATTAAAATCATTAAAATCTATATCGGCAATAGATACTGGAGGTGCTACTTCTGGTTTACAAGCCTGAAATAAATTAAAACCAAATAGAATACCGCCGCCAGCTAATGCTGATGTTCTTATGAATGATCTTCTACTCACAGAAGCAGTTGTTATAGTTTTCATTGTGTGATATTTATAGTAGTTAACTTAATTTATTTGCAGCTAGTGCTACCGCTTTTTCTATTCTGTTATACGAAGCACATCTACATATGTTCCCATGCATAGCATCTCTTATATCCGATCTTGTAGGGTTCGGATTTTCTTTTAAGAAAGCAGCTGCAGTCATCATCTGACCAGCCTGACAGTACCCACACTGAGGAACATCTATTTCTTTCCACGCTTGCTGCACAGGATGCGAGGCATCAGGTGATAGTCCCTCGATAGTAGTAATCGCCATTTCTGTTGCGACAGATACTTTAAGTAAACAACTTCTAGTTGCAACTCCATCAGCATGTATAGTACAGGCACCACATTGTCCTATCCCACATCCAAATTTAGTACCAACAAGATCAAAATGATCTCTTAACACCCATAAGAGAGGTGTGTCTTCATCCGCTTCTACAGAAAGCGATTGACCATTTACTTTTAGATTATAAACAGGCATCAGTTTTAATTTTAAGATTTGTATTTAATTAGTCTAAATAAAATAATATTCACTATTTAGTTACTGAATGTACTAAAAATATAAGTGTATGAATTAAACTTTAACAGAGCTTTATATTATATAGCTAAGGGATTTTCAAAATAACTATTTAATTCCGAAATTCGCCATAAAAATATTCTTTTGGCAAAGCAAAATATAGTAATTACTGGAGGGCCTTCTACAGGAAAAACATCTATTATTAATAATCTAGAAGAACAAGGTTATTTTTGCTTTCCCGAATTTATTAGAAGTATTACTAAAGAGGCAAAACAAAATGATGACTCTATTGAAATGGTTTCTAATCCAATCGTTTCTGTTTCTGATCCTTATAATTTTAACATACAATTATTAAACGGAAGAATAGACCAATATAAAAGTACTCTAGCTGACAATCTGGATATAGTTTTTTATGATCGTGGGATTCCGGATGTACTTGCTTATATGGTTTTTTTTAATCAAACGTATGACAATACATTTATAAAAGCATGTACAGATCATGTATACGAACAAATTTTCTTGTTACCGCCTTGGAAACAAATTTACACATCTGATAGTGAACGCTATGAAAGTTTTGATCAGGCTCAAGAAATTTATCATCATTTATTAGAAATTTATACAAATTTTGGATACAATTGTATAGAAGTTCCTCTAGGCACTGTTGCAGAACGTAGTAACTTTATATTAGATACTATAGATCTATGAGTTCTGCGCTAGAAATATTACAGCAGCATTGGAAGCATCCTAGTTTCAGGCCTCTACAAAGAGAGATTATTGATGTCGTGATGAATGAGCAGGATACTTTTGCATTATTACCCACAGGAGGTGGTAAATCTATTTGTTTTCAGATACCTGCTATTCTTAAAGAAGGTATTTGTATAGTCATATCTCCTCTCATTGCTCTGATGCATGATCAAGTCCGTAATTTACAAGAAAAGGGAATTAAAGCTATCGCATTAACCAGCGGCATCCAATACTCAGAATTAGATACATTATTAGATAATTGTATTTATGGTAATTATAAGTTCCTATACTTATCACCAGAAAGGCTACAGCAAGATATTGTTAAGGAAAGACTCAAACGCATGAACGTCAATCTAATTGCAATTGATGAGGCACATTGTATTTCGCAATGGGGAAATGATTTTAGACCTTCTTATAAAAAGATAGCTATACTACGAGAATTAAAACCTACAGTATCTATTATCGCATTAACTGCTTCTGCGATTCCCGAGGTAGTTGATGATATTATTACAGAACTAGATCTTTTTCAACCCAAAATATTTCGTAATTCTTTTTACAGAGATAATTTATCATATATCGTACAGCATACACTAGATAAAAATCATCAGCTACTAGAAATTCTAAAAAAACATCCAGGTAGTTCGATCATATATGTTAGAAATAGAAAATTAACTGTAGAAATTAGTGAGTTCTTGTCTGCAAATGGCCACCTAGCCACCTATTACCATGGAGGTGTTACAACTCAAGAAAAGACCATACGATTTAAGCAATGGATGCAAGAAGACAATAGAATAATAGTCGCTACTAATGCTTTTGGGATGGGGATAGATAAAGCCAATGTAAAAACCGTTATTCATCTTAATATCCCTGAGAGTATTGAGAGCTATTTTCAGGAAGCTGGTCGCGCAGGTCGCGATGGCAAAAAGGCATATGCGATTATATTAAAAAACAAAAATGACATCACTCGCGTAAAGAATCAGTTTATAAAAGTGCTTCCTGATAGCAATATGGTGAAGCTTGTATACAGAAAATTATGCAACTACTTTCAGATATCTTATGGAGAGGGACAGCAAAGTATACATGATTTCAATTTTAATACATTTTGTAAAACCTATAATTTATCATCGCTTATTACCTACAATGCTTTACTTATTTTGGATCGATGTGCTGTTATCAATTTTACACAACGGTTTCACAAAAAAAGCAGTGTACTAATCTTAGTAACAGGGAATCAATTACTAGATTTTTTAGAAAACAATACTCAATACACATTACCTATTAAAGCTATTCTAAGAACCTATGGAGGTATTTTTGATGAAAAAACAACTATTAATATAGCACTAATAGCTTCTAAAATTAATACCACAGAAAATAATGTTATCCAAGTTTTAGAAAAATTGGCAAGCAAGCAACTATTAGAATTCGAACATAGTATTTCTGATGCCGAAATCATATTTCTTGTTCCTAGAGAAGATGATCATACAATACATAAAATTGCTCTAGACATCAAAAAGCAAAATACTACAAAAATCAAAAAAGTAATTGCTATGATTGATTATGTATCCAATACTTCTATCTGCCGAAATAAACAATTATTAGCTTACTTTGGAGAGAAAGATGCTAAAAAATGTAACCATTGTGATGTTTGCATATCTGATAAAACAGCTATAGTTGATAGCTCTCAATTACAAGAAAAAATAGTACTACTTTTACAAGATAAACAGCTTTCATCCCGAGAAATCATAAGTCAATTATCATATCCCGATGAGATCGTATTGCCGATTATAAAAAAATTGAACGAACATAATATTATAAAAATTCATCAAAACAATAAATATCAATTAGTATAAAATAATGAAATGAGAAATCTAAAAATTCTTTTTATGGGTACTCCCGATTTTGCTGTAACCACTCTCAGCACTATCATAGCTCAAGGGTATGAGGTTGTTGGTGTTATTACAGCGCCTGATAAACCTGCAGGAAGAGGGCAAAAAATAAAGGCTTCTGCAGTGAAGGAGTACGCTGTATCAAAAGGATTAACAATACTACAACCAATAAATTTAAAAGACGAGCAGTTTATCCAGCAATTAAAAGTATTACAAGCAAACCTAAATATTGTAGTCGCATTTAGGATGCTCCCAAAAATAGTATGGGATATGCCAACATATGGTACATTTAACCTACATGCTTCTTTGTTACCTACTTATAGAGGAGCTGCACCAATCAATTGGGCCATTATCAATGGAGAACAAAAAACAGGAGTTACTACCTTTTTTATAGATGAGAAAATAGATACAGGCCATATCATTTTGCAAAAAGAAGTAAGCATTGCACCTAATGAAACTGCAGGTATGCTTCACGACAAATTAATGAAAGAAGGAGCTTCATTGGTAATCAACACCATTAAAATCATAGAAAATGAAACAGTACAAACGATTCCACAACCAAAAGAAGGAAATCAAAAAACAGCCTATAAATTAAATAGAGCAAATACCAAAATTAATTGGAATCATGATATAAATGACATACATAACCTTATCAGAGGGCTTAACCCTTACCCTACTTCATGGAGTATACTACATAATAAAGGAGAACAGATTACTGTAAAAATACATGATGTGTCAATCGAAAAAGAGGAACACCAACATAGTATTGGAAAAGTATCTATAGAAAAACATCAAATCAAAGTTGCAGTCAAAATGGGATATATTATCATCCACAAGATACAATTGCCAGGAAAAAAAGCTATGGATGCAAAATCATTATTAAATGGATACAATTTTAGTGATGACGCGAAAATGAGCTGAGGCCACGCTATCACTAGAGTAAGAAAATTCAGCAAAAAGCCTGTCGTTTATTAACAATCATCCTTAGTTATCAACAAAACCCCGTATTTACTGGGTTAATCCTTGTTTGAATCATAAATCCGTATAAATTTGTAAAGCGTTTAACAAAAAATTGGTGTAACCAACAATTTAATCTTAAAAATAGAATTATGAACAAAACAGAATTAATCGATGCAATGGCAGCTGACGCTGGAATCACAAAAGCAGCAGCAAAGAAAGCTTTAGAATCTTTCTTAGGAAATGTTGAAGGTTCTCTTAAAAAAGGTGGCCGTGTTTCTTTAGTTGGGTTTGGATCTTGGTCAGTTTCTAAAAGAGCAGCCAGAGAAGGTAGAAATCCTCAAACAGGTAAAACTATAAAGATTGCTGCAAAAAATGTTGTGAAGTTTAAAGCTGGTGCAGATTTATCAAGTTCAGTTAACTAATATATATTAGTTATATAGTATAAAGCTCCTTAATCAAGGAGCTTTTTTTATCTTCTGGAACTAAAAAATACAGAAGCTCTTTGATTATTAGAAATAATTATTTAGTTTTAGTACAAACTATTTATATTTCATGATATCCCTTAAACCATCCAAAGGACATCTACTCATTGCAGAACCTTCGATTATTGGAGATCTTTCATTTAACCGATCTGTAGTATTACTTGCAGACCATAGTAGTGAAGGCTCTATAGGTTTTATTATGAATAAACCATTAGATTATATTTTATCAGATTTAGTACCAGAGGTAGAAGCTGAGTTTAAGATCTATAATGGAGGCCCCGTAGAACAAGACAATTTATATTTTATCCATAAAATCCCAGATTTAATTCCAAATAGCGTAGAAATTTCTAATGGTATTTTTTGGGGTGGTGACTTTACTATAGTTTCTGATTTGATCTCTAAAAAAAAGATAACACCTAATGAAATTCAATTCTTTTTAGGGTATTCTGGGTGGGATGCAGAACAGTTAAGTCAAGAATTAGAAGCTAATTCATGGGTAATTGTAAAAAATACATATGAAAAAAATATCATCGGAAAGACATATAATACTTTCTGGAAAGAAAAGATGATTGAATTAGGAGGTGAATATCTATTATGGTCCAATGCTCCAGAAAACCCTAGTTATAATTAATTCTCTAATCTAATAGCAGCATTTAATACTCCTACCAGTTTTTTAGAAATTACTGCTTTATAATTTTTCTTTCTAAATTTAGTTATCGGTTGTATTCCAGTAATTACATTAGTAATGAATAATTCATCAGCTTTCTGTAGTTCAAAAGGGGATATCGAGGCTTCTATCACCTCATAATCATCTAATTTATTAAGAATCCGTAACAATTGAGTTCTTAAAACCCCTTTCAGACATCCATCAGATATAGGAGGCGTTTTAATTGTGTTACCACGAACTAGAAATAAATTTCCATTTAAGCATTCTATTACATTTTTATTGGCATTGAGTAGTATAGCATTAGCAAAACCATTTTCTTTAGCAAAAATACCTCCTAGTACATGTATCAATTTATTAGTTGATTTAAGTGTAGAGAGAAGATCTGTAGCTGCATAATGATCTTTAAACAAGGTTATCTCATAGGGTTCACTTTCTGAAATTGTATAAAACTGAGCAGGTATCGCAATTGCAGAAATACTATAATCAACACTATTATGATCAGGAGTATACAGACCACCTTGTTTTCTATTGACTATAATTTTTATTCTCGCGGAGCTATTTGATAAATTATTTTGTCTAATAATTTTTAAAATTTCTTCTTGCAAAAACTCCATCGTAAAATGTAAAGGAATTTCCATTCGCAAGATTCTCATAGAAGCCATAAGTCTAAAATAATGATCCTCCCAGAAAAGAATTGCTTCAGAGTTTACTCGTATTGTTTCAAACAAAGCATCTCCATATGTATATCCTCTGTTGGCTATATGTATGGTAGCCTTACTATCATCAACTAATGTTCCATTAATATTAATCATAAAAAAACCTCTTTATCCAAAATTTCAGCGTGGAAAGAGGCAAATATACATGATAAAACAGTATTTAAGTCGATCCCAATACCTGTTTAAGATTACTAATCATATTATCCCATAACATTTTATTTTCTTCGATTTCATCTTTATCAGAGAAATCAGTAACCATTAGTGATACATCTTTAGTGATTTCATCAACCTGTATGCGTAGTTCAAAAAAATAATCTGTATCATCATCATCTATCCATCTAAACTTAATTCGCTCTCCATTTTTTTTATTCAAAAGTTTTGCTTCTTCTTCACTATCGTCCCATATAAATGTAAACATCTCTCCTCTAGAATTTACATTATCAGAGAACCATTCTGAAAGACCAGAAGGAGTTGATATATATTGATATAAAAGCTGTGGAGAAGATTGTATTACAAACTCGAGTTCGTATTTTGTTTTTTCAGACATATTGCAAAATTGTTAGTAAGCCAATATATAGATTAATTATTTACTTTAAAAGTATTTGAAAAAAAATTAATTCCACTTTATTGTTTGCGCCAATATATTTTGTTTTTATATTTGCACCCGAATTAAACTGATGTAGCATCTATTTGGCGAGGTAGCTCAGCTGGTTAGAGCGTCGGATTCATAACCCGGAGGTCGGGGGATCGTGCCCCCCTCTCGCTACACTAATTCATTAAGAGGTTGTCTTTTCAGACAGCCTCTTTTATTTTAACATAGCTATCAGGCATTATTATTATATCCAAGTGAAGCCATTGGGTACGTTAAACGGACATCTAAAAATAAGGTTAATTGATTGAACACATTTTTTTATTTAGGCATGTCTTTTTTGATTATTCAAGAAATGGACGCTATCCGGTAGCAAAGAATGGCGGATTTTACCTGTATTATCGTTATTAAGTGAACAAACAGGTCAAATTGTGTTTTTATTTGCGTACATCCCACTATTTGTTTGGATTTTTTGGTCATTATCACCAAATCAGAATAGTGAAATGTTTATGAAAGCATTTGATATTTTTATGATTGTTCATATAGGTTTACATATTTTACTATTTCAACACAAAAACAATAAATTCAAGAATTGGATTTCTTGGGTTTTTATTCTTGAAGCGGGAATTTTTGGGGGTTTACATGTATTGGTTTAAAATAAGCTGGAAAAAGCATTCAGATAGAATTGAAAATCTACGCGTAAATGAACAAGAAAAACATCATGGAAATGCAGAATCAGAATCGTTGCGAGGAAAAAACGGCTTACAACAATGTAAGAAAAAATGAATACCTATGTGTACTAGTTACATCAATACTGTATTGTATAAGATAATTCCTTATTGAATAACATCTTAAAATAAACCCTTATGGACTAAAGTGTCATAGGTTTTAAATCTGATCAAAGTCAGCTAATATGCAAAGACAACTAGTATTCAACTGAAAATAATTTTTAAGATTCCGAAGCAAGTCTATCTGGCATCAATTAGATACAGGCTTAGAGGTATTAAACCTGAGATCTCACTAGGTACTGAAACGAGTTCAGCAAACAGCGAAATTAGTTCAACTATCTGATTTAAAGACATTGCTGCGCAACTTTTCAAATCAGAGTTTCACTAATAAATTTTCAGGAAAATGTGTGTGATTACAATTGCTTAGATAATGCGTCTATCTGCTTTGTTTTCGCTTCCATATATTTACTCATTTTCTCTATCTCATTACCAGAAAGAGTAGAAATAAGCGTTCTGTATTGTTTTGTTAGACTACTGCTAGCCTCACTTAATTTTAAAAAAGAATCCATATCAGCATGTGCTTTTACTGCTTTCCTATAATTCGCAACATAAGCCTCATAATCTCTAACATATTTTCTAGCAGCAACACTATTAAAAGAAGGAGCTCCCTTAGGAACAGGTATTATCTGTTCTTTAGGCTTTTTTTTCGTTACTTCATTTTTTTTCTTCTTCTTTGATGTTACTACTTCCTTTTTTTCTATTACATCTTTTATAACAGTAGTGGTGTCAACAATTTCTTCTTGTACGTCTAACTTGTCACTTTTAGGGTCTTTTTTGCAAGATGTTATGCTTAATAGACATAAGAGTAATGCTATACTAAGGGATTTCATGACCATATTTTTAAGGGGAATAAATTTATATTTTTCAGTAAATATATACATTTATTGCAATAGACTGATCAGCTCTTCTCTATTCATTTCTTGTTGACTCCCATCCTCCATATTTTTTACAGTAAATAGTTGTTTTTCTATTTCTGATGTGCCTGCTAAAACCACAAAAGGTATATTTCTTTTATTAGCATATTTCATTTGTTTATTCATTTTTGCAACATCAGGATATAATTCTGCACTAATCGTATGACTTCTTAATATATTAATCGTTTTCTGACAATAGAGTGCTTCATCCATACCAAAATTAATAAATAAAGCTTTGGTATTTACTGTTACCTCTTCTGGAAATAAGTCCAACTCTTCTAGTACAAGATATATTCTATCCAATCCAAACGAAATTCCTACTCCACTCACATCTTTAAGCCCAAAAACCTCAGTAAGGTTATCATACCTACCTCCTCCTCCTATGGATCCCATTTTTACACCTTCTGGAGCAGAAACTTCAAAAATTGCTCCAGTATAATAATTTAAACCTCTCGCTAGTGTCACATCCAAGTCTACTGATGCTGTCTGCAAGGACATTTGATCTATAGTGTTGATAATAAATTCTAATTCTTGTATCCCTTTCATCCCTACTGTAGAATTTGCTAATAAAATTTTTAATGTAGATAACTTATCTCTTAATGTACCTTTTAGACTAAAAAGAGGATTCATCTTTTCTATGGCAACTTCGGTAATTCCTTTGGATAGCATTTCTTTTTTAACACCATCTTCTCCTATCTTATCAAGTTTATCCAGAGCAACCGTAAAATCAATTAGTTTATCACTTGCCCCTATCACTTCTACAATACCCGAAAGAATTTTGCGGTTATTGATTTTAATAGTAACTCCTTTTAATCCAAGTGTAGTAAATACGTTATCATACAATTGAATAAAATCAATTTCTTGCCATAGTGATGTGCTACCTACTACATCTGCATCACATTGATAGA
The DNA here is from genome assembly GCA_947493495.1 of uncultured Aquimarina sp. GTDB lineage: Bacteria > Bacteroidota > Bacteroidia > Flavobacteriales > Flavobacteriaceae > Aquimarina. The sequence goes on from CANLRN010000001.1 coordinate 230,090, forward strand.
ACTCTCTAAATCTACCTTTTTGTGGACGATCTGCTCTCCAAACCGGTTGTATCTGGTATCGTTTGTAGGGAAAAACAATTTCGTTTTGATGCTGCACCACATAACGAGCAAAAGGTACTGTGAGATCGTAACGAAGTGCTTTTTCTGAAAGTGAATTAGAAAACTTAGCTAAGTGCCCTTGATTCAATGCCTCGATATCTGCTTTTTTTACCTTATCACCACTATTCAATATTTTAAAAATCAATCGATCTCCTTCTTCTCCATACTTTCCCAATAAGGTATCACTATTTTCAAAACTTGGAGTCTCTATCGGATTAAAACCAAACAATCGAAATTGTTCTTGTATACTATCTATTATATATGAGCGTTTTGCTACCTCAGTTGCTGAAAAATCTCTAGTTCCCTGCGGAATTCTTGGTTTTTGTGCCATTTTTTTAGTTTAAATGATGAATCTTGTAAATACCCTCAGCAATAGTTAACCCACCATTATTAAATTATCAATGCAAATATTAAAAAAAGCTATAAATAATCAGAAATTTATATGACATTAAATACTGGTAAACTATTCAAATCCGTCAAGTTTTTAAAGTAAATTGTACAATCCGAAAAATTATTCCAAAGCTATCAGACAGCTTTTAAGGATGAACCAAAAATAAAACTGTTATTTTTAAGTAACTTTATAGACGTTTTGTAGTCTTATATATCATATCAGTTAATCGCACATTATGTTTTCACTTTTAGGAGAGAATATTCGTATTGCTTTAGACTCTATCAGAGGACAGCTTTTACGTACTATATTAACCGTTTTAATTATAGCTATAGGAATTACTGCACTAGTTGCTATATTAACTTTTTTGGGTGCTTTAGAGAAAACTATTACTGGAGATTTTGCCTCTATGGGTGCTAATACTTTTACGATACAACGGTATGAATTTACAACTAGAAATAATAGACAAAGAGAAAAAACAAATCCGATTATTAGCTATAGAAATGTACGTCAGTTTAAAGATAAATTTCAATATCCATTTTCTAAAACTTCTATTTCTTTTACAGGTACAAGAAATGCTGAAGTTAAATACGAAAATGAAGAAACTGATCCAGAAGTTGCTGTATTAGGAATTAATGAAAACTATCTCGAAAATACAGGTACTGAAGTAGAAACTGGTAGAAACTTTACTTATTTTGATATAGAAAATAATAACAATGTATGCTTGATCGGATCTGATTTTAAGAAAAATCTTTTTAAAGATATCGACCCCCTAAACAAAACAATTAGTATCAGAGGGGTAAAATTTAAAGTTATTGGCATATTAGAAAGTAAAGGAGCTACTTTTAGAAATAATCAAGATCTAAGAGTTCTTTTACCGCTTCAAGTTGCACGATCTATGTATACACTGCCCAATATTAATTATAATATAAATATAAAAGTTGATGACAAACAGTTCTTAGAAGGAGCTCAGGATGAAGCGATTATTACTTTTAGAATTATTAGAGGATTAAACCCCGTAGAAGAAAATAATTTTGGCTTAGAGCGTAGTGATGATCTTATCAATAGAATTTCTAGTATTACTGGTTATTTATATTGGGCAGCTTGGATTATTAGTATCATAACCATTTTTGGTTCTTCCATCGCATTAATGAATATCATGTTGGTTTCTGTTACAGAAAGAACAAGAGAAATTGGTGTACGCAAAGCATTAGGTGCTAAAAAAAGAACGATTTCTGGACAATTTTTTTTAGAAACCGTACTTATTGGACAATTAGGAGGTGTATTCGGAATTATTCTAGGAATTATTGTAGGAGGCCTTGCAGCTTCCTTATCTAATTTTCAATTTACCGTACCTTGGTTGGCAATTATCGCAGCAGTAATTACTTCATTTCTAACTGCCGTTGTTTCTGGTTCTTATCCTGCATTAAAAGCAGCTAAGCAGGATCCTATAGAGTCATTGAGGTATGAGTAGTCAGTAGCCATTAAGTCAAAAAACAGTATACGTACCTCACCTAAAGATAGGTATAAAAAATTGAAAAAATATCTCATTATTTTTAGACTTTTTTAGCAATTAGCTTTTCAAAATATGTATACAATTCTCCTTTAGTAATAGTTGCTCCTTGCAAAATAAGTGTAAACTTATCCATATTTGGATCTTCGCCATACGCTTTGTCCGCATTATAAAAAACAACCTGATCATCTAACAAATTATTTCGTAACCAATCATATCCTTCATTAGTAGTAACATCTATGCCAGGAGCATTTACTTTTACTGCTATCAAGTGCATTTTAGTATCACTTAAATAAAAGAGATGTATTTGATCTTTAGAAAAATGCTCTAAGAATTCAGCTTTTTTTAATACCCCTTCCCATATCAAGTCACTAAAAATATCTAATTCTTCTTCTGCTACTTCTGGTTTATTTTTTTTTATATCATTCCACTCATCTGCAGTGATAGACTGTGTCGCTAAAAAGTTGATGAATTCTTGATGTAATTCTTCTAATTGTTCTTTAGTAAGTCTTTTGTATTTCATTTTCTACTAAAATTAGGTGCAAAAATAACGGTAATTTCATATAAGAATGAATTGGTATTATTTTTTTTGAGTGAACATTACGATAAAAAAAATCGTTCATATAAACGAACGATTTTTTTGTATGTTAACTACAGTAATGAACTGTCTTTACTACTAAATTATTTTTTAGCCTGCGCTACAACCTCAAAAGCAAGAGGAGTAATTACAGCTCTATGCAAACGAACAGAAGCTTCATATTGTCCTAATCGCTTGATAGTTCCACCAGGAATAGTAATGAATTTTTTCTCTAATTCCACTCCTTCTTTAGTTAACGCTTCAGAAACATCAGCATTAGATATAGATCCGAATAATTTATCTCCAGATCCTGCCTTCGCAGCAATTTTGATTTCTAATCCTGATATTTTCTTAGCTACTTTTTCTGCTTCCTCAATCTCTTTCTTTTCTTTGTATGCACGTTGTTTTAACGTTTCATCTAAAGCTTTTCTAGCAGATGGAGTTGCTAATACAGCAAGTCCTTGTGGGATTAAAAAGTTACGTCCATAACCGTTTTTCACTTCTACTACATCGTCAATGAATCCTAGATTCTCAACGTCTTTTTTTAATATAAGTTCCATAATTGTTATGAGCTATTTTATTTTAATAAATCTCCAACGTACGGCATTAAAGCCAAATGTCTAGCTCTTTTTACAGCTACACTAACTTTACGTTGATATTTTAAAGAAGTTCCTGTAAGTCGACGAGGCAATAGTTTACCTTGTTCATTTACGAAAGCCATTAAAAAATCAGGATCCTTATAATCAATATACTTAATTCCAGATTTCTTAAAACGACAATATTTCTTGGCTTTTGTAGTGTCAATATTTAATGGCGTAAGATACCTAATCTCTCCATCTTTTTTTCCTTTTGCTTGTTGTTCTATAGATGACATATATTACGCTTTTTGTTTGTTTCTATTTCTTCTTTTCTCAGCCCAAGCAATTGCATGCTTATCTAAACGAACGGTAAGGTAACGCATTATTCTTTCGTCTCTTCTATACTCCACCTCTACAGTGTTAATAGCCTCTCCTGGAGCAGTATACTCGAATAAGTGATAAAAACCACTTTTCTTGTGCTGGATAGCATACGCAAGCTTTTTTAGCCCCCAGTCTTCTTTGGATATCATCTTAGCACCGTTAGAAACAAGAATATCTTCGTATTTCTTAACTGTTTCCTTTATCTGTTCATCAGATAAAACGGGATTCAAGATGAAAACAGTTTCATAATGATTCATAAAAAATCTATTTTAAATTAAATTGGCTGCAAAAATAAGATTATTTTTTTGATTTTCAAACCATAAAAGCACTTCGATGAAACATCTCTTTTTATCGACAAAAAGCCTAAAATGTTTGTTATAATAAGATATATTCATTAATATTGTATTGAATATAACCTATGCACGTGGAACAATCTCAATTAAAATGCGCGGTAGTCGATGACTCACGCCTCCAAAGATTAGCTATAGTCAAATTAATTGGCGAACATTCATCATTAGAATTAGTTGCTGAATGGAATAATGCTATTGAAACCAAAAATGGCCTATTAGACACGCCAGTGGATCTACTCTTCCTAGATATTGAAATGCCAATATTAACTGGATTTGATCTTTTGGATGATCTAGAAAACAAACCTCATATCATTTTTGTTACTGGTAAGACCAAATACGCTTTTAAAGCTTTTGATTATGATGCTATTGATTATTTAAGAAAGCCTCTAAAGAAAGATCGATTTAATGCTGCTGTAGAAAAAGCATTAAGTATGACTCGATTAAATTCTGAACAGGCTGCTATAGAAGATGATGATTATATCTTCGTGAAAAGTAATCTCAAGAAACGTAAAATATTTTTGAATCAATTAAAATATGTAGAGGCATTAGGAGACTATGTAAAGCTGATCATGGAAGAAGGAGACCCTATTGTAGTACTCGCTACTATGAAATCATTTGAAGCGGAGTTACCTTCTGACCGATTTTTGAGAATTCATAAATCTTATATTGTAAATCTCGATAAAGTAGAACGCTATAATAGTCGTAATATCGAAATAGCTGATGAAAAAATACCTCTGAGTAGACATAAAAAACACTCTCTCATCGAAGCGCTTAATGGATAACACGCTATAGTACTAGATAGATATATTAATTTTTTATTATAGAAATTATCTCATGTATTAATACATCTATATTAATACATCTATATTAATAATTATCTACATTAATTATAAGTCGTACTCCTGCGAATTCTTTTATACTTTTGAATGAATTTTGCACCTTTTTAATAGCTACTTTAGTTTTAGTTAATGATTGCCCATTAGGGATTTTGATAAGAATATTTTTATGATATTGGTTTCTCACTCTTGATATTGGCGGAAATTCTGGCCCTAGTACATATTCGCCAAATACATTGACTAATGATTTTGCTAACCATTTAGTAGCTTCATTTACCTTGTTATAATCTTTATGCCTGCCCGTTATTTTAATAATCCTATAAAACGGAGGATATTTATATTGATATCGTTCTTCTTTCTGATCTTTATACATCCCAGAATAATCATTAATAGATACTTGCTGTAAAATCTGATGATAAGGATTATATGTTTGGATTAACACTTTACCTCTTTTTTTAGTTCTGCCTGCTCGTCCGGATACTTGTTGTATCAATTGAAAACTTCGTTCATGCGCTCTAAAATCAGGAAAATTAAGCAAGTTATCTGCATTCATGACACCTACTAAAGTAACATTTCTAAAATCTAATCCTTTGGTGAGCATCTGAGTACCTACTAATATATCAATAACACCTTCTTCGAATTGGGTAATGATTTTTTCATATCCATGTTTTCCTCTTGTTGTATCTTGATCCATTCTACCAATGGTATGATCTGGAAATAATTCTTTGAGTTCATTCTCTATTTGTTCTGTTCCAAAACCTTTAGTAGACAATTCTGTACTACTACATGCCATACATTGTCGCATCATCATAATATGATATCCACAATAATGACATCGTAATTGATTACGGTGATGATGGTATGTCAAACTTACATCACAATTGGTACATTGAGGTGAATGACCACAGGTAGTGCATTCTACGATGGGGGAATATCCTCTTCTGTTCTGAAATAATATAACTTGTTCTTCTTCGCTCAAGGCTTCTTGTATCGCTACTAATAAGGTATCGCTAAAATGCCCTGACATTTCTTTGCGTTTATATTTGGTTTTTAGATCTACCAGATTAATTTCGGGCATTAACACATCTCCATGTCTTCTGGTAAGAGTGATCAAATCATATTTACCTTGCTGAGCATTATAATACGATTCTAAAGAAGGTGTGGCTGATCCTAATATTACTTTAGCATTAAATATGTTAGACAATACAATGGCTGTGTCTCTAGCATGGTATCTAGGAGCTGGATCAAATTGCTTATAAGATCCCTCATGCTCCTCATCGACAACAATTAACCCTAGGTTATTAAAAGGAAGAAAAACAGATGACCTAGCTCCAATGATTAGCTGTGCATCCATACTTTTCATAACTTTATTCCATGCTTCTACTCTTTCGTTCACAGAATATTTAGAATGATATACTATCAATTTGTCTCCAAAATATACTTGTAGCCTTGTGATTAGTTGTGTAGTTAATGCAATTTCTGGCAGTAAGTATAACACCTGTTTATTAGTTGATAATTGTTCTTCTATCAACTTAACATACACTTCTGTTTTCCCAGAAGATGTCACGCCGTGCAATAAACATACATTTTTATCGACAAATGATTTTTGTATTTCTTTCAATGCACGTTCTTGATATTTATTCAACTTTTTACTTGCATTATTAGCATTCTCATGAAAAAGAACACGATCCGTTTGCTGATAATATTCTTGTAGTATCTTTTTATCGATCAACGCTTTTATAACTGCCGTACTAGAGGTTGAGCGTTTTGCTAAATCATTAGCACTTATCGGCTTAGTAGATTGTGCTTGCAACATAAATAAATGCATCAATACCTCTTTCTGTTTTGGCGCTCTATTCATCGTTTCTAATAAAGATTTTAGTACTTCTTCATTAGTATACTCTTGATGTAGTTTTACATATCGTACTATTTTTGGTTTATATTGTTCGTATATTTCTTCTTGTACAATAACTACTTTTTTTTCTATAAGCCTTTTTATTATAGGCAATACATTTTTCTTGCCTATAATATTCATTACTTCATGGATCTTAAGCATACTTTGATGCTGTAAGGCTTCAAAAATTAAAAACTCATCATCTCTAAGGTTCTTTTCATTAATTGTAGTGGTATCATTTTGTAGTATGATTGTTTCACTCTCTAACAAAAAAGCGCTTGGTAGGGCTGCCCGCATTACTTCTCCCTTAGTACACATATAGTAAGATGCTATCCATGACCACAATTGAAGTTGATTATTAGTAACAATAGGTGTCTCATCTAAGATATGCTCTATCTCTTTTGCCTCATATACAGCAGGTGGTGTTTGATGTACTCTATATACTATTGCAGCATATATTTTACTTTTCCCGAATTGTACTGCTACTCGCATTCCTGGTTTTAAGAAAGCGGCTTCATTTTTATGTATGCTGTATGTAAATTCTTTATCGAGAGGAATTGGAAGAATTACATCTATAAAGTATCCCATTTATTTTAATGATTCAGAACAAAAATACAGTTTTAAGCTGTTTTATCAGAAAATAAGATTGATATCTGAGGTATTCAATCCTTATCATTTCCTAGAATCAATAAAGGAAATGGGCTTGCGACTCATCTCAGGAAATTTTTTATTCTTAAGCTCTTCTATAGTATTTAGTATTAAATCAGGAACTACTCTCAAATTTGCTCTAAGATGCTCTTTTAATTTTTTTTGTTGGATAGCCGTAAATGTATTAGCTATATGAATCAATAACCGATCCGTACCCAAATCTCCGGTCACTACCTCAATTACATAGATTCCTAAGCCTTCGAAACTAGTCAATACTTCAATTACACTTTGTGGATATAGCGTAGTTCCTTTATACTTAATCATATGTTTTTTTCTGCCTAAAACGGGACTGAGTCTCATGGTTTTTCTACCACATAAACAGGTTTCTCGATGTGCCTGTACCATATCTCCTGTAGTATACCTAATCAATGGCATTGCTTCTATGCCTAATGTAGTAATTACTAATTCTCCTATTGTTCCATCTTCTACGGGCTTTCCTTGATCATTTAATATTTCTGCAATGATCAATTCTGGACGTTGATGTCCTCCTTGATGAGCATTGCATTCTGTAAAGGCTGTACTCATCTCTGTAGAGGCATAGGTAGAATATAAATCAATATCCCATTTTTCTTTAATTTTAGTCCCTAATGTATTTAGATTAAAATCTTGATCTCTTAGAGGTTCTCCAATACATATTGCAGCTTTTACAGATGAGTTTTTATAGTCTATAGCATTATTTTCTGCATAAGAAATTAACTTAAGCAAAAAAGAAGGGACAACTACAAGATAAGTCGATTGAAACCTATGTATCGAATCCCATTGTAGTTCTGGTATTCCAGATCCTACTCGTACCAAGGCTGCTCCTAATTTTCTGGTTCCCAAAAAATAAGCTAGCCCTGCCATAAATCTACGATCTAAGGTGGTGGTTAATTGTACTACATCTGTTTTAGTTACTCCTGCTGTAGTAAAAGACATAGCTTCATTATAGGCAAGTCGTTCTAAATCATCATCTGATAATGCAAACGTGACTGGTTTACCCAGAGTACCAGATGTAGTTACGTAGTCAATGATTTTATCTTTTGCAACACATAAAAAATCATCATTATATGCTTGCAAGTCATCCTTGGTAGTAACAGGTATTTTTTGTAAATCTTGGATAGTATTAATATCACTAACAGAAATATCATACTTTGAAAATAGTTTTTTATAATATGGAGAATATTGAGAAACATAGGAGATGACTTCTCGTAATTTTTTATGCTGAAGTATTGTTATTTCTTTTTGTGTAAGCTGTTCTACTTCGTCTTTCATATATTCTTATACTCTATATACCTTTTTTTACCATTAAAGTGACGAATATAAAATAAATAGCAATCAAATCAGATATTCTCAAAAAATAAAACTGCCAGAATCTTAAGTTCCTAGCAGTTTTATATTGACGATGGTATATTTTGTTATTAGTTTACTTGCAGAATGCTAAATGTTTCTTGTGATAAATCTCCTCCTAATGCTAATCCAAGATATGCATTGAGTACATATACATTACCATCATTAGCTAATGTAGCTGTAGTAGGAAATTTTTCGCCAACTACCGCAAAAGTAGATACCAGCGTTGCTGTCCCCCAATCATCATTAGTAGTCAATATTTGTACTCCTGGATTTTCTCCTAGCCCATTTTCTACTAAAGCTACAGTCCCATCAGAAATTAATTCTAAACCGTCCCCTCCTATAAATGCAGGAGCATCGATTTTGTTATAACTTGTAGGATCAGCAATAGGAATTTTAAACAGTGCTCCATCATCTAACTTATTTACGATGAGGTTACCATTGGTATACACAATTCCATTAAGTCCAAAGTTCATTGGCGCAGGTGTAAAATCCATTCCTCCATCAATAAAAATTGAAGCTTCTAATGTCGTTCCATCTACTTTATAGACTACAGGAGAAAAAGAGTCTGTCACATATATATTCCCTTCATTATCCACCGCAATATCATTGGCAAAAGCTGCTGCACCATCTGGAAGCAGTTCATGTAAATTTATTCCTTGTACTAGATCTCCTGTCTCTAAATTATAAATCCCTAGATATGCTACTACAGCTGGATTGCTATTACTATTTGTAGAGAAACCTAAATTGCCAGATACAACTAATAGTCTATTTCTACTTTCATCTGTAAAAACTCCAGTTACACTTGCTAATTTAGGATCTGTTACAAAAGTGGTATATGCTCCTGTTTGTGGATCTACATATCCTACCTCACTTTTAGCAATGGAACCTACTACAAATTGATTGTTATTTGTATTAAAATCGATTCCTTCGGGATATAAACCTGTTTCAGTAATAGTAATTGTTTGTGGAATTGGTGGTGGTAATGTTGGAGTTGAAGTATCATCATCATTCCCGCAAGAGATAAATACAATACTACATAGTAGTATAAAGATTATGTTTTTGGTTTTAAAAGTTTTCATAAAAAATAATTTCTATATTGATTAGATTATTTTGTCGATAGTACGGCTACTACTTACATCAAAACATTCGTATTCTTTATCATTTCACATAGCATTAACTAAACTATAACCTTCTTTCACATTTCTTACTATATTTTTTTATTTTTTTGAGATCTAGTTGTGTAGTTACTTCTCTTTTTTCTGCTTGTTTAAAAGCTATTAGTGCTTTATTATATTCTTTATTATGATAATAATAACTACCTATTATAAAATAAGTCGCCCAATACTCGGGATTTAATTTTTCGAAATTGAGCAACTTTTTCTCCTCTACCTTTTGTTTGTTGTCTATAGCATTTTCTATTTCTCGACTCATTATCCTAAACTTCTCATAATCTCTATATCGTGGTGTATGAATAAAAGGATCTTCGGGAATTTTCAGTGTATCGATTGCTATTGCTTTTTCTTCTATATTTGTTTTCTTCATATTCTCAAAAACCTCATCTAGGTCATAAGCAACAAATGCTCCCATCTGGTAAGGATTGGTAGACACCCATACTTTTCGTTCTTCGGGTTTAAAAATAATTCCATGATGCGCCAACATTTGATTCAATGCTTTTTCATTACCATATCCGATGAGTTTATTTTTTAATCCTTCTCGATTTCTCAGAATTTTTGCAGCTTTTAAGGGGTTTAGCTGTTCTTGGCTTGATAATAGCTCTGTCATTCGGTTATATCTATACAGCGAATGGCTCTCTGTAATGGCTTTATGGTTTCGTTTATCTTCTGTATATGCCTCACTCTGAAAATGATTAGCACATACTAATTGATCAGAATTTTGTACTTCATATATTCCAAAATTTTTAGGAGACACCTCTATTAATACCACTTTTTTATCTCGAGCACTTCCTACCATGATAGATTCTGAAACGAACACCTCTCTTTTTTTTGCTATAGCAATAGCCTCTTCGATAGTACTAGCATATTGTAGTATTTCTCTGGTAAGAATAGAAATGGGTGTTTTGGCAATTAAAGGTATTTTAGATTTTCCTGCATTGATAGTAATTGTCAATCCTTCAGTATTCATTCCTGATAATGCTCCCATCATACCTGCCCATCCATAGGTCATGAATTTATATCCTTTAGATGGATTCATAAAAGTAACTAGTTTCTCTTTAGAAAAATCATCTCCTGCATAAAAATCAAAATTACGTCCAATTAATAATTGTCCATCTTCTGTTTTTTCTCCCCAAGCAGCAAATGAAGTACAGCCTACTAACATTAGGTCTTGTAATGCGTGTCCTATATCATGGGCACCGTGTGCATATAACATCCTAACATAGGGTAACGCAAAATCATTATAATCCCTAGATGCATATCTAGAGACTCCATAAATTTCGGTCTTATATTCTTCGGGGACATTGAGGTGTAGTTTTCGATTATACCAAGCTACAATTTTACTTAGGAATCTAAGATACCCTTCTGAAGAAACTAATTCTTTAACTTTCCCTATAAAGGCATCTTCTTGTATTTTAATCAGTTCTCTGGATAAGCTTCCTGCGGCAATACCTCTTTCTAGTGGTTCTCCTTCTAGATACATTTCCCATAATCCTTGCTTATTTTTGCGAAGTAGATTATTATTTAGCGTATAATACGTATTACTATGTTTTATCCTTGCGGTATCAATAGTCGCTATTCCTGTAATATCGGGTCGGGCTGCTAATGATTTTTTCACGCCACAAGAAGATACTGTAGCAATCGATATCAAGAGGAGAACGTAACCTATATGTTTCATTATGTTTTTACTTGTTCCTTCTTGGCTAAGGTTTCTTTAATTCGATTGAGTAAATATTCTTTTCCTAAAAGCTCTCCACAGGTCACTACTGCACTTATGGTAACTCCCAAAACTCCGTGCATATTTAGTCCTTGTCCCGTAAATAACAAATTAGAAATCCGAGTTCTGGGAGATAAAAAGGATTTCATAGGACTGCTAGCATCTTTGACAAAACCATACATAGATCCTTCAAAACATCCTATATAATCTCTATATGATAATGGTGTTGATGTATGGACAGATTTGATACAAGATCTAATATTAGGAAATTTTTTCTCTATTTCCGTGAGATAAGCTTCTATTTTTCGTTGCTTAAATTGTTCATAATCCTCTCCTCTATCATTTTTTACAGCTACTGTATTAAATGTATCTGCCCAAGGTTTTACTTCTTCGAAACGCATATAGGCTATAGAAGTTAAGTTGTCTGCAAAGCCTGGGGTTTTAAGATCTTCATTCATAGAAATTAAATAAGCTTCAGGCCAACTTTCTTCTTTATAGTTCTGCGTAGTCCATACTTTTTCTGGAGTATGCGTATGGTAATAGTTTTTATTAAAATATGGAACTGTACCTTTCTTAAAAACTAAATATATACTAAATGACGAGATTACACTTTTGGTACTCTGGATTCTTTTAAAATATAAATTCCTAAACTTTTCTTTACCTATCATATTCAATGTGAGCTTAGGATCCATATTGGATATAAAATTATCTGCAGAAAAAGTATTTCCCTGCGCAGTAGATACAGATACTAATATTTCTTCTTTAAAATTAAATGTTGTAACTTCTTGATATTTTAATATGGTCCCTCCTAATGTTCTTAAGCGTTTAACTAATAATTTAGCGATTTGACTTCCTCCTTGTATACACCTCCAAGCACTTTCTATATATGAGTTTATTGATAGTGCGTGCACATAAAAAGGTGTACTATCAGGATCTCCCGCATACAACAGATTAGACCCTGCTAGTACTGCTCGTAATTTAGGATTTTTTACAGTAGCATCTATATAATCCTTCGCCTTTAGAGTTAATAAATTTTCTCCATAATATTGATCTCCTTGTTCTAGGTTATATAACGGAAATCGATAGCAGGTGTCCTTTATCTTTTCAGTATATTGTCTGATCCCTTCTTCTTCTTCTGGAAAAAAAGCTGCCAATTGTTTTATGAAGTTATCATAGCCTTGTGCGTGTGGATATTCGAGCTCATCATTATCAAAGGTAATCACATCATAGGCATTGATATCCATCCTTTTGAGCTTAAGGTCATCCATTATATCTAGATATGAAAAATATTTATGTAGATTCTGACCTTTTTCTAAGCCCCCTATATAATGAATTCCTGTGTCGAATATACTTTTATCTCGTACAAATGTTTGTAGATTTCCTCCAAACTGATTATTTTTTTCTAAAACACATACTTTTTTACCCTCTTTAGCAAGGATATTAGCAGCAACCAGACCTCCTAGCCCACTTCCGATTATAATAACATCAAATTTTTCTTGCATCTATGATATTCTATTCAAAACTGTTATTCCAAAATCCTGTTCAAATATTTCAAAATCAACTAGTAAATTTTCGAAAAACTTTTTGTTTTCTGAGAGGACGATTATTTTCTTAATATCCTCTTGGATTAATTTTTCTTGATGTTGTGGTTGTATTGGTATCGTTGTATCTAACAAAAGTACATCAAATTTTTTCGAAGTCAAATCTTCATCTGCTACAAAATCTATTTTACTTCTAATTGTCATATAACATTGTTGCGCTATCAATCGGCTACGTTCTTCTGCTAATATTCCTGTGAGTTTAGCATAAGGTTTTCTGTAGGATATATATAGTAAGAGCTCGCCATAAGTATCTCCATACAGTACTACCCGATCATTTGGTGCTATATGCGAGACTACTCTATAATAATACTCATGACACTCATTATATCGTTTCTTGACTTCGGGATAACAACTTTTATACCTATAATTATTAAGTACTGCTTTTTTATAGTATGATATCCCCTCTTCTTCTTCCTGAAATTGAAAATACTGTTCTCTAAACCAAGTACTTATATTTTTCGTTCTTAGCGAATAGGTATCGCCAAAACTAACATCGCCAACCGTTATTCTAGGTAAGATTTTTAGTTGTACTGCTCCATCGTGGATCACAAAATCTCCTTTTGGGGACACCTGTGCACTCCCGTGTATAAGTATAGGAAGGATATCTAGATTGAGTTCTTGAGCCAGGTAAAAAGATCCTTTATGAAATCTACTCATTTTTGCTGTTTTTGTTCTCGAACCTTCTGGAAATGCTATCAATGAGTATCCTTGTCGTACTTTTTCTTGTAGATGCTTTACGCCTCCTTCAATACCTGATGATACGGGATAGAAACCTGCGAGTTTTGCGGCTCTCCCAAAAACTGGATTGTTATAGACCCAATCCTTGACCAAAAAAATAGATTTAGGGTGTAACATGCCAATAGAAATGATATCTAGAAATGAAGAATGATTAGCAATCATAATACATTGTTTGCTAAAGTTTTCTTGCTCTGGATTGATTACTTTCTTTTTTACAAAAGGATTGGAATACAATACGGAGCCCATCAATTTAGAAACTACAGTATGAAAAACGCTCATTTTCTTTTTCTTACTTGCCGGAAACCAGGGTATGATCAAACTACTAAGTATTGATACCAAAAAGCCTCCTATGATAAAATAACTAAAGCTGAACAATGACCACAACGTCTGTCGTAAGCGTAGTGGTGACAATCCATTTTTGGTTCTATTGCTAATAAAAAGCTTAAATAGCATCGGTTGTATCGTAAATGCAACCAATACTGCTGATAGAATCCCAATAAGAGATATGATAGATATGGAGCGTAATGCAGGATGTTTTGCAAAAATCAATACCCCAACACCTAGAATAGTAGTTATAACAGAGAGGAGAATAGACGTTTTATAGGTAGGTAATACACGTGTACCATAGGTATGCTCTTTTATCAAACCATTAGTAATAAATATGCTATAGTCTACTCCTAACCCAAAAATAAAAGTAGAAATAATCACATTAAAGATGTTGAAATCTATACCCATAATTTTCATAATCCCTAGTGTTATTACCCAGGTAATAGCAATGGGTAATGCGGTGAGTAACGTAAGCATAGAATCTTTATAAAACAGCAATAATAATACGACTACAGCAATCAGAGAATATCCTATCAAGACATTAAAATCATTTTTCAGATTTCCTAATAATGTCTCGTTTAATTGTTTTCTATCAATAACTACAGTATCAGGTATTGTACTTAGCGATCTATTGATAGCATCTGCATCTTTATGATGTACTTTAATGGCAGAAATCACGGTAGAAAAATCCTGTTTTTCAGTTACGAACTCTTCTAGATATAACTCCTTTATACCCTGGTATTGACGATAATCGATTGGGTGTATTGGTGTTTCTAGATATTTATAAAACTTGGCAAAAGTTGTTGGTTTAAAACCAATTAAGGCTCCTTTTCCTTTTAATAAACCTGTTAAAGAGTCTTTTCTTTTTTGTGTCCAGAAATCATTCCATAGTTTTATTTTCTCTTGCTGTGCTTCTTTAGACAATACTACTCCACCAATAGAGCTATAATTAATGATATTTTTATTCAGTTTATGTTGTTCTAAAATGGCATGTAACTTATTATTGGCATAGAGTGCTTTGTTTAATGTCTTACCATAGGTAACTACATAAATGGATTTTGCCTTGTTATTATTAATTCTGTCTAAATCATTTTCTGCTGCGACCAGTTCTTTGGGTTGATAATTCATCGTAGATAAATCTGTATCAAATCCTACGCTGTGAAAAAGAAAAAGGCTGACGACACACACCCCTGTAATTAGAAAAATCAACAATTTACTTTTATGAAAACTTGTTCTCGATATCCTATCTATAACTGTTTTCTGAGAATGATTTTTTTTATTTGAAAGATAGGCTTGTGGTATAAAAATTAATGCAAATACAGAAGCTCCAACCACACTAACTGCTGCAAAAATACCCAAATCATTAAGAGCTTCAGATTTTACAAATACCAAACATAAAAAAGCTACAGCAGTAGTCAGACTACTCATTAAAATAGGTAAAGAAACATCTCTATACAGTTCTTCTACATCATCATTATTTCTATAATGCGTAAGAATATGCAACGAATAATCTATGGTAATTCCCAATAATACAGATCCTATTCCTAGGGAGATCGCAGATATTTTTCCTTTTATAAGATATAATACCGCTATTGCTACAATAGCACCAAATAGTGTAGGTGTAAAAATGATAATAGGAATACTTATCCTCTGGTAAAAGAGGATTAAAATAAGTAATAAGATACTCATAGCGATACTTACCGTAAACTGAATATCTTTTTTGATCTGTTTTGCATTGGCTACAGCATATAAAGTAGCTCCAAATAGTGAGGCATTTGCCTTATCGGTATAAGCACTATTAAGCTGTTTTGTGATCTTTTGTAATTTTTCTACAAAAATGGTATTCTTTCCTGTTTCATTTGTTGCGAGTGCAGGTGTTATAAACAATAATAGGTTTTTATGGTCTTTGGTGATTAAGTATCCATTATACAAATCATAGTTATCTCCCAATTGTAGCTGCACCAATTTCTTTAGCCCTCGTGGAGTGATCCCTAATGGATCTTTGACAAGATATTTTTTTGTCACTACTCCTGTAAGAGAATTTAAGGTTTTGTAATTATTTTCTATAGTAAGCGCTATAGAATCTGGATTAATTCTGTTGCCTATATTCTCATAATCTGATTCTGATAGAAAAAACGGAAGCTGCGCATACACAAAATCATACAACTCCATCACATTATCATCTGCGACTTTACCCTGAATCTGTTTTATATAATCATTCAATTGAGTCTGTACAGAATCCATAAAAGCGGTTGCGTACTCCGTAAGATCATCTGGATGATCCCCTTGATTCGTTATATTGATAACTATCTTATCAGAAAAAGAAACTGTCTGTAATACTTTTTGAGTAATAGCTCCTTTTTTGCTATTAGGGATCAATCGTGTAATATCCTCTTCGAAACCAATGCGACTTGCTAAAAAAGCGAGAATAACTATACTTCCAATACTAACTCCCCAAGCCTTTATCCTATTGGATCGAATATAATGATATATAGAGAGAAATAAATTAGACATCTATAGCATCTGTTTTAGTTTTAAGATAGCTAAAATACAAATACGTAAGCATTCCAGAAATGAATGCTACTACAATTGCCAGTACAAAACTCCCTATTATATATTGTCCTAAGCTTTCAAAAATAGCAGCACCAGATTTTATTTTTTCTATATCTAGTGTTGCATCCATTTTTTTTCCCATTACCAATGCACCTACCTGATAGCTCCCATACGCAATAAAAGGCACAAATGGTGGCAGGCTGATATTCGAAAACAAAAAAGCAATTGCTTTATTTAACCGGAATACTGCTGCTAGCGTAAGTACCGAAATGGTATGAAAACCCCACAATGGAGATATTCCTATAAAAAGCCCCAATGCAATGGCACTTGCTTTTTTTATGGGAGGCTCATCACTTCTCAATACATCTTCTCTCCAGAATTTCTTAAACCCTTTTTTTTTTACAGTGCCAAGTATTCGTTTGGGGAGATAAAAAAATAAGGTAAGTACTACCAACCAAGTGTTAAGGATACTGATCCGTGTAAAATCCTTAAAAGGTCTAAAATGAGATACGCGCTCTGCCTCATCATACAATACCTGTATAGGGATATTGCGAACTGCTACATTACGCCACGCCAATTTTACGATGACTTCTATTTCGAGTTCGAATTTGGTAGTGAATAGTTTTACTTGTTGGATTTCTTTAATGGGATACAATCGATATCCAGATTGCGTATCTTGTAACTTAATCCCCGTTTCTATATAATACCAAAAGTTAGAAAATTTATTCCCAAAACTACTTTTTCCTGGTACCGAGGGATCGTCCATATTTCTTGATCCTATAAGCAACAAAGGGATTCTAGGATCTTGCTGTTCTAGGGCATCCAAAAACAGAGGAAGGTCCTCTGGGAAATGCTGTCCATCACTATCGATAGTAATCATATATTCATACCCAAGTTCATAAGCTCTGGCAAAGCCTGCTCGTAGGGCTACTCCTTTACCCCTATTTTCGGGAAAAGTAATGACCTGGAGCCTGTTCTTATATGTTTCTAGAATATCGGAAGTCGTATCTGTAGCGCCATCATTGATGATAATGATATGATCTGTATGCGCTAGTACACCTTGTATAACAGTATTCAGTGTTTTCTGATTGTTATAGGTCGGTATACAGACACAGCAGTTTAGCTGTTCGAAACGATGATTCATTGAATGATCTATGCCCACAGAAATGTTTTTTCCAAAACAAAAATAGCATAAATCAAGGAACAAGAAACAAGAAATACATTAGAAAGTATCCGTATCATCGTAAAAAGGATAGAACTCTAATTCTTATGCTTTTTACCAGAGGAAAAAACATATATGTATCACATCAGCCTCTTATCATTTTTTACTAGGTAATTTTTTAATACATTTTGAAATAATAGTTTGTGTCAAAAGGTATATACTACAAAAAATCACTTATCCCTAAGCAGCTCTTATCTATAAAATTATATTTTTTTCTTTGAGTATTGCGCAAAGTCAGGAGACATTTGCACAGCTTTTAATTATTATTTAACACTCTTTGCGCAGCAGGAGGTATCCGAAATTGTGGATAATGGTATTGATGATAATTGTGATGGCATTAATGCATATTCTCCACAAGTTCCTTATCTCAATGGTCCTGCTTGGAGGATTCCTGGAAGAATTGAAGCAGAACATTTTGACGAAGGAGTTCAAGGAATTGCTTTTTTCGATTTAGATGATGGAAATAATGGAGGATTTTTGCGCAATGATCTTTATGATCACGTAGATATAGAAAAGAACTCGGAAAGTGCTAATATTGGTTGGACAAGCAAAGGAGAATGGCTTGAATACACTGTTAATGTAACTAATTCCGGAACCTATGATATTAATACAAACTTGGCTTCTGGAGGGTCTAATTCTAGATTTCAGCTTTTTATTGATGGCAATACTATAGGAGGAGAAATAAATATTCCTAACACAGGAGGAATAGGAATTAATCAAATAAGTCCTGTTCCCGTAAGTAATATATATTTATCTGCTGGACAGCATGTTTTCAGATTTGAGATTACTAAGGGTGGTGGTTTTAACTTATTCAATTTTGATTTTGTTTCTAGAAATGGAAGTGAAACTGCCATTAACACAAACAAAAACCCAGAAGGTACAGATGTTGTAACCTCTATATTTTTAAGTCCAAATCCTGCAAAAAACCATCTCAATATTAATTCGAATTCTAAAATTAATGAGATAGTTCTTTATTCTTTAGTTGGTAATTTAGTTAAACAACAGTTTTTTAAACCTGCATTCATAGACATTTTTTTGACTGTAACATAAAGTTTCTAACTGGTAAGCAGCTTCTACGTTTCAAATTGTCCTATTGAAATTTTATCGT
>CANLRN010000002.1 GCA_947493495.1 uncultured Aquimarina sp.
TTTATTTCATTTTTAACGATAAAATTTCAATAGGACAATTTGAAACGTAGAAGCTGCTTACCAGTTAGAAACTTTAACGTTACAGTGAAACAATGTCTATGAATGCGGGTTTAAAGAACTATTGCTCGCAGTACGATCATTTTCCTCGGATTAATTGCAGTACATAATCTAATTGCGTATCGCGGCCATGTATCAGATCTGTTACGGACAAATGTACTTGCCGATCGGGAATAACACCCGAGCCAATCGCAATTGTTTTATCCCTAACATAATGTGTTAGTTTTTCCATAGGCATGGCCATACTAATTTTAGAATTAGGGAATTCATAGTAGGCGGTAAATCCTCCCGTATGCGTATAATAGCTAGATCCTGTTTCTTCTCCGATCAAAAGGATATCAGGATTGTTTTTTGCTAGCAATGCGATATCAGAACTATCAGAAAAAGTAGCACCACTAGTTAACATATATACATTACCCAAAAATCTATTTCTATCAGGTACCATAATCGTTTCTAGGTCGTCAAAATTTAGTTTCCACCCATCGTATGTTGGATGATTATAGAATTTATCTTTCAAGAGTTCTTTTTCATTAAAAAGTGATCTGGTAGCATATGTCCGTTCGGGAATCTCCAATGAAGATACAATTGTACTGGTTCTTTGTTTAAATGGTTTAGTAGTAATGTATGTATACAACTGTATAGCATTAGGCCTGTAACCACCTTCATTGTTTCGCAAATCAATAATGAGATTTTTTATTTTTTTGCTGTGTATTGCCTTGAAAATTTTTCCTAGAGAATTTTTGAATATTCTTTGATCTACCTTAAAGGAATTTACTACTAATACAGCAGTTTTTAAATCATCTTTATAGTATACAAAAGGTTCATGATTTCCGATATATTTGGAAAAAAAATTGACTCCATTTTCCTGAGAATGGTATTTTGCAAAATAAGAATTTCGCTTACTACTTCTATTTTTTACAGTAGCAAATGATTCTGCAGCTAACGTAATTGATTTCTTTGTAGTATTTGGCGCTATATACTCAATAGTAAACTCTTTTTTTATACCATATGCATAGGCATAAAACAATCCAAATTTTAACTCAATTTCCCTATATTTTCTTGTGAGATTGTTTCCATCAGCTGGAACGTATTTTTTTAATGTTTCGAGAATATGAGCAATGTCTTTTCCATTGATTTTTAGGATTTTTGATCCTACAGGAATACCAAAATCATCAGTGTCGGTATAAAAATCTGTTTGTATGATTTTAAGTAGTAATGGAAAATAATATTGATTGGCATCAAAAGTCTCTGGAGCATAAAGGGATAGGTGTGCGTCTTTGATATAATTAATAGCGTTCTGCATTTTAGAAAATAATTCAATATCCAAAGCATTTTCTGTTAATGATTCTCGTGTACTGGTAAAGATAGAATCTATTTTTTTTTGATCTGTATACCCATAAAGAAAAGGGTGTCCCTGTTTAAGAATGTTTTCTAAAATTTTAAAATCTTGTTGCTGTTCTATTAGGGTCAGACTTTTTTGAGCTAAAAGCTCTGTAGTTATTGTGAAAAATGTGATAATGCATAAAATGCGACTCATTTGATATTTTTTATAAGAAGTGGTGTATTTCTATAAGATTACTATATAAAAACGATAGTATAATTTTTTTATTTTTTCTTTGTGTAAAACACTTCTATTATTGAACTCATTTAAAGTTTTTCGCTTCAATCAAAACATCTTAAATGGGTTTATTACCTCAAGGAAGTATTAGGTTATTCCCAAAAGAGGATGTGAATAGTGTTTTTGTATTAATTTCTGAAAATTAAAAATTTTACATTTTACTTTTGATTAAATCCGGGCTAGGAAGTAAATTTTGCCAGAGATTGTTTGCTAAAAATAGCTTGATAGATGTATACATATAGAGTATTTTACACATATATCGTCTCTTGTTTGTTGCGTTTGTTTCCTGAAGAGAACATAAGAAAATTGTTTTGTTGTCATTTTTTTATGCTGATACTGGATTCACTTGAATTTGTCCTCCGATTGCCTTTAAAGTTTTCATTATTGTTGCAAATTGAGGCTTAGCTTTCTCAGCCATTTATCAAATTCAGTTGTTTTTTTAATAAAGTGCATGTAATTTGTATCCAAATGCATACATAAATAAACAATTTTTATGAATGTTTAAGTTCAGAATAGATTTTCTAGTAGAGTGAATTTGATGTATACCAACAAGTGCGTAAAATTGTAAGAAAGCCTTAGTAATATAGATTTTTAAAACTGAACTCATTTAAGATTTTTACTATTCGATGCAAAATGGTCTTTTTTGCTTCAATCAAAAAACCTTAAATGAGTTCAGTTTACGAATATGACTCAAAAAATAATTAATTTATTTTTCGTAATTGTTTTTGTATTTTTTTGATAGCAGATTCGATTGATTTTTCAGGTTCTATGACATTATACTCCCCCCAAAAGGATGGGTCAGAGAAACCTGATGCTTCATCACTAATCACAACAGATGATTTTAATCGATCTTTGGTTCTTAAATTTTCATCCTCAATATTCTTTCTCCAATCTGTAACAGCCATTTCTATATTGAGCTTGTAGGTAGAATTAAACAGTTTCTTTTTCCAGTTTATTTTAAAGACGAGGTCAATTCTTCCGTACCCATAATACCATTTACCATCTTTTTGTCGATAATCAATATTATATGTGGCTACGGTTGGATATACTTTTGCTCTGGTTGGTTTTTTTCTTACGAATAGTTTACTTGCTTCATTTCTATCTTCTAGGTTGAGACTAAAAACGGCTTTACTCATTGCCAGAGTTTCAGCATCTACATATACTTTTCCATAATACAGGAGCTCTTTGATATATTTATGTGGCTCAAAATTAAGTACATAAATAAGACGATCATTTATTCTGGTAGATTTATCAAAACTGAATTGATAGGTTTCTAGCATATTTTCTGAAAACAAAAGTTCAGGGTTTTTCATTACATCTATGTATAATGTACTTGATGGACCTCCTTGAAGCTTTAATGTCAATGTATCTAGCTTCTTATAGTCTGCACTTTTTCTAGCCCGATATAATTTCATGAAATCATTTTTACCCGAGCTATAAGGTTTTTTGTATACATCAACTACAGCTTCTGATAAGGAGACATATGTTCTTCGTTTTTTTATAGTCTCTCGATAAAAAGCAGTCATTATTGTATGGTCATTTAGATAGTTAGCTCCCCTTTTTTCCATAACGGCTCGCATTAATGCATTAGGGTTTTTAGGGTCAATAGCTACCTCAGTTAATTCTGTAATCGAAGTCTTTAATTTTATTGTGCTATTAGTTTTATCAAGAGATGTAAGATTGATGGTAGTGTCGTTATATCCTAAGAAAGATACAGTTATCTTTCCATCAGCATAGTCATTAGGAATTTTTAATAAAAATTTTCCTTCATCATTGGTGATCGTAGAAATATTAGTTTCATTCAACTCGATTGTTGCAGAAATAAGAGGTTCATTAGTATCGTGATCTACCACAATACCTTTATACTCGATATAGTTTACAGAATCTTGAAATAAAGTAAAAGCGTGTACATTAACAATAGAACCAATTACTAAAAATATGCTAAGCAGGATAAATCGGTTTGTTTTATATAAAAAAGTATCTTTTTTTCCCATGATTTAATAATTTACTGATACAAAATAATAGTAAAAAACAAGATACTGAATTTAGTTGAACAATTTAACTATCAAATAGTTAAAATATCTATAAGAAGAGTGTATTTTAGAAAATAATTAAAAATTTGTAAGTAATTTCTTTCTTTTTTAATGTGTTTACAATACTTTATTTAATCACTCGAGATGTTACCCCCCAATAGTAATCATACTACGATTTTTAGAATGTAAGTCTGGATTATGTAATTTATCAGGTGTATCCATACCGCCTCTTGTCTTATATTTTTGGTTTAGTGCATCACTAATTATATGTTGTATATTCTTATTAGCTCTTAGTGGTTCTAGAATAGAAAATTCATTAGCAGAGAATAAACAATTTTTTAGTTTCCCATCTGCAGTGAGTCGTATGCGATTGCAGGTATCACAAAATGGGTTTGTCACCGAACTGATAATAGCAAAACTTCCCTTGTATCCCTCAATTTTATAGTTCTTTGCTGTATCATTAGATGCATCTGTTAATCGTTTTACTTGTAGGGGGTAGGTATATTTAATGATGTCTAATAACTCTTGATGTGTAATCAGTTTATTGACATTCCATTGATTTCCATCAAAGGGCATGAATTCTATAAATCGAATGATTAGATTTTGATGTTGGGTGAGCTTAATAAAATCTATAATCTCATCTTCATTAAAATTTTTGATCAATACTATATTTAGTTTTACTATAAAACCTTCTTTTTGATAAAGTTGTATTGTGTTCCAGACTTTTTCGAATTCGTTACGACGTGTGATTTTCTGAAACTTGTCTTTTTTTAACGAATCAATACTGATGGTGATTGTCTTGATCTTGCTAGTTTTTAATAGATCAATATATCGATCAGCTATGATCCCATTTGTAGTAATACCTAGCTCTACAGGTAAAGTAGCAAGTTTAGTTAATATTTTTGTAAAATCTTTTCTTACCATTGGTTCTCCACCAGTTAATCGAATTTTGGTAACTCCCAATCTTACAAATTCTTGAGCAATATGATATATCTCATCTGTAGTCATTAGATGTTCTTTTGGTGTCAGAGTAATACCTTCTGCAGGCATACAATAGGTACATCTTAGGTTACATCGTTCTGTTAATGAAATTCGTAAATAGGTATGTTTACGCCCAAAAGTATCAATTAATATGCTAGTGTTTTGTTTAGCCATTTTACGGGTTTATTTTTCTATATGTTTAGCACCTTTTAGAATTCTAAAAACATGGAGGATATGCGGAAAAATAGCTTCCATAGATTCTCTAGCCCCATTAGTTGATCCAGGTAATGCAAGTACGAGTGTTTGATCAATAACACCAGCTATACTCCGGGATAGCATGGCATATGGCATGCGGTCCTGACCATATTTTCTAATGGCTTCTTCAATACCAGGAATACGTCTTTCTATTAATGGAGCAATGGCTTCTGGTGTCACATCTCTGGGAGATAGTCCAGTGCCTCCAGTAAAGATAATTAAATCATTTCCTTCATTTTGTAGCTGTTTAACTTGATGTTGTATTTGATCGACTTCATCCGGTATGATTGTATAGGATTGGATAAGTACATCAGATGCCTCTAGTTTAGCAATTATAGCCTTACCTGCTTTATCTTCTTTATGTCCTGCCGAAATAGAATCCGAGCATACAATGACACCAGCTTTATATGAAGCACCATTATCCTTATACGAAGATTTACCTCCTTTTTTATCAAGCAATTTGATATGTTGGATTTCTACATTTTTATCAACAGGTTTTAGCATGTCATACATCGTTAACGCAACTACAGATACCCCATGCATGGCCTCAACTTCTACACCTGTTTTGTAGATGGTTTTAACGGTCATTTGTATTATAATCTCTAGTGTATTGATTGTGTACGAGACATTTGTATATTCTATTGGTAATGGATGACAATCAGGAATCATATCACTGGTTCTTTTTGCGGCAAATAGACCTGCAGTTTTTGCCATTTCGAACACATCTCCTTTTGGAATTTTTTTAGCGATAATTGCTTCAATAGTATCTTTAGAACCAACTTTAACTGTAGCTTGTGCAGTTGCAATTCTTAGGGTGTTACTTTTATGCGTTATATCTACCATTATGAATGCGCTATACGATTTTTTATTATACTTTATTTACTTTCCAGACATGGGTTTCATCCGCAAATATCTCTTTACCAAAAATGGGCACTTCTTTTTTTATTTTTTCTACAAGGTATTCTAGTGCATCGAAAGCGACTTTTCTATGTGCAGATGAAACAAAAACAAATAAGCATATCTCACCAGTTTTTACAGTACCTAGACTATGATATATATGCATGCACGTAAGATCATAAGACGCAAAGGTTGCTTCTCGGATCTGTTCGAGTTTTTCTTCTGCCATTTCTGTATATGCAGAATAAGCTATTGCAGTTACTTTTTTTCCTTCGATTTCATCTGCACGTACTTGTCCTAAAAAAATATCGTGAGCTCCAATGGTGGTTTTGGTTTGATGTTTTTCTATCGAGTTGGCAATAAAAGATGGAAGTATTGGGCCTTCTACGAATACTGTTTTTCTTTTCTTCATATTATTAATTTTTACCCACCAGAAAAAGGTGGTAGCAATGCTATTTCATTTTTTGGGATTAGTATTTTATTATCAGATGGTATTTCTTTATCAACAGCTATGGTAAACGATAGTTTATGAAGCTGTTTGTATCTGTTTTTTAAAAGTTCATATAATTTATTAAGATCACAATATTCGGGTACTAAGATTATCTCTTCTGTTCTTGATATAGCTTCTGCTATCATACCGAAATATATTATTTTTAATTCCATTGGATGGTTTGATTATATTGTTCTGGTGTGTTGATATTACTCAAGTAAGATTCAATATCTTTATCTACAGGTAGGTATTGCGTTTTTAATTTAGAAAGTAATTGGAGTACTTTTAGTCTTTTTTTGCGAATACTGTTTTGAACTATTTCAGAAACAGATTTATTATAAATTCCAATTAATGGCATATTGTAATAGTAAGTAGCATCAAATCCAGTTTGATGTTTGTGTACTAAATTTTGGAGCAATTCGACTGTTATAAAAGGAATGTCACAGCTAAGTATTAAGTTTTTTTCTGTAGTAGAGTGATGCAAACCTGTATAGATACCTCCAATGGGACCACAATCAGCAATACTATCCTTGATACAAGGATACCCAAATTGCCTATACTCTTCATTAGCAGTACTAATTACAATCTTATCTGTAATAGGAGTAATTGCAGTAATGATATGCAAAATAAAAGGTGAACCATTGTGCAGTACGAGCCCTTTTTCTTGTCCCATACGGCTGCTTTTACCTCCGGCAAGTATAATAGCCGTAATGTTTTGCTTCTCTATAGATTTCATAACTGATGGTCTTTTAGTTGTTGATCTAGAAAATCCCAACAGTTTTTATTAATATTTTCAAAAGCTGTAATCATTTTTAAACCATATTCCGTAATTATAGTTCCGCCTCCACCTAGGCCACCAGTATTAGTAATTACAATAGGTTGGGAAGCATTTTTGTTAATTGAATCTACAAGAGACCAGGCTTTTTTGTAGGACATTCCTAGAGATTTAGCAGCTTTAGTAAGTGAGCCTTCTGCTATAATAGATTTTAGAATTTTAATTCGCCCTTCTCCTAGAAAAACACCTTCTTTTCCTTCTATCCAGATTCTACTTTTTATGTGATACATTATTATCGTTATGTTCTGAAATATATAACGAAAAACACAAACAAGAGTACTTTTTGCAAATTTTTATGATTTACATAATAAATACGTTATGATTGCTATAAAACTGAATATAGAAGGCTATATTTTATGAATATCATATTCTATTGTGGGAGAACGATTACTGTTACCAGATCACCTTTATTGATACAATCTATTTTTTCTGGGATGTATACAAGTGCATCTGCAATAGCATATGTATAGAGCATAGAAGAGCTTTGTCCTTCTAAAATTGTTACTGTTGTATCGGATATTTTAGCCTTAAGAAACTGTGCTCTGTTTCCTTTTTTTATGAAATCTGTATCCAATTTTTTTTTAATTCTTGAAAGTTGTGTGTTTTGATACCCCATCATTTGCTTAATAACTGGGAATACATATATATAAAAACAAGTAAGAGAAGAAGCAGGGTTTCCTGGTAGGGCAAAAATTAATGTAGTATTGTTTTTACCCAAGTACAGTGGTTTTCCGGGTTTTTGTTTTATTTTATAAAATAATTCTTCTGTTTTTAGTTCAGTGAGAGCATCTTTTACAAAATCATAATCTCCTACAGAAATTCCTCCACTAATTAATACTAAATCATTATCCTGAATTGCTAGAGCTATAGTTTCTTTTGTACTCTGATATTCGTCTTTAACAGTATATTTTTTTATTTTTTTACAATCTAACTGCTTAAGAGCAGCAACTAATTGTATAGAATTACTTTCATATATTTTTCCTTCTGTTAGAGGATTTCCAGGAGTAATTAATTCATTTCCTGTAGTTATGATTGCTATTGTTGGAGGTATAAAAACTGCAACTTGATCAATACCAAGACCTGCTAAAAATCCTATAGCTGCAGGAGTAAGTTTTGTGCCTTTGGTAAGCGCAATATCTCCTTCTTTTATTTGTTCACCAAGTGTTCTGATATTTTGGTGTTGATGAAACTCCCCATTAATAGTTATTGTATTTTTTGATCGTACTACGTTTTCTTGAATAACGACCGAATTGGCTTGATCAGGGACTCGTGCACCCGTAAATATACGAACACATTCTCCAGGTTTTAATTGTTGATTAAGAGCATCTCCAGCTTTTATTTCTCCGACAATAGTGTATGTAGAAGTATCTCCAATTGATAATGCATAACCATCCATAGCAGATTGCCTAAATGGGGGCATGTTGATTGGCGAGTGGATATCTTTACTTAGAATAAGTTCTGTAGCATCTTTTAGTGCTATCTTTCTTATTGTAGTTGGTATATTTAATGATGAAATTATTGATAACGCTTCGGTAACAGAAATCATTAGATATTTTTTTACAAAAATATTAGTTTGAGTTGAAGTGACCTAAGATTTATAATTCAATTCTCATATGAGATCAAAATCAGTAATTTTTATTCTGATTTAGCTATTTTTGATTAGATGTCACCTTTTAGCTAATAGATTAGATTTTTTTTTGGATGAGGATATATAAAAAAAATACACGCCATATCGATGCCGTGTATTATACATAAAACCTTACTTTTTATGATTGAATTAACCTTTGAAAACTATTTTTCTTACTTTATATCCTTCTATCTTTATAAGATATGTCTTAGGGTCGATATAATTGTAAATAAATTCATCAACTTGTCCTATATCTAGTAACCTTCCTGTTAATGTATACAGGCTATAGGTTAAACCTTCTGGTACTTCTTTAATGTTTTCGAATGTTTTTTGGCTTGTATCTTGCTGACAAGTGGAATCTGCGAGAAACCTATCGATAAAAGTAATCTTCCCATTTTTATTTCCTTCTAGAGTAATTGTTGCAGTTTCATCAACATCAATAGTTCCATTTCCTGTAATATCGCCTAAGATAACTAGACAAGCATTTCTTATCTGTATGCGAGCACCATCTTCTAGATGTAAACTTTCTGTGATAAAAATAACGCCTTCGTTAGTGTTTTCATCAAGTCCATTGATTATCGTATTCTCTGTAACCGACATTAATTTATATGAGATATCAATTTTTACGCTAGCAAATGCTATGCTTGTAAAAAGTAATGCTAATAGGGGTAGAATTTTTTTCATAAGTTTAGTTTTAAGGTTTAACTTCAAATAAAATGTAAGATTAAGCTTACTTAATTATTTTTTTTATCGTTGTAAAGCTGATAACTATCGACAATATACAATAAATTATGCTAAAACCGTAATTTTAATTAATTAAATATTGATTAATTAGCTGTTATTTCTGTTAAAAAACTTGTTTATAGCAGTAAATACAGCTGTTTTGAACAAATGTTAATTTTTTGGCTTTTTTTCAAAAAAAGTTGAAGCACCATCTCATATTGAACTCACTTAGATTTTTTGACCAATAGAGAAATTTTAGAAGAGTTCAGTATGTTTTACTGTTCTTTTTTGAAAAAATGTAATTGTTATAATATCCTATTTATAACTACTAGAAATTGGATTATGGTTAGCATATTATTGCTTTTTTAGAAATTTAGTATTTGGTTTATAACCTTAATAAAAGAATTGATTAATAATTTAATCAGTTTGTTTTTTAGTCTCTCAGTATATTTTACGCTTTGGTATTCCCTGTAGGCAATCGATCTATTATTTATTCTTAATCATATATGTGGTTTGAGTTGAAGTGACCTAAGATTTATAATTCAATTCTCATATGAGATCAAAATCAGTAATTTTTATTCTGATTTAGCTATTTTTGATTAGATGTCACCTTTTAGCTAATAGATTAGATTTTTTTTTGGATGAGGATATATAAAAAAAATACACGCCATATCGATGCCGTGTATTATACATAAAACCTTACTTTTTATGATTGAATTAACCTTTGAAAACTATTTTTCTTATTTTATATCCTTCTATCTTTATAAGATATGTCTTAGGGTCGATATAATTATTCTTAATAAATTCATCTATTTGTCCTATATCTAGTAATCTTCCTGTTAATGTATACAGGCTATAGGTTAAACCTTCTGGTACTTCTTTAATGTTTTTGAATGTTTTTTGGCTTGTATCTTGCTGACAAGTGGAATCTGCGAGAAACCTATCGATAAAAGTAATCTTCCCATTTTTATCTCCTTCTAGAGTAATTGTTGCAGTTTCATCAACATCAATAGTTCCATTTCCTGTAATATCGCCTAAGATAACTAGACAAGCATTTCTTATCTGTATGCGAGCACCATCTTCTAGATGTAAACTTTCTGTGATAAAAATAACGCCTTCGTTAGTGTTTTCATCAAGTCCATTGATTATCGTATTCTCTGTAACCGACATTAATTTATATGAGATGTCAATTTTTACGCTAGCAAATGCTATGCTTGTAAAAAGTAATGCTAATAGGGGTAGAATTTTTTTCATAAATTTAGTTTTAAGGTTTAACTTCAAATAAAGTGTAAGATTAAGCTTACTTAATTATTTTTTTTATCGTTGTAAAGCTAATAACTATCGACAATATACAACAAATTACGTTAAAACCGTAATTTTAATTAATTAAATATTGATTAATTAGCTGTTAGTTCTGTTAAAAAACTTGTTTATAGCAGTAAATACAGCTGTTTTGAACAAATGTTAATTTTTTGGCTTTTTTTCAAAAAAATGTTGATTTCTTCGTTTTTGGTACAAAAAGTTGAAAAATCACCTCATTTATATTTTTTAGATCTCTTGAGATTTTTTTTGAGTTGTATAGCTATGCTATGAAAGGATAAAAAGACAATGACAGAGTAAAAAAAAGACGATTTTTAGCCAATTAAAAGTGTCTAAACGATTTCATTCTATAGATACTATACATTAGTTCTAATATTGTTGTTGTTTTTTTAAATTTGAAGGGGAATAATTCTAATATGAATTAATAGGATAGTATGTTTGATATTCTTTTTGGCAAAATGTATTACTATACTGTACCATTTTTTTAATACGGATAAACACTAGAAATTGAATTATGCTCAACATATTATTATTTTTTCAGAAATTTAGTGTTTGGTTTAGAACCTTAATAAAAGAATTGATTAATAATTTAATCAGTTTGTTTTTTATTCTCTCTTTATATTTTACGCTTTGGTATTTCCCTCAGGCAATTGATCTATTATTAATTCTTAATCAAGCAGATGCTTTTTTATTGGAAGTTCCTTTATATTTTGGGTTACTCACAGCAGGAGCTTTTTTGATTTGGAATGCTCCAAAATATTTTTATTACCATAATTACAGTAAAATTTCATTTTCTAATTTGATAGGGTTTGTTCCTAATAGACATTATAAATTTCAGAGAGCTAATACATCAAATGACTACCAATATAGACTTACCATACATATGCGTATGGTGATTCCTAGGATATTGGCTATTGTGTTATTAGCTATCTCTGCATTGAGCATACTCAATGCTATAGAACTGTTTGGCTTAGAAAATACATACACTAAGCTGTTACATCCTGCAAATACACTATTGGTAGTTATCTTTCTTTTGTTATTTTTATCAGAACCTACATTATATCATAAATTAAAAACTTTCTTTGTTCGGGGTAAATTGCTAAAAATTATTTTTTTAGTCTTTTCGATAGCATTGTTTGTCCTTATGATACTCTTAGGAACCTTAAACACGCAAGCAGAAAAAGATTTGGAAAAACTTTTTTTTTCTAATAGCGCTTTAGTTGTATTATTTACCACCTTATCTTTTAATAGCTATTTTTTCTTAAAACGATTTCCTAAAAAAATATTTTACGGAGGTATTTTGGTGTGCGGATTTAGTATCCTAATTCTATTTTTTATTTTAAATTTCATACCAGAATTCGCTAGCAAAATTAACCCGTTATCTATTTTGGTTTTTTCATTTCTAAGTCTTTTTATGATTAGTTTTGTTCTAATTTTATGGGGAAAAAAGATAAAATTACCTTTATTTACTATTGTTCTACTTCTGTGCTTTTTGATGTCCAATTTTACAAGTTCTGATCATTACCATCTGCATTTAGAAAAAACAGCGATAAAAAGACCAACAATGGATCAGTACATATACCATTGGATTGCTAGTAGAAAAGAAATGATTACAGCTAGTGATACTCCATTTCCTGTTGTATTAGTCTCTGCAGAAGGTGGTGGATCCAGAGCAGGGCTTTGGTCATTTTTGGTGCATAGTTATTTATATAAAAAATCTGAAGGGCGTTATTTTAGAGAAAATTTATTATCCCTCACTGGAGCATCTGGAGGGAGTGTGGGCAATGCCATGTTTTTTTCAGAAGCTCAACACTCAAATCTTAATGGAATTACTTCAGATTTTGAAATGGAGTCTAATTCTAAATATCGGTATTTAAAATATAAAGCAAGTGCAATCTATAAAGAGAATTACCTATCAGAATCTTTATTATCTCTATTAGGTAGAGATTTATTTAAAGAAATTACAGGTATATTTCGTTTTAAGAATAGAGGTCAATTATTAGAAGAACAATGGGAAAATACTCATGCACAATATTTTTCTAGAGGAGATGATAAAAGTCTTTTAACTCATGATTTTTTGTCTTTTTATGAGAAATTTTCTAAAGAAAAAATAATTAAAAACCAGAACAATGTACCTCCTCTATTATTGATCAATACTACGCATACACAAACTGGGGCATATAATGTAATTAGCCCTGTACGATATGATCATCTAAAACCATTAGCTGGCTTAGATGATTTTTATACTAATTTACAGAAAAGCCACTCTAATGCATCTATTTCACTCGCTACAGCGATGAGAATTAATGCTAGTTTTCCTTATGTAACACCAGTTGGAGAGATAGAAAATAAAAAAAATAGTTCTATTATAGATCAATATGCGGATGCTGGATATTATGATAATATTGGAGGTAGAATTTCTAGAGGAGTAGAAGACGTTTTTAAGAAGATTGTAAAGGATTCTTTTCCATCATTACTAAAATATATAAAAATTAAACACTTAGTGATTGTAAATGAAGTAGAAAATAGAAGAAACAGAAAAGAAACTCAATTGATAGCTCCAATTGCGACATTAAAAAATGTAAGATCAGGTCATACACAAGAAATCATGAAAAAATTAGGCAGTGATCATATGGTTGTATTAAAACAAACTAGCATAACACCAGAGCCAGTTTTATCA
Organism: uncultured Aquimarina sp.; assembly: GCA_947493495.1. Classification (GTDB taxonomy): domain Bacteria; phylum Bacteroidota; class Bacteroidia; order Flavobacteriales; family Flavobacteriaceae; genus Aquimarina. Next base: position 13,517 of record CANLRN010000002.1, read on the forward strand.
TCATCAGAAAATGAAAATATATATGATGAGAAACAGAAAATTAAACCAGTTTTACCTGTTGGGAGATATCTTTCTACGATAGCTATTCGATCTATGGAAGCCAGATTGCATAAAATACATAAAGAGTTAGATGCAATTTTAGATTTAAAATAAGACATTTGTCGCTTTTTTTTGTATTTTTGTCAAAATAAACTAGCGCAACCATGGGAGCAGCATCATCACTGAGTTTTGAAGGTATAGAAAACAAAGGCTTGTTACGATATCTAGATATAGATATTCCACTACATAATGTATATGATTTTATAGAGCTTTCTAGAAATGGAATAGATAAGAAATCATTATTACATCTTTCTAAGACTATTGATTTTGATATCAATGAATTAGCACATGTCTTGCACCTATCAGAACGCACGATACAGCGGTATGACCTAAATAAAAAATTAAGTACCGAGGCAAGTTCCAAAGCGTTACAATTAGCTAAATTATATGCAAAAGGGGAGAATATATTTGGAGATTTAGATCGTTTTAAAAATTGGATGAATCATCCTAATGTCGCCTTGGCTACTAAAAAACCTAAAGAACTATTAGATACTACTTTTGGGTTCCAGTTACTAAATGAAGAATTGGTACGGATAGCCCATGGAATTTTTGCATAATGCTAGTATACAGAATAGCAAAACAAAAATATTGTAGTGATCTAACAGGTATTGGAGCAAAGACTGTTGGAGGTAGATGGAATCCAAAAGGAGTGGCTGTACTATATACAAGTACATCCGCAGCGCTTTCTGCTTTAGAGGTTTTAGCTCATTTACCCGCTTCTTACTTTCCGGATGATATGGCAATTGCTACAATAGAAGTGCCAGATCACTCAATTTCTTTTATAGATATTAATGAATTACCGATACATTGGGATAAAACGCCTCCTTCTACGGGTATCCAGCATTTTGCAATGAACTGGATATCAGAGAATAAATATGTTGGATTAAAAGTTCCAAGTATTATTGTATCCATGGAGCAAAACTTACTAATTAACCCGTTACATCCAGATTTTAACATGGTTAAACTTATCGAAGTTGCTCCTTTTAGTTTTGATACCAGATTATTAAAGTAGTGTAATGAATTATACAATTCTGTTATAAAAAACCTTTGATTCCAAAGAAATATAATCTTTGATAATTACGAGATATATTTTTGATTGACTATATATTAAAGCAATTGAAAACGTATATTTAATACGTACAAACCTTAATTTTGTGTTAATTCTAATGAAAATAGATTTATTTTAAATATTTGATTATTAGTTAATTAATTTTAATTTTTTTACTGTTTAAGTTAAAATTTAAATAAAGGATTAATAACGTTTTTACATTTTATCTATATTGCAAAATTCAATAAGCGTAACAAACCTTCAACTTATGCGACCTATTGGAAGATTAATAACATTAATTGAAGAACACATGAACATTAAAGTAATGCAAAAATTCTATTTTTTGGTCATAATTGCAATAACTATCATCAGTTGTAAAGATGAATCTAAAAAAGTAGTAGAAAACAAATCAGAAACAATAGCTGAAAAAATTCCTGGTATTGTTTTAGAAAATATGGATACTAGTATAGATCCTAAAGAAGATTTTTATAACTACGTTAATGGTAGTTGGATGAAAAACACAGAAATCCCAGAAGATAGAACTCGATGGGGAGGCTTTGGAGTTTTAAGAAAAAAAACAGATTACGATGTACTAGACATACTTGCAAAAGCAAAGTCTAGTGGTAAATATCAATCGGGAACAGATCAGTATAAAGCAATACTAATCTATGAATCGATTATGGATACTGTCGCAAGAAATAAAACAGGTATTATCCCACTGCAACCAGCTCTAGATAAGATTACATCTATTAAGAACCTAACTGATTTGCAATCTATATTAGCTACAGAAATAGCTGTCTCTGCACCATTTGCAGGACTGGTATCTTTTCCTAATTTGAGTAATAGCTCGATCAATGCTCCATATATCTCTATAGGAGGATTAGGATTACCAGAACGTGATTATTATTTAGATGAAGATGATAAGTCTAAAGAGATAAGAGGTCAGTATGTAGACCACATTACTAGGATGTTGCAGTATATAGGCGATACAGAAGAAGAAGCACGTAAAAATGCAGAAACAATACTTGCTGTAGAGACAAAACTAGCTAAACCAAGATTAGATAAAGTACAAAGTAGAGATACAAGAAATTTTAATAATCCTAGATCTATTAAGCAATTAACAGCGATGACTCCTGCAATAGACTGGAATAAATTAATAAAAGATTTAGGTGTAGAAAAACAATTAGATACAGTAATTGTGATGCAGCCTAAATATATGAAAGAGTTGCAGTCAGTTCTTACAGGAACTAGCCTTAATGATTTAAAAACAGTGATGAGATGGTCTACTCTTAATAGTGCTGCGGGATCACTTACTACAGAGATAGAACAAGCAAATTGGGATTTCTATAGTAAAACATTAAATGGAGCTAAAAAGCAGCGACCACTAGAAGAAAGAGCTCTTGCTAGAGTAAATGGTTCTGTAGGGGAAGCTATTGGGCAATTGTATGTGGATGCTAAATTTCCGCCAGAGGCAAAAGCAAAGGCAGAGAACATGATTGGTAATATTATCAAAGCATATCAAAAAAGAATTGAAGCACTAGATTGGATGAGTGATAGTACAAAAGTAAAAGCAATACAGAAACTAGATAAATTTACAATAAAAATTGGCTACCCTGATGAGTGGGAGGATTATTCTACCTTGGCTGTAAAAGACGGAAATTCATACTTCGAGAATAGATTGGCTGTAGCCCAATGGGGGTTTAAAAAAAATATTAGCGAGATAGGAGAGCCTGTAGATAAAACTGAGTGGGGTATGTCTCCACAAACGGTAAATGCATATTTTAACCCTCTTCTTAATGAAATTGTATTTCCGGCAGCTATACTTCAGCCACCATTTTATAATTATACTGCTGATGAAGCAGTAAATTATGGAGGTATCGGAGCAGTTATAGGACATGAGATATCGCACGCTTTTGATGATTCTGGAGCTCGATTTGATGCTAATGGGAATTTATCTAATTGGTGGACAGAAAATGATCTTAAACAATTTACAGAAAGAGGAGGAGCACTCGCAGAACAATATAGTGCTATAGAAGTATTAGATAGTGTGTTTATCAATGGTAAATTTACATTAGGAGAAAATATTGGTGATCTAGGAGGAGTTCTTGGTGCATATGATGGGTTACAAATGCACTTATCTGAGAACGGAAGACCAGAAGATATCGATGGATTTACTCCAGAACAAAGATTCTTTATGTCTTGGGCTACAGTTTGGAGAACAAAAATACGAGAAGATGCCCTTAGAACTCAGATCAAAACAGATCCACATTCTCCTGGAACTACCAGAGCTATCCAACCATTACTCAATGTACAGTCATTTTATGATGCTTTTGATATCAAAGAAGGTGATAAAATGTATCTCGAGCCAGAAAAGAGAGTAAATATCTGGTAGGGAGTACATTTTTTTGATTATAATAAAAGGTCGTCTAAGTGTTTTTAGGCGATCTTTTTTAATTCTCTTTAATTTCATTCATCAATAAAAAAGCATCATTTACATATTCCTTCTCTAAAAAAAGAGTAAAATAATTAGAAGTAGATATGACTTCAAAAATAGGAATCCCTTCATATGCCAGCAATTTAAAAATATAAAAATATAAGCCTATAGTTTTAGAACTATCATCGGGTAGCGCAATAGACATAGATGATAAATTATCTGTGATAGATATACAGGTCTCCTCTTTAAATTGATCTTCAACAATATCTTTTAGAGACGAAGAGACAAGAATATTACTTTCTTGAAAATTACTAGAATAGGTGAAATACGTTTTTGTCTTTTCTTTTACAATATTTAATAGGTTAGATTGACTAGTGAGGATTGTATTAGAGTTTAAAAATGCATATTCGGTGATACCAGATCTAACCACAATGTCTCCTAAATTACCTAGGTTATTAGAATGTTTTATTCTTTTTGGATGATAACGGCGTAATGCCATGACAATTGAACCAGGTTTTATAGGTTTACGCATCTCCTTTTCTACCTGAGGCAATAAATCAATGGCTAGAGAGCTAAAATTAATAATATCTCTGGATAACGCATCTTCAAGAAAAGGTTGATGTCTTAAAATAGAATAGACACAGTCTGTAATTGTTTTCATATTGTTATTTATTTAACACCTTGTACAAATATATGCATTTTTTGTTAAAATGTTTATTATTAGTAAACTAATGTATAATTATGCAGTGTAAAATAGATAATAGATGAAAGTATTAAAATTTGGAGGAACCTCTGTCGGATCAGTAGAGAATTTATATAAAGTCAAGGATATATTGATCAGTGATGATGATCACAAAATTGTAGTTTGTTCTGCTATGTCTGGAGTTACAGATCAATTAGTTAACTTAATTGAGCTTTTACAATTGAAAGATGCCGAGGCGATCACGCTACACTTGCACAGATTAGAAACTAAGCATAATGACTTAATTGATGAATTGATAGATGAACAGACCTTAAGAAATGATCTTAAAGAAAATATTTCCTCGATTATTACAGAAATGATTGATATTTCTAATCAGTCTTTTTCTGAACAAATAAGTGCAATATTGGTTACCTATGGCGAAACATTATTAACCTATATTTTTTCTAATTATCTCACTCATATAGGAGTAGAAAATATTTTGTTAGATGCTAAAGATTTTATGCACGTAGACAATGTAGATACTCCTAATATTAAAAAAGTATCAAGCAAACTATCAGAAATTATTACTTCAAAACAATCAAAGATTTATATTACTCAAGGTTTTGTGTGTAGAGATCATTTAGGAGCAGTAAGTACACTAAAAAGAGGAGGAAGTGATTATACTGCAACAATTATCGGTGCTGCTATAGAAGCAATAGAGGTGCAGATATGGACAGATATAGATGGATTGCATAATAATGATCCTAGATATGTAGAAAACACACATCCTATTTCTCACTTGACCTATAATGAAGCAGCAGAATTAGCCTATTTTGGTGCTAAAATATTACACCCCCAAACAGTATCGCCAGTTGTAGGTAAAGATATTCCTGTTTTATTAAAAAATACGTTTGATCCAGAAGCTAAAGGGACTGTAATATCCAATAAAACCTATAAAAAAGGACTAAAAGCAATATCTGCAAAAGACAAAATTACTGCTATTAAGATAAAATCTAACAGGATGTTAATGGCTCACGGATATTTAAAAAGAATTTTTGAAGTTTTTGATACATATCATACGTCTATAGATATGATTACAACTTCAGAGATTGCCATTTCATTGACAATAGATAATACAACAAATCTTGACAAAATTGTAAAAGAAATTGAAGTTTATGCAGAAGTTACTGTAGAACCTAACCATAGTATCATCTGTATCGTAGGTGAATCTGTGATTAATGACAAAAGTTCCTATAAACTGTTTGAAATTCTTAATCATATCCCCGTTCGGATGATATCCTATGGCGGAAGTAATAATAATATATCTATCCTGGTAGATACAAAAGATAAATTATCTACGCTGAGGTTTTTAAATAGAAAGTTATTCCAAACTTCTACAGAAACAGTATTGTAGTATTTTTAGATTATTGATGCTATAAGAATAGTCATAAGAGATCATTTTTGGTAACAGATTTCCTTTGTATTCGAATAGTTTAAAAAGCTGTTCTCTGAAAATGAATTCGTTGCATAATTCAAGTGAAATTTTAATGTGGCTTAGATAGAGATAATTCTATACATTTTATATAGTAGGTTCTTTTCGTTTTAAGATAATTCTTTACATTTAGACAAAATATAAAGTATGCTTATTAAAGTTTTTGGGAGTGCTGTTTTTGGTGTTGAAGCTACTACCATCACTGTAGAAGTTAATATTGATAAAGGCATTGGGTATCATTTAGTTGGATTACCCGATAATGCAATTAAAGAAAGTAGTTTTCGAATTGCTGCAGCCTTACAAAATAATGGATACAAGCTTCCAGGAAAAAAGATTACTATAAATATGGCCCCAGCAGATCTACGAAAAGAAGGATCTGCTTATGATCTTACACTGGCATTAGGTATTCTGGCTGCAAGTAATCAGATAAAAGGAGAGAGCATTTCTGAATACTTGATTATGGGAGAACTTTCTCTGGATGGGAGTTTACAGCCTATAAAAGGAGCATTGCCTATTGCCATTAAAGCAAGAGAAGAAGGTTTTAAAGGATTTATACTACCCAAACAAAATGCAAGAGAAGCAGCTATTGTAGATAATTTAGAAGTATATGGAGTGGAAAACATCAAAGAAGTCATTGATTTTTTTGATGGGGATGGAAATTTAGAACGTACTATTGTTGATACAAGAGAAGAATTTTATAAAGAATTAGATAATCCTGAATTTGATTTTGCCGATGTAAAAGGACAAGAAAGTATTAAGAGATGCATGGAAATTGCTGCTGCTGGAGGGCATAATATTATATTAGTGGGTCCTCCAGGAAGTGGAAAAACAATGTTAAGTAAACGTTTACCGAGTATTCTACCTCCAATGTCGCTACAAGAGGCATTAGAGACTACAAAAATCCATAGTGTAGTAGGACGCATAAAAGAACATGTCGGATTGATGGCGCAACGTCCATTTCGTAGCCCGCATCATACTATTAGTGATGTTGCTCTTGTAGGTGGTGGAGCATATCCACAACCTGGAGAAATATCATTGTCTCACAATGGTGTGCTATTTCTAGATGAACTTCCTGAGTTTAAACGGAGTGTGCTAGAAGTAATGCGCCAACCGCTAGAAGACAGAGAAGTAACTATCTCTAGAGCTAAGTTTACAGTTACATACCCATCAAGTTTTATGCTAGTAGCTAGTATGAATCCAAGCCCTGGAGGTTATTTTAATGATCCAGACGCACCTGTTAGCTCTTCTCCAGCAGAGATGCAACGATATCTTAGTAAAATTTCAGGTCCTTTGCTAGATCGGATCGATATTCATATAGAAGTAACTCCAGTACCTTTTGATAAATTAAGCGAAGAACGAAGAGGAGAATCTAGTGTAGCTATAAGAGAGCGGGTTATAAAAGCACGTGATATCCAGACAGAACGATTTTCTACATTACAAAATATCCATTATAATGCTCAGATGGGAGTACAACAAATACGAGAATATTGTGCATTAGAAGAAAGTTCTAAGGAACTACTAAAAACAGCTATGGAGCGATTGAATTTGTCAGCAAGAGCATACGACAGAATTCTTAAGGTATCAAGAACTATAGCTGACTTAGAAGGAGTAGAGTCTATCCAAGGGAATCATATTTCCGAGGCCATACAATACCGTAGCCTAGATCGTGATGGTTGGTTGGGATGATTGTCCATTTAGGGATCAAAATCAAAATGCCTAACAAAGGCAACTAGAAAGTATACTAAAGACAAGAAAATCTATTTGCAGAAATAGAAAATAAAATAACTAAAATTACTGAAACTAATATGCTAAAAACACATTTGATTTAGTTATAAGAACATATGTATTACTATAATTTATGATTAATAATAATATTTGTTACGCTAAAAAAAATATGTAAAAATGAAAAAGAAATGTAATTGCTTATTTATTATGTCTTTAATTTTATCATTAGTTGCGTGTAGTAGTGATGATGGTAATATTGAAGACAATGAAAACCCTACTATAGCCTGTCTAGATAATATTACGATTAATATAGATGCGATTTCTAGTGGTGCAGTGGTGACATATGAAACTCCTGTAGGGACTGATAATAGTAGTGCGGAAACTACAATGACTAATGGTTTAGCATCAGGCGAGACCTTCCCTGTGGGTACTACTACGAATACATTTCGTGTTCAGGATGCTTCAGGTAATACTGCCTCGTGTAGCTTTGATGTAATTGTGACTAGAGATGAACCTTCTGGAAATGCTCCTTATTTTGTAGGTGACGACCCTACACCTTCGGGTAAAAAATGGGCTAAAGTAGAAACCCTATCTGATGAATTTGACGGAACTACTTTTGACGATTCTAAATGGCATAGGAATACTGCAACAGATGGATTTAATTGGCTAGGGAGACCACCAGGGTTATTTGAATCTGATAATGTTAGTGTTAGTGATGGTAATCTGAATGTTACCACAGAAAAATTTGATACGCCTAAGGTTGTAAACAATACAACTTGGACTCATGGTGGAGCTATTGTACGTTCTAAAGAACTTGCTGGCCCAGGACAGTTCTACGAATGTAGAATGAAAGCAAACAAAACAATCATGTCTTCTACTTTTTGGTTATCTTTTAAACAAAATTGTAATACAGGACCAGTTAGAAAATTAGAATTGGATATACAAGAATGTGTAGGACGCGTGCATAGCGAGACAGCAGCTTGGGCAGAAGATTTTGCTAATATATATGCATCTAATACCTGGAGACATAACAGAGATTGTGATACGGAGGTGAATGAATCTAGACAAAAACCAGGAAAAACAATCTTGTCTGAAAAAAATAGCGAAAGATATTTTGTATACGGTTGTTGGTGGAAATCTCCAACAGAGATTTTGTTTTATCTAGATGGAGAATTAACACATTCTATTACGAATCCACCGGCAGATTTTGATTTAGAAGGACATATTACTATGGCAATCGAAACATATGATTGGAATCCTATTGATGATGCTACTATATTCGAAACAGGTTCTTTTGATGACTTAACTACTAAATATGATTGGATAAGAACCTGGAAACTGGAAGATAAATAAGATAAGTATTAGTCTATGTTAGTTTAAAGAGTGATAAGACGTATACTCATTTAGTTTTATCATAATCAAAATGTCTAACGAAGAACAAGAAGTTACTAAGTAGCATTAAGGAGAAATAGGCGCAATGATTTCGCCTTAATACTTAAAATTTGTACCTCAAATACTTGGAGATATAAATAGATACGTAATAAACAACTAATAGATATTACTGATTCCTAATAATTATTAGGAATCAGTAATTTATGTGAATTGTTGTATGGTTTGTATTGTTTTGTGAGGTTATTTCCCAATACAATATGTAAGAAACCCTTGTAAATAAAGGGGTAGGGGAGTTGGAGGTGTACTAATGGTGGGAGCTTTTGTTTGCTTTTGGTAGGGTTTTGTTTGATTCTTATTTTTTAAGATTAACTACCAACAATTTCATCTATTATTTTTCTTAATTTACTTATCTCCTTCTGCTTCTCTAAATAATCGGAATAGGATTTTAAACTTTGCTCTATAAGTATATCATAATATATAATTCTACCATCTATTGTTTTTAATAAATCCTCAGCTTCTTTTAAATCTTCATTATTAAAAGGCTTCCCAAGGACAGCTATAACCTCAATAGGATCTGAATTACCTGTTGATGCTAAGCATTTAATTAGTCCCTTTCGATACTTATTTAATTGAGCATAAAGATTTACCGGAGTAACTTTATATGATGGATCATACCGTTTGAGTTCCAATATAATATGTTTTCCAGCTGCCGTTCTATACTTAATATCCATTCTTCCTTTTCTCTCTTCTTCCGTCAACCCAGCAACAATAGTGTTAAATTCAGCTTCTACTCTTTTCTCCATTATCTCAGAGCCACTGGTAGGTCTTTCCCAAGAAGGGTTTAAAATCCACAAATTATCAAACAAATATTTCTGTAACAATGTCTCCTTATCATTATCATCTAGCTTCTTTTGGAACTCCTTTATAACCTCTACTCTTTCCGCAGCGATATCGTAATAAAGATTTGCTTCAAGATCATTTAGATCCGCAAATATCCGAGTGAGTTTTAGATCATCTGCCGTTTTAATTTTAGATAATTCACTCAAACTTTCTCTAAGCCTTAACTTTTCAAAAGCAACTATTCCCTGCGCATATAGATCTTTCTTCTTCTTAACCGCATCAGGTTCTGAGCTATCAAAATGAAATGATTCAATAGTACTAAATAACTCTCTTGCGTGCTCTTTTCTTGTGTCAGTCTTTAATGAATCATACCAAATCTCTAGTTTTGGATGCACTAACTTAGCCTTCTTTATAGCGTTTTTCTTATTTAATTCATTCCTAAATGTTGTCCAAACTCCCTGAATTTTTTTAAGCGCAGGATAGATATACCTCTGTAATTCTTGATATCTTGGATCATCCTCATTAATCTTTTGCCTACTACTAGTAGCTATATCGTCTTCCTCATCTAAATCTAAAAAATCTGCCTGTAACTCTCCAATTAAATAATCTGCATATATACCGCCCTCATTAAAAGATTCAAGAATGTCTTCTTGAGCCATTTTACCCCTACATAAAACACTTATTTTATTATTATTTACATTTTTTTCTGGTTTTAAGTCACTAGGTAATTCAACTGTACCAATCCAACCAGAAACTTTGTAAGCTGTTCCTGGTAGATCACCATTAATTTCTTCTATTTTTTCAAAAGAATAGTGTTTTAAATACTCATCTTTCTTTTTTATTTCATCCCCAATTAACCATAGGAATTGAACCTTTGAGAAGAAATCCCTATCCGCAATTGTTATAGGGGTGTTATTAACGTAAAGATCAAATTTATATTCATCTCCTAAAACACTAAACCTCCTTGCTAATCTCTTTTTTAGCCATTTCTCGGTATATGTTATTTGACGTTTAAAATTAGTAAGTATTATTTGGGTTCCTTTAGTCTTATCAAAATCTCCTACCTCTATCTCAATAGGATGATATTTATCTGAACTCTTTATCTCTTTCTCAATATCAAATCTATTCATTGAGAAGGCACTTTTTGTAGAAACACCTGATTTTTGATCTAATACAGAGGTTCTAATTTCAACTTGATTCGCTATGGAAAACAAAGATAACTTACCTATGCCCTTTCTGCCCATTACGTGTCTTTTCAAGTCTCTACTCCTTGCTTCTCCATTTTCTCTCTTAGAGTAACCAACGCGTAAAAATTTGTCATTTATATCTTCTATTGTCATTCCATGACCATTATCATCAATGATTATTTTTTCATTGTCTATATCTAAAGTAATATCAACTTTAGTTGCATCAGCATCATATGAATTCGCTACTAATTCAGAAAGAACCGTAGGAATATTACTATATAATCTAAGTCCTAAATGGTTAAGAACATTTAGACTCATAGTCATTGTAAATTTTTTAGTATTATTTGACATATTGCCTTAGATGTTTTCTTATAGTTTTTGCAATCATTTTGCCTAGGTTTACAGGAACTGCATTCCCTATATGCATTTCTATTTTTGGAGAAGAAAAATCGGTATTTGGATCATAGAATTCATATTCTTCTGGAAAAGTTTGAAATAAAGCAGCCTCTCTTAAAGAGATTGCTCTATCTTGTTCGGGATGGCCAAATCTTCCATTTCCTAGACCTGTGCATTGTGTCGTCATGGTAGGGGCTAACTTGTCCCATTCCATTCTACCATACACGCTTCCAAATGTTTTTCCAGAATCCTTTTTATGACATTCTAATAACAATTCTTCTGGCCAATCTTTCCAGCCACCACCATAAGGAGTAATTGAAATTCTTTCTTTATTCAATGCGGATAATTTTCTAGATCGATGTATAATATCTAATGGGTGCGATTCCCCATCTTCTATTGATGGTAAATTTCCTATTGTATCTCTAACGGTAACTTTGTTATTTTTATGAGTAGGTTTTGTAAATTCAATTTCTCCAAATTTAGAAGCAAAAAGAATCAATCTTTTTCTGCTTTGTGGCACACCGTAATCACTTGAATCTACAATTTTCCAATTTATATAATAATTATTCTTAGTTAAGATAGCCAGGAAATCATCAAGAACCTTACCGCCTTTATAGTTTTTAAGATTAGGGACATTTTCCATTGAAATAACTTCAGGCTTTATTTCATCTATAATCCTACCGTATGTATAAAGCATTTTCCATTTATCATTATCCTTATATTTTTGTGAATAACTACTAAATGCTTGACATGGCGCGCATCCAACTAAAATTTTTATAGTATTCTTTGGATATAATTTTTCGATAAAACTAGAAGGTAATAGATTTAGATCCTCAGCATAAAATTTTGATTGATTATTCTTTTCAAAAGCATATCTACAAGATTCATCTATATCGAATCCGGCAACTACTTTAAACTTTTCTTGTCTAAACCCTTTACTTAACCCACCAATCCCACAAAAGAGATCAATTACTGGATACTTGACTGCCATTTATTATTTATCGTATTTAGTTTTAACTAATAACTCTGTAATATCAACATTTAATACAACTGCTATTTCTATTAACGTTTCTAGGGATGGTTGCATATCGTTAGTACACCAACGTGAAATTGTTGTTCTATTCTTTCCTAATTTTTCTGCTAACCATTTATTTGTCCTATCCTGCTCAGCAAGAACAACTCGTATTCTGTTTATCTGCTTCTTAAATGCCATTTGAATCGTTTTACACTGCAAATGTATCAATAAAAGCAAATTTAGCTTATCAAATAATAATATATAAATTATTTATAAGATAATAATGAATCGTAATTCGCTATTTAATAATCTTAATATGATAATAAAGAATCTTTTAAAGAATTAATAAACGTTCTATACATTTATTCTTCATATAAATAATCCTCGCAACCTGCCTCTTTAATTAAACGAAGCCATCTTTTCTCACGAGTCCAATATTTATCTCCTGGTTGCACGTATGTTAAAATTGCAAAATCGTACCAATCATTTGCCTGAACTTTCATCTGGCTTGTTTCGAGACTCTTAAAAAAATAATCTAATGTTTTCATTAAAAGCTCTATGTTATCTAAATCAAAATCTTCCAAGTCACATGTCTCTTTCGTAGATTTTTCTACACAAAAATTTAAAAACCCAGCTGTGATTTGGTATGTGTCAATATTTTTATGATCTTTTTTACTCAATATTTTAGCTCTTATTTTCTCTGCTTCTTCATTAAAAATATTTGCCACATCTTTAAGATCTCCTCTAATAGCTTCTACTTCTTTTTTGAAAACCTCCCTTTTTGATGGATCAATAGAATGACCTTTAGCAAATTTTGAAGTAAAATTTAACCATTGACCTATTTCTTCCGCCGGATCAAAAGCATATTCCTGATGTAATTGTGCTAAATATATAAAAGGAGGTTGATAAATAACATTTTTTTGAAACCTAAAAAGCATTCGAATTGCGTTTCTGCACAACTCTTCTTTATCAATTAAGTTTTCGGACTTAGATAACTCATGTATATTAACAAAACTAGGAACAATAGGTAAATCTTTCGTTTTTTTGTAGAGCTCTTCATCTTGCCCTAACCCATACCAAATATTTGTATCAGCAATTATTTTCATAAGAAGTTTTTAATTAGAAATAATCAACAAAATACCCCATAAGTATAAGCTAAGAGCTTATACTTATGGGGTTGAATTTTATTCAAAATACAAAAACGAAAGCAATATCAAAGAAACACTATTCTTTATTTTTTAAAATAATTCTTACTTCCTCATAATAAATTGGATAAAAATCTTGACAATCTACACTAACGTCGAATTTAGGTTTTCTATTACAACCTTTCAAAACTTATAAAGACAATTGTGTTATCCATTATAAATGAGGTGTATACATTATATTTTAGCATAACAAACCACTCCTGCCACTCTACAAAGCGGATTAGGAGTGGTGTTTTATTTTATAACTTACCTTTTGAACCAAATACTCGAGTTCCTTTTAGAGTAATTTTATTTTCCTGGTTAAATAGATTTATAATATCACTGAAGTTTATATCCTTTGCAGGGTATTTACTTTCTTCATATTCCCCAACAAGTTTAGCTAATTGCTCTAGTTCTTTTATTTCATCTTCGTTATTTGTATGGAATATTTCGTCCATCCTTTTCATACATTTTATGTACTCTTCTTTTGTGGTTATATTTTTCATAAATTATTATTTAATAGGTTTCTAACTTCTTCATACGATATAGGATAAAAGTCATGACAATCTACACCTACATCTAGTGATTGATATCTATTGTGACTATTTGAATTTCCATGTGAATGTCCAAAAAGATGATATGCACCACTGTATTTTCCTTTCCAGGTCATTAATGGGTAATGCATCAAAACAAGTAGCTTGTTATTGGCTGAATCTGGATGAGGAAGTTTTAATTCGTGATAATCTTTGATCCATTCAAATCTGCTGGCACACTCCTGATTAAAGTGATCATGATTCCCTTTTATAAGGTGAATCAATCCGTTTAATCTGTCTATAATAGGAATAAGTTTGTTCGATGATGTTAAACCGATATCCCCTAAATGATATACGATATCGTTTCTTTTAATTTTCTCATTCCATCGTTGAATCATAATTTCATTCATTTCTTCAACTGTTTCAAAAGGTCTTTTGGAATGTTTAATAACTCCTTTGTGTCCGAAGTGATGATCGGAAGTGAAAAATATAGTACTCATATGAATTAAGATTCTGATAGGTTTGATATTGTTTTAGTATTACCATTTAGCTTGTTTTTAGGGTTGTCTTTACAACCTCCTAAATGATTTCGATAGGTGCTTACTGACTTCTGTAATTGACTACAATAAGGACAGGTAAGTTTTTCGTTGGCTTCTTCAAGACTACCCATAGTCCTTTGTAGACTTTCTTTAGTCTTAGATAGTTCTCCCTTGGACTTCTCTAGGAATAAACTGGACTCATCCAGTTCCTTTACTAGGCTTTCATTTTTGTTTTTTAGTTTTTCGTAGTCGATTTGCTGTTGTTCTAGATTATGAATTTGGTTATACTTTTTCACAAATAGGTCTGCGTATAGGTAATCAATTAGTCCTAGAAGCAAGCACATAAATACACTGGTTAAATACCAATTGAAAGATTTTATATCTGCAGAGAATACATCAAAAAATAGTAAGGTCATAAAGAAGCTACAGAAGCCGAAAATTTCTGGAAAGCCAATTTTGTATTTATGCTTTAATAAATTAGAATTAACGCTAGTTAATAATAACGGAAAGGCTACTGCAATCCCCAACATTATAGAAGCAAAGAGCTTGAGGTTTTCATTCATATACTCAGGCAAAACCCTATAGAATAAAACTCCTGCATCTACAATAAATGCGACAAGTAATATTAGCATAGGGATTAAGATTGCTTCCAGAGAGTTTAGAAATTTTGCGATCATTTTGTTTGTATTTAGTTTTTCCCTTTTGTTCAAAGTGCAGTGTTAGCGTTTTTCGGAAGTATGGAGAAATTCGCTAACTCTGCAACTCTTTTAATTAACTCTTTGGATTCATCGAGGTACGAGTGAATGCAATGGGTTGATTGAAAATATTATGCTCTAAATTTTGCTTAACGAAGTGAAACGAGCAAAGATTTCTGGTAAGTGCCTGAATAGGCCTTAACAGGAATTTTGCGAAGTTGATCGAGATAAGTAACATTTAGAATCCTATTTTATCCGTGATCAAGAGAACTAGAAAAAACTAAAATCTTTTTCTGTAGTACTATTTCGAACGGTAAATGTCAAAGGAAATACTTCAACATTGTCAGCTAAAGGTTCTGTGTCAACTATCAAAATGAATGATTTAGACATTTCTACATACCTATTCGTAGGGAAACGTTCACCTCTGGTTCCATCTTCTTTAGCAAAATATAATTGACCAAAGAATATTTCAGGATTATAATTATACCTTACCTCATATTTATCAATCGAATTTTCTTCCTCGATAACTTCAAAGAAAAGTGGTACATCGGAATCAACTGGACTTCCGGGTAAAGGAAGGATGTAAAATTCAAAATCAATTGGATTAATTTCGACCTTTTTAGTTGTCTCTTTCGAAACTCCATTAGAAGACGTAATCGTAAATTTAACGTCAGATGATCCAGGCTCTTTTACTTTTAACGCTCCTTCAAAATTCAATTCATTTATTTCGATTATTTCACCAGGTAAATAATCCTTTGATTCATAAAAGAATGTACTTCTAAGACCAGGTAATTCAAATTTCAAGAAGTACGATCCATTGTTTTCTTCCTGAACATTTGATGATGGTACTATATCAAAATTGAAGTTAATAGGCATTGTGAACTGTACACTAGAATCATCAGGAATTGTTGTGAAATTAAAATCGTCATTAGTTTCTTCTGCTATTGCTGTTTCTTCTATGTCGACTTCTAAAGGTTCACAAGAAAAGGCTATCATTAATATTGTTATTAGCATTATATTTTTCATAATTAATTGTTTTAAAAGATTGTGTATTTGATTCCTACTCCAGCAAATATTTTGGATTTACCTATGTCACTATTTACGTGGAAATAGTAACCTCCTTTTGCAACCAACGAAACGGAATTACTTAGATATATATCAAGATTTACTCCGCCAAATGGTCCATAAACGACTTTGCTTTCATCATTTACTTTTATTCCATTAGCTAATGTTTCATTTCCTTCATTAACTAACTCATAACCGACAGAAAGACCTGCACCGATTGATAATGTGTAATCAGCATCCAAATTGCTCAGAATTTTAAGTCCCTTAAAATAACCTGCGTTTAATGTGTAGTAGGAAACTGGTATTTCGAATCCTGATTCTTGTTCTTCTGCAAATCCAGCAAGCGCACTCAATTCAAAATAGTTCCCATTAGAATTAAAATAATTATGATATTCTATTAAAACTCCGTAACCATCTGTAGAATATCCACTAAGTATACTAATGCTGTGATTTTTATCTTTTTGATATACTTCAGTTTTATCTTTTTCCTGTGAATAAGTGATAAAGGAAAAGAGAAGTATCACTATATAAATTGCTTTTCTCATTTTAAATTTATTTATTGTTTATACTATTTTTGTCAAAGGTTGTATCCTAGATCCATTTGATACAACACAATAAGATCCTGTGTAGGCATCCTATCTGATAGGTTGCCTACGCTTTTTTTTGAGCGTTATGTCATTGGCTAATATTTTAGGTAAGTACTATGTCAAAATCTTCTGAACCAACGACCCTATCTGTATCGATGTCCTTTATAGTCTTAATTTCGTTGTAGATTTTTTTGAAAACTTCATCAGGAAGTATCAATTGTTCTTTTTGTTCAAATTCTTTTCTTGCATCTGGCACTTGTTTAAGTTGTACACCAATCAATTCTTTCATGTTACCTTCTGCAATAGTTCCATAAAATTTTCCAGCGGATAAATTAATAATTTCAGAAACCTTTACTCGTTCCCTTTGCTGTATTGATTGTGAAACGGAATTACTATTGCTTTGAGAAAAATTATCACTTAAAAAACCACCTGAACTGGCACCTGAACTTGTAGAACTGGAATTATAAGTTACATCGTGCTTCCCGAACAATTTTACAATCATATCCGCTGTTTTTTCATTAACTGTTCGTCCATAAAACTGATTCCCTAAGTTGCTAATCATTACCTGAGCTTTATCTGCTCCATATTTATCTACCATTTGACTATAATCTTGTAAGCCAAATACTGTAGCAACTTTATTACTTCTAGCTGTAGCTGGTATTTGTTCGAAATCTGGAATAAATAAAGTAGGAGCTTCGTCTAAAAGAATTGCACTTCTATGTTTATTTGGTTGGTTCATCTGACGAACACAAACACCTATAATTAATGAAATAACAGGAGCATATGTATTCGATAATGTACTATCATTTCCTATAGCTAGAAATGTTGGGTTTTCTTTGTTGTTTAGATCAAGATTTATTTCATCATCAGATAATAGATAGAAAATTTCTGGGATATTCAGTTGTGCTAAAGCATTTTTAATTGTTCCAACAACTCCTGCAATTTGTTTTTCTGCCTTCATTTCGTGTGCTTCTTTTAAGCTGGATATCATTCCTGCAGTTTCAATATCTGCGCTTAGCATACTGATCAATTGAACAGAAGGGAAAAAAAGAATCATTGCAATCAGGTGGGGTAACGTGCATAGTTGTGGGTGATTGTTGCGTAAATACCATATAGCACCAGCAATTACCGAAATAGAGCTTCTTGTCCAATAATCTTTCTTTTTTATGCTTTCTGGTAGCAGGTTATTTACGAGTATAGTTGCCATCTCAAAAGCAATAGCTTGTTTTGTAAGATACTTAGGGGAAAGAGGGTTGACTTTTACAGAATTTACTGTGTCTTTAAAGTTTAAGAATTTGAATTTAACAGCATTATTTGAACTATGGAAAGAGTGAGCAAATTCTGATAATTCAGGAGATTTGAAATCGTAGAGGATACCCGCAAAATCATTCTCAATGAATTGCTTGATGATTGGATAAAATAAGGATCTAGATTTACCAGAACCTGCTCCACCCTGAATTAGAGTGCCTCGGTATGGGTTGGCTATTTCAATTGTTCCTTGATCACCTTCAAGATATAAACTATTAGGATTATCTTTTATAAATTCAGGCTCTTTACGTTGTTTTACATTTCTGTTTTTAAAATATTTGTAGCCTTTTGTAATATATATTATCATAAAAACTAACCCTATAATGACTAAAGCAGGAGCAAACATAAAAATGAGAGCCAAAAAGATAACACCGGTCAATAGGATGCTATGTATGATCCCCAATCCGTTTCGTAACCAAAGGTATATTTGTACAATAGATGCTAACGTTAATATCAAACCGATAACTTCGGCTGATGAATTTGTTTTTAAAAATAGAAGTATCATAATTTCTTTGTTTTAAGTTTAATTTTAAATGCTTAATTCGTTCTCCTTTTCTTTTTTCAGAATGGGCTGGATTTCTTGTGAGATTTTTTTGTGTTCTTTTGAATATGAGTTTCTAGAATCATATTGATTAATAAGTTCTTTCTGTAATTGTTGTTTTCGATTATAGTCTGATGTAAGTTTTATTTCTGTAGCTTTAATAGGATCCTTGTCAGCTTCTATTCTGTACTCGACTTTTTCGCTTGGATCTCTTTGATAGTTGAAATTTTTATCAAATACAGTTTCTGCTTTTATGTTGAATAAGTTTCTATCAAATCCACGTTTTACAGATTCACCATTCAGTTTACTTTTAGTACTATTCTTTTCATTTGCCAGAGGTGATAATTTAAATCGTTGTTCCTTATCTTTTCTACTTACTATGATGTGAATATGTGTTTGAAGACCTTCCTTTTTCTGACCGCTTTTAACTTGATTATTTTTCACTTCTGGATCAATTCCTTTATAAAATCGTTGATGTTCTATTTTTGCAAAATATCTCAATTGGTTTCCTGATTGTAAATCCTTTCTGCCAAAATGAGAAGCGTATTCATTCATCGATTTTCGGGTGTAATCCACAAGCATTTTTTCATAAGCAATTCGTTCTTTTCTATTTAGATCATTGATGCTGTTAACCTCTCTGTTAGTAATATTTTTAAGTAAATGTTTTTGTTCCTGAGTACTTGGGGAAATTGTTAAGGCATAAAATTTGGCATCTTCTCTTCCAAGAGATTTTTTATTAGTGTCAATTCGCTGAACAACTTCATTCTTAAATATTCCAGTACTATTGTGATCAAAAAAACCAGTTCTGGGCTCTGGTAATTCTCCTTTTTCGAAAGCTTCATTTTCGTTGGAGACATCTTCTTTTTCAAGATAGGATGCCAATGCATTTGCACTACCTTTATTTCCATTAGCTTTTTCAGATGTTTGAATTTTGATATACATTTTTTTATTTTTTGAGCTTATCCACAATCGCTTGAGCGAGTTCCATCATAAATTTTTTGCTTACAGTTTCTTCTTCTAAATAATTCATAAATCGATCAATCAATAAGTCTTGTTTTTTAATCAGAGGGTTTAGTTTTTCTTTCTCCTGAGTTCTTATAAAAGAGATCAATTGATTCTTTAATTTTTTAACTTCTGATGTGACATCGGAAGGATCATTTGGGTCAATCCCAGTCTTAATAAAATATTCGCACATAGCCGCTGTAAGCTCTGTTTTAGATGCTTTGTATTTATTGCAAAGCCTGTCTAGTTCATCAAAAGTTTCATTGTATATTCTTATTGTTTTATATAACATTATGCATTGGTTTAAGCATTCATTATCAAGTCTTATGTGGTACATTTTTCTATTTGCATAAAAAAGTGCATAATCAATTCTTGAATCAAAATAGTGTAACTACCTGAAAATTATTAAGTTATCAACCCCGAAGGGCGAGGTGGATCGGGCTCTGCCCGAGTCCGCCTCGCTACGTAATACGAACATCATCGTTGTGTGTTTCCGTACATGGGAAGTATGTTGAACATTCCATAGATTCGATCTTCAATTCGCCTGTGATTTTCTGGAGAACCTTTGTCATATTTTTCCACTAACTTAGGAACCGTAAGATTAGTAGAGCAAAATGTTTTTGTTCTGAATTCTTTAAAACGATTGTACCTGATCTCTAAAATTTCTTTCATTATTTCTTTTTTAATTCCGAAATCATTGACCAGATTTTCACTTCCTAAATCATCAAAGTAAACTTTACCTTTAGTGTAATTTTCCATCACATTAAAATGACCTTGGTTACCTTGATTGTAGCTTTGTTTATTTTCTTTTGCGAATTGTGAGGTGATCTCAAGACAGGAAACTTTACTAAACCACAGCTGCGGAATATTATGCTTTCTCCCGATCTGTTGGATTATGTCAAAAATTGAAGATTTTCCCGTTCCACAGTTTCCTATGATTAAAAGACCTTTGTCTAAATTTCCGTTCTGAACTACTTCTTCGAAGGAAGAGTCATTTGCGAAGTA
Organism: uncultured Aquimarina sp.; assembly: GCA_947493495.1. Lineage (GTDB taxonomy): Bacteria > Bacteroidota > Bacteroidia > Flavobacteriales > Flavobacteriaceae > Aquimarina. Next base: position 34,286 of record CANLRN010000002.1, read on the forward strand.
TCTGCAGATAATGTCTAGCATCAATCTATTTTCTTCGTCTACCTCGAATTTTTTTCTTTCTCTGGCAAAATATATTTTAGCAGTCTCATAAAATTCCTTTTTCATCCAGTCCAAAGGGATTATAATGTTTTTCAATTGACGTGGCTCTTTTTTTTCATGTAGCTCTTTGAAATATTGAATTGTTTTTGCGTTTTCTTTTTTTTCTCGCGCAACTCTTTTTTTTCTTTCTTCGGGAGTTTCTAAACCCATCTGAACCTTAACTCTATTTCCTAATGAATTTTTCATTTCTTTCTGGGATTTGCGTTTATTTTTTTTGACTTTTCTCTTTTATTAAAAGATGTATTATTACTATGTATTATTATGTTGTCACTTTTTACACTTCGCGGATCCTGTATCTGCGAAGTGCGGATTGCCAGATTCTGGGAGTGCGCAATAGCAGTTTTCAGGTAGTGCGAAACATTCAGGTATCGAATAGAACCATTTTGCGTTCTCACTATCTTTCTGGTGATCATGTTTTTATTTACAAGGGTTTTTATGATATCTGAAACTCTGCTTTCGGATAAACTAAAGAAGTCGGAGAAGTATTTGTTTCCAGCATAGCATCCCCCCTTAACATGATCTTCAAGACTGTCAATTTCTACTATGAATATTTTTTCCTGGAGAGATAATTCTTTGCTAAGCCAGATTTCTTTAGGTATCCATATTCCTTTGAATGCCCTATTCATTATCTTCTCTTTTTGTCACCTATGTATTTAGCAGCTTCATTCTCAATTTCTTGATTTGATTTTCTGCCATTCTGTAGTAACCATTGATCAAGCTTTTCTTTTTCAAAGAAGATGACCTTTCCATTTGGTTTGCTATTTGGGATTTTTTGAGAACCAGTGAGCTTGTACATGTAGCTTCTTGAGATACCTGTATAATCGCAAGCTTCATCAAAAGTGAGTACCTTTTTTGATCCTAGAAGTAGTTTTTCTATACGTTCTAGGCGTTCATCTAAATTTATATTGTCCATTATCTGATGTATTAAGAATTAGAAATGAACAATTAGCGCTAATTGTTATTGATAGACTTTATTGGCTATCGATACATCAAAAGTAGAGAAGAGAATATGGTAAAGGTTAAGGTGGTTAAGTATCTTAACCTTTTTTAGCGGATTTTACGATTTTAATTAATAAATCTGATTGCTTTGGGGAAATAGAAAAATTTTTACTTTTTGATACAGAAGCATATATGGATTTAGCTTTTAACAAGCCATTTTTATTTTCTATTTTTTTTGAGAATTCAATTTGAGTTAAAGGTATTTTTATGTCTAAATATTCATTTAACGAATTAAAAAATAATTGAGTTTGAGGATTGTTCATTTCCAAAAATATTATTGATTCGTGATCGTTCCAATTAAGAGTAAGAACATTGATAAAGTCTTCATAAGAGGTTTTTTCTTCATTTATAAAACTATATCTTCTTAACTCATTATAAAGCTTGTTTAGAATCTTATTATTAGTACTTAGATTGTAGTTTTTAGAAATTTGATCTTTATTATTTTTAATTTCTTTAGGGTCGACAAATGTTTCTTCAATCCAAGTTATCATATCAGATATTTGGATATAATCATTTACTTCATAATTTTCTATTTGCGCTACGTAATCGTTTTTACTTAGGTTTCTATATTTTATTAGACATTCTTTAAAAAAATCTATTCTAGAGTAAAACTCAATTTCATTGGTAGATTCTTTTATTCTTTTTGTTACTAGTTTTTTCCATTCATCTACAGAGTATATAAGAGGGAAGGTGGTAATAAATTCAAAGTTTAAAGGCTTTTCTTCGAAATTAAAATTTATTTTTTTGAATGATTCTATGTTCTTATTTGCTCTAGATTTTATAGAATCAAAATATTGTAATAATTCGTTATCAAAATTTTCCAGTTGAGCTGAAATATTATTAATAAGATTCGATTGAGTATCACAATTAAAATAAAAATCATATAAATAATTTAAGATTTTATCTCTTTCTACTTCCAGTTTTACAATATCATTAATTATATCCACGGAGTCTATAATTATCTGTGAAGGAACTATGGATTCTTTATTTAGGTAAGTAAGTATGTTTCCTAACAAAGTAAAAAGTTCTTCTTTAAAATTTAAAACAATTTCAATTTCTGAGTGATCGTTTAACTTTGACTCTTGTTTTTTTTTGTTTTGACACTTGTCTGTAAATTCTGTAAAACTGTCTTCAAAGAGCAAGTCATCGAGGAAGACCTCAGAATCTAAATTGTTCTCAATTATAAATAGAGATAATATTTCATCATTTATTGTTACATTTTTTGAATTTAATATAGATCCAAAAAGCTTGAAAAATTGATATTCATTGAGTTTACTTATCTTTTGTTTTAGAATATCAGTGTCTTCGAACTTATATTGATCTGAATCAAATAAGGAAAATAAATGATCAGTATTTTGATCTATTGATAAGAAGGGAAATAATCTTGTCATAACTCAATCTTTAATTCAGGAATAATATTAGCCGCTTCTTTCATTTTGGTGTCTATGATCTTAGCGTAAATTTCTGTAGTTCTCAACTCTTTATGTCCAAGTCTTTTGGAAACGGTATAGATGTCTGCACCGTTTTCTAAAAGAAGTACCGCGTTGGTATGCCTGGCACTATGAAAAGTAATATGTTTTGTAATTCCTGCGCGCATACACCAACGTAATATCTCAGCATTAAAATGCGCACCGTATTTCAAACCGGTAAAAACACGATCACTTTCATTTTCTCTTTCACCAAGTAGATCCCGAGCTTGCTCGGAGATATACAGGTATTCCAATCCATCAGTTTTTTTCTGTCTAAATATTATTCTGGAGCCAGTGTCTTCATCTCTCACCTCTGACCAGATCATTTTATTAATATCCGACCAACGTAAACCAGTAAGACAACTGAAAAGAAAAGCATTTTTCATAATGGGATATTTACAATTGGCAGTTGCCATTGCTTGTAATTCAGAGTAGGTGAGATATTCACGTGTTGATTCACCTTGTTCAAATCCTTTTACAGATTTAATCACATTGGTATCAAGGTATCCCTCATTATAAGCTTCTCTAAGCGCAGCACGCAATTTATTGAAGTATGTGTACTTTGAGTTTTGAGATAGGGGAGTACCGCCTTTTGTTTTAGCTTCCTTGCTAAGGTGTTTTTTGAATCCTTTTACGAAATCTTCATCAACATCCCGAAGCATTTTTTGCGGAGGGCAGTAGCGTTCAATATGTTTAAGTGCTGCATCCCAATTACCATAGTTAGCTCGACTCTCGTAACGTTCTTCTTTTAGTTTGATGTAATAGTCCAGAAATAATGTTTTACTCTTTTCATTATCCTTGATATTAAATTTACCTTTTATGTGATCAGCTTGTTTAATAGTAAGGATTTTTTCTGCAAGCAACAGAGTTTCTTTGTTCTCTTTCTTTTCCTGTGGAGTAGTAGGATTCTCTTGTAGATAGAGTTTTAAATACTCAAAATCTCGATTATGTTTTTTCTTTCCATTACTATCAATAGAATAACCTTTATAGAATTCTAAATATAAACTTAGCTTTCCATTTTTGAGTTTTCGTTTTTTTAAACTAATTTTCAAAATAAATTCATTTACGGTGTAATTTTTACATCTCTATAAGTGTTATTTATAAATGATGTAAAAATGTGGTAATAAATTTACTAAAAAAGGAGTAATAAAGGAAACAAAAGGTAAACTAAATATTTGTTAAATCATTGTATATCAAGTAAAGGAAGCTAAAAGTATATTAAAGGAATATATGATCACTTCCCAATACAAAAATTAGCAAAGATATTACCTAGCAAATCATCGGATGTTATTTCGCCTGTGATCTCTCCAAAATGATAGAGCGCTTGTCTAATATCGATTGCCATAAGATCTCCTGATAAACCATTATCGATTCCATACTGAACTTTTTGGATTTCCTCTAGCGCTTTTAATAACGCATCATAATGACGAGAATTGGTTACGATTGTATCATTATTGCGCAATGCTCCTGTATTTACAAAATCTAATAGTTTATTTTGTAATTCTTCAACTCCTATATTTTTTTTTGCCGATAATAGATGAATGTTTTCTATTTCTGTGGTAAGATTTGAGATTTGAGATTCATCTAGCTGATCAATCTTATTGGCAACCACAATTAAGGGTTTTTGAGGGTATTTATTCTTTATCTTACCAATTTCAATTTTTAGTTCTTTTAGATTTTCAATAGATAATTCAAAACTATCAATTAGGTAAATCACAACTTGGGCTTGTTCAATCTTCTCAAAGGTTTTTTTGATGCCAATACTTTCTACCACATCTTTGGTTTCTCTAATACCAGCAGTATCGATGAATCGAAATCCAATACCACCAATATTTATTTCATCTTCAATAGTATCACGTGTCGTACCAGCGATGTCAGAAACAATAGCTCGTTCTTCATTCAGTAATGCATTTAATAGTGTAGATTTCCCAACATTAGGCTCTCCAACAATAGCTACAGGGATTCCGTTTTTAATTACATTGCCAACAGAAAAAGAGTCAATCAAGCGTTTTAGTACTGTAGTAATTTTGGATATCAATTCCTGAAATTGATCTCTATTAGCAAATTCGACATCTTCTTCTGCAAAATCGAGTTCTAGTTCTATAAGAGAAGCAAAATTAAGCAATTCATCACGTAGTTCTTTTATTTCATTACTAAAACCACCACGCATTTGTTGTATAGCAATTTGATGAGAAGCTTCAGAATCTGAGGCGATCAAATCAGCCACCGCTTCTGCTTGTGATAAGTCTAATTTCCCATTAATAAATGCACGAAGAGTAAACTCACCTGCATTAGCTATTCTACATCCTTTGCGAAGTAATAGTTGGATGATTTCTTGTTGGATATAACTAGAACCATGACAAGAAATCTCTACAGTAGGCTCACCAGTATATGAACTGGTACCTTTAAAAATAGAAATTAATACTTCATCAAGAATTCGGTTTTCATCTACAATATGTCCAAGGTGGATTGTATGTGTTTGTTGCTTAGAAAGCTCCTTTCCTTTTACAGACCGAAATAAAGGTGAACAGATGGAGATCGCTTCTTTGCCAGAAACCCTTATAATAGCAATGGCTCCAACACCTGCAGAAGTTGCTAAGGCAACGATTGTTTCTTCTGATATCATAAATTAAATTATACCGCAAAAATAAACATAATAGCAGTTACTATTTTGTTTTTATCAAATTTAGGCTTGTCTCTATGGATTAAGAAATTTGTACCGTATTTATTAGTGAAATTCTGATTTGAAAAGTTGCGTAGCAATGCTTTCAAATTAGATAGTTAAATCTACCTGTTTTGGGAGACAGGCTAATCTCACTTTTTCAGAGGGATCTCAGGTCTAATACCTCGTAGGTTGTTTAGGAATCTTAAAAAATATTTTCAGTTGAATGTCTCGTGAACTTGCTCTGAGGTAGTTTACTAAATGATATTGAAATAAATGCCATAAAAAATGAAGAATTAATAGTATATCTGAAGTAAAACAGTATATGCATTTTGAGATAATTAATCTAGAATAAAGGAAATTCTTATCAAGGGAATATATAATATTTTTTGTATTAGTTATTTCATAATAAAATAGTTATAAGAAAATGAATGTTGGATATCTAACATTTAAATAAAATATTTAAAAGTATATTAGCTTCTTAACTTAAAACACAATTTCAATGAAAATTTTAAAATTTACAATACTGATTGTTTTTGCAATCAGTTTAGTGCAGTGTACAAATGATATAGAGAATAATACTCTAGATGAAAATTCAAACCAAGAACAGGTGTCTCCTGAGGTTTTATCAAAACTGGAGAGTATGGGATTTGATATCCATCAGATACCTGTAAAAACTACTAAAGCAGGATATATAGTAGGAGGAGATATATTAATCACTAATGAAGCGATTCGCCAGTATAATGGAGATAAACAAGCTTTTTTCTCTATTGTTGATTGTGACAGAGCGAGGAATATTCGAATTCAGAATAATCTAGGGAATAATGCTGCTGGAAGAGGTTTTGCTAGAGGTCTTAATTTATGGAATCGTGTGAATGGAACAACTTTACGATTGATTCCGGTAACTAGTAATCCTGATATTATAATAAGATTGGCACGACCATTTGAAATCGGTGGTTGGGGTCTAGGAGAGTTTCCTACCAATGGAGTAGAAGGAGGGCTTATCATTCTCAATCTCAATCAACCTAGTCTAGATGGAGATCCAGTAACATCTAGAGAATGGTCGAATATTATAGCTCACGAAATAGGACATAATATTGGTTTCCTTCATGCTGAACAAGGATTTTTTGGAACACAAATCCCAGGTACACCAGTTAATGATCGTAGATCAATTATGACTTCGGGGTCAAATCCTAGTGTGGTATTTAATGCAAGAAGAATTTCTAATGGAGACAGAAGAGCTGTAAGACTTATGTATAATGATAATAATGGATTTTGTCAGTGATAGAATTAGAATAAATATTCATAAAATTTAAAACTTAGAAGGCAGTCTAAAAAGTAATAGAAATCACAAATTATCAGTTCATTTTGATATTGTGATACATTTTTAGACTGCTTTTTTATTAGTGAAATTCTGATTTGAAAAGTAGCGTATTAATGCTTTTAAATCAGATAGTTAAATCTAACCTAAGCTCTAGATGATAATTTGTAGGATGATAAGCTAATTATAGCGTTAAATATATGTGTCTTAGCAGTGAAAAATACCACAACCATTCGATTGAAAAACAAACTGCTATGACATCATATATGGTATCATCCAATGTTTTTTAGTCATATCCGTGTTTCTTTTTCCAATCAGATATGTCAATTTTATCAATTTCTTCAAGTCGCTTTTTCTCAGATTGTTCAAAAGAATAATTTGTATAAAAATACCAAGCTATGAAACTAAATGAGAATATTATTATCCTTTGTTTAAATTTTAAAAAGTAGTTCTCGCCTTTTAAAGTGAATAGAGTATGTGAATTGAATATATAGGGTCTGAAAAAAAGTATAGGGCCAAATAATACGATTTATGAATAAAAATTTCGCATCTAATGACATTCTTTTTCTACTATATTTTCTTCATAAAATAAAACAATAGCTATGGCTATTCTTTAATTTGATTCATCAATCTAGCGAAAAATCTTTGCCATTATTTTTACGAAATTCTCATCCGTAAATCGTATAAGAAGAGTACAATCATTTCTCAAATTTTATAACTCTCAGTTTTGTTTTTTTAAGTCTTTTCTTTTCCTGAGCTAAATACGTTTCTGCTTCTTTTTCCCATTTCTCAATAACCCTTTCTTGTTCTTTTTGTGAAATATTTCGTTTAACAAGTTCTTGTTTAGATTGTCTGATAGCTTCCTCATTCCAATGGTCTTTCCCTGAGGATACAATTTCAATTAATTCATCAGTTTTACGTTCAGATACTGGTGGAGTAAATTCAGTCATTTATAATATTGGGTAACATAAAAATAGACATAATAAGAATTACTATTTTGTTTTCATTAAATTTTAGATTTTGCGATCAGACATTTTTTGCATATTGATATAAAATACTGTTCTTACCAATAGATTTTTCAATGTATAATTCGGATTAAATGAATATAGATATCTCGTTTATAGTAAGTTTTTATAGGTGTAAGATGAAAGTAAAGTCGCTCACTATAATAGTAATCGATTGGATATGATAAAATAAGAATTCAATTTTAGTGTATTGATATTTTAGGATGGGATAATAAGTTCCATTAAAAAATCCAGCAAAGCTAGTTTGTCTGGATTTGTTTTTTTAACCTCCCATCAGTATTTCATTTAAATACTGATGGGAGGTTAAAAGATATAAAAAGATTTTAGTTAGTTACCTATTCACAAATAGGTTTTTAGCTAATGTTTGTCTACCATTTATAAATATAATAACGACACTAAGTCCCTCATTTATAGTGCTAATATCTATTGGTATTTCATTTCGACCTCTTTTTAGACTTATAGTTTTTCTAATTTTATCAATAAATCCACGCTCTTTTACTTCATAAACAGCATTAGGATCATCAAAATTACTATCTATAATAAGTGTTGTTTGGTCAGAAGCAGGATTAGGTGCTATAGTTAAATTCTGAAATACTTCATCAGGATCACCTAATGGAGATCGCGCTACAGATGTTAACCTCCACATCTGTGCTCTATTTCTATTTCTAACATTTCTTTGAACCAATCTACCATTTGAAGAATTAACTGAAATGGCTTTACCTGTCAAAACACTTACAAATCTGTAATTGTTGCCATTAAGTCTAACAGCTCTCCACTGTTGACCTCTATCAGAGGCATTTATATCTTGTTGAGTAGGAACAGCATTTGCACTAGACACATCTATAGCTCTACTAGAACGTACATTAACAATCTGAACTATATTATTACCTAAATTAATGAATCTCCATTTCTGAAAATCGACTAAGTCTACTCGAGAAAGAAATTCCGTCATAGCTGTTTCTGCTTCAAACCTAACTCCATTTTGGATACTAAACGTATAATTAGATTGTCCTCCGCAACAGCCAATAGATATTCGAGCTGTAAACTCGATAGATGCTCTTTGATTGGTTGAGCTACTTTCCATAATAAATTGATCGTTTTGATTAAATTGAGCTATACTAGAGAATGTAGCAGTAAATAGCATAATGAGGAATGCGTACGTACTGATTTTTTGAAAAAATAATTTGGTTTTCATAATGTATAAGTTTTAAGATTAAAGTTTTAAGAATATAAAATTAGGAAAATGATTTTAGTTGCCTTGTGTATTTAATTCATAAAATATTGTTAATTCATAAAACATAAAGAAACAGCTTGAATAGAGATTTGGTTCATAGCTAAAAAGTATAATTTTCAATACAATTATACGTAGTCCAAAAAATAATTCGCATTTCTGCTGTATAGTAAACGCTTTAGTTAAATGAAAATGGTTCAATTTTCACTTCATTATATGCAGATAAAAATCTCGTGCAATAAAGAATTAATTTTACTTACAAAAATAAATACAACAAAAGTTAATGTTTTGCTTTTATGATATGAGATTTTGTAGTCAAATATTTCTTCTTTATTTTTACTTGGGGTATTTTTATTATCACATAATTGTGTAAATAAATTCGAAAAAGTAAAGGTATTAGATAATATTATCTTGATAATTGTTAATTAGAATGCCTGTTTAGTTACAGTACATTAAGAATATTAATTAACTAAATCTTTATCAATATACTAAAACTTTATTCTAATGAATTTTAAAAACACAAACTCTATTAATGTATTGAACGCATCACCTATCGTGCGTTTTTGTGCATATATACTATGCTTTATGTGTGTATGCTTATCCACCCAATTAATGGCTCAGGAAGAATTGCCAAGTCATGAAAAACAGTATAACTTACACATAGGGAACTCTGACCAAAATACTAAAGAGGCTGGCCAAAATGTAATAACACATGTAATTTCAGAACCTAATGCTACTTGGTTACGACTTTTTTTTAAAGATATAAATCTTGGATCTAAAAGTACAATAAAGATCACTTCTAATACAGATGGAGCGTCTCAAGTTCTGACATCTTCTAGTATTAGTAGTTGGAAAAACTCTAGTGCGTATTTTAATGGGGATAGTGTAACAATTACCCTTACAATTGCATCTGGAGAAAAAGGAATAGGATTGAATGTTTTTGAGTTGGCAGTTGGTGATCCAAGCCCTCAAGTACGAACACAGTGTGGTGCTAATGACGATCGTCGAGGTTCTAACGATGCTGCCATCGGAAGAATAGTTCCTATTGGATGTACTGGATGGATTATAAGAAATGGTCGTTTAGTTACTGCAGGACATTGTATAAGTAGCCGTGCTCAAATTATTGAGTTTAATGTGCCAAAATCTAATCCTAATAGAAGTATTGTACACCCTGGACCAGAAGATCAGTATCCTATAGGCAATTTTGTAACTCCTTATACGAATAGTCCAAGTCAGTTAAATGATTGGGCTGTATTTACAGCTAGTGCCAATTCTATAACTGGTCGTACTCCAATTCAGGCTCAAGGTAAATCATTTAATGTAGTACGAACTAATCCAGGTTCTAATATTACGATCACAGGATATGGAACAGATACAGGAAGAGATAATCAAACACAACAGATTCATACAGGACCTTTATCATCAGTAGATAATTCATTTGTGAGATACGGGACTGATACAACAGGAGGTAATTCTGGGAGTCCTATTATAGATACTGCTACAGGAAATGCTATTGGAGTTCATGCGTATGGAGGGTGTTCTGCTACTGGAGGATCTAATTTTGGAGAGAGAGCTACAATTCCTGCATTTTGGAACGCAATGGGATTAGGTAATGGACCAGCCCCTTCTAGTCGTATTGTACGTATGGTAAAGAGGAATACAACATTTGCCTTAGATGGAAATCGTGGCGGATCTAATGGTCAAAATGTATATCTATGGCGAGACAGAGCTAATAATGTAAATCAGCAATGGCAAGAAATCAATCAAGGTGGTGGGTTTTATTCATACGTCAAAATAGGAACTAATTTTGCTATAGATGGCAGAGGCGGCGGATCTAATGGTCAAAATGTATACTTATGGCCATACAATCAAAATAATTTTAATCAACACTGGAGAAAAGTAAATGTAGGAGGGGGGTTTTACAGATTAGAAAAACGTAACGCTCCTGGATTCTCTATTGATGGAAATGGCGGAGGAAGAAACGGTCAGAATGTTCATTTATGGAATTCTAATAATAACAACCAAAATCAGCATTGGCGTTTTATAACCGTAAATACAAGAGCAGAAAATGTAGGAGGAATAACAGAGTCTGTAGATAATCAAGATAGTGATTTAAAAGTTTCTGTATTTCCTAACCCGATAAAGGATATCTTTTCAATACAGGTAAATAATTCAATAAACACTAATTTTAAGGCGAACATATATTCTATACTAGGAAATAAAATAGCTACTATAAAATTAAACCCTGGGGAGAATAGTTTCTCTAAGACAGATTTCTCTCTATCATCTGGAGTTTACATTATTAATATTAAAGATGATACAGGTGCATCTGTAAAGGAAACAAAATTAATTTTTGAATAAGGCTAATCAGTAACAATACTGTTAAATATAAAGAACATCCTGATAATTCTTATCTCAGGGTGTTCTATTATGGTATTGTATTTTCTTTCTTTTTTTAGCATATGAAATTAGTATAAATAAATTAAAAAAGTAGAGAGTTTTAATACGATAAAAATGGCCTTTAATACAATAAAAAGAAGATTTTTTATTACTTAATATTGCAATAACTTATATTTATTATAAGCCTTTTGCATAAAGTATTATTTGGGGAAATAAAATAGTAAAAGATCGTTTTTTGGCAATAGAATCTTGTAGACAATCAAGCTTCTTGGTTATAATTGGATACAATTAATTTAAAATGTAATTATTAATCAAATACCTAAAATTTTTATTTCTATGACTTTTAAAATCTCAAAACCAAACAATTATAAGGCTTTACTTCCTAAATACAGGATTGAAACACTTATATGCTTACTATTTATGCTCGCGCCATTTATGCAGTATGCTCAAACTAATGAATTAACAAGACACTATACTAAATATGATCAGACTTTTCAGTTAGATAATACCCAAAAAAATCAAGCAGAATCTATTACTCAAGAATTATCAGAGAAAGGAGCAACATGGTTGCGTCTGTTTTTTAAAAATGTCAATTTAGGCAATAATAGTACCATTACCATTACATCTCAATTAGACGGAGCAACTCAGGTATTAAATTCAAAAACTATTAAAGGATGGAAAAATACTAGCGCCTATTTTAATGGAGATGCACTAACTATTACATTGTCTATTGATCCTAATGATAGTTCTGTAGGGTTTACTATTTATGAATTAGGAGTTGGAGAACCTGATCCAGTTGTAAGATCTCAATGCGGTGCTAATGATGATCGCCGTGATTCTAATGATGCAGCAATTGGAAGAATGGTTCCGATTGGATGTACAGGATGGATTATAAGCAATGGTCGTTTAGTTACTGCAGGACATTGCGCTAACAGCCGTGCTCAAATTATTGAGTTTAATGTGCCAAAATCTAATCCTAATAGAAGTATTGTACACCCTGGACCAGAAGATCAGTATCCTATAGGTGATTTTGTAACTCCTTATTCCAATAGTCCACGTCCAGCAAATGACTGGGCAGTATTTAGAGCAAGCGCAAACGCACAAACAGGTTTAACACCGATTCAGGCTCAAGGAAAATCCTTTAATGTAGTTCAAGATGCTCCTGGCAATAACATTACAATCACTGGGTTTGGAACGGATACAGGGATAGATAATCAAACACAGCAGATTCATACTGGCCCCACTACATCTTCAGATGGTACATTTGTTCGATATAGAACTGATACAACTGGAGGTAACTCTGGGAGTCCTATCATAGATGCAGCAACAGGAAATGCAGTTGGAGTTCATGCATATGGAGGATGTTCTGGTTCTGGAGGATCTAATTTTGGAGAGAGAGCTACAATTCCTGCATTTTGGGATGCTATGGGATTAAGTGGTACAACACCTCCTCCATCAGGAGGATGTAATGCTATCGATTTTGACAATGTTCAGATTTCTTCTTTTTCTAATCAAGATGTATCTGGAGATTTTGATATCCAGAATGGAGGAGGAGCATTGCGACTGCAAAATAATACTTGGAAATCGATAGCTCTTAATTATACTGTTACGGCTAACACAGTGTTAGAATTCGAGTTTAGCAGTACTTCTCAGGGAGAGATTCATGCAATTGGTTTTGAAAACGACAATTCACTTACTTCAGCCAGATATTTTAGAGTATATGGTACTCAGAATTATGGTGTGGGTAATTTTGATGATTATTCGGGATCTGGGACTAAAAAGTATATCATACCAGTAGGTAATTTTTATACAGGTGCCATGAACAGATTAGTAATTATTAATGATAATGATGCTGATAGTGGAAATACATCTGTGTTTTCTAATATAAAAATTTCTGAAGGCCCGTGTAATTCATTGGAGACTACAGAAAGTTTGATAGAGTCATTAGAATCTACAGAAGCTATAGTAGGTAATGAGAAAGAAGGAATATTGTCTGATATAAAAATAAGCCCTAATCCTGCCAAAGAAAGTTTCTCTATTTATTTAAATGAATTCATATCGAGTGCTAATGTGTCTATATATTCTATTTTAGGTCAAAAACAAGTTGAATTGGAGTTGACACCAGGGGTACATACACTTAATACACAAAACTTATCGCTAGTTTCAGGAATTTATTTAATTAAAATGAAAAGTGAAGGCGAAACATCCACAAGAAAACTAATAGTTCAATAAACAAACAATATATATAGATATTAAATTTAGTTAAATAAACACCTCGAAAAGAATTCGAGGTGTTTTTTTTATATAAATTTTTGAAATAATGTAACAAAATGCTAATTTTTTCGTCACATAAGTATAATTGCTAATATTTTTAGCAAAAAAAATTATTCATCAACTAAAAAAAACAAGTATGAGACGAGATAAATCATTATTGGTAATTGCACATTTATCTCAGTTATTAGATGTAGTAACTGGGTTTGGAGGATTTATAGTACCATTAGTACTATGGTTAACACAAAAAGACAAGGTGCTAGAAATGGATGATCACGGAAAGTCAATTATAAATTTTCGGATTAGTATGTTTATCTATTTTATTGTTTGTATACCACTTATATTATTATTTGGATTAGGGTTGTTAGGGATGCTATTACTTGGTGTCTTATATCTTGTTTTTCCAATTATAAATGCAATAAGAGCCAGTAATGAAGAAGCTCCATTGTATCCTTTATCTATACAAATACTAAAGTAACTCAAAAACAAAAATAAAAGGGGTGAATCTAATATTGATTCACCCCTCTTTGTATCACTAAATATGATCGAAAATATTTTAGTGTTGATTAATTCTAAAATCAGGATAAGCATCCATTCCGTGCTCATGACCATCAAGACCATCAATTTCTTCTTTTTCAGAAACTCGTAATCCAATAGTCTTTTTTATAGTAAATAGTATAATAAAGGAGGAGAGTATACAGAAACCACCAATTGCGGTAATTCCTATTAATTGGTTTACGAATTGCTCCCCACTAGCAAGCTTACCAAAAATACCCACAGCAAGAGTACCCCATATACCACAAATCAAATGTACGGCAATAGCTCCTACAGGATCATCTAGTTTTAGTTTGTCTATAAGTGCAACACCTAATACGATGATTATACCTGCAAGAACACCTATAATCACAGCGTCATTAGGGCTCATTTGATCGGCACCAGCTGTAATACCTACTAATCCTCCTAAGATTCCATTTAAGAACATAGTAAGATCATAGTTTTTATACAAAATCACAGAAAAAACAAAAGCGCCAACACCACCAGCTGCAGCAGCAAGGCAAGTCGTTACTAGAGTTAAAGAAGTTAATTCAGGGTTTGCAGATAATACAGAACCACCATTAAACCCAAACCACCCTAACCAAAGTATTAGCACACCAGCTGTAGCTAAAGGGATGTTATGACCTGGAATCGCCTGGGGTTTCCCTTCAGAGCTAAATTTTCCAATTCTAGATCCTAATAAATATACTGCAACTAAAGCTGCCCATCCTCCTACTGAGTGTACAAGAGTAGAACCAGCAAAGTCATAAAATCCTAATTGATCTAACCATCCAGCTCCCCATTTCCAGGAACCAACAATAGGATATACTAAACCTACATATAGTAAAGTGAATATCATGAATGCTCCCAATTTGATTCTTTCAGCAACTGCCCCAGAAACAATAGTGGCAGCCGTAGCGGCAAACATCCCTTGGAATAAGAAATCTGTCCACCAAGTATATCCTCCATCTGCATATTCTGGTGTCATTCCATTTTCTGGAGCTCCTATTCCAAAGCCAGCAAATTTCAGGAATCCTTCTCCTTCTTCAAAGCCTGGGTACATGAGATTAAAACCACCTACGTAGTATAATAGTAAACCTACACATATGATAAATACATTTTTAAAAAGTATATTAATTGTGTTTTTTTGTCTGGTTAATCCAATTTCTAAAAAAGAGAAACCTAAATGCATGAAAAATACCAGTGCAGTACACACCATCATCCATACATTGTTTATCGTTAAAATTTCCATTATATAATTAATTATTAACTATTAAAATTGTTTTCTAGTTTATGATAAAGTAGCACTTCCTTTTTCAGAAGTACGTATTCTGTATGCTTCTTTGATATCAGAGACAAATATTTTTCCATCTCCAACCTCTCCAGTTTTCCCTGCTCCAAGAATTGAGCTTATGGCAGCTTCTTCAAAATCATCATTCACCACAATGGATAAATAACGCCTTTGAATATCAGTAGTGCTATAAGATACTCCTCTGTATACACTTCCTTTTTTTTCGTTTCCAACCCCAGTAACATCCCAGTATGAGAAAAATGTGATTCCTTTTTCGTGTAGTGCTTCTTTTACTACTCGATATTTTGATCTTCTGATGATTGCTTCTATTTTTTTCATAGAGACTAAAATTATAGTTAATGTTAAATTCGCATCAAAAATATGTTAATTGCTGATTAACATCCAAATTTTAGTGGTCAAATAGTATATTTTTATGTTTTTATAATAATTACCCCTATAAAAATTGGGGGTATGTATTTTTTTATAGAAAAAATGATAATTCCATAGTTTATATTTCGTGATAATTGAGAAAACCTTAATAAAAATCATTTTTTGATCAGAAATCCTCTCAATCACATATTTTATTTGGGTTTTAACAAAAAACAACGTTATCAAATTCGTAATTAGAAGCTCATATTTTGGGATTAATCTACTTATTAAGTGTTTTTTTTATTGAGCTTAGAAAAGTGACGATGAATAGTTTGTTTTTCTTTCTACTTCCTTAACATTTTGTTAATTTTAGCTTTTTGAAACATTATCTAGATTGGAAATAGTATGAAGAAACAAGGAATGTATCTACCGGAATTCGAACACGACGCTTGTGGTGCTGGTTTTATCTGTAGTTTAGAAGGTAAAAAATCAAATGATATTATTCATAAAGCATTAGAAATCCTCGAAAAATTGGAACATCGTGGAGCAGTGAGTGCAGATGGAAAAACAGGAGATGGAGCGGGAATACTTATTGATATTCCTCATGATTTTTTTGTAGAAAATTGTGATTTCGAATTACCAGAGGCAGGAGAATATGCAGTAAGTAATGTTTTTCTTCCTAAGAAAGAAAACCAAAGACAATATTGTATAGATACTTTCGAAAAAAATGTTGCTGATCAAGAACTAGTATTATTAGGATGGAGAGATGTTCCTGTAGACCCGATACATCTTGGTGAGATTGCAGCAACAACAGAACCTTTTATTAAACAAATTTTTATAGGTAAAAAAGATCAAAAGCAAAGTTATTTTGATTTTAATCTTAAGCTGTTTACTGCTCGTAAAGTAACAGAGCATACTATATACAGTTCTAAGCTGTCAGAAAGTAAATTTTTCTACTTACCTAGTTTATCTACAAAGACTTTAATATTCAAAGGACTATTAATGCCCGAAGATATTAAGCTTTATTATACAGATCTTATGGATCCTAAAGTAGTGACAAGATTAGCACTGGTACATCAGCGTTTTTCTACGAATACATTTCCTACTTGGGATCTTGCACAGCCATTTCGTTATATGTGTCATAATGGTGAGATTAATACATTGAGAGGGAATGTTACCAGAATGCGCTCCAGAGAAGAATTATTGGAGAGTAATTGGTTTGGAGAAGATATTAAAAAAGTGCTACCTGTAGTCTTGAAAGGAAAATCAGATTCTGCTTCGATGGATATGGTGGTCGAATTATTATTGATGACTGGTAGATCTTTACCAGAAGTCATGATGATGATGGTACCAGAAGCTTGGGAAAAAAATCCTGATATGTCTGAAGCTAAGAAAGCTTTTTATGAATACAATTCTTGTGCAATGGAACCTTGGGATGGTCCTGCATCTATCCCTTTTACTGATGGTAATTATATCGGAGCAGTGTTGGATAGAAATGGATTAAGACCTTCTCGTTATTCTGTGACCAAAGATGGATATGTTATTATGTCTTCAGAAACTGGAGTAGTAGATCTTGAACCTAGTAATATAGAATTTCACGGTCGATTAGAACCCGGTAAGATGTTTCTGGTAGATATGAGCGAAGGACGGATTATTAATGATGAAGAAATTAAAGAAGAGATTGCTGCTAAACATCCTTATAGAGAGTGGATTGATACTAATTTAGTACACCTTAAGGATATACCATATAATGATTGCCCATTATTTTTAGGAGAAGAAACCATTGCTAAACGTAAAGAAGTATTTGGTTATACTCAAGAAGATATTGATACAATTATTGTTCCTATGAGTCAATTGGCTAAAGAACCTATCGGATCCATGGGATCAGATACACCCATAGCAGTACTATCGGAAAGATCACAATTGATTTATAACTACTTTAAACAATTATTTGCTCAGGTAACTAATCCTCCGTTAGATGGTATTCGCGAAGAATTAATAACGGATATTAGCCTTACATTAGGTTCAGATCATAATATATTCGATATAGATGAGAAGCATTGTAATAAATTAAAAATTCAGAATCCTGTTATCTCCAAAGAAGATTTAGATAAAATCAAGACATATACAGGAAAAGGTTTTAAAGCGACCTCTGTGCCTATGTTATATAATATAAACAAAGGCCTTAATGGGTTAGAAGATGCACTAGAGGCAGTATTGAATAGTGTTTCGATGGCTGTAGATGAAGGTAGTAATATCATTATTCTTTCTGATAGAAATGTTAGTAAACATAGAGCTCCAATTCCTGCATTATTATCTTGTTCTTTTGTTAATAGTGGATTGCAAAAATTAGGAAAACGCTCTAAGGTAAGTGTCATTATAGAATCTGCAGAACCCAGAGAAGTACATCATTTTGCATTGTTATTTGGATATGGAGCTAGTGCCATCAATCCTTATATGGTAAATGAAATTATACAAGAACAAATACAAGATAAAAATATTACAGACTTAGAAGCATTAGAAGCTGTAAATAATTATAATAAAGCTGTAGGTAAAGGTGTATTGAAAGTAATGAATAAAATAGGAATTTCTACATTGAATTCTTATCGTAGTTCTCAGCTTTTTGAATGTATTGGTATCAATACGAAGGTAGTAGATAAGTATTTTCCGAATACAGCAACACGTATTCAGGGTATTGGATTATACGAAATCGAGAAGGAGATAGCAAAACGACATAAAAGAGCCTACATAGAAAGAGAAGTAGATGCAGATCTAGATCTCGAAATTGGAGGTCAATATCGATGGCGACGTAATGGAGAAAAACATCAGTTTAATCCATTGTCAGTAGCTAAGCTTCAGAAATCAGTAAGAGATAATGATCCTAAAACGTACAAAGAATATGCAGAACTGATCAATGAGCAATCAAAAAGTTTAATGACGATACGAGGATTATTAGAATTTTCTAATTATGATCCTATCCCGCTAGAAGAAGTGGAACCTTGGACAGAAATCGTTAAAAGGTTTAAGACTGGAGCAATGTCCTATGGTTCTATCAGTAAAGAAGCTCATGAGAATCTTGCCATAGCGATGAACCGTATTGGAGGTAAAAGTAACTCAGGAGAAGGAGGGGAAAATCCGCTTCGTTTTTATAAAGATGTCAATGGGGATTGGAAAAACAGTGCGATAAAGCAAGTTGCTTCTGGTCGATTTGGAGTTTCTTCAAATTACCTAACTAATGCTGCAGAAATACAGATAAAAATGGCTCAAGGTGCCAAGCCTGGAGAAGGAGGGCAGTTACCAGGTCCTAAAGTAAATCCTGAAATTGCCAAGACTCGTAATTCTACGCCTTACGTAGGGTTAATATCTCCGCCACCTCATCACGATATTTATTCTATAGAAGATTTATCTCAGTTAATTTATGATTTAAAATCAGCTAACAGAGCAGCAAGAATTAATGTGAAACTCGTATCAGAAGTTGGAGTAGGTACAGTTGCAGCAGGTGTAGCAAAGGCTAAAGCAGATGTAATCTTAATCTCTGGATTTGATGGAGGTACAGGAGCATCGCCATTAACATCATTGAAGCATGCAGGCTTGCCCTGGGAACTAGGTATTGCAGAAGCACAACAAACATTAGTAGGTAATGATTTGCGAAGCAGAATAGTACTGGAGTGTGATGGTCAATTAAAAACAGGAAGAGATGTAGCCGTTGCTTGTTTATTAGGAGCAGAAGAATTTGGATTTGCCACAGCTCCATTAGTAGCATCAGGGTGTATTATGATGCGCGTATGTCATCTAAATACGTGTCCAGTAGGTATAGCAACACAGAACCCTGAATTACGTAAAAAGTTTAAAGGTAAGCCAGAACACGTAGTAAACTATATGTATTTTGTAGCACAAGAACTTAGAGAAATTATGGCCAAACTTGGTTTCCGTACTATTAATGAAATGGTAGGACAAGTACATAAGTTAGATCGTAAACAAGCTATAGAACATTATAAAACTGCAGGAGTTGATCTTTCGCCTATATTACATCAAGTAGACGCTCCAGAAAATATAACCGTATATAATTCAGAAACTCAAGATCACGGTTTAGGAAAATCTATAGATTTTGAAATTATTGAACAAGCGCATCAGGCATTATTTAGAAAAGAGAAGACTACTTTAGATTTTGATATTACCAATACGGATCGAGCAGTAGGAGCTATTCTTAGTAATGAAATTTCTAAAATTTATGGTGCACAAGGATTACCTGAAAGTACCCTAAAATTAAATTTCACAGGTGCAGCTGGACAAAGTTTTGGAGCTTTTGCAACCAAGGGATTAACAATGATCGTAAATGGAAACACAAATGACTACTTAGGGAAAGGACTTTCTGGAGCTAAGTTAATTATTAAAGTTCCGGATGAAGCAACACTTGTTCCAGAAAACAATGTAATTACAGGAAATGTTACATTATATGGAGCAACAGATGGAGAAGTATTTATCAATGGTAAGGCTGGAGAACGTTTTTGTGTTCGTAACTCAGGAGCGAGAGCTGTTGTAGAAGGTATTGGAGATCATGGCTGTGAATATATGACTGGTGGAGTTGCTGTTATCCTTGGTGAAGTAGGAAGAAACTTTGGTGCAGGGATGTCTGGAGGTATTGCATATATATATGATAATAAAAAGACATTCGAAGCGCATTGTAATAAAGAAGCGCTAAACTTGGATCCTGTAGAAATACCAGAAGATGTGATAGAACTTAAAAACTTAATTGAATCGCACTATAATGCAACACTAAGTCCTTTAGCACAGAGAATTCTCGAGAATTGGGAGAGCGAATTACCAAAATTCATTAAGATCTTCCCAGAGGAATACAAGCAGGCTTTAAAAAGATTAGAAGAAGAAAAATTGGCACAAGCATAAACGATAATAGACATGGGAAAGATAACTGGATTTTTAGAATTTGAAAGAGAGATTGAACAGTACCAGCCTGTTAAAGATCGTATAAAAGGATATAAGGAGTTTACTGTGCCAATGGAGGAAAGTAAGCTTAAAAATCAAGGCGCAAGATGCATGGATTGTGGAATCCCTTTTTGTCATAGTGGATGTCCTCTGGGAAATTTGATTCCTGATTTTAATGATGCTGTGTATAAAGGAAAATGGGATAAAGCAAGTCGAATTTTGCATTCGACAAATAACTTCCCTGAGTTTACAGGTAGATTATGTCCCGCACCTTGCGAAGAAGCTTGTGTTCTTGGGATTAATGAAGATCCTGTAACGATAGAAAATATTGAAAAAAATATAGTAGAAGAAGCTTTTAAAAATGGATGGGTAAAAGCGAATCTACCTAAAGAGAGAACAGGAAAGACAGTCGCAGTTATAGGTTCTGGACCTGCTGGATTGGCTACTGCCCAACAGTTAAATAGAGCTGGACATTTAGTAACTGTTTTCGAAAGAGATGAAAAGGTAGGAGGATTGTTACGATATGGAATTCCTGATTTTAAGATGGAAAAAAATGTAATCGATCGAAGAGTTGCTGTTTTAGAAGAAGAAGGTATTGTTTTTAAAACAAATACACATATAGGTAAAGATGTTAATGCGGATCAACTAAAAGCTGATTTTGATGCTGTAGTATTATGCACAGGTGCTACAGTAAGACGTAAGTTACCGGTAAAAGGAGCTGATCTAAAAGGAGTGGTTCAGGCTATGGATTTTCTTCCACAAAACAATCGTAGAGTCGATGGAATTAAAGATTTAGGCGAAGAAATTCTTGCAACAGATAAAGATGTAATCGTAATCGGAGGTGGAGATACAGGATCAGATTGTATTGGAACTTCTGTACGACATGGTGCGACATCTGTGACGAATTTTGAAATCATGGGTAAAGGTACTGTTGAACGCCCTGCTAACCAACCATGGCCTTTTTGGCCAATGAGATTACGAACGAGTTCTTCACATCAAGAAGGAGTGGAACGTAATTGGAGTATTTCTACAAAAGAATTTTTGGGAGATGAAAATGGTAATCTTAGAGGTTTAATAACATCTGAAGTTGAATGGGTAAAAGAGAATGGTCGTTTTACTTTAAAGGAGATTCCAGATACAGAAAAAGAATGGAAATGTGAGTTAGCTTTATTAGCATTAGGGTTTACTGGTTCGGAACCTACAATTGCAGAACAATTAGGTATCGATATGGATGCCAGAACAAATATCAAAGCTACAGAAGATAATTATGCTACCAATGTAAAAGGTGTTTTTGCAGCGGGTGATACGCGAAGAGGACAATCATTAATTGTTTGGGCTATCGCAGAAGGTAGACAAGCAGCGCATCATATCGATACATACCTTATGGGAAGCTCTAATTTACCATTAAAAGGAGAAGGAGACTTACCAAGAGTTTAGTTTTTTAAAATCTAATATTAATAGTAGTGTTAATAAAAGGCTGCTAACTATACCGTTAGCAGCCTTTTTGCAAGGTTAGAATGTGATTATCTTTTTAAAATTTTATCATTTACTATCTTTTTCATAATAGCTTCTTTATAATTTCGACCTAATGGAATATGATGAGATTTTATGGATATTCCTTCTGTTTCGATAGCTTCAATTTTATGAATATGTATAATAAATGACTTATGAACTTGCATAAACATTTCAGAATTAAGTTGTTTTGCTACTTCTTTTAGGGGTATTAATGAGAGGTGCTTTTTTCCGTCAGATGTATGGAATGCTACATAGTTTTGCATAGCCTTAATAAACAGAATATCGTCAAAGTATATTTTCTTATAACTGCTATCACATTTTATGAAAACATAATTGGCGGTTTTATTTTCTTTGTTAGAGTATATATTAGTGTTATTTTGTAAGAGAATGTATTGCTCTTTTACTTTACATATCGCTTTAAAAAAACGAGTAAAGGTGATCGGCTTTAGCAAATAGTCCATTACATCTAAATCAAAACCTTCTAAAGCATAGTTAGGAAAAGCAGTTGTGATTATTACCAAAGGTTTAGATTTCATAGATTTTAAAAATTCTATTCCATTCATTCTAGGCATCTGAATATCTAAAAAAAGTAACTCTACTTCGTGAGCATTTTTAATTTTAGTAATTTCCAAAGGGTTACTACAAGTTCCTTGTAACTCTAAAAAATCTACTTCATTAATGTAGTTTGTTATGCATTCTCTTGCCAGTGGTTCATCATCAATTACAATACATTTTAAAACCATAATTATCTTTTTTAAGATTGTAATGTCGCCATAGATGTATTTACATCTTCAGAAGAAACAGAGTGTGAGTTCAACTTTAATTTAAGTGCTACTCGATACAATTCTTTAGTTTTTTTGATATCAAGATCATGTTGATCTTTATAGATTAAATCTAATCTTCTTTGTACATTTTTTAATCCAATTCCATTATTTTTCATAAGATCTTCCGTTGTATAATTATCATAGGAATTAATAGAGTTAGTTATTTCAAATATGATTTCATTTTCTGTATTATGAAGTTTTATATCAATCCAGTTTTTTTGATCCATACCTTGAGAAACGTGTTTAAAAGCATTTTCTACAAATGGCATTAGAATAAAGGGCGCTATAGACCAATCACCGTACGATTGATCTTTGATCGTAGTAGTCACTTTTACAGTTTGGTCAAGACGAAGTTTCCCAAGATTAATAAAATTATGAAGATAATCAATCTCTTTTTCTAGAGGGATTTTGGCTTCATTACATTCATATAATTGATACCGCATAAGATCTGAAAAGCTGGCTAATGATTCTGAGGCCATATTGGGGTTTTTATGAATTAAAACAAAAATGGAATTGATAGTGTTGAATAAGAAATGTGGATTAAATTGAGATTTCAAAAATTTAAGCTCTGTTTCTATTTTTTCTTTTTCTAATAACTGTTGCTGTTGTTGCGATTTAATCCATTTTTTAGTCAATTTTATACTCATCGCCAATGTCATACTAGCCAGTGTAGAAGGTAAAGGACCTGATTTTAATAGAGAAACAAAGGTTTGCTCACCAAATAATTCAGTAAGGGTAGTATCAGAAACATAAGCTGCAACAAAATAACCAGCAGTAATGATTAATACAGTAATTAATATGGTTAAACTAAAAAAGGAGAGATATGCGAAGTATTTTCTTTTTTCCAAAAACTTTGGTATCAAGTAGTATAAATTAAAATATACAGCTGCAGCTTGAAAAATAAAATAGAATAAAAATTTTACATTATATGGCGAAAAAAAAATGTTATAAGCAGCTTCTTTAGCGCTGCCAATACCAATTGCCCACCACATATAATGATAAACAAACCAAAACACTAGATGATGTACCTTATAATGGTATAAACTAATAAGTATTTTAGAGTTTTTTATAGTATCTAATTGTATCGACATAAATGATATCATTTACAATCTATTAAAATAAGAAAATAGTTTTTAAATATGAGTTGAGGTTCTAATTTATTGATGAACGTATTCAAATTATTGATGAAAGTGTGTTGATCTTGTTTTGTGCTCTTTTATGAAAGCAAATACGTCATTTTTGTTATATATCAATACTTATAATGATTTTGTCAATTTCAGGAGTTACTATGTTCGTTTTCAGAATATTTTAGTTGAAACCACTAAAACTAAAACGTTATGAAACAAATTAGAGATGGACTATTCTGGCTATTTTTTTTACTACATACCTTAATGATAATAGCTCAGACTAAAATGATCAGTGAGAATGATATTAATACTGCTCTAAATAGGTTTGTTGAGGATAGTAATAAAGCAATGATAACCGCTACTCCAGAGATGATAGAAGGCTATTATTCTGATGACATTTATCTGATGCCCGCTTTTCAAAAAACACTTATAGGAAAAAAGAATGCAATGCGATATTACAAAGCATTCTTTGATCGATTTGTTATTATCGAGTACAAAAGAAAGAATATTGAAACTCTGGATTTAGGATCTCAGATTTGCGTATTAGGTGAATTTGTTATGAAAATTCGATTAAAAAAGGGAGGTGCAGTCGAAGAACTTAATGGAAAATATATGAATATATGGGTAAAACAAGAAAATAACATTTCCTTACTTTCAGAAATATGGAATTATAACCATCATACCGATATTACTGAACAATTAAAGTTTGATAATATTCCAGGTACTATTTTGGCATATCAGGAGCATCTTCCGATAAATAGTAACATTAGATTCGAAATTGCAAGTATTAATCATTTCACAGAGGAATTTATAGCACAAAGAGATCATACATTATGGGCGCAATTATATGCCGATGATGCGATCGCTTTTTTTAGCTATAAGCCAGTTTTTAAGGATAAAGCTGAACTAGATAAGTTTATCAAATATCACGTTGTAGAACTTCCAGTTTTCGAGAAACTAAATATTAGAAACAACTACATAAATGATTTAGGAGATTATGTAGTGAATTATGCGAGTCATATAGCCAATTGGAGAAATAATGAACATTCTGGCATTAGTACTGGTAAAGGAATAAAGATATGGCAGAGAGCATCTAATGGGACCTTAAAAATTGTAAGACAGATATCAACGTATGATTATAACTATTAAGTAAATAAATTAATCCATAAAGAACTCCAATATGTATACTGCTTTTTTGAAGAAAATATCAATATCATCCTGTCTAATATTCTTATGTATTCATACTACTTCTGCACAATATAAAATAAAGGGTAGTATTATAGATGACACTATTGAGTCCAGGATTCTAGTTAAAAATAAAATAGGATTAAATACGAATAGAAATATTAAAATATACCTTCCGCCAGGTTATTTATCATCAAAAAATAAATATCCAGTAGTCTATTATTTTCATAGTTTATTTGAGAATCCAAATCAGGTGGTTTCTGATCATAAAACTCCAGAAATCATTGATAAGAATATCATAGAAAATAAATCTAAAAAATTTATTCTGGTAGTGCCTGATTTCACATCGCCAACCATTGGAAGTCTATTTGAAAATTCAAGTACAAGTGGTTTTTGGTTAGATTTTATTACAGAAGAATTGGTTCCCTTTATAGATAACAAGTATCGAACTATTTCTGATAAAAATAGTAGAGCGATAATCGGTCATTTTATGGGGGGAAGAGGAGCATTAAAAGTTGCTATGGCGTATCCAGAAATTTTTAATATTGTTTATGCGTTACATCCAGTAGCTACTGGATCGGGGTATTTACCAAGAATTTCTTTGGGCGTTGATTGGGATAAAGTGTTGGGGGCAAGATCTTATGAAGAAGTAGGTGATGATATTAGGACTAAGATTTTTACTAGTGTATGCCAGGCATTTCTTCCTAATCCAAATAGATCTCCTTTATTTTGCGATTTTCTATTTGAAAAAGATGAAAATAACGTTTTACAACTTCATCCAAAAAATATAAGAAAAGAGCAAAGAGAATTTCATCTCGATGAACGGTTGGATGAGTATGCTGATAATTTAAGAAACCTTACTGCAATTGCATTTGATTGGGCAAGATTTGATCAAACACAAGCACACGTAATTTCTAATCGTAGGTTTAGTAAAAAACTGATGGATTTGGGAGTAGATCATAAGGGTGAAGAATTTGTGGGAGATCCTTGGAATAAGTATTGGGGAGATGAAGGGCGCTTAGCCACAAGAGTTTTACCTTTTTTAAACAAACATTTATCCTTTTAGTGAATGTTTAAATTGATACTTATGCAGATAAAAAATATCACAATAATATTGATAATTATATTGTTAGGAACGGGATGTAATGATCAAAAAGAAAAACAAAATTTTTCTACAGAAAAAGATCAGAAATCCGTGATGGCTATTTTAAAAATATTAGATGATCATACTATTTCTACAGAAGATAAAATGAAAGTTTGGGTAGATGATCTTGTTCATATGGCTCCGAATCAGCCTTTAATTACTGATAAAATGACCTTGATAGCACATATCGATAAAGAAAAAGAATTTGGTTTTGCTGATATGAAACATGAAATAACAGAGATACACTCTTATCAAGAAATAGTGGTGATGCAGGGCAAAGTAACTGGAATTTTCTATCCAGCAAATACCGAAATATCAAACACTTTTAGTACTAAAAACTTATTTATTTTTAGAAGGATGAAGGATGATTCTTTGAAAATTTGGAAAGTGATTTTTAATATGACTTCATAAACAAGATTGAGAATTTTAAAAGACAGAACATGAAAAATTTTATATTCCTAACTATTATATTAATTACGTTATTGGCTTGTGAAAACTCAAAAAGTAATAAGATTAATACATTACAAGAATCAGAAAGGATAGAAGATCTTTTGCGAGAATATAATAAAAGAATTAGTCTTGATGCTTTTTGACTCATTTATTTCCTAAAAAAACTAAAAAAAATCAAAAATTAGCAAAATAAAAAAAGACCGACTAAATACTTTTTAGACGGCCTCTTTTATTTTATCTCAAAAAGGAGTTCTGGTCTACGCAAGATAGACAGTATTAATTAACAGAAAATTTTATATTTTTATCTTCTAATTTTAAGATATACAATCCTTTAGCTAAATTATTAATGTCCAAGGTGTATGTCCCATTCTTTGATTCAATGGTTTTATTAAATAATAATTTTCCTTGAATATTAAGCACAGCGAATGAAGTTTGCTGTTTATCAATACCCGAAATGTTTAATACTCCTGACGCAGGATTAGGGTACACTTGAATATTTGCTGATTTTTGCTCATCAATGTTACTAGTTCTTGATAGGCCAAATTGAATAGTAAACTTTTCTTGATCACCAATACTGCTTTTAGTACAAGTCATGGCT
This sequence comes from uncultured Aquimarina sp., assembly GCA_947493495.1. Classification (GTDB taxonomy): domain Bacteria; phylum Bacteroidota; class Bacteroidia; order Flavobacteriales; family Flavobacteriaceae; genus Aquimarina. Next base: position 61,744 of record CANLRN010000002.1, read on the forward strand.
CTAGTCCCATTTTCTGAACTTAAATAGCGTCCATTATTACCTTTAAAACTATATACATTATTGCCGTGATGTAATAATTCAAATCGTTCCCAACCTCGAGGATTATCTCTATTGCAATTAATGGGCCTGTTCCCATTTTCAGAACTTACATACTTTCCATTGTTACCTCTTAAAGTAACAATATCATTACCATTTGATGAACCAATAGTTTTTATCTCGAATTTTTCCCAGCTACCTATCCGATTACGATTGCAATTCATAGCTTTAGCCCCATTTTCAGAGCTTACATACAGTCCATTATTACCCTTAAGTGCTACTATAGAACCGCCACCAGTTGGAGGAGGAGGGTTAGAATTTCCATTAACAAGGCGATAGGTACGTACCCAGTCATAATATGCAGTATTTTTATTGTTGTTATTTAGATCGTTATTAGATGGAAGTCCAGGTCCCCAAGTAAAAGCCTCCATATCAAAAAACATGAACATGTCTTCATTAAAATCATAAGGTAACGTAACATTTGCAACCCGTTTTCCATTTTTGTACCAAACTATATTTCTGTTATCTTTCCACCAAACTCCGTACACATTATAATTACCAGAATTAGAGGTTCCATCATTATAGTGTTTTTGAGTAGTTGTATCACAATCAAAACCACATGGTTGAGGAAAAAAGTGAGTGTTCATTTCCATTGTAGTAGTTAGGTGATCCCATCGATTGTTTTTTACTTCACCCCAGTTTTCAATCACATCAATTTCACTAAATCGACCTTGCATCCAAAATGAGGAAACGATTGCCATATCTGCATTTCTGATACGCGCTTCAGCATACATTCCTCTTTTAAAACTTCTTGATTTTGAAGTTAAACACGCAGTCCATATATAGTCTCCTTGTCTATTAGCATTTCTTAAAGTTCCTTTGAGACGTAAATTCCCATTCTGCCACGATAAATTATTGTTGTTAAATTGGCTCGGCGATCGTCCACTCCAGTACGGATGACCTTTTTGCCATTTATTACCATCAAAAGAATTAAAATTGTCTGTAAGTTCAGGTACAGTCTGCCATTTTTTTCCTGAGGGGGGGGTTGGTTGCGCAGTTAGAATACCAATATATAAACAATTGATAAGAATAAACATAGTTATTCTAAAAAAAGAATGCGTTTTCATTGAGTTTGTTTTTATGGTTAAATAAGTTAAAAAAAAGTTACGTTAAATTTACATATTTTTTTTGTTTTTTTTAAAATGATGATAATAAAAAAGCTGATAATGTGACATTTATAAAAGAAAGGGTTAAATTAGAATGTTTTAATACTTGATGATAGCACTATTTTATTTTTTAACTTAGTCCTAAAATGTTATTTGTACTCAATTTTTGTGTTTTCATATAGTTTGATTATTAAATGAAAAAGGTCTTTTATTGGAGTCAATTAAGAGAATAAGTGGTATCAATCAAAAAATGTAACCGTTTTATCGGATAGTGTAAATTAATTAAAATTTAATGATAAAATGATGGATAAAATATTAATGAGTTGCCTACTATGTTTTTCAATATCCTTGAGCGCCCAAAATAAAATGGATACATATCAAATACAGGCTAAACAAACAGTATTAGATTTTTTTGAAGCTTTCCATAAAGGGGATACTACGCAGCTTCGAAAAACTATGGATGTAAATATGACCATGCAGACGATTAGTAAATCAAAAGATGGAGAGATAAAAACAATTGTTGGGGATGTCAAAAACTTTTTGAAAGTGATTCACGATCGTCCGAAAGAACAAAAATGGTTGGAGAAATTATTGAGTTTTAAAATTGATGCTAATAAAGATATTGCTCAGATATGGACACCATATGAGTTCTATGTTAATGATCAATTTAGTCACTGTGGTATAAATGTTTTTCAATTATTTAATAACGGTACTTCATGGAAAATTATGGCAATAGCTGATACTCGGAACAGAGAAGGGTGTACAGTAGAATGATAAAACAATCAATAGTACTTTGCTATCAAATTACTATAGACTTAGCTCTCGATAGGTGAGCGGTATTGGATAGAAGAGTAGTAAAAAATTAGTTTTCTCAAACATTTTTGGTTTTGATATCCGAATGATTTAGTCTCAGAGTAATACAATTTTATAATATAATGACATCCTGTCATAAAAATACTACTGGCATAATGATTGTCCTAATCTGATAAGTATTTTAAGAAGAACACTTAAACATTTATAAAAATATTATGAGTAAGATAATAGGAATTGACTTAGGAACAACCAACTCTTGCGTTTCTGTGATGGAAGGTAATGAACCGGTAGTGATACCTAATGCAGAAGGTAAGAGAACTACCCCTTCTGTAATTGCATTTGTAGAGGGAGGAGAAATTAAAGTTGGTGATCCTGCAAAAAGACAAGCAGTGACAAACCCTACAAAAACAATTTCTTCAATCAAGAGATTTATGGGGAATAAATTCTCTGAATCTTCTAAAGAGGCTGAAAGAGCAGCTTACAAAGTGGTTAAAGGAGATAACAATACTCCACGAGTTGATATAGATGGTCGCTTGTATACACCACAAGAGTTATCTGCAATGACGCTCCAGAAAATGAAGAAAACAGCAGAAGATTACTTAGGTCAGGATGTTACTAGAGCAGTAATCACAGTGCCTGCTTATTTTAATGATGCTCAGCGTCAAGCTACTAAAGAAGCAGGAGAGATCGCAGGTCTTACAGTAGAAAGAATCATTAATGAGCCTACAGCTGCAGCACTTGCGTATGGATTAGATAAAAAAGGAACTGATCAAAAAATTGTAGTATTCGATTTTGGAGGAGGGACACACGATGTTTCTATCCTAGAATTAGGAGATGGTGTATTCGAAGTGTTATCTACAGATGGCGATACACACTTAGGAGGAGATGATGTAGATCAAAAAATTATAGATTGGTTAGCAGAAGAGTTTAAAGCTGATGAAAACATGGATTTACGTCAAGATCCAATGGCTTTACAACGTCTTAAAGAAGCTGCGGAGAAGGCTAAGATAGAATTGTCTTCTTCTCCACAAACAGAAATTAATTTGCCATATGTTACGGCTACATCTAGTGGACCTAAACACTTAGTAAGAACATTAAGTAAGGCTAAATTTGATCAATTGATCGATGATTTAGTAAAACGTACTATTGAACCTTGCCAAGCTGCACTTAAGGCTGCAGGGCTATCCACTAGTGATATTGATGAGATTATATTAGTAGGTGGGTCTACCCGTATTCCTGCAGTACAAGAAGCTGTAGAGAAATTCTTCGGGAAAGCGCCAAGTAAAGGAGTAAATCCAGATGAGGTAGTAGCTGTTGGAGCAGCTATTCAAGGAGGTGTATTGACAGGAGATGTTAAGGATGTATTATTATTAGATGTTACACCACTTTCTCTAGGTATTGAAACCATGGGGAATGTAATGACTAAACTTATCGAAGCTAATACTACAATCCCAACAAAAAAATCACAGGTATTCTCTACTGCGGCAGATAATCAACCTTCTGTAGAAATTCATGTACTACAAGGTGAGCGTCCTATGGCAGCAGATAATAAAACTATTGGTCGTTTTCACCTTGATGGAATTCCACCAGCGCAAAGAGGAACACCACAGATAGAAGTTACTTTTGATATTGATGCTAATGGTATTATCAAAGTTTCTGCAACTGATAAAGCAACAAACAAGTCTCAGGATATTCGTATCGAAGCATCATCTGGATTAACAGAAGAAGAAATCGAGAAAATGAAACAAGAGGCCGAAGCAAATGCAGAAGCAGATAAAAAAGCTAAAGAAAGTGCTGATAAATTGAATGAAGCTGATGGAATGATTTTCCAGACAGAAAAGCAATTAAAAGAGTTTGGTGATAAAATATCAGATAGCAATAAGAAACCAGTAGAAGAAGCTTTAGAAGAATTAAAGAAAGCTTACGAGACTAAAGATCTGGATGTAATTCAACCAGCCCTTGATAAAATTAATGAAGCTTGGAAAGCAGCCAGTGAAGAAATGTATAAAGCACAAGCAGAAGCACAGCAAGGTGGCGATGCTGGCCCTGATGCAGGAGCACAAGCAGATGGAGGTGGAGATGCTTCTCAAGGGAGCGATGTAGAAGATGTAGATTTTGAAGAAGTGAAATAGAAATATTTCAGAGCTTAAATTATAAAGCGGGATTTCCCCTCAGGGATTTCCCGCTTATTTATATGTATTTTATTCGCTTAAATCAATTGGTTTGAATGCTCCATTTCTTTTCCAGATCATATTTTTTATCTAAAAGTAGTATTCCTGGCGTTAGAGTAATTGCCCCAACTCCTCCGACTATTCCAGCAACCGCAGCTACAATTGATCCTCCATACCCAGATCCTAATGAAGCGACTAATAATATAGTTCCTAAACTAGCACCTATTATTCCAATACCTAGAAGTACTCCAGCTGCGATTTGTTTAAAAAGAGATCCGATGATTTTTATTTTTTGAATATCACTAAGCAGGACTTTTATGGGGTTATTTTTTTTATCGATAAGTGTTAAGGAGTGATTATCTATGTTTAAAAATACTCCTTTAACCATACGATTATCTTGTTTCCAGATTTTGATTTTTTTTCCAGAAAAAATGATTTTCTCTTTTTTTGAATTATTTTTTTTCAAAACCAAACTATCCGATGCAAAATCAGAATGTTTTGTTTGGGGGGTAGTTGCAAAAAGAGAAAGATTAAAATTTATTAAAAATAAGATACACGCAACTGGAATAATTTTTTTCATAAAACTCGGATTATTGTGGATATAAACTACACTAAAGATGCGCAAGAACACGAAAGGTTGCGTCTGCTTAAAATCCAATAGCTGTATCATCTCCACGCTTATCCGCGCCACCTTCTAGTCGACCATCTGCTAGTATAAGAATCCCATCGACCTTACCAATTACTCTTGTTTCTTCTTCATCGGTTTTATATCCTTTTTGTCTTAGATCAGTAAGAATAGTAGCATCAAATGAATTGGGTTCAAAAACTACAACATCAGGTAACCATTGGTGATGAAAACGAGGAGCGTTTACGGCATCTTGCATAGTCATTCCATATTCTTTTACATTTAGAATAGTTTGTAAAACAGAAGTAATAATAGTAGATCCGCCAGGAGTTCCTACAGACATCCATAACTTGCCCTCTTTTTCTACGATAGTTGGCGTCATAGAACTAAGCATTCTTTTTTCTGGAGCAATAGCATTGGCTTCTGCACCGATCAGTCCGAACATATTAGGAGTACCTGGTTTGGCACTAAAATCATCCATTTCATTATTCAGAAAAAAACCTATTTCAGGGACATATAATTTAGAACCATACGCTCCATTTAGTGTTGTGGTCACGGAAACGGCATTACCGAATTGATCTACAATAGAATAGTGGGTAGTTTCATCACTTTCATAACCAGGTAACTGCCCGTAATTGATATCCGATGAGGACGTTGCTTTATCAAAACTAAAGTCTTTCATCCTATCTGCAAGGTAGGATTCACTTATCAATGTATCCAGTGGTATTGTTACGAAATCTGGATCCCCTAAGTAATAGCTACGATCTGCATAAGCTCGCCTTTCGGCTTCTGTAATTAGCTGAATTGATTTTAGTGTATTATGTCCATAACTATTCAGATCATAAGGTTCAATCATTTTCATAATTTGAGCCAGACAAATCCCACCGCTGGATGGAAGAGACATAGATATGATAGAGAGATCTTTGTAGTTAAATCGTACAGGAGTACGCCAAATGGCTTTATAGTTAGCAAGATCTTCCATAGTCATAATCCCTCCCATAGCTTGTAGATAGTTAATCAATTCTTTACCAGTTTGACCTTTGTAAAACTCATCTTTGCCGTTATCTATAATTCTTTGTAATGTGGCTGCTAGTTTTGGGTTTTTTATAGTATCTGATGATTGGTATGTTTTAGCATATAAAATAGTATCCTTGTTGGTTGCTATAAAAATTTCTCTATGGTTATCTAGGCGTTTTTTTTGTTTTTTTGTTACTATATATCCTTTGTTTGCAAGATTGATAACAGGTATTAGTAGCTCTTTTATAGATAATGAACCAAATTTTTTATGCACTTCGAATATTCCAGCAATGGTGCCTGGGACACCAACAGCCATAGCTCCTAATTGACTTTTTTCTGGTATAGGCTCACCATATTCATCTAGATACATATCCTTAGATGCTGCCAATGGTGCTTTTTCTCGATAATCGAGTGCGCCAGTTTCTCCATTTGCTTTTCTGTATACCATAAAACCGCCACCTCCTAGATTTCCTGCATAGGGATAGGCTACTGCTAATGCCATTTCTGTAGCAACCATAGCATCAAAAGCATTGCCTCCTTGTTTTAATATGTTTTTACCAATTTCTGAAGCTTCTTTTCTAGCAGAGACAACCATAGCCTCGGCAGTAATTAAACCTCTTACAGGCGTTGGTTTTTCTTTTAGTATTGGTTTATCGGTACTTGTCTTGCAAGCAAAACATAAAAAGAGTGATAATATATAAGCTAAACGTATCATTTTAATAATTATAATTTAGTGATTTACCTCTTTGATTAACGTAGTATTGCAATTGTAAAATTTCCAATACCCAATTGGTTTGCAATTGTCGATATGCCCTTCGGATTTTACAGCTCCATTTTTATGATATTCTTTCCAGAATCCTTGTCGCTTTCCATTGTTATAGTGTCCTTCAGATTTTACAGTTCCATTGCGATAAAAATGCTTCCAAAAACCATCAGGAATCCCGTTTTTGTAATGTCCAATACTTTTAAGATTTATTACGTTTTCATAATATTCTTTTGTATACCCATTTTTAGAAGATTTTGTAAAGGTATCTGGGCATAAATTATGGGATTCATCCTTATTTGTAGTAGTATCTGCACAAGAAATAATAAAGAGTGTATATGTTAAGAGGTAAAAGAATTTCATAATGCTCTGATCTCATTTTTGGTATAGATTTCTAATTCAGAAAAAAATGATCTAAACTCTCTTTCGAATTCATTATAATATTTTTCTAATTCTAAAATAGCAAAATTCATTTTGGATCTATTTTTTGTTCTGCGGTTCATTTGGTATAATATTCTTCCAATCCCTGGGATAGTTGCATAGCTTAGTAACCAATTGTCTCTAAGCATATAAGGTAAAAAATCCTGCACTTTTTTGGGTAAAATATCATAGTGCTTCTGTAATAATGTATAGAAATCCGAAACATAGATTTCTAATGGTATTGTAGAGAAATCTGACCAATATGCTGCCAGAAAATGATCATATAATATATCTACGATTACAGTACTGTAGTGACTATATTTTGGAAAAAGCCTTAGAACACTTTCTCGGACTACAGGATGGCTATCGGTATAACTATCAATTTTTCGATGGAGTGTAATTCCTTTTTGAATAGTAGTAGGAAATTGGGTGTATTTTTTTCCTTTGACAGCATCTGCAATAAAATTGCCTATTTGTAATTCAGTGTCATTTCCAGATAAGTAAATATGGGCTAAAAAATTCATTAGGTGAATTTACAATTTTTAGAAAACAACCTATTCATATGGTTTATTTTTTTTTAAGTGAATCATAAAAAACCCTTTTCTTGTACTCTCGTTTTAGTTTTATCGTAAAAATGGAACCGCTGTCTTATTTTTACATAAACTTTAGTACTAAAGTTGTAGTACTAATTTGTAGCATGTACATTTGTCGAAACAAAAAATAATCAATCAATATATGACATTAATCAAATCGATATCAGGAATTAGAGGAACTATAGGTGGGACTGTTGGAGATAATCTGACTCCTATAGATGCAGTAAAATTTGCATCAGCTTATGGTAGTTGGCTAAAAGAAGAAACAAATAAGGAGCATCCCACAGTTGTTATAGGAAGAGATGCTAGGATTTCTGGAGCTATGATTCAACAATTGGTTATGAATAGTCTAGTCGGATTAGGAATTCATGTTATCGACTTAGGGTTATCTACTACTCCTACTGTCGAGGTAGCAGTACCTATAGAAAAAGCAGATGGAGGAATTATTCTTACAGCTAGCCATAATCCCAAACAATGGAATGCATTAAAATTATTGAACGGAAAAGGAGAATTTCTTAATGCTGCGAATGGTCAAAAAATTCTTGAAAAAGCAGCAAACGATGATTATATTTTTGCTGAAGTAGATGATCTAGGTTCAATTACTAGTGATGATACGTATATCGATAAACATATAGAGGAAGTATTAGCATTAGAACTAGTAGATGTAGCAATTGTAAAGAAATCGGGTTTTAGGGTTGTTGTAGATGCTGTAAATTCTACAGGAGGAATTGCTATCCCTAAACTTCTTAAGAAAATGGGGGTAGATGTTGTAGAACTGTATTGCGAACCTAATGGTCATTTTCCTCATAATCCAGAACCACTAAAAGAACATTTAACAGATCTGTCTGAGCTTGTAGTTAAAGAAAAAGCAGATTTTGGACTTACCGTAGATCCTGATGTAGATCGATTAGCTTTTATGAGTGAAGATGGAGAGATGTTTGGAGAAGAATATACATTAGTGGCTTGTGCGGATTATGTACTAGGAAAAACTCCAGGAAATACAGTTTCTAATCTTTCTTCGAGCAGAGCGTTAAGAGATGTAACTGAAAAACACGGAGGTACTTATCAAGCAAGCGCAGTGGGAGAGGTGAATGTAGTGTCCAAAATGAAAGAAGTGAAAGCTGTTATTGGAGGCGAAGGAAATGGAGGGATTATATATCCAGATACACACTATGGTAGAGACTCTTTAGTAGGAGTAGCATTGTTTCTGACTCATTTAGCTGAGAAAAAGTGTAGTGTCAGTGAATTGAGAGCTACTTATCCTTCTTATTTTATGAGCAAAAATAAAATTCAGTTAACTCCAGAGTTAGATGTAGATGCAATTCTAAAAGGGTTTCATAACAAGCATATTAACGAAGAAGTAACGACTATCGATGGCGTAAAAGTCGATTTTGATGATTGTTGGGTGCATCTTAGAAAAAGTAATACAGAACCAATTATCAGAATATATACAGAAGCATTAAGCCAAGAAAAAGCAGATCAATTAGCGCACGATACGATTACTGCTCTAAAAGAGATTGCAGGGATATAGATAGAATACTCTAAGTTTTAATTAATGAACTCATTTAAGGTTTTTGCAATTGGCTGCAAAATGGTCTTTTTTACTTACTTTTTACAATTTTTTCGTTACGTAGCTATAACTATGCAATTCAAAAATATTTTTCAATTAAACAAAAAACATCGATTTTTCGCTTCAATCCAAAAACATTAAATGAGTTCATAGTTAAAATGAGCTAAGAAATTAACTTTTTAATTTTTTAGCTCATTTTGGTTAATGGATTTGGTTAAAAAGAATATTATTTTATGACTATTCTTTTAGTAACTATAGATTTTAGAGCGCTGATTTTAATAAAGTAGATACCTCTGGATATATTAGGTAATTCAACTTCTTGAGATGTAAAATGATGTTTTTTACTAATTGTTTTTATGACAGTTCCGTTACTATTAAACACTTCGATTTTATCAATAAACATATTGCTATTGATATTGAAAACTCCTGAGGATGGGTTAGGATAAATAACAAAAGTATTAGTATCCGAAAAATCATCTATAGACAAAAAATTACAATTCTCAGAGTAAGTTGCAGAAGTGTCTTTTTTCCAATCTGTAGGGATTGAATTTAATAACCCTTGTGGTGTTTGTATACAGTTTAAATCAGGGTTATTAGTTGCATTCATACTTTGTAAAGCATTAAAGAACGGCGTATCATCTTTAAGATTTAAAATCGTTAACTCATTACTATGACAGTTCAATTCTTCTAAAACACCATTTTTGGATATATCTAGAGAACTTAAGAAATTATTATTGATACGAAGTGTTGTTAACAAGGTGTTATTCGAAACGTCTAAGAATACAAGATTATTTCTAAAAGCAGTTAAAGATTCCAATTTCACATTTTTAGAGATATCTAAGTTGTCAATTCCAGTTTCTCCAATATTTAGCACTTTTAATTCTAAGTTATTAGAAAAGTTAAATTTTTCTAACCGTCTTGCACCTGTACAAGATAATTTTTCTAATTCCTTAAAATCTTCAATTCCTGTAAGATCTTCGATAGATCTTGCCGTAATATCTAATTCTTTAATAGTTTCAATATTAGTAGTAAATACTCGTCCATTAATTGTTTGGTCTTTATCTATGTTTTTATCTATCAATGACCGCTCAAAAAATCGATCTGGAATTGAAGTTATTCTACAATCTGTATTATAAAAAGCAGCGTCATCTTTTTTCCATAGACTAAGAGGGAAAAAAGGAGCATCTATTAAGCTTTGCGATACGATAATACAACTAAGGTCAGGATTGCCTGTTACGTCCAAGTTTATGAGAGAATTAGAGGTTCGAGTTCTATTTGTAAGATTGAGCTCTGTAAGTTTATTATTATTACAAAGTGCAGTTTCAAGCAACGTATTTTGTGACAAGTCCAAAGCGGCTAGAACATTGTTTGAGATCAACAGGAAATCTAATTGCATATTATTCGACAGATCAATGAATTCTAAATCATTATTATTAATAGTGAGTCTTTGTAGTTCAATATTTTTGGATAAATCAATAGATGTAAGATTATTAAAACTAGATGAAACTATTTTTAGCTTGGAGTTGTTAGAAAGATCCAATGATTCTAATGAATTACGAAATAAAGAAAGATGTTCTAATTTTGTGTTTTTGGATAAATCTATTGAAGTCAGGTTATTTGCATCTGCGAATACTAACATTAGGTCACTATTAGAAGAAAGGTCTAAATTGTTTAAGGAGTTCGAAGTACATTTTAGTTCGATTAATTTACTGTTATTAGATATGTCTATAGTAGTGAGGTCTTTATTCTGACTACAATTTAATTTTTCTAAATCCCTAAAACCTTCAATTCCAGTAAGGTTCTTTATGTCTTTATTCGCAATGTTGAGCTCTTTTATTGATTCTATATTTCTTGTAAATACAATTCCATCAATATCAATATCCGGGTCGACCCCTGCATCTATTAATGCTTGTTCAAAGTTTCTATCAGGAATTAATGTGAAGTTAGATTGCGCTGATAAATATGTAAAAAAGAGAAATGCGATTATTAGTAATGAATACTTTTTCATGATTAAATACTTTTATTATTGTTTTTTCCAGCGGCAAAAGTATTTTTAAGCATTTAAATCTAATATGACAATTGTTCCAAAATATGGGAGAGATGTTCCAGATGTTTTTTTAGTATGTTAAGTTATAGGTTATTGGACTATTGCTCCCTTTGGAATGGGTGCATCTTTATGTTTCCAACGTTTATGAGTCCATAAATAATTTTCAGGTTTTTTATGAATTTGCCCCTCGAGTAGTTTGAGGTATTCTTTAATAACATAGAATTTTTCTTCATTCTTACTATTTTCTGAAATCTGAATAAATTTCACTTCATAGTATCCTCTTTTTACTTTTTCTACTTGTAGATATAAAACAATAAGATCTAATCGTTGAGCCAAAAATTCTCCACCCAAAAATATTGGTACTTTGATACCCATAAAATCTGTCCAGAATTTTGCATTATTAAGTTTTGGAGACTGATCAGAGATCATACCATAAGAACATATGGTACCTTCTTGTTTATCTTTGATAATTTGTCGAGCTACTTTATGACTAGCAATTAATCGCGAATCAAATCTACCTCGTATTGTATGTGCTAATTTATCAAAATACTTATTCTTTAATTGTTTATAAATCCCTACACACGGATTTAGGGATACCAGATCTACCGCATTAGACCATTCGAAACTACCATAATGCCCCATTAATGTGATGATACTTTTATTCTTTTTTTCGAGCTCATGAAACTCATCTAGGTTAACTACTTTATATCTTTCTATTAATTCTTCTCTAGTAATGGATAGTGACTTTGCCATTTCTAAAAACATATCGCACATATGCTTATAAGAGGCTTTTCGAATCCTGTTTATTTCTTTTTTGTCCTTATCTGGAAATACTAAAGTTAGGTTGTCTGTTACCGTTTTTCTTCTGTATCGAATGATGTAGTATACTAAAATATAGATACAGGTAGAGAGCATATAAAATATACGCCAAGGAAGTTTAGAGATAAACCATAGTATTGGGTATACCAGATAATAAGTAAATAATTGCATTAATTTTTTGATTTTAGCCTTCAAAGATACCTTTTTTTAGTGTACTACAGGATGCTTACAGATGACTGTGTTTGGTTTTCAAAAAAACATAAAGGCTTTTTTTGAATAGAATATTATATTTGATCCTCAAAAGAGCAAGAATGTCAAATATAGATATCGTAGTAATTGTAATTATAGTAGCTAATGTAATTTTTTCATTAAAAGGATTTAATGATTTTTCTTTTTTTGAGAAATACAAATTTTCTATTGGCGGGGTACGAAGGGGAGAGCAGATTAGGATGATAAGTTCTGGTTTTTTACATGTAGATACGATGCATCTATTCTTTAATATGTTTACGCTCTATATTTTTGCGCCCATAGTGCTAAATAATTTAGGAACTGTAAAGTTTTTAGGAGTATACATTGCAAGTTTACTAATAGGCAGCCTCTTTTCCTTATTTTTTCATAAAGAAGAATATCATTACAGCGCTGTAGGTGCTAGTGGAGCAGTCTCTGGGATTATTTATGCTGCCATATTGTTCGAACCTAGTATGAGTTTGTACTTAATGTTTATCCCTATTCCTATTCCAGCTTATATATTTGGTATAGGGTATCTGTTATACTCTATTTATGGGATGAAAAGCAGATCGGGCAATATTGGTCATGATGCACATTTTGGAGGTGCAGTAGGAGGCTATGTAATTACGTTGTTATTTGCTCCGTGGTTGTTTCAGGAAAATATGTTGATGATTATACTATTGGCTATCCCAATACTCATCCTTTTTGTACTGCAACGGCTGGGTAAATTATAACAACTAAAAAAAACGATCTCGGGATTGAGACCGTTTTTAGTATATACCCCTAGATAGTATCTATCTATAATGCTTTTTCTTCTAGTAACTCAGCAATTCTGGTTTCTAATGCAGGGCCTCTTAGATTTTTGTCAATAACATTTCCGTTTTCATCTATTATAAAGGTAGCAGGGATAGAGCGTACTCCAAATGCCTTTGCAATTGGCTCTTGCCAGAATTTTAGATTAGAAACATGATTCCAATCCAAATGATCAGCTGTAATAGCTTTTTGCCAATGTTCTTTATTCCTATCCAATGATACTCCTATTATGTTTAGTCCTTTGTCGTGATATTTATTGTACACTCTAACTACATTAGGATTTTCTACTCTACAGGGTTTACACCAAGAAGCCCAAAAATCTATTATAGTGACTTTACCCATAGATTGTTTTAAGGAAACTAGTTGTCCCTCTGGATTTGGTGCTTCAAAATCATCGATTTCACTACCAATATCAATTTTACCTACTGAAGAGGCTAGAATTCGATCTAGATTTTTACCTAATCTAGATGTTTTTACACTGTTATCAAGAGTAGTAAATAGCTTTTTTACTTTTTTTGGAGCTAATGATTTGAGATTAACCATATCAGTAAGTACCATAACTGCGACTAATGATGTAGGGTTCTTATCTACAAATGATCTACGCAGTTCTTTTTCTTGAACAATGAGTTGCTGTTGCTTAATAGACAATTCAGCGGCTTCATCAGTCTTTTTTAATTTTGTAGCAATTTGATATTGATTTCTTAATTCTTGTTTTTCCCTATTAATGGTAGTTACTTTAGTGAGGTAGTTAAAAAACAAATCATTTTCTGCACCTCCTTTTATCACGGATGATCTAAGACTATCCTTATATATAGTCATTTTAATAGGGACATCTTCTGCAACATACAATACATTTCCATTGGTATTATCAAATGTTAGATAATTAAGGTCATTTGCTGCTGGAGTCGACATTACTATCTCGAATTTACTGTCTTTGATAGTCGAAGAATCAATTATTGTTGGTCTATTGGATTGGCTTATCCCATTGACATATACTTTTACACCATCTTCAAAACCTTGAACATCTGCGGATATAACATATCCTTTTTTTTCTTTTTCACATGCTATTGATACTAGTATAGCAGTCAATACTATTACAATTTTCTTCATCAGGATATTTTCTTTTTTTATTAGGCTTGTAAAAATAATTAATAACAAGTGTATCACCCAATAATTAACTTTTAAATATTATTTCACATAAAAAAAATACATAATTAGGGCATTAAATCATAAACAAATCATAAATTTTGTAACATATGCTGTAATATAAGCGTCTAATAGTACTAGTATATTTAAGTAATATTCTTACTTTTTTGATCTAAAGTACTTTATAGTGTGTACTTATTGTGTGGGTTTTAACTTTTTTAATTTAATTAATTGTTAATGATAACTTAAGACAATATGGATTGTAGTATTTTTGTTTAACTATATTAGAAAAGGTTTGTTATGGAGTTGCTAGCAAAAAATTTTCCATTAAAAATAAGTATAAGCTTTTCTTCTTTTTTTAAAAAGTATAGAGAGCTTCTGAAGAGTGATAATCTTTTCATTAGAGATCGTGCAGAAAAAATTATTGCAATAGCAGAATCTTACCCAGAATTGGATCAGGGAATTACCTCAGAAGATGATATCCATAAATTAGCTTCGCAGATTGATCTGATATTAGAAGATTCATTTGCCCAGCTGTTACAAGACAATGAAATCAAGATTGCGACTATTCCTTTTAGTAATTTGGTTTTAAAATCTACAGAACGATATAAAAGCATTATCAAAGCAGCTGGAAAAAATTTCGAACCAGAAATAAAAAATTTAGACGAAGATCATTATTATATCATGGGATGTAGTATCATCCTAAGTCAATATTATGGGTACAAAATTGATTTTAGAAGACCTTTTTTTTATGATATTCCTGATGCTTCAGGGATTATAAGACATTATAGGATTTTGTATAATGGAGATTTTATAGAAATCTTTAAAACTAAAAAAGCCAAAGATATAACTGAAGCAGATGTAGCAGAATTATTAGACAATTTTGATAATATAACTATCTGGAAAAAAAAGTTTCCACCTAATAGTTGGGTTTTTAAAGGGGTCATTATAGCTAATATGTATGATGCAACAACAGATGTCTCTTTATCAGATTTTAAAACGAGTTTATTGCGGTATGATAAAAAACAAGGAAATTTTATTGAAAGTTTTCAGAATATATTTAGATCCATATTTAACTTACCTGAGATAAAAGTTGGTTTTTCGAATTATAATCAAGAAGATGGAGTTTTCGAAAAAGTCCCTCTAAGAACCATAGATAGTTATATATTATATGATCAATATGCAGATGGGTGCAAAGATGCATTGTGTAAAGGAACATATCACAGTCTATTCGAAAAGTCTAAGTATTTTGCAATTTCTGATGTAAAAAAGTTTCAGCAATCTTCTCCAAATGAGAAAATGTATAATAAGCTTATTAAGCAAGGCATACATAGTGCAATTCTAGCTCCTATCGAAAATGATGGAAATTTATTAGGAGTTTTAGAAATTATTTCACCTAATATACGAGAACTGAATAGCATCAACGCAAATAAATTGGAGGATGTCATGCCATATTTGGTGGATTCTGTATTACGCTCCAAAGCAAAAGCCGAAGATGAACTAGAATTGGTCATCCAACAAGAATGTACATCTATTCATCCAAGTATATATTGGAAGTTTAGACAAGAAGCTAAACGATTTGTTCGTGCTAAGGTAGAAAGAACCCCTGTTTCTTTTAGAGAAGTTGTTTTTGAAAACGTATACCCATTATTTGGGCAAATTGATATCAAAGGATCATCAAATGCTCGGAATAGTTCTGTACAAAAAGATTTAGTTGTACAACTAAATGCAATTTCCAAAATAATTGACAAAGTCATAACATCAGAAAAATTACCAATCTATGAGCAAATTAAATTCAGGATTGATAATTATATCAATATAGTTAATGAACAGTTACAGGTCGATAGCGAACAAAAAATTATTGATTTTATAAAGAAGGATATCACTCCTTTATTTAAGCATCTAAGAAAGAAGGATGATCAGACCAAAAGCATGATAGATGCGTATAATCATATTCTAGATACTACCATCAAGACAGTGTATAAGAATAGAAAAGCATATGATGAATCCGTAATGTTGATCAATAAAAAAATGGCAGCATTATTAGATGAAAAACAAAAGGATGCTCAAAAAATGTATCCTCATTACTTCGAAAGATTTAAGACTGATGGTGTAGAGCATAATATGTATATAGGAGAATCTATTACACAAAAAAACAGCTTTAATAAAATATATTTATACAATCTTAGATTGTGGCAATTACAAGTCATGTGTGAGATGGAAAATGAATACTATCAGTTAAAGAAAGAATTACCAATAGCTCTAGATGTTGCCTCTATGGTATTGGTATTCAATGCATCTTTATCTGTAAGATTTAGGATGGATGAAAAGCGTTTTGATGTAGATGGCACTTATAATGCTAGATATGAAGTGGTGAAGAAACGTGTAGATAAAGCCAATATTAAAGGAACTAATCAGCGTATTACCGAGAAAGGTAAATTAGTCATTGTGTATTCTCAGCGATCTGATGAGATGGAATATATAAAATATATCAACTTTTTACAATCCAAGAAGTACTTAAAAGATGAAATTGAGATAGTAGAATTGGATGATTTACAAGGAGTTACTGGATTAAAAGCCTTAAGGGTAAATATTCTCTATAACAAAAATAAAGATGATGAAGAGTATTATACCTATGAAGATCTAATGAAAGAAATTAATAGCAATTAATTATTGCAGTGTATTAAATGCGATAACAAATGCGATTACAGAAGTAATAATTCCTATCATAAATACAGAATACGTAATACGCAATATCTTATATTTTCTATGCAATACTTTACCTAAGAAGTAGAGGTCCTTAATCATAGTATTATAGATATACTCTTTGTCCTCCATTAATTCGTGCATCGCCCATGTATATTCGGGCAATGGCATCTTATGAAAATTACCAAAAAATAAAAGATTTACCTTTTTTTCTTCAATTTCTTTTCTTGTAAATTCTCCACTAGTCACATTTGGTCTAGTTGCTAAAACAGATAACATCATAGAAGCAACACTAAAAATGATAAATATAATGGTGGGTATAATTAGATAACTGTTAGATGGATTATCTAATTTAGGAATTAAATTAGAAAGTGCTAATGAAATAATAATAGCATTGACCGAAAGAAGAATATTGGCCTTTGTATCTGCTATGTCACTTAGTTTTAAGTGATTTCTTAGTGTAACCCTAAATACAGTTTGGATACCTTTTTCAGGACTTTCCTCCTTTACCATCTTTTTCAGCTTTTCTTTCTTTTTCTTTTTCTTAATTTTTATCTGTTCATTTTTTATCTGTGTAAGATGCTCTTCTTTTTTTGGTGTCCAATACGTTTTAGCATAATCAGTATAATATTGATGTTTGTTTTGTAAAAAATCAATATTCACTTTTAACCACTCTTCTCTACTGTAATCTTTTATATTGTTTAATTTAAATTCTTGTCGTAAGAATTCACTAGTTTCTTTAAAATAATCTTTGGCCAGATGAGAAGCATCGGCATCTCTAATAATTTTTTCTACTAAATCTATTGGCTCATGGTCCATTTTTGTAGCCATGATTAGTCGAGATACCTGTTGAATAATTTTTTGATGGATGTCTTGTTTTAATAAAAACTCAGAAGCTATATTAACACTATGTTCTTCGTGTTGTTGTTGACTCTCACAATATCCAGTATCATGTAATAACACAGCAAGTAATAATGCTTGTTTATCTTCATCAGAAATTGTAATATTATCAATAATTTCTTTTGTACTTTTAAATACTCTTTTGGTATGCGTATAATTATGGTAGATGCATTTTTCAGAAAGCTTTTTTTCAAAAAGATCCGAAACAAAAAGATCTGTTTTTTCTAGTAGAGTATCCATATAGTGATTTTTCTGTAACCAAAATAATTAAAAAAAATGAATGTACTTGAATATGAACAATAATAACAAGTCTATAGTAATAATTATTGCTTTTTTATTGAGCTCTTGTGCAACATACACTCCTAGATATTTAGACGATAATTTCTCTAAATCATTACCAGAAAAAGAAATAGAAAAAAGCTTTTATTTGATAGGAGATGCAGGTAATTCATCTCTTAATAAGAGTTCAGTAGGTTTAGAAATTCTAGAAGAAATAATTAATGAAGAAAAAACAAAAAACGATTATTTGCTATATCTAGGTGATAATATCTATCCAGAAGGGATGCCCAAAAAAAAATCATCAAAAAGGCCATTAGCAGAACATAGAATCGATGTGCAGATAGAAACAGCAAGAAAATTTAAAGGAAAAGCGATTTTTATCCCAGGGAATCACGACTGGTATGCTAGTGGACTAAAAGGATTAAAAAGACAAGAGAAATATGTAAAGACTAAATTAAAGCATAAAAATTCTTTTTTACCAGTGAAAGGATGCCCTATAAAAAGTATAAAAATTAGTGATCAAATACAGTTAATTATTCTTGATACGCAGTGGTATTTGGCCAATTGGAACAAACATCCTACAATAAATGATGATTGTGATATCAAGACAAGAGATCATTTTTTTACTGAAATACAAGGAGAGTTTAAAAAATATGCAGACAAGACATTATTAGTAGCGATGCATCACCCTATGTACACTAATGGTATCCATGGCGGGAAACATAGTGTTAAGAATCACATATTTCCTACCAAATCAAAAATTCCATTACCCATTATAGGGTCTTTAATTACACAAATTCGTTCTCAAGGAGGAGTAACACGCCAAGATAGATATAACAAACAATATAATAAGCTGATGAAACGCTTATCAACAATAGCACGAGATCATGATCGTATTATTTTTGCATCAGGACATGAACACTCATTACAGTATATTGATAATGATGGGTTAAAACAAATTGTATCAGGGTCAGGCTCTAAAGTCTCTGCGGCATCACTAGGAAATGATGGCTTATTTTCTTATCCAGGTCAAGGGATCGCTGTTTTAGACGTATATACAGATGGTTCATCTAATGTTCGTTTTTATGGAAAAGAAAATGACAAAGTTACATTGGTATACCAAAAAGAAATACATAGTATACCAGAAGAATATCCAGTGCAGTCATTAAAAAATATGTTCAATAAACAATATGCGTCAGCTATCTATAAAGAAAGTGAAACAAAAAAATCTAACTTTTATAAATTCTTATGGGGAGATCATTATAGAGATGTATATAGTACGGTTATAAAAGCCCCTGTTGCTACGCTAGATACTTTGATGGGAGGGTTTTCGATAGAAAGACAAGGAGGAGGTCAGGTTACTAGATCATTACGATTAATCGATAATAAAGGAAAACGATACAGCCTTAGAGCCATGCGCAAGAGTGTCACTCAATTTCTGCAAAAAGGAGCTTTTAAGGATACCTATCTAGAAGATAGTTTTGACGATACTTTTACCGAAAAACTATTAACAGATTTTTATACCTCTAGCTATCCTTACGCATTTTTGGCAGTTGGTGATCTGGCAGATGCTATTGGGGTATATCATGCAAATCCAAAATTGTATTATGTCCCAAAACACCTAGCATTAGGCAATTATAATAAAACATTTGGGGATGAGCTATATTTCCTCGAAGAGCGACCAGGAAAAGAACATAAAGACCAATTATCATTTGGTAAGCCAGATGATATAGAGGGTACAGGTGATGTGTTAAAAAATATAAGAAAAGACGAAAAATATCAAATAGACGAGCCTCACTATATTCGTACTAGGCTATTTGATATGATTCTTGGAGATTGGGATAGGCATGAAGATCAGTGGAGATGGTCTAGGTTTGATAAAGAAGGAAGTAGCATATACCGACCAATACCCAAAGATAGAGATCAGGTATTTTGTAATTATGATGGTAGCTTAATGGATGTAATGAAGCTGATAATACCTGTTACACGAAAATTTGGAGTGTATAGTGGAAAACAGAAAAATATAAGATGGATTAATGAAGCCGGAATACGGTTAGATCGAACATTTGCTCAAAAATCAGGGAAAAATGTTTGGCTGGAGCAAGCAAGATATATCAAAGAAAACCTTACCGATCATGCTATCGATATTGCTTTTAGGAATATACCTAGCGAGTTACAAGACGAAACTGTAGAATATATCAAAGCATCTCTACGCACGCGTAGAGATAGTATACTAGATATCGCTAATGCATACTATATATATTTGTCTAAACAAATTATTATAAAAGGAACTGATAAAGATGATTTTTTTCTAGTAGAGAGGTCTGATAATGAAACGACCATCTCGATATCAAGAATAATAGATAAAAAACCACAGAAACCATATTACAACAGATCCATTTCTTCTACTGAAACCAAAGAAATATGGATTTATGGATTAGATGATGATGATGAATTCGAACTAAAGGGGAAAGGAAAAAACCCTATTTCGATACGGATTATAGGCGGACAAAATAATGATACATATACCATAGAAAATGGAAAAAAAATACGTGTATACGACCACGCATCCAAACCAAATACGATTAAGAAAAAAACAGGGGCTAAATTTATTTTTACTGATACCTATAACTACAATGTATATGATCCTAAAAAACATATTAGTAAGATAAATACAATTACTCCTTTAATTGGTTTTAACCCAGATGATGGTTTAAATATTAATATTACAAATGCGTATATAGTAAAAGGTTTTAATACGATACCATACCAAAGCAAACATATGTTAAGAGCAGCATATTACTTTGCTACGAATGGATATGATATGTCTTACAATGGAGAATTTGTACATGCTATCGGTAATTGGAATTTATCGATCGGAGCCAAGTATACAAGCGAAAATTTCGCACAGAATTTTTTCGGTTTTGGCAATAATTCGATAAATCCAGATGCTGTTTTTGGGTTAGAGTACAATAGGGTAAAGACTAGTATATGGGGATTGCACTTGGGAGTTGTAAAAAGAGGCCTGTTGGGGAGCGAACTTACTATCACAGGTTCTTATGAAGGGATTGAAGTACAAGATTCTCAAGGGCGCTATATTACTTCTGGATTGCCAGAATTAGCATTCGTATCTTCTGATTCAGATTTTTTTGATAGAAAGTTTTTTGCAGGAATAGATATTAACTATGAATACAAAAATTATGATAACCCAATAAACCCTACAAGAGGAATGCTATTTCAATTGCAAGGAGGGACTATAACTAATATAGCTGCTACTGATGATGTATATGGATACATATATCCTAGAATTGGTTTTTATAATGCATTGACAAAAAATAGAAAATTAGTATTAAAAACAGATGTTCAGACAAAATTTATTGTAGGAAATGGATATGAGTTTTACCAAGCTGCCACATTAGGAGGAGCCAATAGTTTAAGAGGATATAGAGAAGAACGATTTACAGGAGAACAGGCAGTAGCTTTTAGTACAGATCTACGGTATAGTTTTAATAGATTTAAAACAGGATTGTTACCGCTACAATTAGGTGTCTATGGAGGCTATGATTATGGAAGAGTATGGTTTAGTGGAGAAGATTCTAATATGTGGCATGACTCTTTTGGAGGCGGTGTATGGATTAATGCTATAGATGCCATGGCTGGTCAGTTAGGGCTGTTTAGAAGTGATGATGGAGTACGTTTTACCTTTGGTTTAGGTCTAAGTATTTAGGATGATATCTATAAAGTTTTTTAAATATATTCAAGAATTTGCTTAAAAATATAAATGTTTAGTTTACATACCAATCGATTAACACTACATCAAGTTCAAGAATCTGATATAGAAGATATCCATATGTTATTATCTATACCAGCAGTAGATCAATATAATGCATTAGGAATACCTACTAATATAGAAGTCACACAAGTATATCTAGATGAATGGATAGAAAACCTAAAAATGAGACAAGAATTTGTATTTTCTATCAGGGAGAAGCAAGAAAATAATTTCATAGGTTTATTTTCATTAAGAATAGGAACATCTAAGTATAAAATAGGAACTATCTGGTATAAATTGCATCCTAAGTATTGGTCACAAGGATATGCTACTGAGGCTGCTTATAAGGTGTTACAGTTTGGTTTTGAGAATATGAATTTGCATAGGATAGAAGCAGGTTGTGCTATTGATAATATTGGATCTATACGTGTTTTAGAAAAAATTGGAATGCAACGTGAAGGCTGCAAGCGAAAAATATTACCATTATTATCAGGTTGGTCAGATGCTTACCAATATGCTATGCTAGAAAAAGAATGGGAGGTTTCAATAAATAGATAAAAAGCTTATGGTAATTTATATTCATATAATTTTGCTTTTCTGGCATTTCTCTTTTCATCAACAATGCATAGGATAGTGTCATTTTTAAAAGCAATCCCTTCTTTCTGAGAGTAATGATCAAGTGATAATTTGGTGATTTTACTATTAAAAAAATGATCTCCAGTGAAATCTTCTAACAAGAAAATTTTATCATAAGTAAGCAATGCAATTTTATTGCCCTTGTTATTGATTGCTGCTCCAGTAACAAAACAGTCGTGAGGATCATTACAGGTACTAAATGTATCTACAAGCCGCGCAATTTGTTTCCCCGGTTTTGCAAGTACTCGATACATTTTGGTGGTACCATCAAATTTAGAAGATCTGTTTTTTGTAAATAAGTAGAAGTTTCCTTTATAAAAAATAAAAGCTTCAATATCATAGTTTCTGTTTTTTTTAGAAGGAGGAAACTTATTCTGATCCGATAATGTAATTTCTGTTTTTGTTGTTTGTATAGTAGAAGTTGTAATTCCTGATACGGTATAAATAGCCAAATCTTTTCTATCATTAAAATTATTCCCAAAATCTCCTATGTATAGATTTCCTTGTTGATCATAAGTGATATCTTCCCAATCTATATTTGTAGCATCAGGAACTTTAATTGCATCCACAATTTTTCCAGTAGTACTCAGTTTATAGACTGTTGGCGTATTCCCTGAGTCATTTATAGCAAATAGCTGATCAGTGGTTGTCAGCATTGTGATTCCAGAAACTTCATTAAGTGTGTCGGAAAGTGTATTGATAGTAATGAGATCCGTATCCATTTGCTTTTGACAAGCACTGATACTATTTGAAATAATGAATAAATAAAGGATTCTATATAACATCAATAAAGGGTATCACGAAAATCTTTTGAGAATGTTCTCGATAATAAAGGTATAATATTCTGTGTCATGTGGCACATAATTCTGTTTTTTTTTATGGAATAGTACTTCTTCTCGAAACGTCTTAAAATCTATAAATTTAAGATCAGAGACTTCTTCTTTCTGTAACCTGAAATTTGTTGGTTTTATGTGTAGCTTAGATAGATAAATATAGTGTAATTCATTATCAAACAAATCTGGTTTTGGTTTTTTTTCTGCACGGTAAGTTCCAATAAACTCTAGATCATTTTTTGTAATAGAGAGTCCTATTTCTTCTTCAATTTCTCGTATGGCACAATCTTCAGGTTTTTCTCCAGTGCCAACATGTCCTGCAACAGATATATCCCATAATTCGGGATAGGTATCTTTATCTTTTGCTCTTTTTTGCAGCAACAGTTCAGCCTCGTTTGTATATAGCCAAATGTGCACACTAGCATGAAAAAGACCAAGTCTATGTGCTTCTGATTTAAGAGAGAACTCTCCTGTGGGAGTTCCATCTTTTGATAAGATATCTATCAGTTCGTCTGCCATTATAGTTACTTAATATTGAAGTGGTTAAAACTTTTTTCATTTAAATCAAAAAAGTTTAAACCACTTCAATTTATGATTTTATAATTTAAAGTCTCAAAAGAGTATTTTTAATTCTTTGTAAAGTAATATATTTATCAGAATAAATAATTTGTCAGCATGTCGAGTCAAGATAATAAAGCTAAAGCATATTGGAAAGAAAATATAAGATATCTTATACTATTACTGTCCATCTGGTTTTTGGTTTCTTATGGAGCAGGAATTTTGTGGAAAGAAACATTAGATCATATTAGGGTTGGAGGATTTAAGCTTGGTTTTTGGTTTGCCCAACAAGGTTCAATATACGTTTTCGTGATACTCATTTTTATATATGTTAGACTCATGAATAGATTAGATAAAAAATATGGGTATGATGATGCTACTGAAGATGATAAAAAAAACGATAGCAAATGAGTGTACAGCTTTGGACATATATATTGGTCGGAATCACATTTGCACTTTATATTGGGATTGCTATCTGGTCGAGAGCTGGATCGACAAAAGAGTTTTATGTAGCTGGAGGAGGAGTTTCTCCCTTAGCTAATGGGATGGCTACTGCAGCAGATTGGATGAGTGCAGCTTCTTTTATCTCTATGGCAGGAATCATTGCATTTGATGGATATGATGGAGCAGTGTATTTGATGGGATGGACAGGAGGGTATGTCTTATTAGCGTTATTGCTAGCGCCATATCTCCGGAAATTCGGAAAATTTACAGTCCCCGATTTTATAGGAGATCGATATTATTCTAAAACCGCCAGATCAGTGGCAGTATTTTGTGCATTATTAGTTTCATTTACCTATGTAGCTGGACAAATGCGAGGCGTAGGCATTGTGTTTTCTAGATTTTTAGAAGTAGACATCAATACCGGTGTGATCATAGGGATGGTCATCGTACTTTTTTATGCCGTTCTCGGTGGTATGAAAGGGATTACATATACACAGGTAGCTCAATATTGTGTATTGATTTTTGCATTTATGGTTCCTGCAATATTTATTTCGATACAGATGACAGGCAACCCAATTCCTCAATTAGGATTCGGAAGTACAATTACAGATGGATCAGAGATGTATTTGTTAGATAAATTAGATGGATTAAGTACTGAGTTAGGACTTACTATATATACAGATGGCTCTAAATCTATGTTAGATATTTTTACTATCACCCTAGCTTTGATGGTTGGTACTGCAGGTTTACCTCACGTGATTGTACGATTTTTTACAGTAAAACGAGTACGAGATGCTCGGAAATCTGCTGGATATGCTTTGTTATTAATAGCCATATTATATACGACTGCCCCTGCAATAGCCGTTTTTGCAAAAACAAATTTAATAACTTCTGTACAGCACAAAAAATATGAAGAACTTCCTGAGTGGTTTAAGAATTGGGAAGAAACAGCACTACTCGGATGGATCGATAAGAATGAGGATGGTAAGATACAATATGGCCCGGGTCAGGCTGTAATTGGCAATAAAAATAAGCCGATTTTCAATAATCAGAAGCGAGGTCAATATGGACAAAGAGTAATCACTAATGTAAATACAACTACAAAAAATGAATTGTTTGTAGATAGAGATATTATGGTATTGGCTAATCCAGAAATTGCAAAACTACCCAATTGGGTGATTGCTCTGGTAGCAGCAGGAGGATTAGCAGCAGCATTATCTACTGCGGCAGGTTTATTATTAGTCATATCCTCATCAGTATCTCACGACTTGATCAAAAAAATTATAAAGCCTACTATTTCTGAAAAAGGAGAGTTGCTTGCTGCACGTTTGTCTGCTGTAGCTGCTGTATGTGTAGCTGGATATTTCGGAATCCACCCACCAGGGTTTGTAGCAGCAGTAGTTGCATTGGCTTTTGGATTAGCAGCAGCATCATTTTTTCCAGCCATTGTGTTAGGAATTTTTTATAAGAGAATGAATAAAGAAGGTGCTATATCTGGCATGCTAGTAGGTATTATATGTATGCTTTTATACATGATAAAATATAAATTAGGTTGGTTTGATCAGACTGTCCCTTCTGCAGACCAATGGTGGTTTGGGATTTCCCCAGAGGGCTTTGGAGCTATAGCTATGTTGATTAACTTTGTAGTATCTATAGTGGTATGTAAATACACTGCAAAACCCCCAGAGGAAGTACAGCAGATCGTAGAGAATATAAGAATACCAAATAATGCAGGACAATCATTGAAACACTAGCTTTTTGATACAATAACACATAAATCACTTTAATGAGTAATTACCATATAAAACATCTCGAAGAATATTTTCAAGTATACCGTAAGTCTGTTCGAGACCCAGAACTTTTCTGGGAGGAGATAGCAGAAGAACATTTTTTGTGGAGAAAGAAATGGGAAAAGGTATTAGAATGGGATTTTAATATCCCGGAGGTAACTTGGTTCAAAGGAGCAAAACTTAATATTACAGAGAATTGCATAGATAGACATTTATATGTTCGAGGCGATAAGACAGCGATACTTTTTGAGCCTAACAATCCAAATGAAAAAGCAGAACATATCACCTATAATCAGTTACATCAACGTGTATGTAAATTCGCAAATGTTTTGAAGGATAAGGGAATCAAAAAAGGAGATAGAGTATGTATATATCTTCCTATGATTCCAGAATTGGCAATATCGGTATTAGCTTGTGCCAGAATTGGAGCAGTTCATTCTGTAGTATTTGCAGGTTTTTCTTCGACAGCATTAGCTACTAGGATTAATGACTGTGATGCAAAAATGATCATCACCTCTGATGGCTCTTTTCGTGGACAAAAAACGATTGACCTTAAAAGTATAGTAGACGAAGCATTAGAACAATGCCCAGGTGTAGCAACCTCTCTAGTGGTAAAAAGAATAAATTCTGATGTAGAGATGAAATCTGGCAGAGATCTATGGCTTCAATCGCTATTAGATACAGCCAATAGTGATTGTGCTCCAGAGATTATGGATGCAGAAGATCCATTATTTATCTTGTATACTTCTGGATCTACAGGAAAACCAAAAGGAATGTTGCATACTACAGCTGGGTATATGATCTATACGGCTTACAGTTTTAAGAATGTTTTTCAGTATAAAGAAGAAGATGTGTATTGGTGTACTGCAGATATTGGCTGGATCACTGGGCATTCTTACATAGTATACGGACCCTTGGCAAATGGTGCAACTACTGTGATGTTCGAAGGAGTTCCTTCATATCCTGATTTTGGTCGTTTTTGGGAAATCGTACAGAAACATAAAATTACACAATTCTATACAGCACCTACCGCAATTAGAGCTCTGGCAAAAGAAAACCTAGAGTATGTGACTGCATATGATCTATCGAGTCTTAAAATATTAGGAACTGTAGGTGAACCGATAAATGAAGAAGCCTGGCATTGGTATAATGACCATGTAGGAGAGAAGAAATGTCCTATTGTAGATACCTGGTGGCAAACAGAAACGGGAGGGATTTTGATTTCTCCAATTCCTTTTGCTACTCCTACAAAACCCACATATGCTACCTTGCCCATGCCGGGAGTACAGCCCGTTTTAATGGATGAACAAGGAGTAGAGATAAAAGGGAATCAGGTAGAAGGGCGATTGTGTATTCAATTTCCGTGGCCTTCTATGGCTAGAACTATATGGGGAAACCATGATCGATATAGAGAAACTTATTTTTCTGCTTTTGCAAACACCTATTTTACAGGCGATGGCGCCCTGAGAGATGAGGTAGGATATTATAGGATTACGGGTAGAGTAGATGATGTTATTATTGTATCTGGACATAACTTAGGAACCGCACCTATCGAGGATGCAATTAATGAGCATCCTGCCGTGGCAGAGTCTGCCATTGTAGGTTTTCCTCACGATATTAAAGGAAATGCATTATATGGCTACGTCATTCTTAAAGAAACAGGACAATCCAGAGATAGAAATAACCTGAGTAGAGAAATTAATCAACAAATAACCGAAAGGATAGGCCCTATTGCCAAATTAGATAAGATCCAATTTGTACCAGGATTGCCTAAAACGAGAAGTGGTAAGATTATGCGTCGTATTTTGCGTAAAATAGCCTCAAAAGATACGTCTAGCCTTGGAGATACAAGTACTTTATTAAACCCCGAAGTTGTCGAACTTATTATAAATGAAGCCTTATAGCGCTATGGTATACCCACTTCATTTGATAAAAAAGCATTATTAGAGATCTTGTATCTTGCGCGTATTCGATGCTATAATTTACGGGATTTAATATATTTGAAAAAAATTACATCATCATGAAAATCAAAAAAATTGACCCTAATCTACTCATAGCCCTAGGGGTTTTGATAGCAAGTTTTTCTGCTTTGTTTGTATATATGAAACAGGCATCAATTATGAGCAAGCAAACTGAAATTCTCTTGTAACAATCCAAAATGAGTGCCTGGCCTAGTTTGTCTATTGAACGATTAAGAAGTGGTAGTAAAAGTTCAATTTCAGATCTATTTTTTTATTGACAACAAAGGCACAGGACCTGCTATTATAGAAGCTGTCGTAATTGATTATGATGGCTCTCCTTTACAAAGTTGGGGTGATTTTATTGATAAAATTCCTAGTGCAGATAGTACTTTGAGTTCATCTAGTTACAATATTCATAAAAGAATTATCAAAGCTGGAGAACGATATTTTCTTTATAAGCTGTCTGATGGTGAGAATAGTGATTCTTTTAACGATTCTTTGTATAAATACTCGGATAAAATCACCATGAAATTTTGCTATAAATCAGTATACGATGAACATTGGATAGTTACTAGAAAGGGGTTTAAAACAGATCTAGAGGAGATAATTACAACAAAAATAGACCAATGTAATATCCCAGCAGCATCTATGTTTAGAGAATAATTGGTATTAGGTTTTAAAATAGAATTACAGTAAATATTTTTTTAAGACCTAACAAAAAACACGTGTTTATGATTAAAAACTATATAGCCAATTTATTATCAAGATCCCATAGGTTTTTAAAACCTGTGGGGTCTAACAAAATATCCAAAAACAAGGTTTTGATTTTTAGTAATTTATATCTGTATAGTTCATTTTTTTCTGTACTATAAAAGATTTTATAATTTCCGAATTTGATACAATTCACAAGATTTTAGTTCAGGAGAATTGACTAATTTGGGATGATTGAAGTTTTTAATTCTTTGCATTCCAATTTTTTTCATCACTGCAATAGATTTTTTATTGATGCGAGAAGCTACTGAATAGATTTCTGTAAGATCCATGGTTTGGAAACCATATAATAGACAAGCCTTGGCTCCTTCAGTTGCATACCCATTACCCCAAGCAGATTTTTGTAATCTCCAGCCTATATCCACAAATATTTTTAAATCAGGAAGATATGTTTGTTCACTAAGCCCTATAAATCCAATAAATTCTTGTGTTTTTAGTACATCTACCGCAAAATAACAGAATCCTCGCTTGGTATACATATGTTGCATACGGGATATAAATTTTCGGGTATCTTCTTCCGAGGGTTTAAAAGGGAAGAATTTCATCACCTGATCATCATTATTTAAGGTAGCCATTGGGGATAGGTCTTTGGTCTCCCAATTGCGAAAACCCAGACGCTCAGATTGGAATACATATGCATTCATAAGCAGGCACTAAACATTTTGTTGTTTACATCAAACTAGCCTAAACTAATTTTCTTCCATTTCAAAGGTAATACTCTCATATGCCCCAATATCGGGCATCATTGCATTTCTCATAGTGCCTATGATATCGACCCCAGAGGTAGGAGTAGAGGCTTTGCCATTAGCAACAGATTCTTCTCCAATATTTAACATATTCTCAGACGGATCTTTAAAATTGGCATCTTCATTAATAGTATTATTTGTAGAAATAATACTATTTTCATATAAAGATGTATTGTCGAAATCATACAATGGATCGTCTATAAACTGATCATTAAAATCATTAAATCGGATCAAACTATTCTTAAAATTGTAATTAAAAACAATACCATCACGTTCCACTTGTTCGATCCCCAATTCTAAACCCTCATTGCCATCAATAATACAATTGGTAAAATTAGCTGCTACCAAATCAGTAACCAATACTTGATCAATACCACCGTTATCATCAGGTACAACAAAAAAATTATTTATAATAACCGAAGGTGTATCTCTAAAACTAGAATTCCAGAAATTGGCAAATGTACAATGATTAAAATTATAAGTTCCTCCGAAGGAACAAAGTAAAGAAGCAATACCAGAGTTATTAATGACTACATTTTCTCCAGCAATATTTGCTGTTCTTGCTAAAATACCATAGGCTACATTATTATAGAGTTGTGTATTCGTAATAGTTAGTGTTGGATCAGTACCTCCGTCATTAGAATCCATCAAAATACCAACAGTTCCATTTTTTATAGTAGCGTGATTAAAAACATGCCCAGTACTACCAGCCGTAAGCCATATGAACCCCCATTGACCAGCAATATCACTGAACCCAGGTTCTAGTCGATCCCCTTCGAAAATCACTTCATTTTCCATTTTTTCTGGATCAGTACTCAGTTCGCCGTTGACTAATAAAGTCGCATTATTAGAAGCAATAATACCTGATCCTTCATGAAAATGTATTCTAGCACCTGCTTCTATAGTCAATGTCTTATCGGGAGGAATAGCCGCAAATCCATAGATGACATAGGGTTTTTCATTAGTAAATGTAAGTTCATCATCTTCTAAGAAAAAGCCTTCTATTCTAATTTCTTGCATGTCATCATCTTCCCCTATTAATAGCGTTTCTACTTCGCCAGTCATATCATTCCTATCAGGAAACAAAAACACAGCGTCCCTTACTAATGTGACTAAATCTATATCTTGCTCACTTCCATTGGGATCAAATAAGACACGATCTGTATATAAGAATTCAACATCTCCAGTTTGTTGCACAATATCTGTAGTGGTTTCTACAAACACAAAAATACTATCCTTAGCTAATACCTGTATATTTTCAAAAGATTTTCCAGGAATGCCATCCACATTCAGGCGGTAATTAGAATTTTCACCTCTCTCCAATGAGATATTGGGTATAGTTAGATCATCATCAGATCTGTTGTACACTTTAAAGCTATAAGTACTAGAACCAATATTAGTAAATACAGTGTCTAGAAATAGTGTGTCAGTAGAGAATTGCAAATTTCCAGTACTTGGACTAGAGTCAAAATCCTTACGACAGGAACTCCATAGAATGATAATTATAAGAAATAATATAGTAGATAAATAGCGCATTCTTTTTTTTAATTTTAGTATAAGATAAAACCAATATACTACAAGTAATTTGATTTATTCCTTGATATCGTATTTTGGACAATAAAAATATAACTTTTAATGAGTAGGAATATTGCTTTGTTAATAAAAATTTGGCAAGATCATCCCTTCTGTAAGAAGTAAAACATTTGTACATTTGCTGATATCCATTAATAAGATGGAGTGTATTTTGCACATTATTTTTTAATACCAATGAATAATCTCTTATGAGTATATATGATGTAGCCGTAATTGGCTCTGGACCTGGTGGGTATGTTGCGGCAATTCGCTGTGCACAGCTAGGTATGAAAACTGCAATAATCGAAAAATATTCAACACTAGGCGGGACTTGTCTTAATGTAGGCTGTATTCCTAGTAAAGCATTATTAGATTCTTCTCATCATTATGAGCATGCGATCAAACATTTTGCAGATCACGGAATTGAAATTCCTGGAGACGTAAAGATCAATTTAGAAAAAATGATAGCCCGTAAACAAACGGTAGTTGATCAAACCTGTGATGGCGTAAGTTTTTTAATGAAAAAAAATAAAATTGATGTTTTTGAAGGGGTTGGATCATTTAAAGATGCGACACATATCAATATTACCAAAGCTACAGGCGATATAGAAATCATCGAAGCGAAAAATACAATTATAGCAACTGGATCTAAACCCTCTGGGCTACCATTTATAAAAATTGATAAGAAAAGAGTAATCTCTTCTACTGAAGCATTACAACTAAAAGAAGTGCCTAAACACTTAGTAATCATTGGAGGAGGTGTTATAGGTTTAGAATTAGGGCAAGTATATCGTAGATTAGGAGCAGAAGTTTCTGTCATAGAATATATGGATAGAATTATTTGCGGTATGGATAAATCTCTTTCTAGAGAGTTGCAAAAAGCGATGAAAAAACAGGGAGTAAAGTTTTATACTTCACATACGGTTACAGCAGTAAAAGCAACTGCTAAGCAAGTAACTGTTACAGCAGATGACAAGAAAGGAAACCCAGTAGAATTCAAAGGAGATTATTGTCTAGCAGCAGTAGGTCGTCGACCATATACAGATGGATTAAACGCTGAAGCCGCAGGAGTAAAACTTACCGATAAGGGGCGGGTAGATGTTAATGATCATCTACAGACATCTGTATCTAATATTTATGCAATAGGCGATGTAATTGAAGGAACGATGTTAGCTCATAAAGCAGAGGAAGAAGGGGTTTTTGTAGCAGAAACACTAGCTGGACAGAAACCTCATATCGATTATAATTTAATTCCAGGAGTTGTATATACTTGGCCAGAGGTTGCAGCAGTAGGTAAAACTGAAGAAGAATTAAAAGAAGCAGGAGTAGCTTACAAATCTGGACAGTTTCCGTTTAGGGCACTAGGTAGATCTCGTGCCAGTGCAGATTTGGATGGTTTTGTAAAAATATTAGCAGACGAAAAAACAGATGAGATTCTAGGAGTTCATATGATTGGAGCACGGTGTGCCGATTTAATCGCAGAAGCAGTTATTGCTATGGAGTACAGAGCCTCAGCAGAAGATATCAGTAGGATGTCACACGCACATCCAACCTTTACCGAAGCTATTAAAGAAGCTGCTCTAGCAGCTACAGCAAATAGACCTTTACATATGTAAGAGTAAGAGAGGCTTTTCTAGTTTCGAGAGACTCCAAAACATATAAAGAGTAGAAATTTCTTATAATAAAATGATCTTGACTTTTTTCTTAAATAAAGTTAAGATCATTTTACTTTTAACCCAGTTTATCAATGTCGTTAAGTTAAGCTCAAAAAACATCTATTTTGTCACACTCAGCCTGTCGAAGTGGAATCAAAAACGAAAGTTAAGATGGTTTTCAATAAGCTCAGACTGACAATGAAAAAGCTTAACTTAAAAAAGACATTGCCCAGTTTATACATTAAGACTTCGTTATGAGGCTTTCAAATACCATAAACACTTATGTTTTCTTGATATTAGCATAGCTACGGTTACATTAAAAAACATAGTAAAACGGTAGTGTTTGCAGTAGTTGGAAGACGTAATAGATTTTTTAATGCATAAACTGAGTTTAACTCTATTCTACATAAACAACCTACCATTAAGTTTGCAATAGAATAATACGATTTACGAATAAAAATTTCGCATCTAATGACATTCTTTTTCTACTATATTTTCTTCATAAAATTAAACAATAGCTATGGCTATTCTTTAATTTGATTCATCAATCTAACGAAAAATCCTTGCCATTATTTTTACGAAATTCTCATCCGTAAATCGTATAATTAGTTATACACAAAATTATTAGAATACAAAGAACTCCTTTTTTTAAAGGAGTTCTTTTTTTGCTTTTTACCACATGTATTGTTTTTTGATTGAAGCGAAAAATACCATTTTTGCAGCCAATTGTAAAACCTTACATGAGCTCTGTATATAACAATTTAGGTTTTAGTGTACAGGATACTTCAATAGTAAAGGTCTTGTTTTTAATGAGTTAAGCTTTGAAGTGTAATTAGTGCTACTAAGATTTTTTTATTGTAATAAATTAGATTAGATTTTGACATCCAAAAAGATATGTTAGTATGCAAATTAATGATAAAACAGTAATTAAAGACTATTATGCATCTCCAGAGCGGTATGATGCTATGAAGTACAATCGATCTGGAAAAAGCGGAGTGCTTTTACCAGCAATTTCTTTAGGTTTATGGCATAATTTTGGTTCGGTGGATAGTTCTCATACTGCTAGAAAAATTCTTAGAACAGCTTTTGATCTAGGGATTACTCATTTTGATTTAGCTAATAATTATGGGCCGTCTTATGGTTCTGCCGAAGAAAATTTTGGTACCCTTTTTAAAAAAGATTTTAAAAATTATCGAGACGAGCTATTTATCGCTACTAAAGCAGGGTATGATATGTGGCCTGGGCCTTATGGTAATTGGGGATCCAGAAAATATTTAACAGCTAGTTTGGATCAAAGTCTGAAGCGTATGGGACTAGAGTATGTAGATATCTTTTACCATCACAGACCAGATCCAGAAACACCATTAGAAGAAACTATGGTTGCTCTATCAGATATTGTACGTCAAGGTAAAGCACTATACGTAGGGATTTCTAATTATCAGCCACAAGAAACAGCAGCAGCGGCTAAACTATTAAAAGAATTACGAGTACCATTTATTCTACATCAAGCGAGATATTCTATTTTTGATCGATGGGTAGAAGATGGATTGTTGGATACTTTATCAGATCAGGGAGTAGGGTGTATTGCATTTTCACCCTTGGCGCAAGGAATGCTTACTGATAAATATCTAAATGGTATTCCAGCCGATTCTCGTGTAGCAAAGAATTTTACGTATTTGGATAAAAATCAATTGCAAGAAAAGCTTGAAAAAATTCGAGAATTGGCTAATATAGCTGATCAGCGAGGACAAAAACTATCACAGATGGCAATAGCTTGGTTGCTCAGACAAGAGCAGATCAGTTCAGTTCTTATAGGAGCAAGTTCTCCAGATCAACTACGGGAAAATGTAAAAGCACTCGATCAACTTAAGTTTTCTGATGAAGAGCTAAAGCTGATCGATTCGCTAAGTACTTCTTAGCTATTAATGTTTGGGATAAACCACATTCTTGAGGGTATAAGAATAAGTTTCTGTTATGCTATTCAAAAATAGGTTTTAGAGACTATTTAACTTTTATGCGATCCATCGCAATAAGGAGGATTTTTTGTCAATTTACAGGTGCACAAATATGCTTCTTTAGCTTCTGATACACTAAACCGCATAGAAGGAGTGGCATTAGCAGCTTTGTGAGATCCATCACAAAATGGTTGATTATCACTGTGACCACAGGTACACCAAGAATAGTTTTTATCAGCTTCTAATTGACAGGCAACAGGTGCATCACCACCTCTTTTATTATTT
Organism: uncultured Aquimarina sp.; assembly: GCA_947493495.1. Taxonomy (GTDB): domain Bacteria; phylum Bacteroidota; class Bacteroidia; order Flavobacteriales; family Flavobacteriaceae; genus Aquimarina. The sequence continues at coordinate 96,834 of CANLRN010000002.1, forward strand.
TCCATAGATTTTATTTTTTTCTAAAAGTATTAAATCAAACTTTAAGATTCATTCTAAATATATGCCCTCATACTATCAGAATACCATGTATACTTTGAATTCTAAATTCTAAATTTGAGTCATTAATAAGCAACCTTATTAATATTTATCCATCTATAAAGAACAAATCAAATCTTAATATGTAGCATATGAACAATTTATTAATGATCATAGGTGTTGGATGTCTACTAGCACTCAATTCCTGTTCAGAAGAAAACGTAAATAGAACGGATTCATCTTTTAAATTATCAGATCAAGAAACTACCACAGTATGGAAACTAGTGATGATGTCAGGAAGTGTCGCAGGGATTCCGCCAGCTACAGGAAATGATATGGAATGGCAAGAAAAGTATATATTGAATCCAGACAAAACTTTTATAAAATCCAGAACGATAAAAAGTAATTCTTTTGAAGAAAATGGGACCTATACCAAACTTACCTTATCCGATGGTACTTATCTAGAGTTTAGCTATCCTTCAGAAAATGATTTGATAGGTAATTGTACTTCTGATACAAAAGAGTTACTAAAACTAGAAGAGAATGATACCAAATTAGTTGGTACTTGGTGGGCTTGTGATGGGCCTGGGTTATTCTATGAAAAAGAGTTGTAGGGTTCTCAATTCTTTTCATAAAAGATGTTTTATAGTTAATTTCGTATTACGGATTAAAAGGTGAAAAATCTACAAACTCCCAATCTATTGCATTATGGTTTTGAGTCAGAATCCATTGGTCTGCTTTAAATAACCAGTAGCGCCCGGTTCCTGCAGTAATTTCTATATCTTTTTCTGTTTGTTGATCTAGTAATAAAGTTGCATTCCCTGATAATTGTAGCGAATATCTTTTTTTAAAATCCATAAATACCAAACCACATTTTGGGTTCTGAAGAAAATTACCGAATGTATTAAATAGATTGTTACCTGTATAATCAGGTATTTTAAGCGTATCATCTTCTAGTAATTCGATAAAACCTTTGTTTCCTCCTCTATGAGAAGCATCCATGTCTCCAACTGCATTTATACTTGCTAAGAAAAAGGTATCTGCTTCTTTAATCAATGTTTTATGCGAATTTTTCAATGTTTTTCCAGTCTCTTTTTGGACACCTAATTCTGATGGATTCTTAATGATTTTAGGAACACGTTGCTGTATATATTTAGGGCAGTTAGAATATGCTTGTAAAACATTGATAATTAAAATATTATTCGATATATGTGCAGAACCATTAATTCTATATCGAGTACGAGAAACCGTATCAATCAATAGCATACCAATACGAGCTTCATTTTCTATATTCTGAAATAATATATCTGTTTTTGTACTTTTTAGTTTTTTAATATCAATATGAATTGTTTTTGATGAAGTTACTTTTATAACTCCTAATTCGCCAATAAGCATAGAAGCCCATATATTATCATTGTTATCAAGGGTACTAAGAATTAATGTTGTTTGATTTTCAATAAAATCAATCAGGTGATCCAATATATAGTCTTTAAATATTCGCTCTATCATTTTTAGATTATGAGTAGCATTGTATTTTTTCTGAAGTGTTAATTCTCCCTCATGAAAAAGTTTAGTAAGAATAGACATATAGTTGTTTTTTAAGAGTTATGATATGAAAAATTATTTTCAGACTGATTTATTGTTTTTGTTATTTTAATTTTTATTGTACAACTTAATTTTTATATTTTAAATGAATATAGAAAAGACTTTACTTGATGAGTGTGACTTCGGGGAAAGCAGCCTTATATCCAAACCAAAAAGCGTTATGAGTAGGAAATCGTTCTAGGATTTCTTTAGTTTTTATATTTTCTAGTTTATTTTCATAGAGTTTCCAAGTATTTCCTCCGATATCAGTAGCTTCTGATGCGCTGTTATACGATGTAAATTGATGATTTTGGGTAAAATAAACTCTATGCGCCCCACTTTTATCTGTGAAAACAGTGAATTTTTTGTTATTTATAGTGTTCGAATACATCTTGTTTTTTTGTAAAAATTTAGAAGATATTGCATAATTGTCATTAGTTTCTAGAGGAAGTCTGATGGCTAAAATTTCTTGTTTGTTTTTAAGTCTTTTATCGGTTTTAGGAACAGTAAACATTAAATCATCTGTAGAGAAGTATTCTTTATAAGCGATACCTTCATTATAATTTCGTTTATGACCTGTATTTATTGATAATACTGTAGTTTCTGGATGTAGTTTTTTCCAAGCTCCCCAAGTAGTAGTAACAACACTTAGGTATTCTAATTCAATTCCTTTGCCTACCAATGGGCCAATAACTGGTTTTCCCCAGAGCGTATTCCATAGAGATTGTGTTTTTTGATCATACATTAATTTATTAGATCGATATAAAAAACCACTGGTTCCTAATCGATATTGAACTCCATTTTTTTCTGTTTTGTATAAAATAACCGTACCGCATAAGGTACAGTATACTCCAGCAACTGGAATCCCTCCAACCGAATCAGTAAACATTTCGTGCCAAGCAAGAATTCGTTTCGGATAGGCACGAGTGTCTCCATTGATTGAAATACCAAAAACAATATCAGTGTCTTTTAAATACTTGGCGTTGGAGTTAGGTATCATTCTTGGATTTCTAAGTGGCGGGATTCCGTCTTGGATAACACCTCCCCATCTCACTTCATCCAATCGTATTGTAGATTGATCAGCTCTGCCTGTAAAATAGGTAGAGAATTTTCTATCAATGCTATGATGTAGGATAGACTTAAACGCATAGTATGTTGGATGGTAGGTAGGTGTTTTACTCCATATATATTCATACCATAGGTTAAAATCATATCCGTAGTGTTTTTTGGTCTTCTTTTTTAGGATGTTAAGTAGTTTAAATGATGTAGCGGTATTGTTTAAAAAATACAATGTTTCTACAGCTAAAATCTCAAAACTTTCTGACCAGTTTGTATCAATATAATTCAATGAATTTTTATGCGTAGCTTTTTCTGAAGAAGTAAAAAAATCAATGAAATATTCATAGTCTTGCTTGAGAAATACGTCTTGAGAATGTTCTTGTGCCAGAAGAGGAATTCCTTGGAGCAGTAACAACATAATTATAGTTCTCATAAAGCTCATTTTTTAATAAGTCGGATGAGAAAACGTATTTCGACATTTTTAAGGAAATTTTAGCGATCTAAATTCTAGCTTGATAGGTGTACAGATCAAAATATCTTCCTTCAGCAGCAATCAGCTGTTCGTGTGTGCCTCGCTCAGCAATTTTGCCTGACTCAATTACCAGTATCTGATCTGCTTTTTTGATTGTGCTTAATCGATGCGCAATAACAAAAGTAGTTCTGCCTTTCATTAATTCTGCTAAGCTTTTTTGGATCAGAGCTTCACTCTCAGTATCCAGATTAGAGGTGGCTTCGTCTAGGATGATAATTTTGGGATCTGCCAGAATAGCTCTTGCAATAGCAATTCGTTGGCGTTGCCCACCGGATAATTTTACACCTCTTTCTCCGATTAACGTATTTAACCCCTTCTCAAAACGGTCTGTAAATTCATCTACATATGCTGCTTTTACTGCTAGTTGTAGTTGTTCTTCTGTGGCATTAGGCCTTGGAAATAATATATTCTCTCTAATAGTACCTTCAAATAAAAATTCATCTTGTAATACGACTCCTAGATTGCGACGGTAACTACTAAGATTTACTTTAGAAATATCATGGCTATCGATGGTAATAAGGCCCGATTCTGGATTCAGGAATGTGGCAGACAATCCTGCAATAGTAGACTTACCAGAACCAGAACTTCCTACTAAGGCAGTCACCGTACCAGAAGCTGCTCTAAAATTAATATCATGTAATACTTGTTTTCCTTTTTCATAAGAAAAGGATACATTGTCGAATATAATATCACCTTTAATGTTTTCTAACTGTATGGTTCTGTTCTCTGGATCTTCTTCAGGATCCATATTCATTAATTCTTCGGTACGGTCAAGACCAGCAAGGGCTTCAGTGAGTTGACTACCAATATTACTCATTTGTACGATTGGAGCAATCATAAATGCCAAATACATGGTGAATGATAAAAATTGACCAGCTGTCATAGCTCCTTCCATCATGTAGTATCCACCAATTCCCATTATCCCTGTTGTAGCTATACCTGCTAATAAAAATGTAGAAGAGCTAGTCATTAAGGCAGTAGCGGTTAAACTCTTTTTTACATTTTGAAATAAACGATCTACACCTTCTTCAAAAACCTTACTTTCTTGCTCTTCGGCACCAAAGCCTTTAATAACTCTTACTCCAGCAAGTGTCTCGGTTAATCTTCCTTTTACTTGAGCATTAATTTCTCCTCTAACTCTAAAAATTGGACGGATATATTTAAAAGCTTTTAAGGCTACGATACCAAATAAAGTAATAGGAATAAGTACAAAAAGTGTCATCCATCCATTTATGTTAACAAGTAACACCACAGATATAATAGCCGTAAATATCCCGCCTACTAATTGAACCAGCCCCGTTCCGATTAAATTACGAACACCCTCGACATCACTCATGATTCTGGAAACTAAGCCGCCTGATTTGGTATTATCAAAAAAACTGATTGGTAATGTCAATACTTTTTTCTGTACTTGGGCTCTAAGCTCAGAGATTAAAAACTGTGCTTGAACGCTTAAAACTCGGGTTAATAAAAAAGAGGTAGTTGCCTGGATTAATATTGCAGATCCTACGATGGTAAGTAGCTCATATAATTGCCCCATATCTTTACTTGGTACTACATCATCTAATAAAGCTTTGCTTTTCCAAGGTAAAATCAAACCAGCAACTCTATTAAAAAAAATTAGAATAAGTCCAATGAAAACTAAACCTCGCCGTGGCCAGATAATTGTTTTAAAAGCCTTAACGATAGTGACTTTTGGTTTCTTTTTGTTTTTTTGATTAGATGGGGATGTTGCAAATTCTCTCATTGTTAATTTTTAGCTTCAAAAAAAGCAATTCTATAGTATTATAAATGCTAATTTCCAGATAGTTCATGACTAGAAATGACAATCTTTAGACTGGAATAGGTTTTCTTAATTTCAGGAACTGTGCTTGACCATTTTGATATAGTGGCATCAATCAGATTTCTTTTTTTTACCTCCATGCTTTTAATCATGCATTCACCAAAAATGATTTCCTCATCAGTAAAATAAGAAACAATGCTATATGAACTATGTGCTTCTGCAAAATATGAATTATAAATGACTTTTTCCTAAGGTTAATTCTAGATAGTCCTTAAAAACTACATCAGGTCTCATATATCTTTTTTTTAAAGAGTTTTAGGGATTAATATTCAATATATTCAGAAGTACCTTTTTTATTTTCTTCATCTAGCCATTGCCAGTTTAATGATAATTTGATTTTACTTTTTTTAGTCAAGCTAATATCAGCGATTGCTTTTCCTGATTTTAATTCATTTTCAGTAGTTAGACACTGATACCGCATGATAAGCTGGTTATTACTAAGATATCCAATGATTTTACCATATCTGATGGTTCCACCAGAATAATCGGCCGTTACCAAATCTCCATCTTGTTTATATTCAAAAACAGTTTCAGAATTTACGGCACCATTTTTAGAGTTTTCTATAAGAAGGAATTTCCTGTTGTTTAAGTTGATATCTTTCACCTTTTCTTTCTAAAAAATGTTACTGCTAAGATATAAATACTGAATGGAATTCCGATCCAGATTAATTCACTTAATAATACTTTAATACCCCGAATATTAAAGAACTTACTAGCGCCAATAGGCGATACTTGTATCGGTCGCCAAGGAAAGAAATACCTGGAGTCATCAAAAGGGGAGAAGAATGCTATTCCTAGACCGCCAGAAGTCATCGCATCAAGAACTCCGTGAGAAGCGGTACAAATTGTAAAATATAGAATAAGTAACAACCCTGCTTTAGAATTTAGTCTTTTAGAGTAAAATATAAGTGTTACCAGAAGGCCTAACAATACGGCAAACACCAATGAATGTGAAAACCCTCGATGTCCCCAAAACCCTTCATAAGGAATACCTATAGCAAAACTGATGACATCTGCATCGGGGATGATAGCGCAGATGGTCCCTAAGACCCAAAATTTCCAAGTCTTAATTTCTTTAGAAAAACTTTTGCCTAGAGCGTATGCTGCGAATGCATGTCCGAAGATTGATGCCATTAATCAGATTGTTCTATATGATGAATTGTCTTAATGTTTCCTGAAATAGGTGAAATAGATACTTTTTTTTCGTTTTCTAATACATAAAATATATATAAGCTATTTAATTCAATTAACTTTACTTTTTGCATTTTTCCATCAGTAAATTCGATTAATTTATTGACTTTAAAATCTCTGTTTTTAATAGTATTATTAAGTTCCAGACCTTGCCCTATAGCATAGCCTATATAAAAGCCTAGAGTACTTATAATTAGTATTAAAAATTTAGTAGATTGTAAGAAAGTGTAATGTTTCTTTAGCTTTAATTCTTTTTCTTTGGGAATTTCTTTTTTCAGTTTCTTTTTAATTCGTTTTTGTAACCACCATATAAATAGAAACATAAGTGACAGATAACCAATTATAAATAATGGAATTTTAATGTTCTCTGTCAAAATGGCTATAGGACTTAGCAAAATATCTAATAGCGTAGAGTATTTAATAATATTTATCCCTAAAAAAGAATAGAAAATAGAATAGCTTAACGTGCCTAAAATTAATAGGTATAAATAGGATAGGTATATGTATTCTTGGATACTCCCCTTAAGGAAAGTAGATTTTTTTATATTCCCAATCATTAGTTGCTTGTATTTTTTAGTAAAAACATATTATTTTTTCTTCTTTTTATGTTTCAGATTATAGGTTTTATCACCTTTGGTTTTAGGTTTTTTGTACTTTTTTTTAATTTCACGTTTGTATTTCCCTCCTAGATTTACCTTTTTATTTTTTTCTTTCTTTTCGTGAAAAGATGCTCCTGCTTCATCATCATTAGGGCGTTTATGAGGATTGTATATTTCTTTTATCTTAGGTTGCTCTTCGGGGGTAAGTAGCTGAGAGATTTCTACACTATTGGGTAATGGAAGTTTTTCTATCTCCATCTCCATTAGATCCTCAATGCAATCTAGATAATTTTGTTCTTTTTCTGTAGTAAGAACAATAGAGACTCCTTCTTTTTCAGCTCTTCCTGTTCTACCGATACGGTGCATATAATTTTCTGGATATTCTGGAGTGTCTAGATTGATTACCTGACTTACATTATCAATATCGAGACCTCTAGCCATCACATCGGTAGCAATCAGAATTCGGTTATTTCCATTTCTAAACTGTTCAATACTTCGCAAACGATAGTTTTGGGTCTTGTTAGAATGGATAATACATATCTCATCGGGATAGGTTTTCTCTAATGCATCAAATAAACGATCCGCAATTTTTTTGTACCCTACAAATATGAGCGTCTTATGATAGGTGTCTTTATCTTGTAGTAAATATGCTAATAGGTTAACTTTGGTATAAAAATTAGGAACTTTATAGCCGAATTGCTTGATGTTTTCTAGAGGTGTACCACTTTTGGCAACAGATATTCTCTGAGGAGTTGTAAAAATTTCGCTAATTATTTGATCTACGTGATCGGTCATCGTAGCAGAAAACATAATATTTTGCCGTTGCCGTGGTAATATATCAAAAATGTTCATTAGTTGATGTCTAAATCCTAAATCCAGCATTACATCCACTTCATCAATCACTATTTTCTGAATAGATTTTAATTGGAGCGCTCTACTTACTGCAAGATCATATAATCTCCCCGGTGTAGCTACTACGATATCTAACCCTTCAGATACGGCTTGTTTTTGTGTGTTGATATTTGTTCCACCATACACTCCACAAATACGAATATTGATGTAGGTGGTTAACTTTTCTATTTCATCTACTACCTGAACCACCAGTTCTCTGGTAGGAACTATTATTAATACTCTGGGATTTTGCTGTACAGAATATTTTAACATCCTTAGAATTGGTAACATATACCCATATGTCTTACCAGTACCTGTTTGTGCAATACCTACTACATCTTTCCCAGACATTACTACAGAAAATGCCTGCTCTTGGATAGGAGTAGGGGTTTCAAACCCTAAATCATCTAGGGCATTAATAAGTGGTGTACTTAAATTTAAATCTCGAAAGGTCAATTGATTTCATTTTTATGCAAAGGTATGCTTATTTCTAAGATTGAATAACGAATCTTCTTGACATACAATGAAATGAATGTTGTTTGTATAAAATTAAGAATTGAAGTGGTTTAAACTTTTTTGATTTAAGTGAAAAATAGTGGTTTTGTTTTTAGATGAAACAATTTTTTAGTTTCATAGCTATGAAGTTAAAACTTCATTAATAAGTAGTGCCAAATCATAATTTGAGTCTTTTCTATCATGATCTGAATGTATTTTTGAAGTATCAATTTAAAAAAAACACAAATCATGTTATCAACAAAAATCTCATTTAAAACTGTATTTTTAATAAGCTTCACTTTTTTATGTATAAGTTCTTGTAGTGAAGACTCATCAAGCGATGATCAAAAGCCTAATGAAATTGTCGTCGAAGATTTTGCCAATTTTGAAAAGGATCCAAAATTAATAGAATACGTTGATGAAATGGCAATTAATTTGGATCAGCGATTTGATCTCCCTAAGGTAGACCTTACTACTGCGTCACGACTAGCAGAAATTATAGAATTGACAGAAACGCAAAAAGAAGAATTGGCTATTGCATTAGGTTTTGATTCTTCAAATCAAATGGAAGAATATAATCAGGGAAGGATTAAAAAATGGCAACAATTAGAAACACGTTTTGATCTTAAAAATCAAAAAGAAGATGATGTTAATGAAGTAATAACCGACGTTTTTATGGAGTTAATAGAAAGAGTAGCAAATAAAAACCCAAATAAGTTAGATACTTCTAAAGGACCTATGGATTGGTGGTGCACAGAGTGTTATATACCATATAGAAACCGAACAAAGGAGAGAGTTCGTAGACGCAGTGATCGGGCAAAATCATGTTTAGAACAATTTGAGTTAAATGGTGACGATGAACAGTTTTTTAAATGCAATACAAGAAATAGGAGAATAGATGATGTTATATTACTTCGAAATCATTTTAATATGATTTGTTGTTTTTATGAACAGTGTGGTATTGCTTATATTGATGATATTTATAATTATTGTGAAGAACCTGATGAACAAATACCTACATCATAATTTCTATAATTAAAAAAGCATAAGAAACACCTATTGGTTACAATAACTATAGGTGTTTTTTATTTGAAGAATTTATAATGATTTTACTTACTTTTGATTTTCTAATAAATCAATTATGAAAAAAATTCTCGCCTTTGCAGGTTCTAATAGTAGTACATCTATCAATTACCAATTGGTAGATTATGTAGCATCTGAAGTAACAGGGCATAAAGTAAAAGTATTAAAATTGATAAGTTATGGAGTGCCTATGTATAGCGAAGATGAAGAAAAAACAAATGGTTTCCCTGGACTGACTATGGGATTAAAACAAGAAATATCAGAAGCAGATGCATTAATTATTTCGGTTAGTGAGCATAATGGTAGTTGGAGTGCTTTTTTTAAAAACATCATAGATTGGTTATCTCGATTAGATCGAAATTTTCTAGAAGGAAAAAAAATGCTAGTGATGAGTACTTCTCCGGGACAAAGGGGAGGAATTAGCGCATTAGAATATGCAAAAAATGTATTGCCAAGATTTGGAGCAGAAATTATAGATAGTTTTAGTTTTCCGTCTTTCTACGCGAATTTTTCTCAAGAAAAAAAAGAAGTTACTGATGAGACATTGTTATTAGGGCTAAGGGAAGTCGTAAGTACTTTTTCTCAACAAATTAAATAGTCTGTGAGAAGTATACAAAAATATACTATAAAGGAGTCCAGAGAATTTAAAAATCAATTGTTGCAATGGTCGCGACAGTTCGAAGAAGTATTATGGTTAGACTCTAATTCATATACTCAACAATATTCTAGTTATGACGCGATACTAGCAGTAGATGCTTTTACACTTATACGTACTGATTATTACAATGGATTTGATGCATTAAAAGAATATCAAGAACAAACCAATGATTGGATTTTTGGATATTTATCCTATGACCTTAAGAACAACACAGAAAACTTAAAGTCAGAAAATGAAGATTATTTGGATTTTCCGGATTTGTACTTTTTCCAACCTAAAAAAATTTTTCTTTTAAAAGAGGATGTAGTGGAGATGCACTATCTTAGAATGGTAGATGATGAGCTACAAGATGATTATGAATTGATACAAACGCTCTCTCCTGTGATCAAAACCTCTAATGAAGAAAATCCTTGCGGGAAAGTGAAAATTAGTCTTAGGATGACTAAGGATGTATATAAAAATAAAGTGCGTCAGTTTTTGGCTCATATCCAACGAGGTGATATCTATGAAGCTAATTTCTGTCAAGAGTTTTATGCAAAAGATAGTTGTATTGCACCTTTAGAGACTTATGTACATCTCAATCAAATTTCGAGACCTCCATTTGCTACTTTTTTTAGAATGAATGGGCACTATCTTTTATCGGCCTCTCCAGAACGATATTTAAAAAAAGAAGGAACAAAAATTATATCCCAACCTATTAAAGGTACAGCAAAACGATCATTAGATGTCGAAGAAGATGAGGCATTAAGACACAAATTATCCAATGACCCAAAAGAGCGCTCAGAAAATATAATGATTGTAGATTTAGTAAGAAATGATCTTTCTAAAACATCAAAAAAAGGAACTGTTAGTGTCGAAGAGCTTTGTAAAGTATATTCATTTAAACAAGTACATCAAATGATCTCTACAATAACTTCTGAAGTAGAACAGACTACTGGGCCTGTAGATGTTATAAGAACTACATTTCCAATGGGAAGTATGACAGGAGCTCCAAAAATATCGGCAATGGAGATTATAGAAAATCTAGAAATATCAAAAAGAGGATTGTACAGTGGTGCTGTAGGATATTTTACTCCAGATGGAGATTTTGATTTTAATGTAGTTATTAGAAGTATCTTATACAATGAAGATACGCAATACATATCCTATACAGTAGGAGGAGCTATTACAGCCAAATCTGACCCTGATATGGAATACGAAGAATGTTTGATAAAAGCTAAAGCCATGCGAGAAGTATTAGAAGGAATTTAATCAGAATTCAGGTTAAACAAGGTTTTTTCTAAAACTTTTTCGTACATCAATGATAATCTCTTTTACTTCTTGAGCAGATAAGTCTTTGATTTTTGCAATTTCTTCAAAATTTAATTTCCCAAACACAAAAAGATCGATAATTTTAGAGGTTTCCAAAGGTAACCAACTGTAAAACTTACCTAATAATTTTTGTTTATGAAAACCCGAAGAAGTCTCAGAGTCTACAATTTTCATAATTTCAGAGTCTAGGTCATCATATATAAAGTGAAATTTATTTTCTCGATTTTGATGATAACATATGTCATCAAGATCTTCTTTCATAATTAGTTCATTGTCAGCTTCTACAGTAAAATTTTCTTCAAGTTTTTCTATTTCATTTTTCAAAAAATAACTTGTGCTGATAGATTCTTGATGCCATCCTTCTTTAATTAATAATTCATCCATGAGATGATCAGCAATCCTAAAAAGTTTTAACTCTAATGACAACGTGTCTATGTCAATATCCAAGGAATCTTCACTATGCAGCTGTATAATAGCGTCATCTATAATACCATTAGAGCAGTACATGTTTTTAGGCAGGACTCCAATGCTTTCTGCAATATATAATCGGTGTTTGACATAGGGATGAAGATGAGGAACTACGGATAATAATTTTTTTCCAAACTCTTTTTTATACGTATTTTTATAATATTTTGGCAGTTCATCTATCCGATACATATTATTAAAATTTTAGAGTTTACTAAAAATAACAAAAAAGAATTGATCTGTATGTTAAAATATTGATAATCAATTTGATAAAATGCTTTTAAAGAAGGTTGTGCTAGCCATACAAAATCGTATATTTGAATGAAGAATTAAAAACAATGTTTGTATAGTGCTTACTCTGTTCAGAAATCATATCGATACTAATTTAGCTTTCCTTAAAGAAAGTAAACTGCTAATTGCATGTAGTGGAGGATTAGATAGTATTGTGTTAACTCATCTTTGTCATACAGTAGGCTTTACATTTGGGATTGCACATTGTAATTTTAAGCTAAGAGAAGATGAGAGTGATAAAGATGAAGAATTTGTAGCTGCCATTGCCGATAAATTTAAATGTCAATTTAATAAACAGCATTTTAACACATCATTATATGCTAATAAAAAAAGAATTTCTATCCAGATGGCTGCAAGAGAATTGCGATACAATTGGTTTAAAGAAGTTCTTATTTCAGAGGCATACGATTATGTACTAACGGCGCATCATAGTGATGATAATTTAGAGACATTTCTTATAAATATATCTAGAGGAACAGGAATAGATGGACTTACAGGAATTCCAGAAATAAATACGGTGTATGTAAGACCGTTATTACCTTTTTCTAGAAATCAAATCCTTGACTATGCCCAAGAACATGGAATAACTTGGAGAGAAGATAGTAGTAATAGTGATACTAAGTATTTGAGAAATAAATTAAGAAATGATGTGATTCCGCTATTAAAATTAATAACACCAGAATTTTTGCAAAACTTCGAAACTACATTAGATCATATCAAACAAACCAACAGATTTGTAAAAAATCAAATAGATCGTGTACGACAAGATATATTTGACTATATAGATCAAGAAACTATCAGAATACCTATTGATAAACTCAAGCAATATAATGATCCTAAAACATATTTGTATTTTCTATTAAAAGAGTATGGATTTACTGCATGGAATGATATTTTGAATATGTTAACTGCACAATCTGGAAAACAAATATTCTCATCAACGCACCGATTAATAAAAGACAGAACTGATCTGTTATTAAGCCCAATACAAGAAAATATTTCTGATAGAAATTATAAAATACCTGAAGAAGAGGACGTGGTCATACTTCCCTCTGGAATGCTGAAAATCAAAGAAGTAGATCAATTAGCTGCAACAGATTTGAACACTATTTATGTAGATAAAGAAAAGTTAAAATACCCTTTGATTGTAAGAAAATGGGAAGAAGGCGACTATTTTTATCCGTTCGGTATGCAAGGAAAAAAGAAGTTAAGTAAATATTTTAAAGATGAAAAACTATCTTTATTAGCTAAAGAAAGAGTCTGGTTGCTATGTTCCGACAAAGATATTATATGGATTCTAAACTATAGAGCTGATAATAGATTTAGAATTACACCCCAAACTAAACAATTACTAAAAGTAACGATTACCTGATGAAAAATATCCTACTATTAATTATTTCGGTATTATTTTCGACAACCTTATTTTCTCAAATTTTTGAACCTATAAAATGGCAAAGTAGTGTAAAAGAAGAATCAGAAGGTTTGTATACACTTTATTTTGAAGCTACTCTAGATAAAGGATGGCATTTGTATTCTCAAAACGAAGTAGAAACAGAAGATATAGCGCCTACAGCCACAGAATTTACTTTTTATAATGAAGATAAAGAGTATGAACTTATCGGGAAAACTACAGAGCCAAAAGGAATCCAGAAGTTCGATAAAGTATTTGAAATGGATATCAAATATTTTGAAGATAAAGTTGTATTTACTCAAAAGATAAAAAAAATAGCTCCTTCTTTGGCTACTATTAAAGCTGAGGTGTTTTTTGGAGTGTGTGATGACGAAAAATGTTTACCTCCAGATGTTGTAGAATTCACTTTAAATTTGTCAAACCAGCTTACAACAGCTAATAATGAAGGAACCTCTACAATATCAGCAGAAGATGTTACTAAATCTAAAGCATTAGATATAGGTGTAAAAGGATGGGAAAAATATCCCAGGGAAGAAGTAAAAGATCAGAGTTACGTAAAAATATTTATTCTAGGATTTCTAGGAGGCTTAATTGCTTTATTGACACCTTGTGTGTTTCCTATGATTCCTCTTACGGTTTCTTTTTTTACTAAAAGTGCTAAAAATAAAAAGCGAGGATTATTCAATGCGATACTCTATGGTTTTTTTATATTCATGATCTATATATTATTGAGTATTCCATTTCATTTATTAGACTCACTAGACCCTGAGATATTAAATAATATATCTACTAATGTAATTTTAAATATTATATTCTTTATTGTTTTCATTGTATTTGCTATTTCATTTTTTGGATATTTCGAAATTACATTGCCAGCATCTTGGAGTAACAAAATGGATGATAAAGCAACAAGTGTTGGAGGAACATTAGGCGTGTTTTTTATGGCATTAACTCTAGCGTTAGTTTCATTTTCTTGTACAGGGCCAATATTGGGGTCATTACTAGGAGGGTCACTAAGTAGTGATGGGGGTGCTATGCAGTTAAGTTTTGGTATGGGAGGCTTTGGATTAGCACTAGCACTTCCTTTCGGACTTTTTGCCTTATTCCCTAATTGGCTAAATTCACTACCCAAAAGTGGGGGATGGTTAAATACAGTAAAAGTAGTTCTAGGGTTTATAGAACTAGCTTTAGCATTTAAGTTTTTATCCAATTCGGATTTGGTAGAACATTGGGGAGTCTTAAAACGAGAAATATTTATAGGGATATGGATAATTATAGGGATTGGACTTATATTGTATCTGTTCGGGAAAATAAGATTCCCTCATGATACTCCAATCAAAAATCTAAGTAAAGCAAGAATAGGATTGGGAATACTTACTCTGGCTTTTGTAATCTATTTACTTCCAGGTCTTAGCAATACGGCTTTTGCTAATCTTAAATTATTAAGTGGTTTCCCACCCCCTTTATTTTATAGCATATATGAAAAAGAAGCACACGGGCCATTAGGACTAAATGCATATACTGATTTTGAAAAAGGGTTGTCTGCTGCAAAAAAAGAAAATAAGCCAATCATGATAGACTTTACAGGTTGGGCTTGTGTCAATTGCCGTAAAATGGAAGAGCAAGTATGGAGTCATCCAGAGGTAATGAAAATGTTAAAAGAAGACTATATCTTGATTTCATTATATGTTGATGACAGAGAGAAACTAGAAGAAAAAGAACGGTTTATGTTTCTTAAAGAATCAGGAATAACTAAATCAATAAGAACTGTAGGAGATAAGTGGGCTACTTTCCAAACATTAAATTTTGAAAATAACTCGCAACCCTATTATGTATTATTGGATAGTGATATGAATCTGTTAAATAAAACTACCGCATATACACCAGATGAGAATGAATACATAAGTTGGTTGCAACTGGGATTAGAGCATTTTAAAAACAGATAAGGTGTTTTACGAATTAATTTCATTAACTATTGTAAGAATCATAAAAACACCGACTATAATGATGAAATAATTATGAATGCCTCAATAAATGATAGATTCCTTATCAATCAGGAACTAGCGTAAAAGGTGAAACAAAAACTCATTTTTTAAGAGACAGGTCATTAAAAGCAGTTTTGACAAAAGGTGCTATTACAGCCGTCAGACACGACCCGCAACTTAAAGCGTATTACAATCGTAAAATAAAAGATGGTAAAAACAATATGAGTGTAATCAATGCAGTAACAAATAAATTAATACTAAGAATCTTTGCCGTTGTTGCTAAAAGAGAACAACCATTTGTGAAATTAAATGCATAAAACTTGTTTTTATCTTAGAATGCTCAGTATGACAAAATAGGTGTTTTTTGAGCTTAAGGTAACGATATTGTCCAATTTACATTGGAAAATCCCTGTCTAACGAGTTAGGCCTTTATTTATAAAAGTAAAGAGGCTAAATTTCTTTGTCTCAATAACATAGAAATTCAACCTCTTTATTACTTAAAAATATGATAGTATAGAATCAATAACTTATTGAGCTATTACTAACTTTTCTACTCTAGACTCTTGTCCTTGAACTTTAATCTCAACTAGATAAATTCCAGCTCCTAATGAAAAATTCTTTGTAGAAATAGTGTTTACTCCTGGGATTAATTGTACCTGAGCTTTCTTACTTCCTAAGATGTCATAGATGATTGCACTAATATTTTCTGTACTATTCGTACCTGCAAATATTTCGAATACATCTGTGGTAGGATTAGGATATATTCTAAAAAGATTTTCTAGATCAATTTCTCCATCTGTACCAGCAAAACTGTTATTATCTACATTAGATATCTCTTCAATTTTAATAGAAGAAGCAATATCATTAAAAGATTCATTATTGAAGCAACTATCATCTGCTGTTAACTCTAATGTTCTTCCTGTTAAGCTATGCTGATAAATTGTAACTTTAAGACCAGAAGGTACACGAATCGATGAAAGTTGATCATTAGGGAAACGCGATATAAAATCTTGGAAACTATATGTTCCAATTCCAAATGTAGCATTCTGACCTGAATAGTTACAATTTGTATATAAAGTAGCTACAGAATTATTCCGAGCCAATGTTCCTTGAACTTCAACTTCTGCTAAGCTTAAGTAATCAGAATTGTTACGGCGAACCATAATATATCTAGCCCTTCTTCCAATATTAGGGAATGCATTAAGAGTAATGTTATTCAAATCCCCAATTCTAACATAATCAGCAGGGTTAGTGCTATTGATAAGTCCAACATATACACTTGCACCACTTATACGTTCCGAACAACAATCTGTTCTATTATATACATTTATAGAAGAAATGTCATATATGTCCTGTAGATCAACTCTCCACCATCCTACTTCTCTGTTAGTATGAGTTACCGAGCGACTTCCGTAATTACCATTTGTATCACCATCTACTGCTCTAGAAGCTAAGCCTTGAAAATCTGTAGAGGATTGTGTCGCAGGTTTACCAATCGCAATATGATTTGCTGAAGCTGATCTCACTGTTATAGTAATAGTGCTTTCTGATGTTGCACCATCATTATCTGTGGCAACAGCTCTAAGAGTATAGGTGCCGGCTCTTAAATTTTGTAGTGACGGATCGTTTTGATTAGCGGCACCCCATTCATAAGGTAAAATGTTTTCTTGACGAACTAAATCTCCATTAAGAAATAATCTAACATTAGAGATACTTCCATCACTATCAGTTGCATTTACAGTTACAGATAGATTCGTTGAAACATCGAATACTTGATTATTAGTAGGTTCAGCAAATGAAACAGATGGAGCTTGATTACCACCTCCTCCATCACATGGATTTACAAAAGAAACTGTTTGATCTGTTTGACCATTAGTCCCTCCATTATTATTTTCATTAGCATCTTGTCCAACACCTCTTTCTGCAAAAGCTTTCCAGATAATGCATTCATATCGCCCTCCATATAAATCTTGATCAGCTCTAAGAATACCGTCTCTACCCGAAACATATCCAGGATTATTAGCTGTGTTTTTAAGTCCTTCTATAACAAGTGCCATAGCAATGTTATTTCCTCCTGTACCATTATACAAATCAGCATCAAATCCTTCTGCGTCAATTAATCCCCAAGTCATATCCCATAATATAGTAGCAAAACCATATCCAACACCGTGAGGTCTTCTAAGGGTATTTACATCTGCATAATCTGTATTGTTTATCGATCTATTCGTCGAGTATTGTGTAGGTCTTATTCCTCTACCTGAGGTAGGCTGTCCTCTAACATAAGTTCCAACTCCTCTTCCTGTTGTTCCTACATCGCCAGGTCTCATCGTGATCATTAATCCAAACCAATCTGACCATCCTTCTCCCATTTGTTCTGATCCTCCTAATGCATTTCTACTAGGACCTCCAACTAATCTGGTAGAAATCCCGTGACCATATTCGTGAGCGATTACTACATTATCAAAATCTCCATCTCTGGTTGGGTTTGTCCATAAAAACATTTGCATTCTTGGATTAGATCCATCTGGAGGAGTACCAAAATTAGCATTGTTTGTACCACTACCGTCTTGTGCATCTGCGTTTACAGAATCACTTCCTCTTCCTCCTTTTCCATAATTATTTTCTTGGAAATTTCCACTTGCTTCATCAAAACCATACTGATACCAGATGTCGTGCATTACATTATTCCAGTAGAATAAATTAGTGATTGCTGCGCTTCGGTAAGAGCTTGGTTGCTGATTAAGGTTAAGAGGATTATTAAATTCTAAGGTAGATCCTCCATCAGGAGAAAAACCTGTTCCATTATTACCATTACTATCGTCTTGTGCCCATACATTATTCCCTCTGGTAGTTGTAAATTCTGCTCCATTACTACCATTCGTATCATGCCATCCAAAAGGAGAAGCATTAGTATTCGAAGGATTAGTTACGATAGCTCGATTCCCGTGATTAGGACTTTCTACAGGTAATGGAAATACATTATATGAATTAGGCATAAATGCTGCTGGAGCATTAGCTACTGTAGCTACCGCTTTAGTTTCTAGTATAGAGTGACTGTGGTTATGATTTTCGTGTGATGCATCTCCAAAATTACAAGAGATTACCCAATCGTCGGCGGGGCCTATAAGCTTTCCGGTTACAGCATCAACATCTGCATTCCACCAGTGATTTCCGTCCATCTCTAAAATAGTAATATTGTAAGCAAGACGTAATTCATTTTTACTATTAAGTTTATATACTTCCGTTGCCGTAATATCCCCATCTGATATCCCTGTATCTTTAAACTGCATAATACCACTTGGGCTTTTGGATGATCTACTTAATGTTGCAGATTTTAATCCTAGATCAGCTGTAAGTGCATTAATAGCAGCTTCAGGAGGTAAAGATGCTTTTGTAGAAGTTACTTTTGCAGCAACATTTTCAATAAATTGATTAATCTCCCAAGTAACTTGATTTCCTTTTACGGTGAATTTGTAAGCACTATTTTGTATAGGAATTCCGTTGTGTTTTTGGTTTGCATATACATGGTTAATTTCTGGATTTAAAGATGGAACAACATCTGTAACTTCAAATCCTTCAATGTCTCCTTTAGTTAAACCAGCACTTTTTGAAGTGATTTTACTGGTGAGATAGTCTTTTACAATTTTCTCAATTTGTTGTTTTTGAGGATCATTTTGCTGTTGTGCGAAAATTATCTGCCCTATAAAAAATAAACACAAGGCAAACGAGTACATTTTTTTCATTTTATAAAGTTTAAGTTTGTGTGCGCTAAATCTAATAAAAAGTTTAACGTTAAAAAATTAACTTTTATAAATTAAACAAATACGTCATAAATGTGTAAATTATATATAAAATTGGATGATGTGTATGTGGCTTATTGATTGATAATTGCTTGATGTAAAAACTTAAATCCCCTTTATTTTGGTTGTGTAGATTCTATAGATTATTTGATATTTAAGTGTTTTTTCCCTTAGTATTAGATGGTATTTAATCACCATCATTTTAATTTTTTCTAGAATTCAAGAGCATATTTCACTTTTTTGATTAAGTTTTTTGATAAAATAATAAACAATTTCTGCATTTTATATTAGTTTTTATGATTTTTAGGTCCTTTTCAAGTTTAGCAGTTGATAATATTAGTAGTAAGTAGAATGATAGAAATTGATGATCAAAAAATCAATTTCATTATAGTACAAATGCCAAACTTTTCGGTTGAAACCTTCATAACGGGGTTCCAATGTATAATTCAAGTTCAAATTAGATAGCTAAATCTGCTTGCTTAATTGATAGTTATGTATACTTGCTCCGAGAGAATTACTATGAGTAGATTTTCAAACTCATGTAATTCATGATAGATGTACTTTTTTCTTAGAAACTGACAATTCTATATCTAAAAAAGCTTTTGGATGTATCTGAGATTTCTGTATTCAAATATTTCAGATTTGTTAAAATCTCCTTAAATAGAAGTTGCTGGAAATACCATTTTTTTATCTTCATCGATAAACTAAACTTATATAAATGCAATCCACTAAATTATTTGTATTCGGTATTATTTTTATTTTATTTTTTAACATCTCGTGTACTCAGAAAAAAGAAGCTTCTATATTAGATAATACAGAAATTAGTACTGATAAAACTTCAGAAGAAAATACATATTCTGTAAAAAACAATTACAACAAGCAAGAAATAGATATCCTAATGCGGGATGGGATTAAATTGCATACGACCATATATACCCCAAAAGATACAAGCAAACAATATCCGATATTGATGCAACGAACTCCATATAGCTCTAATCCCTATGGAGAAGATCAATATAGATCTAAAATTGGTCCTAACGAATTTTTGATGAAAGAAGGAAATATTATCGTATATCAAGATGTACGTGGTCGATGGATGAGTGAAGGTGTATATGATAATATGAGAGCGTATATTCCTAATAAAAAGGATAAAGAATTCGATGAGGCGAGTGATACATATGATACTATAGAATGGCTAGTAAACAATGTAGAAAACAATAATGGAAAAGTTGGGATTTGGGGGATTTCATATCCTGGTTTTTATACTACCTATTCATTATTAGACGCACATCCTGCATTAAAGGCCGCTTCTCCCCAGGCTTGTATAGGAGATTTCTTTTTTGATGATTTCCATCATAATGGTGCTTTTTTATTGAGTTATTGGAGAGTGACAGCACTCTTCGGAAGTGAAAAAACAACACCTGTGTCAGAACCGTGGTATTCATTTGCTGAACTACCTACTAAGGATCAATATCAATTTTTCTTAGACGTAGGTCCTCTAAGTAATTTAGATAAATATTATGGAGAGGATAATGTATTTTGGAATCAGTTAAAAGAACATCCTAATTATGATGAGTTCTGGCAAAAAAGAGGGATTATTCAACATTTGAAAGATATAAAACCAGCCGTTATGGTAGTTGGTGGGCTGTTTGATGCAGAAGATTTATACGGACCTTTCGAGACTTATGAACATATAGAAAAAAACAGTACTAATTATAACATTATGGTTTTTGGTCCTTGGAGTCACGGAGATTGGTCAAGAACTAATAAGCGCCAAGCGATAGGAAATGTATATTTTGGAGATGATATTTCCTTAGATTTTCAGAAAAATGTAGAGACTAAATTTTTTAATCATTTTCTAAAAGGTACAGGAGATACAAATACCGACTTATCCGAAATTAGGATTTTTGATACCGGTAAAAAAGAATGGAATACATTCGATCAATGGCCAACAAAAAATGTAAAGAAAAAAACAATGTACCTTTCTGAAGGAGGATTAGCAGAAGGTTCAGGCGATGGATTTTCAGAATTTGTAAGTGATCCTAAAAAACCAGTTCCCTACTCAGAAGATATAAAGGTGGTATTTACACCGCGAAAATATATGACAGATGATCAGCGCTTTGCTGCACGTCGCCCAGATGTATTGGTCTATGAAACACCAGTACTTACAGAAGATATGACATTATCTGGAGAAGTAATGGCTAAGTTAAAAGTTGCCACTTCTGGGACTGATGCAGATTGGGTGGTAAAACTGATAGATGTATATTCTGGAGATGAAGAAGATACAGAAGAGACACAAGAATATCTAAAAATGTCTAATTATCACCTCATGGTGAGAAGTGAAGTATTACGAGGAAAATTTAGAAATAGCTTTAGTACACCCGAAGCTTTTATCCCTAATAAGAAAACGGATGTCACTATAAAACTCCAAGATGTACACCATACGTTTAAGAAAGGGCATAAAATGCAAATTCAAGTACAAAGCACCTGGTTTCCTTTGATAGACATAAATCCACAGAAATTTGTGCCTAATATCTTCAAAGCAAAGGCAGAAGATTTTAAAAAACAAACTCATAAAATATTCCATGATTCTTCTATAGAAGTTCTTGTTTCAAAATAATAATTAGCTAACCTTTTTTTAAATAGAAAATATGAGTACGTCAAAATTCAATATATTTATTTTTTCTTCTTTTTTTGTAATATATAGTAGTTGTAAACAAGAAATTAAACCAGTAGTACCTGTAGTATCCGAAGAACAACTAATAGAAGAAAGTTCAAAAAAATTGAATGATTGGTTCGAAACTCAATTTCAAGATGATCTCTCAGACTCCCCAATGTCACAAACATATATGGGGATAAAAACCGAAGATTATAGTAAATGGGATGATATTTCTTCTAAAAAAGCAGTAAAAGATCTCGAAAAAGCTAAAAAACGATTGGCGTATCTAAAAGATTCTGTAGATATTTCTCTACTTGATACTGCTACAGCTTTGAGTTATACGTTAATGAAACAAGATGTTGAAAACCAAATAGATGATTTTCAATATCGTTTATACAATTATCCTGTAAACCAAATGCGAGGTTTGCAATCATCTATTCCAGCTTTTTTAATCAATATGCATAAGATAGAAAATAAAAGCGATGCAAAAGCGTATATTTCTAGATTACAAGGAATAAAACCATTGTTTTCTCAATTAATCGAAAATATTAAAATACGAGAAAAAAATGGAGTCGTTCCTCCAAAATTTGTTTTTGCAAGAGCATTGAGTGATAGTAGAAATCTCATCACAGGAGTACCATTTGATGAATCTAATAAGGAAAGTACTTTGTTAAAAGACTTTAAAAGTAAAATCACTAAATTAGAATTTACAGAAGAAGAAATTACTAGTTTAATTACTGAAGCGAAGAGCGCCTTACTGGATAGTGTAAAACCTGCGTATGATCATTTGATTACGATGCTTCAAGATCAAGAACAAAGAGCTACTGCCGATGATGGAGTATGGAAATTTCCTAAAGGCGATGCGTTTTATAACAATGCACTAAAACGCACTACTACGACAAATATGACCGCAGAAGAAATCCATCAATTAGGATTGAATGAAGTTGCTAGGATTCATCAGGAAATGAGAGATATAATGAAGCAAGTTAAGTATGAAGGGATGCTACAAGACTTTTTTATTTATATGAAAGAGGATAAACAATTTTATTATACCAATGATGAAAAAGGAAAAGCTAGTTACCTAAGAGAAGCAGTTGCGCTTATTGATACTATGAAATCTAAATTAGACACGCTTTTTTTAACCAAGCCTAAAGCTGATATTATTGTTAAGGCTGTAGAACCTTTTAGAGAAAAGAATGCAGGAAAAGCATTTTATCAAAGAGGCACACCAGACGGATCAAGACCAGGTACATATTATGCAAATTTGTATGACATGCGAGCAATGCCAATCTATCAAATGGAAGCCTTAGCGTATCATGAAGGAATCCCAGGACATCATATGCAACGTTCTATAGCTCTTGAATTGGAAGATATTCCTAAATTCAGAAAATTTGGGGGATATACAGCATACACTGAAGGTTGGGGGTTGTATACCGAATTACTACCGAAGGAAATAGGAATGTATAAAGACCCCTACTCAGATTTCGGGCGGCTAGCAATGGAGTTATGGAGAGCATGTCGTTTGGTAGTTGATACAGGGATACATACTAAGAAGTGGAGTAGAGAAGAAGGAATCAAATATTATACAGATAATACTCCAAATGCAGAAAGTGATGCCATAAAAATGGTAGAAAGACATATCGTAATGCCGAGTCAAGCTACAGCATATAAAATAGGAATGAATAAAATTCTAATGTTGCGAGAAGGAGCTAAACAAAAATTAGGCGAAGCTTTTGATATTAAAGAATTTCATGATGTTGTTCTTACCAATGGAGCTGTTCCTCTTACTATATTAGAAGAATTAATAGATCAATGGATCGCAAGTAAAAGCCCTCAATCATAAAAACATAAAAAAGAATTTTTAATATATTTAAAAATTATATAAACATTGCCTTATTTTCGATGTTCAGTTTGGCTTCTTCTTTGTATTTTTGCGCAAAATTGTAGTACCACAACGAATTAGGTGAGTTTATATGGCTAATACTAAATATGTTTTTGTAACAGGAGGTGTATCTTCTTCATTAGGAAAAGGAATAATAGCTGCTTCTCTTGCAAAACTATTACAAGCAAGAGGGTATCGGGTAACTATCCAGAAATTAGATCCATATATCAATGTGGATCCAGGTACATTAAATCCCTATGAACACGGAGAATGCTATGTAACAGATGATGGTGCTGAGACAGATTTAGATTTAGGGCATTATGAACGATTTCTAAATACCCCAACTTCACAAGCTAATAATGTTACTACAGGTAGGATATATCAGAGTGTTATAGAAAAAGAACGTAGAGGAGAGTTTTTAGGAAAGACAGTCCAAGTGGTTCCTCATATCACAAATGAAATCAAAGAAAGAATTCAGATTCTAGGTAAAAGTGGTAATTATGATATTGTGATTACAGAGATTGGAGGTACAGTAGGAGATATAGAATCATTACCATATATAGAAGCTGTACGTCAGTTAAAGTGGGAATTGGGTGATACCAATGCTTTAGTAATACACTTAACCCTAATACCATACTTGTCAGCTGCAGGAGAATTAAAAACAAAGCCAACTCAGCACAGTGTAAAAACATTGATGGAAAGTGGAATTAAAGCTGATATTCTGGTGTGTAGAACAGAGCACGAATTGTCAGATGATTTACGACAAAAATTAGCATTGTTCTGTAATGTTAAACGAGAGGCTGTAATCCAATCCATAGATGCATCTACTATTTATGATGTTCCTAATCTGATGCTAGAAGAAGGATTAGATACTGTTGTGCTTAGACAATTGGTCCTCAGAGATGATGATGCACCAAACTTAGAGAAATGGAATAGCTTTTTGCAAAGACATAAAAACCCTAAACATGAAGTCACAATTGGACTCATTGGAAAATATGTAGAGCTACAAGATTCATATAAATCAATATTAGAAGCTTTTATACACGCAGGGGCAGAGAATGAAGTCAAAGTACATATAGAAAGCATACACTCAGAATATATAGATAATCAGACAATTGCAAAAAAGATAGCGCATTTAGATGGCATACTAGTTGCACCAGGTTTTGGTGAACGAGGTATCGAAGGTAAAATTAAGGCAGTGCAATATGCTAGAGAAAACAAAATGCCTTTTTTCGGAATCTGCTTGGGTATGCAAATGGCAGTAATCGAATATTCTAGAAATATATTAGGTCAAAAAGATGCATGTTCTATTGAGGTAAATGATAATTCCTCACATCCAGTTATCAGTTTGATGGAAGAGCAAAAGAATATTACGGATATGGGAGGAACAATGCGATTAGGTGCCTGGGATTGTGAATTGCAAGAAAATAGTAAAGTACATGAAGCATATGGTGTGTCTCTAATATCTGAACGCCATCGCCATCGATATGAGTATAATAATCAATACAGAGAACAATTAGAAAAAGCAGGATTGCGTACTACAGGTATAAATCCCAAAACTGGATTGGTAGAAATTATAGAAATCTCAGATCACCCCTGGTTTGTAGGTGTACAGTACCATCCAGAATATAAGAGTACTGTGGCAAATCCTCACCCACTTTTTGTGGCTTTTGTACAAGCCAGTGTCACATATCATGAATCTAAGAAAAATGCCAAAGTGGCACAATAATCTAATTGGCTAGAAAATTGACAATAACATAAATATACAGTAATAATAAATTAGAAAGCCTTTCTGATATCTCAGACAAAGGTTTTTTTATACACGTATCAATGGAAGAAAAAAAATTTGATCTCAATACAGTAATTGGTTTTATTTTAATTTTTGGGATTTTTGGAGTAATGATGTATATGAATCAACCTACTCCAGAAGAGATAGAAGCTGCAGAAAAAGAAAAACAAGAACAATTAGAAGTAGCTAAAGAAGTAAACCAAGAACAGCAAATAAATACCCAAGAAAGTAAAGCCATTGTTGCAAACCCTCAAGATTCTCTTGCAATGGAATCAGCCAAAGCACAATTAGGAGCCTTTGCATATGCTGCTAGTTTACCATCTGCAATAGACACGTTTACTAAAATAGAGAATGAAGTTTTAAGTCTGAAAATTAATAATAGAGGAGGATATATAGAAGAAGCATTGCTCAAAAATTTTAAAACCTACGACTCCGTTCCTTTATATATTATAAAAGATGGTAAAAATGCATCTTTTAATTTAAATTTTGGAACAACCGATAATAGAATACTCAATACAAAAGATTTGTTTTTTGAGCCTACTCTCTCTAAGAATGGAGAGAATACCATCTTATCTATGAAATTGAAAGTTTCTGAATCTCAATTTTTAGAATATAGATATGAGATGCAGCCTAATGAATATATGGTAGATTTTTCTATCCGGTCACAGGGATTACAACAAGTTTTTAATAGTAGTCAAGCCATTACTTTAGATTGGAAATTACAAGCAATCAGACAGGCCAAAAGTGCTTCTTATGCCAACAGATATACAGATATTCATTATGAATATGGAGGTGATAAAGATGATTATACGGGGCAAGGAGATTTTGATGAAGATACAGAAGAACAAGTTAGTTGGATTGGTTTTAAACAACATTTCTTTACCTCTGTTTTATTAACAGATACACCGTTTAAAACGGCAACCATGACATCTAAAAATGTTGCTAGTACTAGTGAGTTAGATGATAAAGATATAAAAGTAACGAAAGAGTTCGCTAGTACTATACCCTTGGAACTACAGGGAGGAGAATTAAGCTACAGTATGGATTGGTATTATGGCCCTACTGATTATAAGATTCTAAATGCATACGATAGAAATTTAGATGAAATCGTTCCATTAGGGTGGGGGATTTTTGGATTTATAAACAGATATATATTTATTCCATTTTTTGGCTTCTTAAGTGGATTTTTAGCCCCAGGAATTGCTATTGTAGTGATGACAATAATTGTTCGTATCGTACTATCTCCTGTAACCTATAAATCATATGTGTCTCAAGCAAAAATGAAAATACTTAAGCCTGAGATAGCAGAGATAGGAGAGAAATATAAGGACAATGCTATGAAAAAACAGCAAGAGACCATGGCATTGTATAGCAAAGCAGGAGCTAGTCCAATGAGTGGTTGTTTACCTGCTTTAATGCAGATTCCAGTGTTTTATGCATTGTTTAATTTCTTTCCGAGTGCATTTGAT
Organism: uncultured Aquimarina sp.; assembly: GCA_947493495.1. Taxonomy (GTDB): domain Bacteria; phylum Bacteroidota; class Bacteroidia; order Flavobacteriales; family Flavobacteriaceae; genus Aquimarina. The sequence goes on from CANLRN010000002.1 coordinate 123,867, forward strand.
TTAAGACAGAAAAGCTTTTTATGGGCAGATGATTTATCTAGTTATGATGCAATAGCGACCTTACCTTTTGAGATACCATTCTATGGAGATCATATTAGTTTGTTTCCAATATTAGCATCGATAGCAATTTTTATTTATATGATGATGACTACAGGACAGACGATGCAGACGCAACAACCAGGGATGCCTAATATGAAATTTATTATGTATCTGTCTCCATTGATGATGTTGATTTTCTTTAATAATTATGCCAGTGGATTATCATTGTATTATTTTATTTCGAATTTAATTACGATAGGAATAATGTTAGTAATTAAGAATGTGATTATTGATGAGGATAAAATACATGCTAAAATACAAGAGAATAAGAAAAAGCCTAAAAAACAAGGCAAGTTCCAAAAGAAAATGAAAGAATTGATGGAACAAGCAGAGCAACAACAAAAAATAAGAAAAAAGTAAAAAGAAAGAAGTAAAAAAGCCTCATTTTGTTTATAAATGAGGCTTTTTTTTATCTCTTTTTTTATTATTTATCTACCTCCGGTAGAAAGTATAGGTTGTAATAAAACAGTATCTATTGCGTGGATAACACCATTAGTTGCTTGAATATCTGTAGCAATTATAGTACTTACATTCGCTGGGTCTGATCCATCAGAAACAGTCTTAGCAGTAGCATCTACAGATACTTCCCCACCTAGAGTAGTCACTTCTCCATCAGTTAAGTCGGCTTCTGTAACATTAGCACCAGAAATTACATGGAGATTCAAAGCAGTTTGTAATGCCATCTCTGGGATATCACCAGGTACAGTCCAAGTAGGATCAGTAGCCAGTAGCGTATCAAAAGCGGCGTTGTTAGGAGCAAGTATCGTAAATGGGCCATCTCCTTGTAAAGTAGTAACATAATCAAAATTATGAGCGGTCAATGCTTCTACAAGTCTAGAAAAATTAGGATCAGCAGTAGCAAACGTAGTAACATCTGGTAGACCAATCACTGCATCTATTTTATGTATAATACCATTAGATGCTCTAATATCTGCCATAGTGACTGCTGGGCCTCCATTAAAGATAACTCCATCAGAAGTATTATAATACATACTGATAGCGGCTCCATTAGGTCCAACAGCAGCAGCAGTTGGTATGTATCCTGCGCTATTAGAAATTAAAGCTGCAGATGTAACTTCTCCAGGGATGACATGATTTAATAATATTTGCTGTAATGCATCAGTTGGCACAGCAGAAATATCTGCATATCCATTATCAGTTAGAAATGCTTCCATAGCAGTATTAGTAGGAGCCAAAACAGTAAAAGGTCCAGTACCATTAAGAATAGAGACTAAATCTCCATCAGCAGCTCCAAGTGCTGCGACCAGAAGGGATAAATCTGAATCTGTAGTGGCAGTTTCTACAATATTAGTAGAAGGGATAACAACATCTCCGTCATCATCGTTACTACATGAGGTAATGTTTGTAATCAATATAGCAATGAATGCTACACGGATAATTTTTGAAATAATTTTCATACTTTTTGATTTTTAATAATAAAGTTTGTTCGATGTGTCGAACGGTAGCTGAGTTTTATATATTTCCATAAAGTTGTTAAACTAAAGTTAACAGAATGCATTTTTAATATATCCATGCTATTTTTTTAGAAACCTTAATGTTTTTTTTGTAGGATTGATCAATACAATGTTAGTGCTTTACAGAGTTTAGTAGACACACATAATTAGCTAATAGCTTAAGAAATTAAAATATTGCATAAAAAATATCGTTTCAGATAATTGTATAAAAATTGCTAGATCATTATGCTATACATCTTATTTTTTTGATTTATGTATATTTATGTTTTCTAAATGGTACACTTTTTGGATATAGAATTAATGAATGCCAAATTAATTGAACCGTAATTTTTTAGGTAATGAATATTGTCTTAAACTAAATATAATTATGCAGTATAGAATAGTATGTTTTATTTTTTTAATGAGTTCCTGTATCAGTGTTGCTCAAGAATTTAACGCATTGGATTCTGAAGGCAAACGCCATGGCAAATGGAAAAAAAAATATGAAGGCACAAATCAATTACGATATGAAGGGACTTTTGATCACGGAAAAGAAGTAGGAACGTTTAAGTTTTATAAACAAGATAGCGGGAAAAATCCAACAGCAACAAAATTGTTTTCTAAAAACTCAGATACAGTTCGTGTAAAATATTTTAATAGTAAAGGGGGAGTGATTAGCGAGGGTAGTATGAAAGGTAAGCAACGTACAGGAACCTGGACGTATTATCATAAAAACTCTTCTAAGGTTATGATGACAGAAGAATATCAATCAGGAAATCTTCATGGAGCACAACTTACTTATTTTGAAAATGGACAGTTAACTGAGAAAGCAGTATATGTTAATGGAAAAAAAGAAGGCAAAAGAATTATATATGCAGAAGGCGGAACTATACTCAAAGAATACACATACAGTAACGATCTATTACATGGTTCGACAAAGTATTACGATGCAAAAGGAGTACTAGAAATAGAAGGTAACTATAAGAAGAATCGTAAGGATGGAGTCTGGAAATACTATAAAAATGGAAAGTTGTCAGAAGAAAAAACGTTTCCGCTACAAAAAAGAGGATCTTAATATCAATTTTCGAAATATATCGATAGATAAAAACCTAGAAGCGATGCCTGTGCATTGCTTTTTTTATTTGCTATTTTTGCAATTAATCATAAGAGAATAAATACGATAAAGTGAAAAGAGTAATAGTAGGGTTATCTGGGGGAGTAGATTCTAGTGTAGCAGCATATCTTTTAAAAGAACAAGGATATGAGGTGATAGGGCTTTTTATGAAAAACTGGCACGATGACTCGGTGACAATCTCTGATGAATGTCCGTGGTTAGATGATAGTAATGATGCTTTACTTGTAGCAGAAAAACTAGGAATTCCGTTTCAGACAGTTGATTTAAGTGAAGAATATAAAGAACGCATTGTAGACTATATGTTTGCTGAATATGAAAAAGGAAGAACACCAAACCCCGATGTACTTTGCAATAGAGAGATTAAGTTTGATGTTTTTCTCAAAATAGCACTATCATTAGGAGCAGATTATGTAGCTACTGGTCATTATTGTAGAAAAGATACAATAACAAAAGATGGTAAAGAGATACATCGATTGTTGGCAGGTAAGGATGCAAATAAAGATCAATCATATTTCTTGTGTCAATTATCACAAGAGCAATTATCCAGAACCCTTTTTCCTGTAGGAGAATTACTAAAACCCGAAGTTAGAGAAATAGCAAGTAAACAAGCACTTGTAACTGCAGATAAAAGAGATTCTCAGGGATTGTGTTTTATTGGTAAAGTACGGTTGCCAGAATTTTTACAACAAAAACTACGTCCAAAACAAGGAGATATTATAGAAATACCTTCTACAGAAGATAAATATAATAAAGTCACTCCAAGTTTTAACTCTAAGAAAGAAGAATTAAAATTTCTCTCTTCTAAGTATACCTATGATAGTAATGAAGGTAAAGTTGTAGGACAACATCAGGGAGCGCATTATTTTACAAAAGGACAACGAAAAGGATTGGCAGTCGGAGGAACTCCAGAGCCTCTTTTTGTGATTGAAACCGATGTAAAGAGTAATGTGATTTACACTGGTCAAGGCAAAGATCACCCTGGTTTGTATAGGAGAGCATTGTTTATACATAATCACGAATTACACTGGGTACGTCCTGATCTTAAATTAGAACTAGATAAAGAATTGGATGTAATGGCTAGGATACGATACAGGCAAACTTTGGATAAAGCTACTTTACACCAGGTGGATACTGGGATGTATATTGTTTTTGAAAATGCTCAGAGTGCAATTACCGAAGGTCAATTTGTTGCTTGGTATTTAGGTGATGAATTAGCAGGATCCGGAGTAATTTCGTAGATTGTTATGTCATAAACTACTATTATATGAAAAAGAAATGCTTCCTATTATTGTTCTGTATTACCTATCTTGGGATATCTCAAACCGAAGATGCTTGGGTATATTTTACCGACAAAGAAAATGTAGCAAATGCCATTGCTAATCCAATTACTATCCTTACTCAAGAGGCAATTGATCGAAAAAACCTACATAATATTACCATAGATGATAAAGATGTTCCTGTTAATGAAAATTATATTGATCAGCTAAAAAGTACCTCAGGGATTACTGTACTTGCCAAGTCAAAGTGGTTTAATTGCGTATTTGTCAGAGGAACACAAATAGCTATCAATAACTTATTGAGCATTTCATTTGTTGATCGAATCGATTATGCAGATAATTCTTTAGATGCCAAAAAATCAATACTCCAAACTCGTAAAAAGGAAGCTGTGATAACCAATAAATTTGAAGTAAAAACGGTATTCAATTATGGGAGTGCGGCACAACAAATACAGCAATTAAATGCGGAGTACCTTCATCAACAAGAGTATACTGGTGCAGGGATGATTATTGCAGTAATGGACTCAGGGTTTCCAGGAGTAAATATTATAGATGGTTTTAAAAGAATACGAGATGAAGGTAGATTGTTAGATGGATATGATTTTGTAAGAAGAGAAGAAGATGAATTTGCTTTTTCGGGAAGTTCCCATGGGACTCAGACATTTAGTGATATTGCAGGATTTATAGATGAAGAGTTTGTAGGTACAGCACCAGATGCAAACTATTATTTATTTATTACAGAGGATGCTGCTACCGAAGGACCTAAAGAAGAAGCCTTGTGGGTAGAAGCAGCTGAACGAGCAGATAGTCTTGGCGTTGATGTAATTAATACATCATTAGGATATTCTATTAGTTTTGATAACCCGGCTTATGAGTATCAGCCATCTGATATGGATGGACAAACTACATTCATTTCTAAAGGAGCTAATATGGCGTTTGCTAAAGGCATGTTATTGGTTACATCTGCTGGAAATTCTGGGAATGATCCTTGGGGTATCATTACAGCTCCTGGAGATGCGCCTGGAGTATTAACTGTAGGTGCTATTGATGGTGCCGGGAATTACGCTTCCTTTAGCTCCCGAGGACCAACTGCTGATAATCGCATAAAGCCTGATGTAGTTGCCAGAGGATCTGGGTCAGCTGTGATCTTACCAAACAATGTAGTTTCTACGAGTGGTGGGACTTCTTTTAGCGCACCTATAATGGCTGGTGCAGTAGCCTGTTTATGGCAAGCATTCCCTTCGATGAATAATGGAGAAATTATGCAATTGATACGAGAATCAGCATCACAATATAGTAACCCAGATACCCAATTAGGATATGGAATTCCAGATTTTAAGGCGCTTGTAGAAAGCTTGTCAATTAGAGATGTTACTTCAGAAAAAATTAAGATATACCCTAATCCAGTCACTGACAGACTATTTTTGGATTTGCCTATACAAAAACCAATTAGAATTCATATTTATACTGCAGAAGGAAAAGTTGTAGTATCCGAAGAGCTAAAAAATAGTAATTACGTTTCGTTAAACAATTTATCAAGTGGTTTATACCTTGTAGAAGTACTCACAGATGACTCACGTTACACAATGAAGATATCAAAACAGTAATGAATAAAATCAAAGAACTTTTTAATATCCAATACCCTATTGTTCAAGGCGGAATGATTTGGGCAAGTGGATGGAAATTAGCTAGTGCTGTCAGTAATTCGGGGGGTTTAGGGCTTATAGGAGCTGGTTCTATGTATCCAGATGTACTAAGAGAACATATCCAGAAATGTAAAAAAACTACGAATACGCCTTTTGGGGTTAATATCCCGATGTTATATCCCAATCTAGAAGAAATTATAAAAATCATTATAGAAGAGGATATAAAAATTGTTTTTACATCTGCTGGAAACCCTAAAACGTATACTTCTTTTTTAAAAGAAAAGGGAATTACTGTAGTTCATGTAGTAAGTAGTCTGAAATTTGCTTTAAAAGCACAAGATGCTGGAGTAGATGCTATAGTCGCAGAAGGTTTTGAAGCTGGAGGGCATAATGGTAGAGATGAAACAACCACATTAGCATTGATTCCTATGATCAAGGAACAAATAAAAATTCCTCTGATTGCCGCTGGTGGGATAGCCACTGGTACTGCTATGTATGCAGTTATGGCATTAGGAGCTGATGGGGTGCAAATAGGTAGTAGATTTGTGGCAAGTGAAGAGGCTTCTTCTCATCCAGATTTTAAGAAAATGGTTGTAGATGCTAAAGAAGGTGATACACACCTAACCTTAAAAGAATTAGCTCCTGTGCGGTTATTGAAAAATAAATTTTACCAAGATGTAGCAAATTTATATGCAAAAGGTGCTTCTGTAACAGAGTTGAAAGCACTTTTAGGCCGTGCACGTGCTAAGAGAGGCATGTTTGAAGGCGATCTAGAAGAAGGGGAGTTGGAGATAGGGCAGGTGTCAGGCTTGATTCATGATATTAAACCGGTAGCTATAATTGTCAAAAAATTGATAAACGATTTTGAGAATACCAGAAAACGTATGAGTAACATTAATTTTTTAGAAGAGTGAGTATATTGTTATCATAAATTTTCTATCGCATGATCTAGGTTTAATTAATAGAATTTCTTTAGTGAGCAGGCCTTAGATGTCGTATCGAGTGCAAGAAATTAGAACTAAATAGAGGCAAACAATCTTGTTTGTTGTAACCTATTGGCCTTGATTTCTATACTGCGATTGCTATACGAGGTAGCTCATTAGATACAAAAAATTATTTAGTCGGATAGGAGGAGGTCGAGAATATATTTTTCATAAATATAGAAGACTTTAATGGAGCAATATTAAAAATAGTTAAATCTTCTTTTGGTAATTTAAGATTTTCTAAAAGTTCATTATAAACTTCTTTTGTGTCTTTAAAAATCAATTTCTAGACCATTATTTTATGAACTTTTGTTTTAGTTTGCCTAAAAAATTAGTGGCAGGCTGATGTCCTAATCCATATTGAGAAACTTCATGAGAAGATGATGCTAGAGGGACTACTCCTATTTCCTTTTAGTTTTTTTCGTTCTGGATATAATGTTTCTAAGTTAGCTGCATTGATTTCTTTAGTTTTTTTAAAAGGCAGATATGGTATTTTCATTTGTTTTAACCTATTTTCATTAGCTTGGCCAGTATACCAACGTATATCGTATCCTTTATTTTGTAAGTGAACTAACTGAGTCTTAGGATTGAAATGGCCATCAGAAGGAATACAAGCAAATAGAATTTTCACAGAGGGCATAAATATCGATTATTAGTAGGAATGACTTCTTTCTAAAAAGATCAAATCTATTGCTTTTTTGTGTAATATAATTGTAAAAGGTATTATAAACCTTTGATTAATGAAATCCGTTTATGAGAAGTCTGCAAGATGTATTCAAAATTGTAGATAGCACTTAATCATGCTGTTTATTGAACTTGTTTCATTTTTAGTGAAACACAAGTTAAACTCCCCTTTATTATATGATAATAAAGGGGAGTAGTTTTCTTATTTTTAAAATATTTTATGTAATTATCGAGTGATCATCAACAATCCTGTTGGAAATATATTGTTATTAGTTAATATTTTTACGACATATGAACCAATTGCTAGATTAGAAATATCTATAGTAGTAGAGGTTTCCTTTTTTAGGCTTATTTCTTTTTCTAGTGAAAGTGCTCCTTGGATATTATAAATTTGTATAGTATAATTACCATTGTCAAGTCCTAAAATGTTTAACTGATCTGATGCTGGATTTGGGTACATTACAAATTTACCATCTGCGATAGCCTCTAAATCACTAGATCTATTATTAATAGAATTGAATTGCCAATGTTGGTTTTGATTACTATTATTAGAAGTCCATAAATATACATTCTGTCCATTGGCACCTCCGCCGCGACCATCGATACTATAATTAGGCGCATTTCTTTTTTCTAGGCGATAATTATTACCTCCAACATTTACTTTACGCCAATGTTGATTTTGATTTCCAGCACCACAAGTCCACAAGTATACATTCTGCCCATTAGCACCTCCATTTCCACCATCTAGGCAGAAATTAGTCCCTCTCTTTTTATAGGAATAAAATCCATTTCCACGATTTATTTCTTCCCATTGTTGATTATTATTGTTTTGGTTTTGAGCCCATAAATATACATTTTGCCCATTAGCGCCTCCATTATTTCCATCGATTGCAAAACCAGAAGCATTTCTTTTTTTCATATGCACTAAACTACTACCTCCTGTTGGTGGTGGTGGAGGCGGAGGGGTGTTGCCATTAGAAATATAATACTTAACATCCTGTAAAGTATTGTTTTTTGGATTTCGCTTATGTGCATTATTTTCTGTCTGCCAAACAAAATTATTAGTAAAAGTAGTAGAACCTTTGTCAATAACACGCTTGGGATGAAAAGAAAAACCTTGGCGATATGCATTTCCATCTGCATAAAAGACATGGTTGTTGGTCCATTTGTTTCTTGCTGTTGGGCTTTGTCCATCTTCACTCCCATTTTCCTGAAAACCTCCGTCTGTTTTATTTACATGAACTCCTACATTTTCATCAATTATGCAATCAGTAGTAACAATTTCTGTCCATACCTGATACCTACTTCCAGATTTGACCATAACATTCTTAGTTACTTTGACATTTCTAGAAAAAGCATCAAGATCAATACCATCTACATCGGCATCATAAATAAAATTTTTATCAATTAATGCATCACGAGAAGCTTTAATATGTATTGCTCTTCTGGTAGAATTGTGTATGATATTACCTCTGATTACACTATTACCAAATGTATTGTTGATGAATACCACATTTCTACATTTTACGAATTTAATTCCTTGTATAGTAAGATTTCTTGCAAATCGAGTAAAGATACCTGCAGCACGATCATTGGTTTCAATGACTCCTCTTCGTGTTCCAAAAAACTTCACATTATTTTTGGTATTGCCATTATTCGTACCTCGTACTTCAAAAATACCATTGATGACATCACTTACCGAAAATCTATCCGGAACAGTACCTGGTATGACGGGTCCAGTATATTTTATGGTTCCGTCAATCCATATAGTGGTGTTAGATCCTACCTGTATCAATCTATTTCTTGATGTGATATTGATATTTCCTCTAAAGATAAATGTACCACCGTTTGCAGCAATAGCAGCTCTTCTGCTTTCTAGATTACCAGCATTGACAACTTGTCCACCTCCTGTGTATGTTACAGGTCTATTATTGGTGTTACTGATATAATTAGCTGTTTCTCTTACGGCTTTTGTTTGTGCTATGTTTCTGGAAAATACCCCATTGGTAAGCCTTGAGTTAATAGCTGCTGCTGGCACTCCCGCAGCAGACAATTTGTTTCTTATATCTTGAACGTTTCCTGTTCCTCCAGGTGCATTAGCTCGGAGCACTTTTCCTCCATTACTAGCATTGACTTCAGTAAATTGAGCGTTGATTTGAAAATTCCATAGCAATATCATGGCGATAAATACTATTTTTCCGGAAATAGTTTTTTGTGAAAATCTCATAATTTTAAGAGTTTTAGTTTAGTTAGTTTTAAATTTAATCAAAATTGTATTGAATACAGCTATAAGATTTTGAAAGTTAAGATTTTAATAAGATTAATAGAATAAGATTTGTACAACTTATTAAGTTGTGTGAAGTATTTACTAGTCATTAATTATGTGATTCATAAAAGTACCTTAATGATTGTTTCGGGTAATGTGTCTAGTTATCCATTGCTTAAAAATAATCAACAAACTAGAACCAAGATCAGAGACAAAAGGTTTTGATTTTTGTTACTCACCAACACAGCTCATTTATAGGTATTATTTTTATTTAGATATTAATGTTTCTTATAATTAATTACTTTTGAAAAAAACAAGAATTATGAGTTCCAGAGAGGATCAGTTAAAAGCGTTTGATCGTTTATTATCGATAATGGATGAATTGCGAGCACAATGCCCTTGGGATAGAAAACAAACATTACAGTCATTACGCCACCTTACGATCGAGGAAACTTATGAGTTGGGAGATGCTATTTTAGATAATGATTTGGAAGAGGTTAAGAAAGAATTAGGCGATCTATTATTACATATTGTCTTTTATTCGAAAATAGGAAGTGAAACTAATGATTTTGATATCACTGATGTAGCCAATAGTATTTCTGATAAATTGATCAATAGGCATCCACATATTTATGGAGATGTGAAGGTTACTAATGAGGAAGATGTAAAACGAAATTGGGAAAACTTAAAATTGAAAGAAGGAAAAAAAAGTGTATTAGAAGGAGTTCCTAAATCTTTGCCGGCACTAGTCAAGGCAAGTAGGATACAAGATAAAGTGGCGGGAGTAGGATTTGATTGGGAAGAACCTCAACAAGTTTTTGAAAAACTACAAGAAGAGCTTGGGGAATTACAGCACGAAATTAATGAAGAGCATCAAGAAAACATGGAATCTGAGTTTGGTGATGTCTTATTCTCGATGATTAATTATGCTCGTTTCCTTAATATTAATCCCGAAAACGCCTTAGAGCGCACTAATAAAAAATTTATTAAACGCTTTCAGTATCTAGAACAAAAAGCTAAAGAAAACAGTAAAAGCATCCAAGAAATGACCCTAGCAGAAATGGATATTTTTTGGGAAGAGGCTAAGAAGTTATAAATGCTGTATAATTGATTTAGTTTAAAGCCTGTATCTATAAATTACCTGTTAGATGTTTCTAACAGGTAATTTATATGAGATACTAAAATAATTTTAGCTTATTGTTTTATCATCTTTTTAGTAGAAGATTTACCATCAATAGTAATTTTGCAGAAATATATTCCGCTGCTACTCAATAATTTATTTTTTCCTAATTCAATTAAATGCTTTCCTGCGATAACTTTTTTATCTATTAGAGTTTTTGATATACCATACATATTTATGATTTCTACTCTGACTTGTTTTTTACTACCAGTAGTATATAGCTCTATTACAGAATCATCCGTTATAGGGTTTGGATAAATTGCTGTTTTTTTATCTAAAATAGCTACTTCTGTTTGATTTTCATTCAACTTTAACAAGTCTGGCTTTTCATCAAACCAGCTCCCATTATAGAACCATCCATTTTTACATCTGTTTAGATCAGATGTTTGTGAGGGGCCATTATTACTAAAGATAATATTGGCGCAAGAAGTATTCGGGAATCTGTATGTATACCATCCATCCGTATCAATATTCATGGATTCTCCTGGCCAAGAAGTCGTTAATCCTGATGGAGTAACATTCCAATAATAAATACTAGGAGAAGTATAAGTGTCAGATTTAAAATAGACTATTAAATCCTTATGTACTTCAGGCTTTTGATCATACCAAACCCCATTATCATACCATCCATCTTTGTTTCTAGCTAAGTCATCTGTTTTGGCACCACCATTATCATTAAAAAGGAGCTGAGTACTTTGAACTCCTTCAAAAATGTATTCATACCAATCAGAGTTATCAATTTGGTTCATTTGCGGTCCTGGCCAGTTACTTGTCGGTAAAATATCTGGTGTTTCATTCCAATAGTGTATATTGACTTGTGACCAAGATGGAGGTTTTTTAAAATAAACACGTAATCCTTCAATAGGCCCTATTCTATAATTTTTTGTAATTACATCGGATGGAGTTTCATCTTTATCATAAGTGATTGCCTTGATAGTTGTAGATGTAGTTATGGTAAATGAACTGGTGTATTGTAAACTGGATATCCCGGGAGTAGTTCCGTCAGTAGTGTAATATATTCTGTACGGGGCGCCAGCACCTCCAACAGCATCGATAGTAACCTGAATTGGATTTTCTGAATTTGTGGTGTTAGGATTTATAATTACTATTGGATTACTTGGACCATTAACACAATTTTCAAAGAATCCACCCCCACAACTTCCGATAAGACCAGGTCCGTTTAATACATAAATTCCAGCTGATCCAGAAGTAACTGTAAAATTTAAGACCCCGTTTTGTGTTGCAATTTCTCGACCAGTTACGGCATCTCTATACAAACCATTAGTCATTCCCGAAATACTAAATGAAGCATTTCCATCTTTAGCAAGTCCTACTGCAACTTCACTATTTTGATATACTCTACGATAAGAAACTGCGTTACCAGGAGCTTCTTTCCAGTTCCAGCTTCCTTTTTGTAATGCAGGAACTGCTTTTCTAATAGCATTTAGTTTTTTAATATGTTGGTATATTTTATGATTTGAAGCCTGATCTATCACATCTCCATAATACGCTCTTCCTGTTTTGTTAATAGATTCTCTAATTCCGGCTTCATTATGGATGTCATTAAACTCACCAGCTTTAAATCGCATTTCGGTTCCATAATAAACCGTTGGAATTCCTCGCCAGGTAAACATAAAATTCATACAAGCTGCTAGATTTTCATCTGTACCTCCATAGCGTCTATTCCAATCATTATTTGGCCCGAAATCATGATTGTCTAACCAAGTAACTAGGGTAGAAGGATCGCTATATAAGTAGTCATATCGTGCTGCTGCTTTTACAGTTGGGAAAGATTGTCCTTCTTCGAAAGTACCATGGAAGGTGGCTTCACCAAAAAAATCAATAACGGCTAAATCTAGAGGAGCTGAATCATTTACGGCTCCTCTCCATGTATAATAATGAGGATTAGTTTCTTCTACAGGATGCAGTTCATGACGTTTTTGAGCTACCTCTCCAAAAATAAAAAGGTCAGGATTTATTGCTTTAAAGGCATCATAAAAGTATATAATATCCTCTCTACTCATATGTTTTACAGTATCCCATCTAAAAGCATCTACACCCATATTGATATAAGTTGCATAAGCATTTACCAAATAGTCTCTAACAATTTGATTCCCAGTATTAAGGTCTGGAGTATCGCCAGCTAATGCTCTATTTTGTAAATTCTCAACATCATCAAAACCTTGTGCAAAACCATTACCAGAATGATGGTACCAATTTGGATCAGAAGTATCCACATAGCTTTCTTTTCCTGGGAAATTGAATGCTGATAAGTTTTGATTATATGGCGGAGGCATTTTTGCCAAGTTAGCCCTGCTCCAGATCAACCCGTCTTCTGGATTAGGAGTTAATCCATCATATTTCCAATCAGGATTGTCTGCTGCAAACCAAGGTTTTGTAGGATCTGTATTGTATTTTATTTCAGCTACATCCTTAATTCCGAATCTTCCTGCATGATTGGTGACTACATCTAATACAATTTTCATGTCTCTTGCATGAATTTGATTAATTAAATCTTGAAAGGTAGCTCCTGGAGATTCTAATCTTGGATCAACTTTGGTAAAATCCCATGCATGATATCCGTGATAGTCCAATGGACTACGATTATGCACAATGGGAGTTATCCAAATAGCTGTAAATCCTAAGTCTTTAATGTAATCTAATTTTTCTATTAACCCTTTAAAATCACCTCTCCATGTGACATCGTTTGGATCCGTGATTGTTGGATTTATATTCGGATCTGGATTGTAAGAAGACCATTCTGTAGGGACATTATTATCGGGATCTCCATCAAAGAAACGAGTAGTCATTAAAAAATAAATGGTTTCTTCTCTGAAATCTGTTTGCGCTTGTAGTGTATTGGAGCTAACTAAAGAACTTCCTAAACAAAAAATACTTAAAATTTTAAATAATGAGTTTTTCATGAATTTTTGAGTTTGTGTTTTTCTAAAAAGTTTATGATGTTTTATTTAATCTATGTGTTTACATTATTTATTATGAATGATTTTATTACAGGGAAATTATGAATACAGCAATTTATAGAATAATTAATTGCTTATTTAATATTATTTTAACGCAAACGTTTTAGTGTTGATAAGATTTTAGTTTATTGAAGATTAAGTACACTAAAACCGTAATGAAATTTAATTTGATAGATGATTTAGAAATTTAAATTTTAAAAGTGATTACGTTTTTTGTGATAGAGGCTTCTCTGAAATTGTATTTTTTCTTAATCCAATGGATTGTTTTTTCTGTATAAAAAAAAACATGGGTAGGGTCGTTTTTATACCACCAGGTATCAAAATTTGTAGTCTCATCATACAAATTTGTTTTGCAATACAACATTCCATTAGTTTTTAATAACGAATGTAATAGTTTAAACTCCTTAGCAGGAATATAAAAATGTTCCATAACCTCGGAGCAAATGATATAGTCGTATTTTTGTTTTAATGCTAAGGGATTAGGATCATAAAAAGGATCAAATGTTTGCACATTAAAGCCTTGATTTCTTAATAGCATAGTGACTACTGGACCGCTACCACTACCAAAATCTAAACCTTTATGAGCTTTAGTGTGATTTTCTGTAACACTAGACACTATAGGAAATACAGATTTTTGATATCCTACATCATGGACATCATTGTTATGGATATCATAGCGTTGTTTTTCTTCTATTGCTGTTAGGAAATAAGAAGAATGTAATAAAATGCTATGGCAATGAGTACATTTATAATACTCTTGGGTATGCACTACAGAAAAAGAAGATGTTTGTGAACCGCACAGCGTACATTGCAGCATTGGCTATAGCTGTTTTATTTTCTTTAATTTCTCTTTCCAGACTTCTAAGTTATCCTTATGTTTGGTAATGTTTTTTTGGACTTCTAGCACCATTGGGTTATCATCTTTGGCGTGTTTAAAAAACTGAAGATTGTTTTCTAATTGGCGTATTTCTCCTTTTACTTCGTCTATTTTTTTGCGAATAAAGTTTTGTTCATTTTTTAATGCGCGATCATCTGTTTGGTTAGATAATGAATTTAATTTATTTTCATATTTAACCATTTCTGTTTCTTGGCGACTTAGATTTAATTGTCCGAATAAATTATCTAATATCTTATTGTAATCAGTTTCAATATTTTTTTTGTTGTAGGGTACTCTTCCTAGTGTTTTCCAGACACTAATATTCTCTTTTATAGTCGCTAGATCTGCTTTTACGTCCCCAGATAAGGTAATCGATTTTAGTGCATCAATATGTTGTTGTTTGCGTTCATAGGAAGCTAATTCTTCTTTATTAGCTTCATTTCTCTCTGCATGAATGCGATCAAAATAGTAATTACAAGCTGTTTTAAATTGTTTCCATATTTTGTCACTGTCTTTACGCGGGACATGTCCAATTTTTTTCCAATCGGATTGGATTTTTTTCATTAGTGGAGTAGTCACTGAAAAATCATCACTGTCTTTGTTATCTTCGGCAATTTTTATAAGTTCTAATTTCTTATTTAGATTGTCGAACTGATCTTTTTTAAGTCCTTTGTAAAATGTATTTTTATTTCGATTAAATTCTCTAACGGCACTTTTAAAAGCACTCCAGGTTTCTTCATTTACGTGTATAGGTACTTTTCCAGCTTTAAAGAACTCTTCTCTCAATGATTCTATTTCTTTGATTTTTTGTTGCCAACCACTATGGTTTTTTGGGTGATCAGCTCCTGTTTCGATAATCTTAGCTATTATTTCTTGCTTTAGCTCGAGATTTTTTTCATATACTTTATCTAATTCTTTAAAATGCTGTTGACGGTTTTCATGAATTTGCTTGGTAAGTGCACTGAACTTTTCCCAGATAGGTTCTCTGTATTCTTTGCCTACAGGCCCTAGATCTTCTTTCCACATTTTATGAAGAATCTGTAATTCTCTAAATGCTCTATTTACATCTGTTTCTTGAGCAAGTTCTGTAGCACGTTCTATTATTTTAAGTTTTTGCTCTAGATTATGTTTAAAATCAAGATCTCTAAACTCTCTATTAAGATGTAAAAAATCATAGAAATTTTCTGTATGATGGTGATAGGTGTTCCAAACTGTATTGTATTTATCTCTTGGGATAGCGCCAGCATTATGCCATTTTTCTTTGATTTCTTTAAAATGATTGTAGGTAGAAGTAATATTTTCTTCTAAACTTAATAAGCCTTTTAATTCTTCTATTAAATCTAGTCTTTTTTGAAGGTTTGCTTGTAAGTCTTTTTTTAGATTTTGATAATACGCATTCCTTTTTTCTTTATAGTCGAAGTAGACAGAATTGAATTCTTTTTTAAGAGGTGTAGAATAATAGAAATCAATAATATCACCTCCATCAGCCAGAAATTCATCTTTTTTTTGTTCTACCTCTTCATTAAACTTATCATTAAACTCATTTTTAATTTCTTCTACATGTTCTTTGATCGCTTGAATTTTTTCATTTTTTATTAAATGAGCTAATTCTTTGATTAATTCTTCTTTACTCATCGAGTGATAGTCTTTTTTCTCGATGTTATGACGCTCTAATTTGGTTTCATCCTCACTGTCTTTTGCCACAGCATGATCCATCTCATTCTGTATACTATCAGGAGTTGTTTCGTCTTTTGGAACAACTTCATTTTCAGTTTTAATATCTTCTGATTCAATATCAGGGGTTACCGATTGGTCTGTAGAAGGACTATTTTCTGTTGTAGTATCAGAAACTTCAACAGGGGCTGTACTTTTTTCTTCAGCTTGAGTGTTTTCGGCTACTTCAGTGGATATGCTTTCATTTTGAGTGTTATCAGTTGGAGCAGTATCAATAATTAATTTATCTGAAGTATCATCCAAGATATTGGTTTGATTCTCTTTATTTCCATCTGTCTGTGACAGGTTATCGTGTGTGGACATTGTAAGAAATGTTTTAGTTTGTCATACTAACTAATATAGACTTTGGTTTTATGCGTTTCCAAGTGACAAATTAGTTTATTGTATGACTAAGATACTAACATCTTCTATAAAGTCAAAGGAAAAGCACTGTTTTAGGAATAACTTAAGGATATATTAGTTTCTGATTTTCAATATATATTGGAATATAAAATTTCTAGAAATATGATTTATTTTTAATTGAAGAGTAACTTATTAGTAATATTAATAGGGTTTATTTCTACTTACAGCTGTTTGTATTGTAGTGCTCTAGTATCATAAAAATATCATCGTAAGTGTATTGCTTATTTTTGATTTTTTCAGATAATTTTTGGCAATTTTTAAAATACTTAGACATTCTTTTTCTAAATCCCTTTTTGTAATATGTTATCGATTGCATTTCTTCTTCTCCTTCTCTATGTAAAAAATATCTTGCTACTCTATAATTTTGCACTCTAGTAAAGCCTACATATAAAGAGACATTTCCAGATATCAATTTACCGACTAACCATTTGCTATGTATAGTTATTGGACTGCCTGCTTCGCGCCAAGATATCTTCCTTGTTCTATAGATTACAGTATCTATGCTTAGAGTAGCTTTTTTATATATATCCGAATCTAAAAAGAAATACTTTCCCTCATTTTTATGATATTTTACATTTTCGATGAGTCGATCTATTTTTCTTTTTTTGATCGTTTTTCTTTTTCCTGTAGTATCTTCTATTCTTACGATATTATCTTTAATAAAAACAATAGCCCCTTCTATTATAGTTCCATCTTTTAGGTATACCTTATCCTGTGCTAGAAGTGTTGTGGTTAGTAAAAAATATAATGGTAATAATCGCATTCGGACTTTTTTTGAGTCTAGTGGTTACAAACAAATTATTAATTCCAGATTTCCCATGATTTATCTGCTTGTAGAATTAGCATTTTTAGCCCATTGATAGTTTTAGCTCCTTGTTCTTTACCTTTTTTCATAAAGGTAGTTTCTTCTGGATTGTAGATAAGATCATATAAAACGTGATGTTCTTCTATGTATTCATAGGGTATATCTGGATGATTTTCTACATTGGGATGTGTGCCTAGTGGTGTACAATTGATAATTAATTTAAAATTACGTATAACATCTTCATCAAGATCATTGTAGCTAAGCTCATTAAAATCTGGGTTTCTAGATACAAAAGTGTATTTGATATGTAATTTATCCAATGCATATGCTATTGCTTTTGAGGCTCCTCCAGTTCCTAATATTAATGCTTTTTTTATCTTTTTATTGAGCAATGGGCGTAAGGATTCTGTAAACCCATAGTAGTCACTATTGTACCCAACTAGTCCTTTTTTTTTGTCAAACTTAATTACATTAACGGCACCAATTTCTTGCGCTATAGGATCCATTGCATCTAGATACGGAATTACCTCTTGCTTGTAAGGGATAGTAACATTCAATCCTTGGATGGTTGTATTTTCTAATAGTGGTTTTAATTTTTCTATTGTAGCGATATCAAAATTGCGGTATTCGCAAGGTAATTTTTCTTTTGTGAATTTTTCTGAAAAGTAATTTCTAGAGAAAGAATATCCAATATTTTTCCCTAATAAGCCATATACATTCATTTAGCTATTTTTTTGTGTTCTGTTACCATACCATTCTAACCATAAAATGATACTTATTCCTATGATTATAAAAAAGGCACCTATATATGTAGATAGTATCGTCATATCAGGAAAATACCTGTCATAATTATCTAATATTGGATTTCCTAATGCATCTATCATAGGATCTCCTGTGGTATTTAATTTGTAGATTTTGTGTTTCCAAGGCCAGACTACACCGAGGGAACCTGTAATAAATCCTATAATTGCAGCAAAAGTAGCATTTTTGTGATATTTAAGCACATACCCCAGCATATGTGATAATGTGACTAATCCAGTAATGGAGCCTAAACTAAAAAATATTAACACTTTAAGTAATCGTATTCTATGCGTGTCATCAAAAAATGAAAAATCCCAACTGATGATATCTGCAACTGTATCATATAGAGCATTTACAGAATCTACTAATAGAAGTACGTAGTTTCCTAAAAGGATGAGTATGAAAGACCCTGATAGCCCCGGCAGGGTCATCCCCGAGACTCCGATAATACCACAAAAAAATACAAACCAGAGGTTGTCATTTTCTTTAGCAGGTTCTAATAAACTAATGCTAACTCCAACAATAATTCCGATCAGGATAAAAGAAATATTACGTCTGCTCCAATCACTAAAATCTTTTACGATGTAATATATTGAGCCTATGATCATACCAAAAAATGCTGCCCAAACATATAATTCATAATGAATAATGAAGTAATCGAGTAGTTTAGAAATACTAAAATAGCTAATAAGCATCCCTAAAATTAATAAGCCGAGAAACCGACCATTAATATATCTCCAGAAACTTCGAAATCTAAAATTTATAAATAATTTGAATGCTTTGAAATTTATTTTCTGTAGAGAATATATGAATTCTTCATAAAAACCAGCAACAAAGGCTACTACACCGCCGGATACTCCCGGAACTTTATTAGCAGCCCCCATGGCCAAACCTTTGATAACCAAAAAAAATTTATCACTAAGGGTTCGGGTGCTTTCTGCCATGTACTACTTTTCTTTTTTTGTTGCAAGACGTTCTAATATAAGAATTAAAAGAAAACCTATAATTACAAAAGTGAGTACCCAGATAATTCTAGGATCTCCATCAAAATGTATTGGCAGAATGCTTTTTTCTATAAATGGAACTTGAAGACCTTCGGAGTTTGTTCTCCATGATATTACTTTTTTCCATGGCCATAGTTTATTAAGTGAACCAATCATGAACCCAGTCAATATAGCTAATGTCATGTTTTTATGGTTATCAAACATCCAATTTAATACTTTCGAAAATAATTTTAAACCAGTTATTGCTCCAATTGCTATGATTGCTATTTTATAAAAAGCTTTCCATAGGAGCTCAAAATCAAAGGAAGTTAATCCTTCTCTAAATTGATTTAAAATCCCAATAAATGTTTCATATGCTCCAAGAATTAAAAGAATAAAGGCACCAGAAACACCAGGTAGAATCATAGCGATGATAGCTATAAATCCACAAAATAGTAAATACCAAAGACTTTCTGGAGATGCTATTGGCTCTGTAATGGTTACAAAATAAGAAGCAACAATGGCCACTATCATGCTAATAATAGTTGTAAGATTCCAAGAGCTTATCTGTTTGCCAATATACAAGATACTCGCTAAAACTAATCCAAAGAAAAAAGACCATAGTAATAAGGATTCATTGTGTAAAAGCCATTTTATAATTTTGGCTAATGATAGAATACTGATAAGAATACCAGAAAAAAGCGCTACTAGGAATGATAGGTTATATTGTTTCCATGATGCAGGTAAACCTTCTTTTTTCCATACCTTGAAGAAAGTGAAATCTAAGGTATTGATAGTAGCTATGAGTTCTTGGTATATTCCCGAAATAAAAGCAATTGTTCCTCCTGAAACCCCTGGGACTACATCTGCAGCTCCCATAGCAAGACCTTTTAAGGCGATTGCTGTATAGTCCTTAAGACTTCGTGGCATTATCTATCTGTTTAGTTATTATTCACTAAACAAATGTAGATAATTTTCAGTTTAAGATGAGCTCTATATCTTAAATTATTAAACTTTATATTCTGCAATAATATTTTTTACTATGGTAAGATTGAAAATTTTTCCGAATAGCTCTTCTAATACAATTATATATTCAGGATCTATGTCTAATGCTTTTCTAAGATGATATTCTCCTTTTATATACTCTTGTTTCCCATAATATAGACCTGCTAATCGGTATTGAACCTCTGCATTTTCTGGATAAAATTCAATTGCTTGATTCATATTCTGGATGGCTGCATCAGGTTCTCCAATAAATTTTAAAATATCAGAACGATTTAACCAAGTTTCTAACTCATAATTACCTAGTTCTAAAGCTTTTCTGTATCCACGTTCTGCTTCTTCAAAAAAGGCGAGTCTATTATTAATTTTTGCATATCGCTTCCAATACATCACATTTTCGGCATCTATACTTATTGCTTTATTAGTATAGTATAATGCTTTCTGATAATTACGTTTTCTCATGTAAAAATCTGTAATTGCAATCCATCCTTTGTCTAATAAGGGGTCTTCGTGCACTGTTTTAGAATAATGTTGGATGGCTAAATCATCTTTACCTAATCGTTCAAAACATTTACCGATTCTTAACAATGCAAATGAAGTAGGATCATCTAATTCTAGTGTAATTCGATAATTCTCAATAGCTTCGTGATAACGTTTTAACTTTTCTAATACCTTACCTTTTTCTAGATAGGCTCCGATAAAATATTCATCACTTATAATGGCAAAATCATATGCAGCTAATGCTTTTTCATATTCTTTGAGGTCAAAATATTGCTTGCCTACCTGATGCCAAGCTACTTCACTATACGGGTTTTTATCCAAAAAGATATTTAGGTATGTAATAGCTTCTTCGTGTTGTTCTAAAAAATCAAAACAATAAATAATATTATACAATGCAGAATAGTCTTGATTGTCTATTTCTAAACATTGCATAAAACTTATTTTTGCATTTTCGAAATCATCCATAAATAGATATTCCATCCCTATTAATGAATATATATCAGCTTCATCACTTGTATACTGTAATGCAATATTAAGTAATTCTATAGCCTTTGCGTGATTGTTTTTCTTGGATAATATATTAGCTTTCTGGATATATATTTCTTCATTTTCTGGCTCTATGGCATGCAACTGTTTAAGAAGAGTATCAGCTTTATCAAGACGATCTTCAAATACAAGTACTTCTACTTGCAATAATTTTAGGTTAACAGAAGAAGGGTGCTGAGATAGACTTAATGTTATGGCTTTTTTAGCCTTAACTATTTTTCCACTTTCTAGATAATGATGAATTATCGATTCGAATTCATCGGAATCAAAAAACTTAACATCATTAGACTTTAGCATGGACTCATATCGAGCTATCGAGAAATTATTGTCTTCGAATTCTTCGTGGTTAAATTTCATCCAGTTTTTTTTATTTCATAAATGTCAGATGTAATTCGCTTTATCTATTTTTTGTGCAAAATCACAGATTAAGCGTATTTCATACACGTTGATTTTAGATACACTTGATAAATCCATTATTGATGTTGTGTGTACTACTAATTTTGTTTTCCCCAAAAAACATAGTGTCGTACAAAAACACATTTACAAGGATTTATTTTATACTATTGATTTCCTCAGTATTAAAATTACGAATGAAGTCGAATAATAAAACCTCAGCGATCAATTGTTTTTAACAAAGTAATTAACAAAATGTATACCAATTAATTTATTATAGTTGTCGGGTATGCATAAAAATAATTACAATTGTCTAATATAGATTAGAATAGTAGCCGAATGTATTAAGAAAAGAATGTGTTTTGATATAATAGATATCTTAAATTTAAGAAAATTTTATGAAAAAACATATTTATTCTGCGTTTTTTTTACGGTTTACAATTTGATTCATTACGGTGATAATGATTTTGCAGCCTTCTTTAATTTCTTGATTAGCTATAGTTAATGGCGGGGTAATGCGTACTGCCATTGGTTCAAATAGCAACCAAAATAAGATGACTCCTTTTTCTTTACATCCTAGTATAATTTGATTAGCGATCTCAGCAGATGGTGTTATTAGTGCTAACATTAACCCATTTCCTCTAATTTCTTTGATGAGTGGATGAATAAGTAAAGAACGTATTAATTTTTCTTTGTGTAGTGTCTCTGCCATTACGTCACTTTCTGTAATTTCTTGCAAGGTTGCCAGAGCAGCCGCCGCAATAACAGGGTTTCCACCAAATGTAGTAATATGTCCCAGTTTAGGATTGTCTTGTAATAGATCCATCATAGCTGTGGAAGTCGTAAAAGCTCCAATAGGTAATCCGCCACCCATACCTTTGCCCATGACCAAGATGTCAGGTACAATATTATAATGTTCGAATCCAAAAAGGGCTCCTGTTCTACCAAACCCAGGTTGTATTTCATCTAAAATTAATAGTGCACCCATTTCATCACAGCGATCACGTACTTTTTTTAGATAATTGTTTTTGGGTACTATACATCCAGCACCTCCTTGAATGGTTTCAAGAATTACTGCTGCTGTTTTATTGGTAATACGCTGTAGGTCTTTCTCATGATTAAAATGAATAAAGCTTACATCAGGTAGTAAGGGTCTAAAGGCTTGTTTACGTTCTTCATATCCCATAATACTCATCGATCCCATAGTATTGCCATGATACGCTTTGTGAGCTGCAATGATTTGGCTTTTTCCAGTAACTCTTCTGGCTAGTTTTAAAGAACCTTCGATCGCTTCTGTCCCAGAATTAGTTAGGTATGTTTTTTCTAAAGGGTCGGGAAGGAGCGATGCTAATAGTTTGGTGAGTTCTACGGCTGGTTGTTGGATATATTCTCCATAAACCATCACGTGTAAGTATTTATCTAATTGATTTTTTATGGCAGTTACTACTCTTGGATGTCTATGCCCTAGGCTACAAGCAGATACACCTGCTACAAAATCGAGGTGTTTTTTGCCATCTGTAGAAAAAATATAACTCCCCTCCGCATGAGAGATTTCCATCGCTAGAGGATGTGGAGTAGTCTGCGCTTGATATGTAAAAAAATCTTTTTTCAGAAAGGGTTAGGTTTTTAAAAAATCAAAGGTTTCTAGAATTTGTATCTGGCGGCATACTACTAAATCTCAATTTTCATCTTTTTTAGTTTTCTTTTTTTCTTCTTCTTCTGGATTTTTAATAGTAGTCACTGTTATACTATCTCGTTGCTTTACCGTTTTATCCAGATCAGGATCTATAAATACTTCTTTCTTTGGTGTTTTTTTTTGTGTAGTAGTATCTTTCTTTTTTATAGATGTACTGTCTTCTTTTATTTTTTGTTCTAAAGAGCGAATAGAATCTAGAGTTTTATTTGTCTCTTTAAGGGTTGCATCTTGTAGGTTTTGTTCTAATAATCGAGATCCTTCTCCTTTATTTTCTTCGAGACGTTTTATGGTCTCTTCATCGAAGAAATCTTCATCTTCTACTGGTAGTGGAATTCCCTTAATTTTTATTAATTTGGGGGGAGATTCACCCCTAAAGAGGTCTTTTTTACTTAAAATTTGCTCCTCCCCACGCCATTGAAACCCAGCTAATTTCCTATCACTTTCGGGTAAATCAATTTCTCGATATAGCGTACCAGTTACATTTTGATAATAATAGACATCTACAATCTCTCGTTTTTCAAGCATTAGTTTTATCGAACTGGATAATACCTTATTGATCCCAATTAGTTTTAACTCTCCTTCGCTTTCTCTTTGGAAAAATATCGTTTCAGTGTTTTTATCAATATCTACTTGATAAATTTCATTGTCTTTAAATAAGCCATATAAGATCTGACCTTTGACTTGATTGAATCCTGCTTTTAATGTATCCTCCTGAACAAGAAAAGCATTTTGATATACTACTAAAGAATCTAGTTTTTCAGTTTCTGTATTAGAAATGATTTTTATCGTATCACCAGTCATTTGGTTTCGTTGCGACCATATGATGGGTCTGCCTACCATTTTTGTATACCCAGTGGTTTGATCAACATTGATAGAATCGCTTTTTCCACTCATATTACTTTTAAAAATACGCACATCATAAAAACCATTCATAATTCTTCGTTCTGGCTTCCCAGTTACCATCAGTGTATCGCTATGAATATAGATAGAATCCTTTTCTTGTAAGGTAGCAGCTAGTGCTCTTTTAGTAATGAATACAGAATCCTTGTCCTTAAATACTTCTGCGTAATGTCCTGTGATTACCGATTGGTTGGCTGTATCTAATACTTTAATATTATTAGTTGCTGAGGCAAATTGGATGGCGCTATTATAAAAAATACTATCGCCATAGACCGTTCTATTATCATAGTCAATCTTGGCATTTTTGATGGCATACCCTGTTTTTACATTGGTGTCATAAAATCCTCGCTCACAATATAGTGTACTTTCTTTTCCTTTTACTGTAGAGGGGCCATATAAATATGCGTGTCCATTCTCCTTAAAATAATCCAAACGATCAGAATCGACTGTGTTTTCAGGGTTTACAATCTTTACATCAGTATTAAAAGAAAACATTCCTCTATCCATAAAATATCGTCCTATTCTGCTTGTTAATGTGTTAGTTCTAGAAGAATCTTTTACAGTGCCTCCGCTACGATAATAGGCTTGTTGTCGTAGACGATCAAAAAATAAGGTATCGGTACTTAAGGTATTAGATGGGGTTTCCATGTACACCTTCTCTCTGGCATAAGCAAATTGTGTGTTTCCATTATATTCTGCATATGCACTAGTCATTGTTAGTGTATCTCCTTGTATCATTTTTACATTACCAAAAGCTCTCACAAACTTATCCTCACCATAGTGTACTGCTTGATCACACCATATCTCGATACCCTCATGCTCCATATATACCTGCTTTTTTACCTTGGCAAGAATAGTAGCTCCAGGAAAACGGTCTTGATTTTTGATCGTTCGATCTGATTGTACTTTGATTTTTTTACTTTCTTGCGCAGGAGATACTACTGAAAAAAGGAATAAAAAAAAGAAATAAAAAAAAATATTTTTCAAACGTATATAATTTGTGTGCAAAATAACGAAAATTGTATGTAATGATTGTATGAGGTTTCTTAAAATAAAGACTAATAACTGTTTTAAATACTAATGGCATTTCTGAATGTTGCAAAAAAAAGGCGTTCACTACTACTGCTATTATGCATACTATAATCATATTACAATTGACAGAGTAATATCTATTTTTTGCACGTAAACAATGTAAATTAATTTAATATCAAATCATTTTTTTGTATATCATAATAAAATGTATACTTTTGTTAAAGTTTTGAAAAATAATGTGTTATATTTTTATTTTTTAAAAACACTTGCCTCACATCTGATATAGATTGAAGAATGTATTTATAGATTGCATTTTGTAAAAGGGGATACCTACACCCTTCTACTATATTGGGGGAATTAATTATATAATTGAGTTTGATTGTACAATGTCTTTTATTTGTTTTATAACTGACAATAGTCAACTCTTAAAATAGAGATAAGGGCTTTATGATGTCTATTTTAATTATTTGAAAGTTTTTATGAGGTATGCATAAGATACCACTGGAGATTGATAATAATAGCATAGAAGAGAATATCTCTATTTTTTAATCACGCACAAATGATTTTAAAAGGGAAAATTGGGATTGTATTATTTTTAGGTATTGCAACTAGTATTGTTTCACAAGAAAGGCAGTTAACCAAGGCGAATGAAGCTTTTGATGCCTATGCTTTTGTAAAAGCAAGTAAATTATATACAGAAGCATTAGAAAAAGGGAGTAATTCTTTAGAACTATATGAGAAATTGGGAGATAGTTATTATGCAATTTCAGAATTTGGTTTGGCTACGCATTGGTATGAACAATTGCTAAAATTGTACCCCAATGATATAAAACAAGATCATATAAATAGGTATATACTTAGTCTCAAAGGTATAGAAGCATATCAAGAGGCTGCTAAAGTACAGCAACAATTTTTAAATGATAACGTAAAAAAAAAGATGTATGATCTTACATACCTCGATGTGATACAAGCTTTTTCAGGGCGTTTTGTGCTGGATACGCTGAACTTTAATACGAAGTATTCTGATTATGCGCCTAGTTTTTATAAAGAACAATTGATTTTTACGTCTTCGAGAAATGCAGGGAAGGTTTCTAATTATATTCACGAATGGAATGATGAACCTTTTTTAGATTTATACGCAATTGATATTACTCATGAAACCAAAAAAAGACAGCATAGCAAAAGATTAAAAGGTGCTATCAATACCAGATTTCATGAATCTTCTACTACATTTACCAGAAATGGCGATACCGTATATTTTACCAGAAATGCTATTTCATTAAAAAAATCAAACAAGAATACGCTCTTAAAAATTTGCAGAGCTAGTTTTGATGGTAGTAAGTGGGGTAAGGTAGAAGAATTGCCTTTTAATAGTGAGCATTATTCTGTGTCTAACCCGGCATTGACTCCAGATGGGAAGTTTTTATATTTTACTAGCGACATGCCTGGAGGTTATGGGCAATCAGATTTATATGTAGTAAAGATAGATAATTCAGGAGATTTTGGAGTTCCTAAAAATTTGGGGGATAAAATTAATACTTTTGGGAAAGAAACTTTTCCGTTTATAAGTGATCAAGGGAGGTTGTTTTTTGCAAGTGATGGGCATGATGGATTAGGAGGTTTGGATGTTTTTATGGCTACAAATACTAGAAATAATGAATTGGTGGTAGAAAACCTAGGAAGCCCAATCAACAGCCCAAAAGATGATTTTACTTTTATTATTAATGAGGAGGATCATCTAGGATATTTTGCAAGTAATAGAAAAGGAGGAAAAGGTAGTGATGATATATATGCTTTTAAACAAATAGCAACACTACCAGACCATTTTCCAGCTTATAAGGTCAAAAAGGGTGTTGAAAAACATATTCATCTACAAAAAAATACGACAGAGTCTATAACATCTTTTTGAAAAAGTGGCACAGCTTAGTATTTGAAGTAGCGCACAGATGAAATATCTACTAGACTCATTAGATAGGGTTTTTTCATTGCATAATTCAGGTTTATACAAGAAAAACTTACTAGATATATTGTTGGCGTATTTTTGTTTAAATAATAAATTAGTCATTCTTTGAAAATAAGTAACTTAAATAATAGTTATATATACATTAGGATTAGTTTAAGATGAAACTTAGAATCAACTTATAGTTATCTAAAATTAAGGTAAGCAAGCATAGACAAGCTTCCATAAACAACAATTTGGGCATAAATTTAATTTTATAATAGTTGAATAAAACACTATTTGATTTTCTAGTAATAGCTAGTGGGCTTATCGGTTATTTTATAAGTATTTCCTTGGTTATCAATTCTTTTTATAAAAGTCGTGCAAATAACTACCTCGCCTTTACATTATTCTTACTTTCAACATTAACTTTTTTAAGCTGGTTTGATGTAGAAAATATCTTTTTAGCATTTTTGGGAGATATTATATTAGAGTTTTTAGTTGCTGTTACCTTATTTACATATTTTCTAATTCAGATAGCACATGAATACCTTAAAAAAAGGTGGTATAAATGGCTTTATTTTCCTTTTGTATGTTCTGTAATTATAGAAATCATTCTTTATTCTGATACTATTTTCCACCTCTATGATTCCGTTTTTGCTGGTCTGGTGTTTTTTATTAAGGATAATTTTTCGATAATCTACAATTTGATTTTAATTTTTTGGGGAAGATATTTAGTAAAAAAATCAGATACCATCTCACAAGATAAAAAGCGTTGGTTATTAAGATTGAATTTTTTTATAATATGTATTATCGCTATTTGGTTTATATCCTATATAGAATTTTATGTTTTTGATTCAGAGTATTTAATTGATTTTCTTAGCATACTACTTTCTATATTTTTATGGTGGATATTGTATTATGGTATATTTAGATTACAGATCATAGCTCAAAAAGAAGAGATACATCAATATTTGGTTTCTGAAAAAATCGATACTACTCCAATAAAAAGAAAAATAAACGAAACTACTGTTTCTAATATTATTACTCAGTTATATGTATTGATGAATGAGGAGGAGTTGTATAAAAATCCTCTTTTAAGCAGACTAGATCTGGCCACTCGATTGGGAACAAACGAAGGGTATTTATCACAAATTATCAATCAAGAAACTAATAAAAGCGTAATTCAATTTGTGAATAAATACCGAATTGAGGCAGCAAAAAACATATTACATAATCCAGTATTTAACAAATATTCTATTGAAGCAATAGGTATGGAAGCTGGATTTAAATCCAAAAGTGCTTTCTATAAAACGTTTAAAAAGAACGTAGATATGTCTCCTGGGGCTTACAGAAAACTTCAAAAAACGTCCTAATTCGTATAATCCTAACGTTTTAGCACTTCTTCCATCTCAAAACTACCTTTTTATTTTTTTGACACCTATACTTTTACTTCGGTTAATCAAAAAACATAAAAATGCTATGTATGCTTTCTGGTGTTTTTCATTTTTTCTTGCCAGAAAGATGATGATATCTCTCTTCCAATTGAAGATTCAATGAATGGTTTTTGGTTGGTAGCAGATAAAGGATATATTTTTGAGTTTACAGATGGTAGCGATATATTTTATAACATAAACGCTGCAGGATGTACTATTCAGGAAGATGATTTTACTCAAAGCACACTGGTAAGTGATGGATGGAGATCACAATTAACAACGCCAGCACTTCATCATCAAGCTTGTTACCTCACTTATTAAGACGTTTAAATTATTTAAATGAAAAATATCTAAATCTACAATGGAGTATCAAATTTCAACAAGTACTCTATCAGGCTATTTCACTCAAAAAAAAAGAAGAGTTTGACAGTGAAAAATATAATAGAAAAAGGATGTCATTAGATGTGAAATTTTTATTCGCAAATCGTATTATACAGTAAAGAAGTACCTGCTAATAACAATGCATCAGAAAGGGCTATCCGCAATGTAAAGGTCAAACAAAAAATATCAGGACAGTTTAAAACTATAACTGCTGCTGAAAACTTTGCGAAAATAAGATCCATAATTGATACAACCATTAAAAATGGTATGAACATGCTAGTAGCTCTTAATATAATCGCAAAATTTGAATATCAATTTCAAGACTGATTAGTTACCATTTTATTATGTTTTATTAAGTAGTTAAATAATCAAAATAGTTTCAGAGCATTATAAGTATTTTATTCTTTTACAATTCGCTGGGTATAAGTAGAAGCATTTTCACTAATTTTAATGATATAAAGTCCTGATGTTAATGTACTCATCGAAATTTTTTCAATATTTTGAGATAAGAAACCAGTCTTTATTTTTTTACCATCCAATGTGTAGATAACATAGTGCTTTTTATCCTGAAGCACCCCTTGATATTCTATAGTCAATTCATCCGCTACCTTAGTAGGATACACTATCCAATTTTGTTCTTTTTCTGTCACAATTTTATTATTCTGACTAACGTCAATTTTGTTTACTGGTTATCAGGTTGTTGTAAAATCCTAAATCTTCAGGTTTTAAGTCAAATTTATCGATTTGTTTTTTAATTCTTTTCATCATCCCTAATTTTCTTTTTTG
>CANLRN010000003.1 GCA_947493495.1 uncultured Aquimarina sp.
GAAAATTCGTAAAAACCTTAAAATAAGATAGTTAA
Organism: uncultured Aquimarina sp.; assembly: GCA_947493495.1. Taxonomy (GTDB): domain Bacteria; phylum Bacteroidota; class Bacteroidia; order Flavobacteriales; family Flavobacteriaceae; genus Aquimarina. The sequence goes on from CANLRN010000003.1 coordinate 36, forward strand.
AAATACTATAATCCTGTTAGTCCAAAAAGTGCGGAAGTCAGGAGTGCATCTAACTTTAGCTTCTTAAAATTGTTAATTATTTATAAGCACTTAGTTTTTAGTCATTAGCTTTTTTGATAATAGCTAATGGCTAATTGCTAAAAGCTGATATCCGTGTAGCTGACTTTAGTCAGATTTAGAAACCTATGGACTTTAGCCTATAGTGGTTTAGTTTTTTTAACATCAATCATTTATCCAGCCTTTTAATACAGCAGTTTGTAGAGATGAGGCAGAAGGGTCAATATCTAGTAATACTTTTTTTACGGTAGGTTTACTTACAATTGATACAAATTTGAGTAGTTCTCCATCTCTTATGATATCAAAAACAATAGTATCTCCTATTTTCCATTTTGCAGAGTCACTAAATAAGTCGTAAATATTTTTTAGTGTATATTTTTTTTTATTAATATGAGTTAAGATATCACCTCCTTTGATCCCAGAATTGGTAAGAAAATTGTGATGCGCTATTGCATCAGTAAAAATCACTTGATTGGTAGCTTCAGATCCTTTGATAAATGGTTCTTGCTCGTGTATAAAATATTGAGACGGAATATCTTTGGAACTATATAAAACACCTGCTTTTTTTAGATAAAAATCATAATTAATAGGTGTGCTATTAACCACATGGCTTGTGAGGAAATTTGCTACTTTCTGATAAGACATTTTTTTGATATGACTAATGAGTTGATCATCATCAAATGGGATTTCACTTCCGAATTTTTCTGATAATTCTTTGACGAGATCTATAAGACCTGATCTGCCATTACTTTCTTCTCTGATAATAAGGTCAATACACATCGATATGAGTGCTCCTTTTTCATATACATTTGGATAATTCTGATGATAAGGTTCTTTCAATATGTCTTGACTCATTTCTGTAAAAGACATTGTATCATCATACATTTTTGCATTGTTTATTTTTTCTAAAACCCGATCTAAAAATTCTTCTTTGGTAATTAAAGCCTGATGGATCTGAAATAACAATGAAAAATATTCTGTAGTTCCTTCGTATAACCACAGATGTTTGGACATTTTGGGATTGTTATAGTCAAAATTGTGTATTTCTTTAGAATGTATGTGCAAAGGTGTAACGATATGAAAAAACTCATGAGATACGATATCTGTAAGAGATTCATTTAGTTTTTTTAACGGGATAGACTCTGGTAGTACCACTACAGTAGATGTGTTGTGTTCTAATGCACCAAAACCCTTAGCGTGTCCTTCTTTTGCAGTAGAGAGATATAATAGGATACTGTATTTCTTAGTAGTGTTAATTGTCGCTAAAAATTTTTTTTGTGCACGAACCATACGTTCCATTTGTGGCATCAATTGAGCAGCACGGTATGTGTTGTTTGGAGAATATACACTGAGTAATACCTCCATCTCATTAATATTAAAAATTACTTTATCGGGGATGCTATACATAATTGGGGTGTCTACTACATCACTATATGTATTGATCGCATATAAATCTATATCATATGAAGAACCTGGAGCAGGTACTTTGGGTAATACCTTATTTAAAGACGTAGAGGCTTCGAGGTGAAGAGGGTGTTTGATAAATAATCGATACTTCCTGTCTTTTAAGGCATTAAAATATCCTACAAAAGCATAGAGGTTTAATATAAAATTTTTGTCTTTATCAATATTTGTTCCTGTTGGTGAAAACACATCATGGGTATCTTCGATATCAAAAGTATCGTTAACTAGATAGGTAATGGTACTCAACTGACTTGCCTTATTTATTTTCCATTGATTATCATCTTGTTTTTTTGTCGTAAGAGGGTTTCCTAATTTGTCAAAAGCTTTAAAATCTTCAATATATTTTCCGTAATTATTATTCTGATAAGTACCTGGAACAATTTGCGGAATGTAGTAGCTTATAGTGTCTAGAGTGAGGTTGGGTACTTTTATTTCTACTTTTACCTTATCATTGATAACATTTACTAGATCAATAGAAACTGAAATTGGTGTAGTATCTACACTTATAGTACTTTTGGTAGACATACATCCAATCATAATTTGGAGTATACTAATTAATAGGAGAGTGGAGCTAAGAGATTTGATTTTTTTTATCACAAGTATTGCATATGGTTTTTAATATATGTAGCTACACCATCTTCTTTTCCAGCAGGAGTAACTATATCTGCAATCTCTAGAGTTTCTGGCTTTGCATTGGCTACTGCTATACCAGTTCCTACAGCTTTTAGCATAGCAATATCGTTATAATTATCGCCAAATGCTACAGCATCTTTGATAGAAATGTTGAAATAATTTTCTAAAAGAAATTCTATAGCTGTTAATTTTGAGATTTTTTCATGCGCGATTTCAATATAGGTCGGCTTAGATCTATATAAATGCAAACGATCTCCATATGTTTTTTCTAAAAAAATAAAAAGAGAATCTATATGTTCTTCGTCTCCCATGCACATGATTTTATGGGCTCCTTTATTTTTGGATTTCCAGAGTTTAATAGTATCTGTAATAGGTTTAATTGTAGGATTAACTTTTGTATTTTGAGCTTCTCGATTTGCCCAAAAATCCATTGTGGGGACATACCAATCATCGTTATGATATAAACTAATATGTACAGGAATCGTAGCACTAAAATCATGTATAGCTTCGATAATATCTGGAGTGATAAAAGTAGAATGAACCACTTTTTCGTGTCTTATAATTAATCCGCCATTATAACATATCATTGGTTGATCTGTAATTCCTAACTCTTTTTGTAAATGAATCATGGCACTTGGCATACGAGAGGATATCAATATTATGGGGATGCTATCTTTTATTCGTTTTATTTCGGATATTGTGTAGTCAGACAATTCTCTTTGTGAGTTGAGCAGTGTACCGTCAATATCAGAAAACATAATGCGATGTGGCATGCAGTGAAATATATTTTAACTTATAAAAATAATGAAATATATGAATACAAAGACAAATAATAGTATTTATTGTAGGGTGAAATCTGTAATTGTGTCGATTATCTCTGGCATAATATCTAGCCAATATTCATTATAAGATTTGTGATTTTCTAAGCGGCCTCCTTTAATCTCTCTAAAGATATGATTCATGTTTTCAATGATTGTATAGCTTGCATTAGGAACGGCTTCTTTAAGTTTCTTAGCCTCAGATGTTTCTACTTGTATGTCTTTAGTTCCTTGTATGATAAGTATTGGTATATCTAATGACTTTATTTCCTCGGAGGGATTATATTTAATCCATGATTTCATAAAAGGTTGTAGTTTGTATCCAAAAATTGATTCGAGTGCAGGATCGTAATCTATAGCCCTTCCTTTTTCTTTTAGATCATTAAAAGCGGCAAGAGCTTTTTTATCTAGGCCTGGAGCTTGCTTTTCTAATTGTTGAATTATAATTTGATCTATCGATTGCGCATTCCCTGCTATAGATATAAAACCAGCTACTTGCTTCTCTACAGCTTTTATTCCTACTAGAGAGCCTTGACCGTGACCTGCTAGAATTATTTTAGAATACTTATTGTTTTTTACAAAATATTGTACAATCGATTTTACATCTTCTATAAAATGATCTAACGAAATTTCATTTTCGTGTATCCCTAAATCATCAATTCTAAACAGTCTTTTGTCAAAACGATACGATGCGATTCCTCGTTTTGCTAATGCTATTGATACTAGCTTAAAAGTATCATTTTTTGACATCCTATCATTTCCATCTCTATTGATAGCACCTGCATCCATGATAAAAATGATCAAGGGTACATTGTTATCCGAATACGGAGTGATTAATGTGCCATCTATATAGGTGTTAACTTTTACCGATGTCGAATTGTATTCTTTTTCGGTTACTTCTTGAGCAAAACAAAGAGCCGTAAATATATATAATAGCGCCAAAAATCTATATCTCATAATAGGCTAGGGATTTGTGAGAATAATTATAATCTAGAACGATAAAAACAGCATCATATTTTATGAATTTATACGGCTTTGTCTATCAAATATATTGCAAAGAAGGTTAAACTTTTTTCAATTGACTATAAAAATATTCTTTTTTACTTGCTTTTCGGTTAGAATCAAGAAAGTTAACATCAATTCGTTTATAATGAATACAAAAACATAAATGAGTTCATCTACTATTTAACGAATTCCTAACATCCCCTTTTTTATCTTTGTTTCAAAATTTAGTTAGATGAATACTCATTACAGTATACTTATAATAATTTCATTAGTTATGAATTCATTTTCTTATGCAGGAGATGATTGGGGGAAAACAGGCCACAGAGCCACGGGTCAAATTGCTGAAGGATATCTGACTAAAAAAGCGAAGAAGAAAATTGATAAATTATTAAATGGACAGCGTCTTGCTTTTGTATCTACTTATGGAGATGAAATTAAAAGTGATGATCGGTATAAGAAATATAGCCCCTGGCATTATGTTAATTTTCCTATTGATAAAAAATATGAGGATCAAGCACCTAGTCAATATGGAGATTTGGTACAAGGGATAACAAAATGTATTGAGATATTAGAAGATAAGACTAGTTCTAAAGATGACAAGGCATTTTACCTTAAAATGTTAATACACTTTATAGGAGATTTACATCAACCACTACATGTCGGTAGAAAAGAAGATAAAGGAGGAAATGATATCCAGGTACAATGGTTTGCTACTGGTTCTAATCTTCATAGAGTATGGGATAGTGATATGATCGATTATTATGGGATGAGTTATACCGAGCTCTCTGATAATACTGATAGACTCACTGATGCACAGCTAGATTTTATAAAACAAGGAACATTTACTGAATGGGTTCAGGAGTCCAGAGAGCTTGCTAAGAAGGTATATGAATCCGCTGGAGTAGGGGAAAAACTTGGCTACACATATATGTATAACTACTTTCCTGTTGTACGACAGCAGTTACAAAAAGGAGGTATCCGATTGGCCAAGATATTAAATACTGTTTTTGGGTAAGAGTTACATTTTGAGTATAAGAATGATAGAATCAAGTGCTTATTGCTACATCTTTTCGATATTGTTTTGGAGACATTGAAAAATATTTTTTGAATGCCTTCGTTAGATGACTCTCATCCGTATAACCGAGTTGATGAGCAATTTCTGCGATAGTAAACTCAGTATGTGTTAATCTATGTTCTACAAGTTTTATTTTATACTTAGTAACATATTGATGGATGGATTCTCCTGTAGTTTTTTTAAAATATAAGCTGATAGCACTTTGTGACATATTAAACTTATCGGCCATATAATTAATTTTAGTAAGATCATTATCATATACATTCTGTCTTATGTGGCTTAATATTTTGTCTATTTTAGTATCATTAATCGGCGTATTTTTATTGGTAGGATTGTATTTGTCAGAAATATTACGAATAATTATACTTAAGATTGTACTAATGGCATTAGAAATAATTTCTTGGTAGTATTTTTTTTCATTCTTAAATTCTTTCATCACCAAATTATATATTTCCCATATTATTTTACGATCTTCTTCATGTGAGATAACATCGCTAGGTATAATATTAGGGTGATGTAATAATTGTTCTATACGTTGCATCCAATATTTTCTATCGGGTAAGTTTATTTTACTAGAAAACAACAGTTCTGTAAACTTAAAATGAGTAAATCCAGAATGTTTTTCTACTTGAAAATGATGCGTATCTTCTGGAGCTAATAAAAAGATATCATTTTCAGAATATCGAAATCGCACCCCATTAATGGTATGAAACCCTTCGCCATATTCTACAAATATAATCTCGAAATAATTATGATTGTGGGGTTCAGCTTCCCATGTATCGAATGAATATTGGTGTACAACAAAAGTTTCGTGTAAGGTGTATCGATTCATGTCCAGATCTTTAGTACTTAAAATTACGAAAATAATATCAATATATAAGTACTGTTTTCAGAAGTATATGTGTTTTTTATTCGTGAAACTCGATTTATAGAAGCCAGTAAGATATACTCCAAATTATAAGTTAGATTCCCCTACTTTATGTAGACAGACTAATCTGGCTATTTGCTGAATTTATTTATGGATGTAGTGGTCTGACAATTTTTCGGAGTATATTATTCAATACTTCTAAAGGTAAGATTGATACGGGGATTAATGATTTTTTTTGATTTAGGAATTTGATGTAACCAATTTTCTTGGGTTTTTCCTTGCATGAGCAATAAACTACCGTGTTGTAAATTGATTTTTTGTTTTAGGTTTTTGGTTTTGTGTTTAAAATGAAACCATCTTTCTTCACCTAAGCTTACAGAAGCTATAGTAGGTTCAGGACCTAACTCTTTTTCGTTATCAGCATGCCACCCATTACTGTCTTTGCCATCTCTATATAGATTTAATAAACAGGTTGTGAATTTTTTCGAACTTATATTTTCTACACTACTTTTTATCATCAATAGTTCTTCTGTAAATGGAATAGGTTTCATTGTTATATTAGAATAAGAGTATGTCTTTGAGTTATTAGCGTATAATGCTGTGAGTCGAGGCTGTTTGTATGTTTTACCAAAAACTTTGATATCATCTTGTTGCCATTGGATTGTATTGATTAAGATATTGTACAATTGGTTAGCGTTCTCTTTTTTTAAAAAAAGCGGGTAATACAATATATCTGCTCCTGGAAGCTCTAATTGTATACTTGTGTTTTCTGAAGTGAATAAGTCCAATAAGGTATCGTATTATAAGTATGAATATGCCCAATAAATTAAACCAAATTGTAACAAAAGTCTAAAAATAAGAACAAACTTTGGCAATTTAAGACTCGCTTTTTCATGAACAAGCATATGGATATGCACGGGAAAAAATAAAAATAGCATGATAATTATAGCCCAAATGGCTAAAGTTTTTGTTTGTATGTATAACAATCCTATTCCAGCACTAATTTCTGCAATACCACTTAGGTAAATAATTAATTTATGATAAGGAATATATAATGGCATTACCCTCATAAATGCTTTAGGTCTTATCAAGTGAAAGATCCCTGCTATTATAAAGATTGCAGATAATAGAAAAAAGTGCCAGCTCATTATACACCAGTAATTTTCTCTCTGCCAGCTGTGCTTAACGCAAGATCTTTATGTCTAGTCATTTTTTTAATAAAATTTACTTTTCTAAACCTAAGAGCAGACCAATCATCATCAATAGCAACTTGGCGTACTCCCTCGAGATTATAATCTCCAAGAACCCCCCACCCGTAATCCCTAGTAATCTCAGAAGTGTATTTTTTAGAGCTCTTTTTTGGATAAGCAAACCATAAAAATGCATCACCAACTAGCTTAGGATATATGGTTTCGATGCGATTTTCTATTTGTTTTTTTTCAGTTACGAAAACTAATGCAAAATCGACCTCTGAGACTTGTATCAACGATTCTTTAATAATCACATTTTTTAAACAATCTAGCTCTTTACAAAATCCTTCAGGTTCATTTAATATTAGTATTTCATCTATGCTACTAGGCAGTTGTAGTTTTTTAAAAAGTGGAGTCATTATGATAGTTTTAGTAAAAAAATTCACGTTTAATAAAGATACAAAAAATAATAAAACAAGAATTTTCTTATACACGAAAATTAGATTACTGGAGTATGATTGTAGCTTGTCTTGATTTTTTATAATTAGATCGAATAGTTGAATTATATATTTAAAAATAAAAAAATGTTTTGTATATTTTAACATTATTTAACACAAACTAAATCTTAATTATGAAAAACTATTTTAAAACGAGCTGGTATTATCTTATGATATTAGCCATCGGAGTAGCATTTACTGCATGCGAAACAGAAAATTTTAGTACTGAGTCTTCACAAGATAATAAAGACTTTACTATTGAAGAAGCATATCCAGGTGAGACAGGGAAATTACACGATATTTATTTAGATGGAGAAGAGAGTATTACCGTAGAGAAACACGGAAAAGATGATTTCTTTGTATTGGAGGGTGATATGTTGGTTTACAAAGATGATTCTGATCCTAATAGAAGTGTTGGAAGAACAGGAGGTAGATGGCCAAATGCTACTGTATACTATGAGATCCAAAACGGGATGCCTAATCAGAAAAGAATAACGGATGCTATTAGACATTGGGAATCTAAGACAGCATTACGATTTGTGAAAAGAACCAACCAAGGGGCTTATATCTTTTTCCAAAAAGGTAGTGGATGTTCTTCTTTTGTAGGCCGTACAGGTAGAAGACAAGCTATCAATCTTGCCGATGGATGTTCTACAGGTAGTACTATTCACGAAATTGGTCATGCAATCGGATTATATCACGAGCAGTCCAGAAAAGATAGAGACAATTATATCAATGTACTTTTTCAGAATATAGAAGCTGGGAAAGAACATAATTTCCAGACCTACGTACAAAGAAATCGTGATGGGAATGAATTTACTAATTCATTAGATTTTGGAAGTATTATGATGTATAGTCCTAGATCTTTTTCTAAAAATGGTCAACCTACTATCACCAGAAAAAATGGAAGTTCTTATAGTACACAACGTAGTGGATTGTCTAATGCTGATGTGCAGGGGGTAAATAAAATGTATCCAAGGAATAACCCACCACCTACTTCAGGAAAAATTATTAACCTAAAAGGTAACAATGGTAAGTATGTGAGTAGTGAAAATGGAAATAAACCTATGAATTGTAATCGAGGCAGAGTAGGAGGCTGGGAAAGATTTACCGTTGTTGATGCAGGTGGAGGAAAAATTGCTTTAAAAGGGAATAATGGTAAATATGTAAGTAGTGAAGGGGGTAATAAACCAATAAATTGTAATAGAAACCGTATAGGTTCTCTAGAAAAATTTGAGTTAGTAAGCAGAGGTGGTAACAAATATGCTATCAAAGATAAAAATGGAAGATATATGAGTTCTGAAAATGGAAATAAAGCAATGAATTGGAATAGAACTAGGATAGGTTCTTGGGAAGAATTTATTATATCTGGATTGTAATGAAAGAGTAAGAGCTATTAATAAAATAATCTTAAAACCCTGTACACTAATTAGTTTTACAGGGTTTTTTCTTTAGTGATAGAGAATTAGTCATATTAAATCGATATCAAGGAATTTTTCTTTTAAAGAAGAATCTTCTTAGAATTTTCAGGAGTTGTAAATATTTCGCTTTCTTCTTCTAAAAAAGTAATATCAGAAATAACAGCTTCTCCAATTTTATCCGTTATTCCCTTTTCTGATGTCCAGCCATAGAACTCCCATTTAGTAGCAAAAGGAATGTCGTTTAAGGTTATATAATCTTTATAGTATATAGCGTGAGGATCAGATTCAGCCTTGGTAGTATCACCATTGCTACCGTATGTTACAATATATGCAGCTGCTTGTAATAATCTAGTTGATGGATCAGCGTAGAGAATATACCAATCATCTGGGGCATCACCTGTACCTGCATCAAATGTAAGTTTTGCAGTAGTATGTGTTCTATTATTAAGTTCTCGATCTTCTTTTCTTTCTATATTTGTTCCTGGATCATTTAATTTATAGGGTAATCCAAAAAAGTAAGACCAAGTAAACATATCAAAACGCGCTCCCTTGCTATTGGCATCTTCAGGACATAAATACACATTTTTGCCATCATAGATCAGTTTAGTCTCATCGTTTTTATCTATTCTTATTTTAGAAGAATTGGTTAGCATGGTAATTTTGCCGTCTAAACGTTTTTTACCGCCAAAACTTATATCAATATAAAAACTAACAGCTTTATGACTAAGAAATTGGTTTTTCTTGTGCGTTTTCTCAATAGTAGTTAATAAAAAATCTGATAAAGATGTTGCACCATCTCCTATACCTCCATCAGATTCGACAGGAATTAGTTCAGTTTTCTCTTCTGTTGTTATAGTATCTGATTTTTTTTCTTCTTTATTTTGATTACAGCTGATAATACTACTAAAACTTACTAGAACTATTAAGATTTTTTTCATTGTATGATTTTTATGAATTTGTTAAAATTAACAAATCTGAAAAAGTGGTATATCTTTTTTATGAAAATTGTAACAGAATTTGGAACATTCCCTCAATTTTAAATGGGCATTATAAAATATTAGTAGATTTTATAGGTTATTAAAGCAAACAAAATAACATGTATCAAGAGCCTTTATTGATTCATAAATCAATATTAATTCCTGATGGAGAAAGCCCATTATTAATCTTTGTGGTGAATTGCCTTGCAGAAGTATCTAATATTAAAATATATATTATGTCTTCAGTTAAATCGAATTCAGTAAGATACTCAAGATATAACTCTAATTATAGGTATTACCCAAAAACTGATAATGATGCTCATTGGATACAACAAATTAATGACGAAGTTAAAAAGCATAAAATTGATGTAATCGTACCTATATATGAGATAGGGATATCTAGAATCATAAAAAATAATAAGTATCTAGATAAAAATGTTAAGCTGGTTCCTTTACCTGATCTAGAAACATTTCAAATAGCAATTAATAAATATGAACTTATTAAACATTGTCGTCGGCATCATATTCCTATTCCAGACAGTTTTTTGGTTGCTAATAATAGACAATCGACTAGTTCTAATTTTGGAGAAATTGATTTTCCAGTTATCATAAAGCCTATAAAGAATTGTGGAGAAGGAAGAGGCATATTTTCTTTTAATACAAGTAATGAGTTGATACTCCATCTTCAAAAAAAGACGGATCATCCAATTCTTGTTCAAAAGTATATTAAGGGATATGATATAGACTGTAGTGTTTTAGCTAAAGAGGGTAAGATTGTAGCATATACCATTCAACAAGGAAATTTACCTGGATCAAACCCATATAAACCTCATCTAGGATTAGAGTTTAAGAAAAATGATGAGTTGTTTGAAATAGTTAAAAAACTCATCGCGAGTCTTCATTGGAATGGTATTGTTCATATTGATATGCGATATGATCAAGAAAATGATCAATATGTAGTTATAGAAATGAACCCTAGGTTTTGGACTACTGTAGATGCTTCACATCTGATGGGAGTTAATTTTCCGTATTTGTCTATTCTTCAGGCATTAGAAAAAGACTTTCCTCTACCTACTTACAGAAAAGAAAACTATCTAAGCCTTAAAGGTTTTGTGAAAATGTCGCGAAAAAACCTTCTATTTTTATTGAGATGGAAATATATAATAAGGAATACACAACTTCGGTACGTAATTGTTGATCCTATTCCCACAATATATAAGTTTGTTGATCGAACTAAAAATATTATAATGGCAAAGTTTAAAAATGTGTAAATACTGAAGTGGTTTACACTTTTTTCGATTTGCTAAAAAAAATATCTCTTTTTGTATCCACATTTCACAATTTTTGACTTCCGTAGCCCTGCCTATCAACTAAAAAATTGCTTTATTTGAACACAAAACTACTATTTTTCACATAAACTGGGTTAAACAAAAAAAAATAAACCACTTCGCTATTAAAATAGCGAGTCTTCGTTTTATTGTTTTTTTAAAGTATCAAGAATATTCTGATTAGATTTAAATTCTTTGATTAAATTATCTTGACTTTTTGTCGATTCTATAGTATAGTCATCTTCTTTTGTACGATATAGCATCGGGAATAAATTTAAGTATTGATTAAAATTATTAATTTCATCTTCGATGATCTCCAGATCTTCATGTTCAGACAAAAGATCAATCAGATTTCTGTAATATGCTACATTTGTAATGACTTCTTCTATATAGATACGTTGATCAGAGAACTCCATGTTTCCATAATAAATTAATTGTTCCTGATACTTTTTAACTACTTGTTTCCATAGTAGTTGAGCTTTTATTTTTTTACCTAATCGGTAATAACCTTCTATGAATAAATTTAATGGGGTATAATATTCATACAATTCTATAGGCATCTTTTCGATACCTAAATCCAAAATTTCTTCTGCTTTACTACTTTGATTTTCATTAATTAATGTTCTAGCAAGCCTGCCAAGATTAGTTCTATAAGATATACTATTTCTTCTGGTTTCTATATCGTGATATATTTCTGAGCTTTCTCCATTTCCCCAATCCCAATCTATAACATTTTTATACATGGTGTCCGTGTGTACTCTTCCTAATTCATATGAGTTTTTAGGGTCTACCTCAGTTTTGATAGGAACTAATTTATAAGTCATTCCTTCTAATTGTAAATAGTCTTTCATCCAGATATAATCATCATCACCAAAACTACCACCAGTAAAGTATATAGGGCGCTCCCAATTGTTATTGGCAATAATATCAAGCATTACGAGCCTGTGCTTTGGGATGTAGTTACCTTTAAAATGAATATCTATATAGGGTACTATCTTATCAGCATCTTTTATAGAAACAATACCATTTTTTAATACCGTTTCTTTATCTACAGGAATTCTAATATTTCTCGTTGGAAATGTGTTTACTATTTTTCCATTAACTAGCTCTCCTTTAGTTCTTTTATCGTCAGATAATATCCACTGCATCCAGTTTTTAATACTCATAGTATCATTAGTTACTGATTTATAAAATATAGCATCATTTGTACCATAAGTATAAAACTGATGAGGTAACTGATGAGGTACTGGTCGACTATCATAAGCTGCTTTTTTCATTTGATCTATATACCAATCGGTAGCTAGTAGACTGGTGATTAATATTCGTATATCCGTTCGGTATTCTTCTATCTCCTGAGCATACCATAAAGGAAAACTATCATTATCGCCAATAGAAAAAAGAATAGCATTGTTCTGACAAGAAGATAAATACATCTTAGCCATGGATTGTGCTGTATACCTATTAGAACGATTGTGATCATCCCAATTCTGAGCAATTAAAAGGGTTGGTGCACCTAATAATGCAGCACTAATTGATATGTATACAGCTATTTTTATATTGATCTTTGTTTTTAGAAGATCAAATAGTGCATATACTCCAAACCCAATCCAGATGGCAAATACATAAAACGAACCTACTAGTGCATAATCTCGTTCTCTAGGTTCAAAAGGCCGTTCATTGAGATATATTTTTAGAAATAATCCTGTAAATAGGAAAAACACAAATAATATCCAGCAATTTTTTTTATCATGCTTGCACTGAAATAAAAATCCAATTAAACCTAGAAGTAGTGGGATAAAATAATAAGTATTTCTAGCTTTATTTTTTATTACATCACTTGGAAGATTATCTTGGGGTCCTAAATGTAATGCGTCTATAAATGAGATGCCGCTCAGCCAATTACCATGAAAAGGTGATAATGTACCAGGAATATCGTCTTGTCTACCGACAAAATTCCACATAAAGTATCGCCAATACATATAACCGATTTGGTATTGAAATAAGTAGGATATATTTTCCCAAAATGAAGGCGGTTTTACATCTAAAAACCTACCAAAAGATTCTAAAAATCGATGATAATCATCATAATCCAGTTTTCCTAAGGCATATTTTTTTCTAAAATCAGTTACAGTGTTCAATAGTTCTTCTTCGTCTTGATATTGTGGTTTTATAGAGAATTCTATAGGACCTGTGAATTGCATGTAATTGCTAATATGCTCTGTACTCCACATTCTTGGAAATATAGTTTTATGGGCGTTTTCTAGATTCTGTTTAGCGTCTTTCCAATCATTTACGATGATATATTTTCCAGTGTTGTGATCTTTTTCATATTTAGGTTTATCATCAAGATAAGGTTCTTTTTCATCTAGATATCCATAGATTTGAGTAAACTGAGGGCCATAAAAAAGATATGTTTTAGGATATTGTTCCATATTATAATAAGCGAGTAGTTCTGTGGCACTATTTGGGTTATTCTCATTAATAATAGTACCTGCATTTGCTCTAATAGGGGTCATTAACCAGCTAGAAAAACCAATTAAAATAAATAAAAGGCATACTATAGAAGTGTTTATGATATGGTATGATCTTTTTCTTGTATAGGTCAGAACTAGATAAAAAAATGTTAGTAATGTAATTCCTGCAATGATTGTTCCTGAATGAAAAGGGAATCCTATTGAGTTGACAAAGAAAATTTCTAATGCCCCAAAATATGCTAGTGTATAGGGTATTAATAATTTAAAAATAAATAAGAGTATCACTATCACTATTAGATTAGCTTTTATAAAATTTTTAAGAGTAATAGTTGTATAGTTTTTAAAATAATATAATAGACCAATTGCCGGGATGGAAAGTAACCCCATAAAGTGAACCCCAAAAGATAACCCAACAACAAAAGAAATGAGAATCAACCATTTGTTTCCTCTTGGTTGAAGCATATCTCGCTGCCATAAAAGCCCTAGATAAAACAAAAAAGATAATATGCAACTAGCCAATGCGTATACTTCTGCTTCTACGGCATTAAACCAGAAACTATCTGTAAAAGCAAATGTTAAAGAGCCTACAAAGGAACTACCTAAAATGGTGATGGATTTGCTCTTTGTTAATTTTTCGTGTTTAAGGAGTAGATTAGTAATAAGCATGGTAATAGACCAAAACATAAAGAGAATAGTAAATGCACTCGCAATTCCTGAAGTAATATTTAATGTGAGTGCAATATTTTCTGAACTTGTAGCAAAAATGGATGCGACTGCGCCAATCATCTGAAATAAAGGAGCGCCTGGAGGATGACCAGTTTGCAATTTTGATGATGTAGCAATATACTCTCCTACATCCCAAAAACTATTAGTAGGTTCTACAGTAAGTACATAAACTGTAAGAGAAATACAAAAGACTGTCCAGCCTAATATGAGATTCCACTTTTTTAGAAAAGGTGTATTCATGAGCGTATCTGATTACTTTTTTATGAAGTAATCAAATGAAAAATAAAATATAGAAATAATTCTTTTTTAGGAGATGTAATAAAGTACTAGTACCCGTATGATTTTACTTTTTTACTACTAATTCTTTTCTGTTGGATATGTTTAATTTACTGTAAATGTTAGAGATATGTGTTTTTACAGTGCTGATACTGATAAAAAGTTCGTTAGCAATTTCTTTATTACTTTTTCCAGAGATTATTAGTTCTTTTATAGTATTTTCTTGCTTGCTAAGTGGTATTGTTAGATTTCTTTGACTTCTTTTTCGGCTTCTGATGAAAAGGATTGCCAATATAATAATTACTAAAAAGGCAATACCATTAAGCAATAAACTAAAGGTGTATTTTTTACTGGTTTTCTCTTTAGAAAGTATAGAAAGTTTGTTTTCAAGGTATAAGAATAATGAAGGGTCAATTTCGCTTGATTTTAATTCTTGAAGGAGATCCGTATAGTATTCGGTGTGCTCTTTTATATCTTTATCTAAAAGCTTTTTATCATCCAGTTTTTTGATACTTATTAATTTTACCAGAAGAATTTGTAACGAGTCTTTTATATATCCTTTTGTTCTTAATAAATACTGTTCTGTATCAAAACTATCGTGTAATTTTTTAAACTGAGATTCAAATTTTTTTAATTGCTGCCACTCCTTGTCAGCTTTGCTATTAGTGGTATAACTAGCAAATAATGTATCTCCTTTTTCAAAAAAAATTGAATCGTTTTTTGACAAGATAAATAATTTAAAATTTTTTACTTTTTCAGATATATTCTTTTGAACTTTATTAGGGTTGATATGAACTTTATAGAGATAGTCATTTGTGTCAAACCATTTTTTGTCAAAGGAAAAATATCCGTCTTTAGAAATACTAGTTGCGGTTATAGGTATGTAATTAGAGGTAGGTTTGCTATTATCTAAAGCAACTTTAGTCAAGTATACTTTTTGCTGCCAATCTTCAGGGTTTTCTATATTTACATAGCCAGAAACAGCGTGTTGACAGAATCCTTCTAAGCTAAATAATAATATAAAAAAATAAAAAATATTTTTCATAGATAGAAGTATACGATGAATGCCTAATGATACAAAAATAGTGAAATAAGTACTTTTTAAGAAAATAAGATAAAACCTATGTTGATAAAAATCATTATTAGGTATTTACTGGTTACAATACTATATCTATTTTACCTAAATAAATTTAGAATAAAGATAATTAATTTAACTTCTTTCTTTTTGCAATTCCATTACGCAGAAAATTAGTTACACAATGAGCAGAACATCTTTAATCTATTTTCATAATAGGATTAATACTATCACTGGGCTTCTTATACGATTTGTGATTAAAAAATTCGTATAAATTCATTGAATTATTTTTTCTTTATGCAAGGCAAAAAAATCAAGCATATCTATAGCTACGGTTTATTTTTTAAACGAAGTAGAAAGGAAAAAGAAACGATGAATATGCGAAATTTTTAGTTATAAATCGTATTAATTATAGTTTAGAGGCCTAAAAAGCGTAAATTATTTACTACCATTAATAAATAGTAAATTTGATCTGAATAGTAATAAACCGCTTCAACTATATCAAGTAGTGAAGCGGTTTTTTTATTTTCTATAAATAGATTATCTATTTTATCATATCGAAACTACGTTTGATAAAGGCTGTTAGCTCTTCTCCTTTTAATAAATTCTGAGAAAGCCTAGCAAGATCTAAAGATTGTTTAATTAAACGTTCTTTTTTCTTAGCTGTTTTAGTGTCTTTAATCTGAGTAATTAATTCGTGATTCGTGTTTACAATTAGATTAAACATTTCTGGCATATTACCAAACATATTCATTCCACCTCCACCAGTTTGTTGCATCTCTTTCATACGGCGCATAAATTCTGGTTGTGTAATCATAAAAGGAGAAGCATTACTATCCATTGCCTCTAATTGAACAGTATAACGCTCCTTAGGGATTACATTTTCTAAATCAGTTTTCAGGCTTTCTTTCTCATCATCCGATAATTTAGAAATTGCTTCTTCATCTTTTTTGATTAGATTATCAATATGATCTCCATCTACACGAGCAAAGGTTATATTCTCTTTACTAGTCTCTAATTTTTGGATCAAATGAGAAACAATAGGAGAGTCTAATAATAATACTTCATAGCCTTTGTCTTTTGCTGCAGCAATATAGGCGTGTTGCTCATCTTTATTGGATGCATAAAGCACAATTAGTTTATCATCCTTGTCCGTTTGATTGCCTTTAATTTTATCTTGCAATTCTTCAAAAGTAAGATAGGTGTCATCTACGGTAGGATATAGTGCAAATTTATCTGATTTTTCAAAAAATTTATCTTCGGATAACATTCCATATTCGATAACCACTTTGATATCATTCCATTTTTTCTCAAAATCTTCTCTATCATTTTTAAAAAGAGAAGTCAATTTATCAGCGACTTTACGAGTGATGTAACTCGAAATTTTCTTTACAGCTCCATCCGCCTGTAAATAAGACCTAGAAACATTTAATGGGATATCTGGAGAGTCAATAACACCTCTCAGCATAGTAAGGAATTCTGGTACGATACCCTCTACATTATCAGTGACAAAAACTTGGTTTTGATATAATTGAATTTTGTCTTTCTGGATATTCATATCCTGCCCTAATTTAGGAAAGTATAAGATCCCAGTTAGATTAAAAGGATAATCTACATTAAGATGTATGTTAAACAATGGTTCTTCGAATTGCATAGGATACAACTCTCTATAAAAGCCCTTATAATCCTCTTCTTTAAGGTCTGCTGGTTGCTTAGTCCATGCTGGATTCGGGTTATTAATGATATTATCTACCTCTTTGGTTGGAGCAGGGTCTTCTTCTTTAGCATCTTCAGGTTTTGGTAATGTTTCAGTTTTAGTACCAAACTTAATCGGAATAGGCATAAACTTATTGTACTTGGTCAAGAGCTCAGTTATTTTACTATTTTCCAAGAACTCTAATTCATCTTCGTTTATATGAAGAATGATTTCTGTCCCTCTTTCGGTTTTATCATGCTCTTCTAATGTATATGAAGTAGATCCGTCACAAGTCCAATGTGCAGCGGGTTCATCTTTATAGGACTTAGTTATAATCTCTACCTTATCGGCGACCATAAATGCAGAGTAGAAGCCAAGACCAAAATGGCCAATAATTCCTGCATCCTTTGCACTGTCTTTATATTTTTCTAAAAATTCCTCGGCTCCAGAAAATGCTACTTCATTAATATATTTTTGTACCTCATCAGCAGTCATTCCTAATCCCTGATCAATGATATGGAGCTGTTTAGTATCCTTATCAATTTTAATTTCGATTGTGGGGTTTCCATATTCAGTTTTAGCTTCGCCAATATTGGACAAATGTTTTAGCTTTAGAGTAGCATCTGTTGCATTCGATATTAATTCTCTAAGAAAAATTTCGTGATCAGAATACAAGAATTTTTTTATTAAAGGAAAAATGTTTTCTACAGATACATTGATATTTCCTGTTGCCATTTTAGTATGTTTTTAAATTTAATGATCTATTATTTTACTAATAAACTCGTCTTGAGCTCATCTATCATTGTCAAAAAAAATACCAATACTGTTTTGCTGACAAACTGACATTATTACTGTATTTTCATAAAAGGTGTAAGCTTTACTATTGATAAACGTCTAAGGAACAACGAAAGAAATTTGTGTGTTTTTTTTAATAAAATAATTTTAACATTTTATTTGTTTATCTTTTTCGGATAAAAGTTAAACAATTTTTATATTTACATACTCAAAATGTTGTTGTATGGCTACTTCTAAGAAAAAACAAAAAATCAATACTCAGTTTATTATCACTGAATATATGAACCATGTATTAGAGAAAGAAGAATACCCAAAAACAGTTTATAAATTTTGTAAGGAATGTAAGATAAAAGAAGAAGAGTTTTATAATTTCTTCAGTAGCTTAGAAAGTGTGAATAAAGGTGTATGGGATACTTTTTATAGTACTACTATTAATTTGATGGAAGCTAATAAGGAGTATAAAAGTTTATCTAGTAGAGATAAACTACTAACATTTTTCTATACCTTTTTTGAGTTACTTACATTAAATCGGAGTTATGTATTGTTTGCATTACATTATCAAAAGGTGCCTTTAAAAAATCTGAATCAACTTAAAGGACTCAGAAATCGTATTAAAAGTTTTGCTAAAGAATTGATTGATACAGATAATGATGAAAAATCGTTTAAGATTACAAAAAACCCTAAGCATTTCTATGCAGAAGGAACGTGGATACAGTTTTTATTTTTATTAAAATTTTGGACGAAAGATGAATCAGTTGGTTTTGAAAAAACAGATATTGCTATCGAAAAATCTGTTCGTACAATTTTTGATCTTTTTGATACTGCACCATTAGATAATATAATTGATTTTGGAAAATTTTTATGGAAAGAAAAATTGATGTGGAGTTAGAAAAGTGAAGATGAATTCATTGTAAATTAAATAGAATTAATGAAAACTATAGATAAGATACCAACTACAAAAATAGGTCGTACAACGCAACTTGTAAAGACCGGAGTAAAAGTAGGCGGTAATTACTTAAAGTACTATAGTAAGAAAGCAGTTAATTCGAAAACAACAAAAGATAAACTAAATGAAGACAATGCTTCTGATATATATGATGGACTAAAGAGCCTTAAAGGTAGTGCATTAAAAGTAGCGCAAATGCTATCTATGGAAAAAAATATATTGCCTAATGCGTATGTAGAAAGATTTTCATTAGCACAATTTAGTGTTCCTCCATTATCAGGACCTTTAGTTAGAAAAACTTTTAAAAAATATCAAGGACATTATCCCGAAGATTTATATGATACGTTTGCAACTCAATCTGTAAATGCGGCGAGTATCGGTCAGGTACACAAAGCTTTTAAAGATGGGAAAAAACTTGCTGTGAAAATTCAATACCCTGGAGTTGCAGACAGTATAAGTTCTGATTTGGCGATGGTAAAACCCATCGCCATCAGAATGTTTAATCTTAAAGGAAAAGATTCAGAAAAATATTTTAAAGAATTAGAAAGCAAATTGCTTGAGGAGACAGATTATGAATTAGAAGTACAGCAAAGTAAAGATATTACACTCGCCTGTGCAAAAATTGAAAACCTTAGATTTCCGTCATACTATGAACATCTATCTAGCAAGAGAATTATCACAATGGATTGGATGGATGGAGTACATCTTAGTGAATTTGCCAAACAAAATACTGATAAGAAAAAATCAAATAAAATAGGGCAAGCATTGTGGGATTTTTATATGTATCAGATGCACGTGCTTAAAGCAGTTCATGCGGATCCCCATCCAGGTAACTTTTTGATAGATAATCGTACGAATCTAATAGCCATAGATTTTGGGTGTGTAAAAAAAGTTCCATTAAGCTTTTACACTCCTTATTTTGAGTTGGCTGAGAAAAAAAATATAGATAATCCTGATTTTTTTGAGCAGAAAATGTATGAGTTAGAAATATTTAGAGTGGATGATACTCCACAAGAAAAAGCTTTTTTCTCGGAATTATTTTATGAAATGCTTAGTCTTTTTACAGCTCCTTTTCAGAGCGATGTTTTTGACTTTTCGGACAAAGATTTCTGGAATAGAATTACAGATTTGAGTGAAAAATACTCTAAAGATACTACGCTAAGAAAAATGAACGGAAATAGAGGTAGTAAACATTTCTTATATATTAATCGTACATTCTTTGGTCTATACAATTTATTACACGAACTAAACGCGACAATCAAAGTAAAAAATTTCGAAAAGTACTTGTAGTTAATGTGCTACAGTACCTTATTTATTGGTTAGATTGTGAGAAAGGCATATTGTGGTTGATATGCCTTTCTAGTTTTTATAGATCTTCATTTATTATGCACGCATACAATAAGAGGGTGGTTTTTTTTATCAAAAACTTGAGAATACATATATTGAGCAGTGATTTTTATAGGTTTTCTAAAAATAAAGAAAATATTACTATAGTTGCCATATAGACTATACATATTTACTGTGTATGTATAGCTGTTCTAAGCCATAACCAAGCAATGCGGAAAAATCTGTATTTTTGACGACTTAAATAACCGATAATGAGTTTTAAAGCTACACTTTTTATATTCGATAAAGAATATCCATTATTACAACTTGATTATTCCTTAAATAAAAGTGTTGATGCTACTGGTCGTCCTAATAGTAGAGTATTTGGAGGAAAAATTAATGTTACCACCAATGCTACCAAGGATGATTCTGGAATTGAAGGAGCAATGATTTCTCCAACCCAAAAGGTAGAAGGAAAAATTGTAGTATACAAGAGGGATGGAATGCAAAAAAACTTTGAAATCAAATTTGCTAATACCTATGTCGCATTTCTCAAATATCGTTTCAATCATCAAAGCACAGAGAATCTACTTATGGATATCACTTTTAGTGCGTTGATTATGGAAATTAGAAATTCTACATATGAATCCCCTGTTAATCCTAACAATCCTTTTACCAAAGAAACTGTACCAGTAACCGTTAGAGAAACTCCACAAACTCAAATCACCAAAATTTCTTGGGTTAATGCTGATGATCAAGAAGAAGATATTGAAGAGATTGGAGTTACTCAAAAAGTAAGTTTATTAGCTGAAATTAATAATCCAGAAGGTTCTACAGTTAATATTACTATAGAAAAAGAAGGTGGTACCGAATTTGAAAGTGGAAAAAAACAACTTTCTTTTACAGAATCTATTACAGAAGATGGACTTGTAGAAATTTCTCCTTTTGAAATCAAAGAACAGTGGGAAGAATTTAAAACTGCCGATATTGACAATCTCATTGCCAAAGTAGAACATAATGGAGTTAGTAAAAAAAGTTCAGTATTACAAATCTTACCAAAACCAAAGGCAACCCTCCATTTTAGACCACATAGTGGTTGGAGTGGAGAATTCGGGTTTGACTGGATGCGAAAAGAAGATACAAGCATTGATGGGGATGTAGATTATGAGCAAAACGTAGGAGAGTATGGCCCAACCTACGCAACTCAACCTAGTGCTGTATTTACTCCAAAAGATTATCCAGTATTAGAGAATGAATACAATCCTACTAATATCAACAATAGAAAAGATTCCGCAGGGAATCCCATTCAATACTATACACCTTGGTTAACTATTTACAGAAAACCTAATGTTGCGACTCCACCATATGCAGAATTAGAACTACTCACAGAAGTGGATGTACAACCCGATGAACTTTATATAGAGTTTACTAAAAAATATTTCGACATAACAGGCGCAATAGATGATCCCAATGATGTAACTTTAAAGCACTATAAATTAGCTGCTGCCATGAAAGGTGTTACTACATCAGGAAATCTAAACAAAACAACCATACAACTAAAATGTATAAATACACTCTCTAAAGACGAAACCATCAAAGTATGGGCAGCAAAGAAAAAAGCCAATGGAACATTAGATACTCCAGTATTATCTGGACAATTAAAAGTACGCGCTAATAATAAAATTAATCGACGAGTTAGCAAAATTGTCTTTGTGAATGTGATTACGGATATAAATAATACGGGATCTGCAGTAAACGGTATTAATGCTGCTAATTTAACCACTCAACAAAACTTTTTAACTCCTTTTCTAAAACAAGCATTAATAAAACCTGATGTAAAATCAGATAAACTCGAATTGTTTAATAGCTCTAAGCCAGAAGTACAAACTCTAAACACAGATTATACACTTCCTAATGGAAACAATAAAATCTTTCATAAATACAGTAATAGTGGAGGACAAAGTTTAGTTAATTTCTTGACACAAGAATTTAATGCAATCCCTGCAAACGTACAATATGCTAATTATTACAAGGTGTTCTTTTTAGGAGAGGCAGGTGGTCGTATGAATGGTAGGAATATTGTAGGGTTAGGTGGACACGCGAATGGAATACCATCCAAAGAATGTGTAATGTACTCAAATCCTATGCCCTTTTTTGTGGCACACGAATTAATGCATTGTATGGGATTATATCATAGTTTTGATAATAATGGAACGCATACTTTTAAGATAGGACAAACAGAGAATATTATGGATTATTCCCATGTTAGAAGTTATGCTCAGCCTAATGGAACTTTAACACAGATCAGTACGTGGAAATGGCAATGGGAAATCCTAAAAAACAGCAATGAAAACGAAACCTAATTATGAGAACACTGATTATATTATTTTTAGTATGCTGTTTTACAAACTGTAACGCACAAATACCAAAATCAAAAAAGATGCAACTTTCAGATAAAGAAATTAAAGAAAAAGGATATCAAATCAAAAAAGAGGATACAATTTTAATGAAAAATGGAACTCTAGACATCAAAAATATTATTAACAATGGAAATAAGTATAGCGATGGAACTTTTTGGGATTATCAAAAAACTTTTCCAAATAATATACAAGTTTATATAAGTGGAAATACCGAAGATGGTCTGACAAAAAAAGTTAGTAATTTAAATGATTTTTTTACAAGATTATATGCTTACAATAAGCTTGGGAAATTAAAACAATATGGTGTGGTTTATCCAAGTTTTTTTAAAAAAGATATTTGGTATTGGTATGATGAAGATGGAAATATAGAAAAATATGAAAATCAAGATACCTCTTATGAATTTAACTGGGAAAATATTCAGGAATTTTTACATAAAAAAGAAATAAAAAAAGAAGAAATAACTAAAATTCATCGATCCAACCTAACAGGACAATATCAGTGGGAAATCATTTATAAACCAAAAGAATTTCTAAAAACAGATAATGTAAAAGTTCTAACCTTAGATGCGAAAACTGGTGAAATCTTAAAAACTGAAGTTAGAAATATATCTAGACAATTGGATTAATCAAATTGATAGATATCAAAACTATTTGTTTATGAAAACTAAATTTATTGTAAAACGGTTCGTCTATTTAGCATTAATTCTAGTCGCTCTAATGAAAAGTTACGCTCAAGACAAATTAGATTTTGTCTTTCAGGATTTTGAAGTTTTTAAAAATCAAAAAACAAATACTTTTAAAATATTAGATGGAGAAAAAATCGTTTACAATAAATTAAAATTTGTGGGATATGCAGAAAATGACTTACAGGTATTAGATCATAATAATAAAATATTTTACCTAGATTACCAGTTGAAAATTATTTCATTTCCAGAAAAAGTTGAAACCTTATATTGTGGGACAGTTGATGACTTCATTGTCGAAATCGTCGACAGAGATACTCATTATTTGATAGAGAAGACTATAAACCCAATAACTAGTAATCAACCAACTATAACAAAAATCATCGATTCAATTCCTAAAAACGATATCAACAATATATATTTTTTGAACCAAAAAAGGAATATTCAGTATGATGCCAATCTATTCTTTCCCGAAACTTTAATTATTAAAAATAGTAAAGATAAAACTGGAATAAGATCAAATAGAATAACTCAATATTTTGATGAAGTTAACTTTAAAAATGCTTATGCACTTAAGGTCAGGAAGAGTAAATTTTACGGATATTATGGGATTACAAAAGTAAAATATGTAACATTAGGTGAATTTGTTTTTAATCTAGCTAATTTCGAATTAGAAAATGGTAAGAAAGGATATATCGACTTTCAGGGTAATGAATATTATCTTACATCAATGTAAATTACAAAAGATCAAGATGATCAAATTTATAAGGGAACTAATAGAGTACACGGCTAGGAAATTATTTATAAACCAGAAGAGTTTCTAAAAACAGACAATGTGAAAGTATTAATAGAACAGGCAAAATTCTAAAAGAAGAAATTAGAGATATATCAAGGCAACTAGACTAAGAAAACGGCTTAGAACACGCTATATAATTAATAGTTACTCTAGGGATAGCTAGATAATCATATAGCAATCGTTATAGCTATAGTTATTTTAAACCTATTTTCTGACAACTAAATAAGTAATAACGTATAATAGACATACAATATCGATATCATGTATACTTCTAAAATAATAGGATTAGGTAGTTATGTGCCAGAGCATATAGTTACTAATGATGACCTTTCTAAGGTTATGGATACTAACGATGCTTGGATTCAAGAAAGAACAGGCATAAAAGAAAGACGGCATATAAAAAAAGGAGATGGTAATAGTACTTCATCTATGGGAGTAAAAGCAGCAGAAATTGCTATAAAAAGAGCTAGCTTGACCAATGATGATATCGATCTCATTGTTTTTGCTACTTTGAGCCCAGATATGTATTTTCCAGGTGGTGGCGTGCAGGTACAAAATATGATGAATATGAAGACTATCCCAGCATTAGATGTACGTAATCAATGTAGTGGTTTTGTTTATGGACTATCTGTTGCAGATCAGTTTATTAAAACAGGGATGTATAAAAACGTTCTTATCATCGGAAGTGAAAACCATAGTGGTGGCTTAGATATGAGTACCAGAGGTAGGTCTGTTTCTGTAATTTTTGGAGATGGGGCAGGAGCAGTAGTCTTATCAAGAAATGAAAAAGAAGACGGAAGCGGTATTTTGTCTACGCATTTACATAGCGAAGGTGCCCACGCAAAAGAATTATGTGTAGAAGGGCCAAGTATGGAATGTTGGGTTCCTGAGATCATTGCAAAAAATGACAAAGAGTTTACACCTTATTATGCGCATATGAATGGTCAGTTCGTGTTTAAAAATGCAGTAGTTCGTTTTTCTGAAGTTATTAATGAAGGTTTAGAAGCCAATAAACTACAAGCAACTGATATTGATATGCTGATTCCTCATCAAGCGAATCTAAGAATTTCTCAATTTATACAAAAACAGTTTAAGTTAGCTGATGAAAAGGTATACAATAATATACAAAAATATGGCAATACTACAGCTGCATCTATTCCTATTGCTCTTACAGAGGCTTGGGAAGAAGGAAAGTTAAAAGAAGGAGATTTAGTAGTATTAGCAGCTTTTGGTAGTGGATTTACCTGGGGTAGTACAATTATTAGATGGTGATTCTATTTTGTCTCAGAAACAGGAAAAAGTAATTGCTTATTAACATGGTATTAAAGTGGATGACAGAATTTATAAAAAAAATCGCGAAGTATATACTCCGCGATTTTGTAAAGCACCGACTAGGTTATTTTTCTTTAAAGGCTAATTCAAATAAATTATAACCAATATGGTACTATAATAGACGTTATGTTTTGTATTGTGTTACAAAAAAATCTTATTTTTTGCAATTATTCTGTATAAAGGCTTAAAGAATGCATAATTGATAATTTTAACGATTATAATGGTTATTTATTATGATATTAACATTTTTTTTAAGTATGTTAAAGTAATCCTCCACCAGATTTTTCATTTTTATCTCTACGTTTTCTTGATATTTTTCTGTTTTTACCACTTCCAAAACGATAAGACAATCCTAAAAATATATTTTGTGTTTCTCCTTGAAATTGTCCGTTCTGGGGATAAGGTTCTTCACCAGAAAATCGAAAACGCATCGTATTAAAAATATCATTAAAATTAATGCTGGCGGTAGCTTTTCCGTCTAAGAAATTATACCTAGCTCCTGTATTTACAAAATAAAACGGTTTTGATATAAACTGAACCCCTTCTTGTTCTCCGCGATACAATCCAAATACCTGAAACGTTAGATTTTTTGTAGCTTTAAAATTAGTATTGATTCTAAAATTATAAATAAATGCATCTACTTCTTTATCAACTAAAACCCCAACTTCTTGTCCATTTATCACCTCAATATCTTCAATAATTCCTTGTTGTGTTTGTCCGTAGAGATCAAAACTTGCATTAAAATTCAACCATTTTGTAGGCTTATAGTTGCTCGAAATTTCTACACCATAAGCGGTATTAGTGTCAAAATTCTCAAAAGTTAAAATCTGCCCATCTTCTCTGGTTGGATCTTGTAGGAGTGTTTGATTAATTTCATCATTAATAATTCTATAAAATACACCGCTAGTAATGGATCCACCTTTTAACTTACGAGTATAATTAAGTTCTATAGAATTAGTAAATTGAGGATCTAACATAGGGTTACCTACTGAGGTAATTCTAGGAGTACTAAATTCTCGTATTGGATTTACCTGATTAAGTCCTGGTCTATCTACTCTACGACTATAACTTAATTGATAAGTATTTTTCTCTCCAGGTTTATAAGTTAAAAAGCCCGAGGGGTATACTGTAAATATATCATCTTCGAATACTTTTTGACTATCAAGAACTGCTTCTACCTGATAGCTTTCTATTCTAGCTCCAAATTGATAAGACCATTTTTTATAGTTTTTTCCGAAAGTAGCATAAAAAGAATGTATATCTCTATCATATGCATAGGTAGAATTAGGAAATAATGTAGATTGATAGTTGTTATCGGTTCTCCTTAATCGTGTTTCATATCCTAATTCTAACTTTGCCTTTTCGGATAAAGGATGTACATAATCTAGATTGATGGTTGTGTTTTTTCTCTCATTATTGATAAGGTCGTTATAATCTGTGAAAAAAACATCTTCTCCTATAAATCCAAAATCATCATCACTATCACTTTCGAAAACATTATAATCTATTTCTAATTCAATATTGTGTCCATCTTTTTTGAAGTCGTGTTTGTAATCAAAATTATAAGTTGATCCCAGATTATCACTATCACTAATTAGGTTTTGTGTTAAATCATTTTGAGCATTTTGTATAATTTCTGTTGTTCCTCTGGTTAAACCATCAAATAAATTTTGATTAGTATATATAGAAACTGTATTCTTATCATTAAGGTAATAATCAAAACCAATTTTAACAAGATGTGATTTGTTATTGTCTAAAAAACTAAAGTTTTGTCTTAAATCTTCATCTTCTCTTTGTACAAATCCTCCATTTAGATTTTTGGTTATGTTTGCGCCATAGTTCCCATATATATTGACTTTTCCAGTTCTGTAATTGAGATCTATAGAATTATTAAATCGAGCATTTCTATCCCAATTTAGGCCAAGATTAATAGCTCCATTAAAGCCTATAGTACTGTTTTTGTGTAGCACAATATTGATAATACCACTTAGGCCTTCTGGATTGTACTTGGCAGATGGATTGGTAATTAGTTCTATCTTTTTTATAGAAGTAGAAGGGATTTGTTTTAGTAGTTGAGTAGGAGAAATATTGGTTGGTTTACCATCTACAAGAATACGTACATTTTGATTTCCGCGTAAAGCGATATTACCATCTTGATCTACATTTACTGATGGGATATTATTCATGATTTCTGCGGCACTACCTCCGGTTGTAGTGAGATCTTTACCAACATTGATAACTTTGCGGTCGATTTTTTGTTCTATAGTAGTCCGTTCTGCGATAATGGTTACATCATCCAGAGATTCTACATTTTCTTCTAAGGAAATGATACCTACATTAATATCTTTATTTTTTCTTGAAATTTCTATAGACTGATTATAACTGGTATACCCGATGAATTGTACTTTTAGGGTATAGATGCCATTAGAAATATCAGTTATTAAAAAAGTTCCATCTTCTGTTGTAATTCCTCCACTGATTACTTTTCCTGTTCCATCATTAATAATAATGGTAGCATAGGGGATAGGTTGCTTAAGATTTTTATCAATTACTTTTCCTGTTAGTGTGCCAACAGCTATATTGTTATCATTAGGTTGTGCGGTTGCTATTATACAACATAGTGTACATAAAAATAAAGTTACTTTTTGTTTGATTTTTTTCATCTGAACGTTTGTTTGATTGATTATTATGCTAAAAAATGTACTTGGTATTACCTAGTACATAATCGTAATTGTTACTATTTTATATAGGGGGATTATTCCTATATCTCTATATGACGAATGAAGGAAAATACTGTTACAGTATATTTTAACTTTAACAATATTTTACGAAAACAAGAACCGCCTCTGAATTCAGAGGCGGTTCTTTATAATAATCAAATAGTAACACTAACCATCAACTATGAATAAAATTTGATTATTAAGTAATTAACTAACTAAATTTATGAAATTCATATTTCTTTTATATAAGACGTAAATGATAAAGGATATGTTACACGTTATTTTGACTTTTAACATTTAGACATATGATTTTAACGTTTATAGCACCATTGATTAGTGGTATTAACTTTCCTTTGTGGTTAAATATACATATTGATGCATAACAAAAAGACGTTGGTAATAGGAGCTTCATTAAAACCAAATAGATATTCTAACCTTGCCATTCATAGATTAGTGAATCATAAGCAAGAGGTTGTAGCGATTGGACTTCGAGAAGGAGAGGTTGCAGGGGTTCAGATAATGACAGAAGCAGTTGCTATAAAAAATGTTCATACAGTTACTTTATATCTGAATCCTCTTAGGCAAAAACAGTATTATCAATACATAGTAGACTTACAACCTACAAGAGTTATTTTTAATCCAGGAACCTAAAATCCAGAATTTTATACAATACTAGAACAGTCTCATATAAAAGCAGAAGTTGCATGTACCTTGGTATTACTTTCTACGAATCAGTATTAATCCTAAGAAGGTTAATAGGCCATTAAGAATCAAAATAAAGAAGCCAAACTCAAAGCCAAACCAAGAGAGACTATTAACACTTATACCATAAGAAAGAATAGGGGATAAGATAGCTATAATAGGAACTAAATGATCTTTTACGTGTAACTTAGTAAATAGCCCAAAAGCATAAAGCCCTAAAAGTGGTCCATAGGTATATCCAGCGAACACAAATAGTTTAGCAATCACGCTTTCATCTCTTATAATATACTTAAAAGCTACAATAACTAATATTAGTATAAAAGAAAACAAAATATGATATTTCTTACGAGCTTTTATTTGTTCTTGTTGATCGTATTTTTTTTCAATATCCATGATGTCAATACTAAAAGAAGTAGTAAGAGATGTTAATGCACTATCAGCACTACTATAAGCTGCTGCAATAAGTCCTAAAACAAAGAAAATGGCAATCCCAATTCCTAATCCGCTTTTGGTTGCTATTATAGGGAAAAGTTGATCTTTATGCGCGTCAATACCATGCTGAGAGGCATATTGAGTAAGTAATACACCTAAACCAAGAAATATAAAGTTGACTATTGTAAGAACGATGGTAAACCAAAACATGTTTTTTTGAGCGTCTTTCAGGCTTCTACAGGTTAAGTTTTTTTGCATCATATCTTGATCAAGTCCAGTCATTACAATAGCTATAAATGCTCCTGATATAAATTGTTTAATGAAATGATCGCCACTTTTAAAATCATCAAAAAAGAACATTTTAGAGAGATCACTATCCAATACATATCCTAATAGATGAGTGCCTTTGATTCCTAAATCTGTAGATACATAATATATAGCAACTCCAACTGCTATGAGCATAAAAAGAGTTTGGAGCGTATCTGTCCAAACAATGGTTTTGATTCCGGATTTAAAAGTATATAGCCAAATCAGTAAAATAGTAATGATCACTGTTACCCAAAAAGGAATCCCCATGGCATCGAACATAATTACTTGTAATACGTTAGCGACCAGAAATAATCTAAAACTTGCCCCTACAACCCTAGATAGTAAGAAAAAAGAAGCCCCTGTTTTATAAGAATAATTCCCAAAACGTTCTTCTAAATAGGTGTAAATAGAAGTAAGATTCAGTCTGTAATATAGCGGTAGTAATACAGTTCCGATTACTGCATATCCTACAATATACCCTAGAACAACCTGCATATAGCTAAACTGTGAAGCTTCAATCCATCCTGGAACAGAAATAAAGGTAACCCCGCTTAATGAGGCACCTATCATCCCAAAAGCAACTATATACCAAGGCGATTGTCGATTTGCTTTAAAAAAAGAATCATTATCAGCATTTTTTCCTGTGAGATAAGAAATGAGTAATAGTACACCAAAATAAGCCGTGATTAATAAGAGAATATGTATGGGTTGCATATCGATTAGAATTAATAAGCAACCAAAATACGAATTAATCATAGACCTCCAAGAACTTGGATTGAGATCGTATCAATATCTCCGAATTACGAGGCCTTTTTTTTTATAGCTTTTTTGACGAAAAATTAGATTGATAGAGGAAATGACCCTATGTTTCTATTGGTTCATTTACTTTTTAATGCTATGTTTATAATTGCTAATATGTAAGTTTTTTTCTCGTTTATACACTGACAATTGACTTATTGTTTTTGTTTTGCCCTTTTATATGATAAGAATTGGTGTAATACTAATTTTCTAAGAATCTACCGATTCCTGGTATCACTTTCTATCGTCCCATCTCGTAGTCTGATTACCCGATGTGCATGTGCGGCAACTTCTTCTTCGTGAGTTACCAGAATCACAGTGTTTCCTGCTGCATGGATATCATCAAATAATTGCATAATTTCTAAGGAGGTTTTAGAATCTAGATTTCCAGTAGGCTCATCGGCCAATATAATAGATGGTTTATTTACTAGAGCTCGACCTACAGCGACACGCTGTCGTTGCCCTCCTGAGAGTTGATTGGGTTTGTGGTCCATACGATCGGCAAGACCAACATCAGTCAATACTTCTGCAGCTCTGGCATTTCTGTCTTTTTTAGAAGTGCCTGCATACACCATTGGTAGTGCTACATTATCCAAGGCAGTAGTTCTGGGTAGTAGATTAAATGTCTGAAAAACAAATCCAATTTCTTTATTTCTAATATCAGCTAATTCATCATCTGTCATTTGACTCACGTCATTTCCATTCAGGTTATAAGTGCCATCAGTAGGTGTGTCAAGGCATCCTAAGAGATTCATTAATGTAGATTTTCCAGAGCCAGAGGGCCCCATAATGGCTATATAATCTCCACGTATAATCTCCAAATCTATTCCTTTTAGTACATATACAGTTTCCTGACCTAATTGAAAATTTCTGATGATACCTTTAATGTCAATAACGTTTTCCATACACTGCTTACTATTAGAACTAAGATACGATTTTAGCCTATATGACGCATCATTTATTAAGTTGTTACACTCTAATGAAAAAATGTTCTTTGACTTGCTCTTTTCTAAAAAAAAGAAAGCCTAGTCCATAGGTGTTTATGCTTATTGTAACCTTGGGTGATTGCGCAAGATATTGCCATGTTTCATAGGTTTTACGGGATTGATAGAGATTAGAAATAAGGATTACTGAATCATTATGTGCTTTGGTCATTAGTTGATCTAAAAAAAAATCTTCTATGAAGGGAGTAAGCTCTAAATACATCACATCAACATGTTCTAGATCCTCTAATGAATGCGTTATTTTCACCAAATTTCCGATGCTAAAAATACTATGGGTAAAAGGATTGTTGTTTTTTAGAATAGTAATTTTTTGATATTCAAAATAAGGGATAATTCTGTTGATAAGTTGAGCATTTTTAAGGGATATCTGGGGAGCACTATTTTTAAATTTAGCTTGTATCTCGGGGTAAGAGTTTTTTTGTTTTCGATCATAAAAACACTTGGTCACTAGATCGTACACAAAAGGAGAATGTACTCCGTGTTGATTGGTGGATTTCCATAAAAAAAGAATATATGATCTAATTTTGAATAGCACGCGATATGTAAAATTGAATGATATATTTATACCTGTTCTTATATAGTGAATTATTCCATTTTTTCAGAGAGTTCTAACCATCTCATTTCTTTCTCTTCAATTTCATTAATAACTGTTTGTAATTTTTGGGAGGTAGTATTGATTTCATCTCCTTGGAGCTCGCCAGTAACGAAAAGCGCTTCGATTTCTTTTTTTTGTAGTTCTAGTTTTTTTAAATCTCGTTCTATCTTATTGTATTCTTTTTGCTCATTATAAGATAAGGCAGTTTTGTTATCTTTTTTCCAGTTGTTTTTTGCCTTGGGAGTTTCAATTTCGGAAATTATTTTTTTCTTTTCAGTGGGTCTACTATTTTCATAGACTCTATAATCTGAGTAATTACCAGGAAAATCTTCGATACTACCATTGCCTCTAAATACAAATAGATGATCTACGATCTTATCCATAAAATAACGATCGTGAGAAACAACGATGAGGCAACCTGGAAAATCCAGTAAGAAGTTTTCTAGAACGTTTAGCGTTACAATATCCAAATCATTAGTCGGTTCATCGAGGATTAAAAAATTAGGATTTTGGATTAGAACGGTACAGAGGTATAAACGCTTACGTTCTCCACCACTTAGTTTTTCTACGAAATCATACTGTTTTTTTCGATCGAATAAAAAGCGTTCTAATAATTGTTGTGCAGAGATTTGACGTCCTTTTTTTAAGGGGATATAATCCCCAAATTCTCTAATAACTTCAATTACTTTTTGCCCTTCTTTGATCTGGATACCACGTTGTGTGTAATACCCAAACTTTACAGTATCTCCAACAACTATTTTTCCTTTATCGGGGGATAAACCTCCTGTAATCATATTCAAGAAAGTAGATTTTCCGGTTCCATTTTTTCCGATAACACCGACACGTTCTCCTTTTCTGAATACATACTCGAAGCCATCTAGTAGGACTAGATCATCAAAACCTTTGGATACTTTATGGAGCTCTAGAATTTTACTCCCTAGCCGTTCCATATTGATTTCTAGTTGGATTTCGTGATCATTTCTACGTTGATGTGCGCGTTCTTTTATTTCATAAAAATCATCAATCCTAGATTTGGATTTTGTAGTTCTCGCTTTAGGCTGGCGGCGCATCCAATCCAATTCTTTTTTGTAGAGTTGTTTTGCTTTATTAGTTTCAATTTCTTCATTGGCAATTCTAGCTTCTTTATTACCTAAGTAGTACCCATAATTACCTTTGTAACTATATAATTTACCGTTTTCTAATTCTACAATCTCATTACATACATTTTCTAAGAAATACCGGTCATGCGTAACCATAAAGAGTGTAAAATTTTCCTTAGCAAAATAGTCTTCTAACCATTCGATCATTTCTAGATCTAAGTGATTGGTTGGTTCATCGAGGTAGAGTAGTTCTGGCTTGCTTAATAAGATATTGGCTAGTGCCAATCTTTTCTTCTGTCCCCCAGAGAGCTGACTTACTTTTTGATCTAGATTTTCGAGCTTTAGTTTAAAAAGTATTTGTTTGTATTGCGTTTCAAAATCCCAAGCATTGAGCGCATCCATCTGTTCAAAAGCCTTTTGGTACGCTTCTGTGTCATCAGGATTCTCTAATGCTTTCTCATAGGTATTGATCGCTTTTAGTATTTCATTATCTCCTGCAAAAATGGTTTGCTCTATGGTAAGCGTAACATCTAAGTTAGGTTCCTGAGGTAGAAAAGCTACTTTTAGATTTTTGCGGTAGACTACTTGGCCTTCATCAGGTTCTTCATCTCCGGCTATAATATTTAATAAGGATGTTTTTCCAGTTCCATTTTTAGCCACAAAACCTATTTTTTGTCCTTCATTGATCCCAAAAGAAATACCTCTAAAAAGGATCCGCTCTCCAAACGATTTGGCAATATGTTCTACTGATACGTAATTCATCTGTCTATTTTTATTGTTTTTTGAATACTCAGATGGAATTGGCCAAGAATCAGGTCGATCGGTACTAAGCGAGTTGTATGGCTCATTTTACAAGTGTATTTTAGAATTCCCAAAAGTAACAAAGATTAGCAGAATTTATCTAGTATTTCTGTTGTTTATTCTATGGGGATGTACATATCTACTATACACTTGTTTTCTGGATGTTCTCTAAAATCATTTTGATAGATTTCAAAAGGGTTTCCTACTGCTTTTTTATACCCATTTTCATTCATCCAGATAAAAAGAGCACTCCATGATTGCTCGAAATCATTTGGAGTTATTTCTTGGTGACTACAGATATACCTGCCTTTATCGATTTGTGTTTTATGTATTTCTGCTGTTGTTTTAAAAGGCTCATTAATTAACATGCCAATACTCATCCGTACTTTGTCGGGAGCGGT
Organism: uncultured Aquimarina sp.; assembly: GCA_947493495.1. GTDB lineage: Bacteria > Bacteroidota > Bacteroidia > Flavobacteriales > Flavobacteriaceae > Aquimarina. The sequence goes on from CANLRN010000003.1 coordinate 34,776, forward strand.
TATTTTAAAACTATCATGAAAAATTCTAGCCATTTTCATTTCAAGATTTTCTAAATACCCTTTGGGTCTTGCCCATTTTAGGATACTTTCGAAAGCGTGTGCTATTCCGTTGATACCAATATGTGTAATACTTGCAAAATGTAAATCTTCTATTTCTTTAATTTCGATAGTTGCATTCATTGTAATCCATTTTAGGTGATTTGTACTATTGCAAATGTATTTTTCGAAAACTGAATGTTCTTGTCCATTCTTGCTTTCTACTTGGCATATCTTGCTAAATTTCCCAGGACTTTGTTTTCTGAATTGAGAAGGACTCACGGAGTAAAACTTTTTAAAAGCTCTTGTAAGGGAAGAATTACTGCTAAAACCAAATTGTAGTGAGAGTTCTGTTATAGAAACTTCTTTTTGGTGTAGTAATATAGATGCAATTTTTTCTATTCGTCTTCTATTGATATAAGAATTGAGTGTTTCTCCTAGTACGGCTTTGAATACTCTATGAAAATGATATGGAGAATATAAAGCAATATTTGCTACGGATGCTAGGGATAACTCTAAATCAAGATGACTGTCTATATGGTCTAATGCCATGTTAATTCGTCTGATATATTCTTTGTCTATTTGGTTTTTGCTAGACATGATTTTTCAATATGTTTATCAATAAAAAAAGATTATGAGATTTTTACTCTTCGTCTTGTTACAGAAAAAAGGAATATAAAAACCATAAGAAAGATAGCAACTCTGGCAATATAATCTCCAGCTCTTACATAAAAAGTAATAGCGTCATTCGTCTTTAGGTTGCCTTTGAGTACACCTTGTTTTTTATAATCAAGCCTAGATACGACAGTTCCTGTCTGATTTATAATTGCAGAGATTCCTGTATTGGCACTTCTGGCAATACTTCTACGAGTCTCGATAGCTCTCAGTTTTGCATAGGCTAAGTGTTGTTTATGCCCTTGAGTATTCCCCCACCAGGCATCATTAGTGATAATGGTAAGAAAATTTGCTTTGTTTCTGATATAACCAGTTACGAATTCGCCATATACACTCTCGTAACAGATAATAGGAGCTGCACCAATACCATCATTAGAAGAAAATACTTCGCGATCAGGTTGTGTTGTTTTTTTTGCAACAGTACCTCCCAGATCGATCATTGCATCTCCAAGAATGGGTTTAAAAATACTTTGATATGGAAAATTCTCTACCCCTACGACCAATTTACTTTTATGATATAACTCATGAGATCCGTCTGGTCTGACTAAAAAAGCAGAGTTGTAATCGTCATAATAGAGGCCATTCTTATGTAGATTGGTCTGTTCGCGAGCTTTTAGAGGATCATTAAATACGTCTAATAAAGATATGCCAGAGAGAAAGTTAGCATTGGGGTACTGACGAATCACTTCTTGAGCTGTTTTTTTGGCAATTGAACTTGGAAATCTATGCAGTCGATTATTATCCGCAAAAACAGTTTCGGGTGCGATGATAAATCGAGTTTCAGTACTAATCTCTGGTTCGATAAGTGTTGTTAATAATTTAGAAACCCGGTCATCAGTTGTGTTGTATTTCTCGGTATAAGGATCGATATTAGGCTGTAATATCAATACTTCAATAGCTTGACCAGTTTCTTTATATGTCTTTAGGATACTAATAGAAATTATGATAGGAATTAGAATTATCAATCCATTACGAATAGCTGATCGGTATAAAATAGAAATGTCTTTGTGTTTTATATATAGGAGCACACTTTTAAAAACACCAATATTTACGATCCAAATCCATAATGACCCGCCAAAAGTACCTGTGTATTCGTACCATTGAATCCAAGAAGTATAATTAGCGAATCCATTACCGAGATTAAGCCAAGGCCATGAAAATTGCCATTGTAAATGCAAATACTCAAAACTCATCCAGATAGCTGCCAAAAAAATAGTGCTAATCGTAAAAGAAACGTTCCTAGCTATTATATGGTAAATTAAAAATAACAAAGCCATCAATAACGTATTTACGATCTCAGCAAACCACATTCCAAAAGGAGTGGAGTTATAAATCCACCAAGTAGGAATTATGTTCCAAATAAATAATGCTAAAAAAGCAAATCCAAATACTTGACTTTTATGATACTTATGATCTCTAATGTTATATTCTAGTACCAGTAATGGGACAAAACCAATAAATAAAAGTAAAGGAAAACCATAGGTTGGCCAGCCAATGGCAAGTAATAAACCAGAAGAAATGGCCAGTAAGAGATTCTTCATAAACGTGTGTTATGTCTTAAGAACGAAATTAAACTTATTTCGTTACAATACAGAACAAGGAAGTTAAAAAAAGTAAAGCTGTTATGCTACTGGTTTACCTAAAGATACTCCAGTCTACTTTTATTGAGAAAACATTAGAATAAATTGCAGCACTTTGGTCTCCGATATCTGTTAGTGCATAATCCACTTGGATACCTTTATATTGAAATCCAACTCCAAAATTAGGCTGAAATCCTAGCTCATCAGAGCCGTCAAACTGTTGTATGTTCTGAAAATTACCTACACCTCCGCGTAAGTATACAATCTTAGAATAATCCAATTGAAACCCAAATGCAGGTGTGATACTTACTGTAGACGATGATATGATATCATTTGTCTCGGCAAATCGAACATTCATATCTAGTGCTGTTTGTAATTCGAATTTCTTGCCTAAATCAAAATTACGTGCAGCACCCAGTTGTACCTTAGGTAGGGTAATTTCTGTCGTTTCAGGTAATTCCTGATCTCGCAATTGTGGTATTTGATCTTCATCAGGGATACCATCACCATTAAGATCACCGATAGCAAACTCCTCGATACTCCACGCATTAAAAGTTGTCGTAATGTCTCGTACCATTAATCCAAATTGCCATTTATTTTTTTTGTATTGTAAAGCGGCATCAAAACCAAATCCCCAAGAAGAAGCAAAATCCCCAATAATTCTGCGAACTACCTTCGCATTAGCTCCATAACTTAGTCCTTCTATAGGAAGTTTTCTAGAGTATGATAGTGTAAATGCATAATCAGCGGCAGAGAATAAGTTGATCCTAGTATAATCGATATTACCATCTGCATCGACTAAACTAGTAGTATCTAAAATGTCATCAACACCAAAACGTATCAATGAAACTGCGATAGCACTTTTTTCATCTAGTGGCATTGCGAATGCTAGATAGTCATAATTAGCAATATTCGCAAAATAAGCCGCATGCATAAAAGATACTTGATTATCTTTTAAGTTTGTCAATCCAGCAGGATTCCAATATCCAGAGTTTACATCTCCTGATGTAGCGACAACAGCATTAGCCATACCTAGAGCCCCTGCATCAACGCCTATATTCAAAAATTCATTAGAATATTTTCTAGTTTGTGCAGAAATAGTAGTGATGACCAAAGAAATTAAAATAAATATATTTCTTTTCAACCTAAGCAATTTTAGACAAATATCTCATTATTTTTCAACATGATAAACTTTATTTACGATTTCATATTGCGTAAACTATGTTAACAGACGAAAATAGTTTGCTATTTTTACACAAAAATGATCATATGTGGTTAAAAAAGCAAATTCCTAATATAATTACACTCCTTAATTTATTATGTGGATGTATTGCTGTCATTTTTGCTGTGCAGAATCATCTAGAATTATCAGCATTGTTTGTAATTGCAGGAATAACTTTTGATTTTTTTGATGGTTTTGCAGCTAGAATATTAAAAGTACAGAGTGATCTGGGCTTACAATTAGATTCTCTGGCTGATATGGTTACCAGTGGGCTGGTTCCAGGCATTGTAATGTATCAATTATTGATCCGTGTTTTTCCTTCGTCTGTCATTAGAGTAGCTATAGATTTTAATGTATACTATATGGCCTTACTAGGATTATTAATTACACTAGCATCTGCTTATCGATTAGCAAAATTTAATATTGATACACGACAAACCACATCTTTTATTGGATTGCCAACACCAGCAAATACATTATTAATCATTAGTTTACCATTGATCCTTAAATTTCAATCAGAAGAGTGGATCACTGATATTATAGTAAGCAAATGGTTTTTGATAGGTGTAACCATACTTAGTTGTTATTTGTTAAATGCCGAAATTCGATTATTTGCTTTAAAGTTTAAAACATGGAGTTTTGCAGAGAATAAGTTACGTTATCTTTTTTTGGTGTTGTCTGTGATTCTGATTGTTTTATTGAAGTTTATAGCAATTCCTTGTATACTCTTAGTATATATATTGCTGTCTTTGGTAAGTAACAAATGAACGACAAGAGAAATTAATAAGACTTACCTTAAGTGTATTAAAATAGAAGTAAAAATAAATCAGAACTGGTATGAGTAATACGATAGAGTTATTGGTGCAACAAACATTAGGTGCCTATGATTGGTTTGATAAATTATCTAGTTCTGTACCTGTATCTTTATGGGAGAAAACGCCAAAAATAGTAGATTCTACTGTAAGTTGGCAAGTTGGACATCAAGTAATTAGTATGTACTACCATACTATTATGGTTATTAGTGGACATCAATTACATATCACAGATGTTATCCCGATAAAAAAATATGCAGATTTATTCACATTTAAAAGAATACCAACTGACTCTATGAGGCTGATATCCCCTGAACAATTAAAAAAAGATTTGGAAATCATAAAAAAAGCATCATTACATACGATAAAATCATTACCTCTAGAAGAACTAGAACAACCACTAGTACCAGGAAAAATAGAACACCCTGTAGCCAAGACAAAATTCGAGGCATTAGACTGGAATTGTAAACACGTCATGTGGCATTGTGGACAATTGGCAACTATTAAGCGTATAATAGATGTACCCTATGACTATGGATTAAAAACTACAAAATAATTCCTTAAAAATCCAACTTCTTTTTTCTAAGTTCAAAATTTTGTCCTAAGTATACTTTACGTACCATTTCATCTTCTGCCAATTCTTCAGGGATACCAGCTTTAAGAATACTGCCTTCGAACATAAGATAGGTTCTATCGGTTATAGCTAGTGTTTCTTGTACATTATGATCGGTAATAAGAATTCCAATATTTTTATTTTTAAGTTGCGCTACAATACGTTGAATGTCCTCTACCGCAACAGGATCTACACCAGCAAATGGTTCATCTAATAAAATAAAATTAGGATCGGTTGCTAATGCTCTAGCAATCTCGGTTCGTCTTCGTTCTCCACCACTTAAAAGATCTCCTCGGTTTTTTCTTATATGACCTAACCCAAACTCTTCAATAAGAGATTCCATTTTATCCTCTTGTTCTTTTTTAGAAAGATCAGTCAGTTGTAATACACTCAAGATATTATCTTCTATACTTAATTTTCTAAACACAGAGGCTTCTTGGGCTAGATATCCAATACCATTCTGTGCACGTTTGTACATTGGGTATTTGGTAATATCAATATGATCCAAAGAGATTTTACCTCCATTGGGTTTTACCAGACCCACAATCATATAAAAAGAAGTAGTTTTGCCTGCGCCATTAGGACCCAAAAGCCCTACGATTTCTCCTTGATTTACTTCTAGAGAGATGCCTTTTACTACTTTTCTACCCTTGTAAGCTTTGATAAGGTTTTCTGCTTTTAACTTCATAATCAGAATGACTTCTTTATAGATTGAGTGTTGCTAGAATTATGTTGATAAATGTACAAGAATCTTTTTTAACGATCATCTTATAGATTTTCTGATTCTAATGCATCCCAGAATTCATAAGCACGTCGTAAATGTGGAATTACGATAGTTCCTCCTACTAATGTAGCAATGCTTAGGGCTTCTACAACTTCTTCTTTGGTTAACCCTTCTTTATAACTTGTTTCGAGATGATATTTAATACAATCATCACATCTTAAAACAGTAGAGGCTACTAATCCCAGTAATTCCTTTGTTTTTAGATCAAGCGCACCAGCCATATACGCATTAGTATCTAGATTAAAAATTCGTTTAATGATTTTATTATTGTCTTCTAGAATACTAGCGTTCATTCGCTCTCTATATTCATTGAATTCTTTTACTATTTCACTCATTAGGATTTTGGTATTAAATTTTTGTTTTGCTTCTTGATAACAATTTTAGAAATAAAAATACTTACCTCATATAAGACCAATATAGGTATGGCTACAATTATTTGACTGACAATATCTGGCGGAGTAATTACTGCAGATAATATGAGCACAATAACAAGTGCAAATTTTCTATATTTCTTTAAAAACTGAGGAGTTACTAAGCCTACTTTGGTAAGGAAGAACATAATGACAGGAAGTTCGAAAATTAATCCACAAGAAATTACAGAAACTCTCACAAGTGTAATATAATTGTCAATATCAAATTCATTTAGGACTTCTTCACTTACTTGATAACCACCTAAGAAATTGATAGATAATGGAGTGATCACATAATAACCAAATAAGACTCCAAGAAAAAATAGGCAAGAACAAATAATAATAAAACCTTTAGAGTTCTTTCTTTCTTTTTCATACAGAGCTGGAGCTATAAATTTCCAAAATTCATATAACACATAAGGAAAAGCAGCAACAAAACCTGCTGTTATTGATGTCCAAATATGAACAGAGAATTGACCTGCAACTTTTCTGCTTTGTACACTGAATGGTAATTCTTTAAAACATAAACTCTCATCAAGGCCTAGGAGTTTAGATAGATTACACAGACCATTGTATGTTGGAAAATCGGCTTTTTTAGGGCCAAAGATAAGTACGTCGAATATAAACTCTTTTGCAATAAATGCAGCAACAGCAGCTATTAATACAGCTACAGTAGCTCGTATGAGGTGCCATCGTAACTCTTCTAAGTGATCCAGAAAAGACATGGATTGCGGGTTTTTTGTTGTCTCTTCTTTCATTATAAAATACCTTCTCTTATTAGATCATGAATATGAACGATGCCTGCGTATTCTTCATTTTGTTTTGCTAGGAGATGCGAGATACCATGTTCTTCTAATTTTTCTAGAGCATCCACAGCCATAGCATTATTATCAATATTTTTAGGAGGAGAAGACATAATATCACGTGCCGTGAGCCCATCAAAAGTGGTATTGGTTGTTAGCATTCGGCGTAAATCTCCATCGGTAATAATACCTATAATTTTTTTATTTTCAGTTACCGCAGTAGCTCCCAATCTTTTTTCTGTCATTTCTACAATTACATTACTGATAGATGCATCAGGTGCTACTTCTGGTTTTTCATTACTAGATGTAATATCAGAAACTCTTAAGTATAATTTTTTTCCAAGTGCACCTCCCGGATGATATTTTGCAAAATCTCGACTAGAAAAGCCTCTTAGGTGTAATAAGCTTACTGCTACTGCATCTCCTATAACTAGCTGCGCAGTGGTACTTGTAGTAGGTGCCAGATTGTTAGGGCAGGCTTCTTTTTCTATAAAAGCATTTAATACATAATCAGCTTCTTTGCCTAAGAAAGAATTTTTGTTGGATGTAATACCGATCAGTGTATTGTTGAAATTTTTTATTAATGGTACTAATACCTTGATTTCTGGTGTATTGCCACTTTTAGAGATGCATATTACAATATCATTATCGAGAATATTTCCTAAATCTCCATGGATAGCATCTGCAGCATGCATAAACACCGCAGGTGTACCTGTAGAGTTCATAGTAGCTACAATTTTTGAAGCAATAATAGCACTTTTGCCAATTCCAGTAATGATAACTCTTCCTTTGGATGTGTGAATAGTATGTACAGCTTCAGCAAATTCGTTATCGATAAGATGTTCTAAATGGGCTATTGCTTTAGCTTCTTCATGAATAGTTTTTTTAGCAAATGAAATTATAGTATCTTGAGTGTTCAAAATTTATGAAATTTTCGTGTTATCAATAAAGATTTTATTATCTTTAATTATGCAAAGGTATGTAATACCTTATGAATTTTAAATAGCTCTATAAAAAAGCTTATTTTTTTATACTTTGTTTATCTTTAGCGGCTATAAAATTCAAAAAAAATAGAACAATCCATTAAACCTTATTTGGGAAAAAGGTATTAGTGATAAAAGTAAAAATATAATTGGTTTATAAAAGTAAAATGATTTAATGAGTGTGAAAGAAATCGACTTACAAGGAGCTTTAAAAAAGTACTTTGGTTTTAGTCAATTCAGAGGGCTGCAAGAAAAAGTTATAAAAAGTATCTTAAACAAGCATAATACGTTTGTGATAATGCCAACTGGAGGAGGCAAATCTCTATGTTATCAATTACCGGCTTTAATGTGTGGTGGTACTGCAATAGTAGTTTCTCCTTTAATTGCCCTAATGAAAAATCAAGTAGATGCTATTCGGAGTATTTCTTCAGAAGAAGGGATTGCTCATGTTTTGAACTCATCTCTTAATAAATCAGAGATAAAAAGAGTAAAAGAAGATATTGTAAATGGAGTAACTAAACTCTTATATGTAGCTCCAGAATCCCTCACTAAAGATGAATATGTAGATTTTCTAAAAGAACAAGAAGTATCATTTCTTGCTGTAGATGAGGCACATTGCATCAGTGAATGGGGTCATGATTTTAGGCCAGAATATCGCAATCTGAGAAACATTATAAAACGGATAGGAGAAAATATTCCTATTATAGGACTCACAGCCACTGCTACGCCAAAGGTTCAAGAAGATATCCTTAAAAACCTTGCTATGAGTAGTGCCAAGACATTTAAGGCATCTTTTAACCGCCCTAATTTGTATTACGAAATACGACCAAAAACAAAGAATGTAGATGCTGATATTATACGTTTCGTGAAACAAAATAGCGGCAAAAGTGGTATTGTATATTGTCTAAGCAGAAAAAGAGTAGAAGAATTAGCTCAGACATTAGAAGTCAATGGAGTCAAAGCAGTACCTTATCATGCTGGACTTGATGCAAAAACCAGAGCAAAACATCAAGATATGTTTTTGATGGAAGATGTAGATGTAGTTGTAGCCACAATAGCTTTTGGGATGGGTATAGATAAACCAGATGTACGTTTTGTGATACATCATGATATCCCGAAGAGTATAGAAAGCTATTACCAAGAAACAGGACGAGCTGGTAGAGATGGAGGAGAAGGTCACTGTCTAGCCTATTATGCATATAAGGATATCGAAAAACTAGAAAAATTTATGAGTGGTAAGCCTGTTGCAGAACAGGAGATTGGTCATGCATTACTTCAAGAAGTAGTCGCTTTTGCAGAAACTTCTATTTCTAGGCGGAAGTTTATTCTTCATTATTTTGGAGAAGAGTTTGATGAGATTCACGGAGATGGAGCTAATATGGATGATAATGTTCGTAATCCAAAGAAAAAACACGAAGCTAAAGATGAAGTCGAATTACTACTAAATGTAGTACAGAAAACAGGAGAAATCTACAAATCTAGAGATTTGGTTAGTACACTTATTGGCAAGAGTAATGCGCTAATTATTTCTCATAAAACCAATGGCCAACCTTTTTTTGGTACAGGAGCACATAAAGAAGATAAATATTGGATGGCCTTGATACGACAAGTTTTAGTTGCGGGTTTTCTAAAAAAAGATATCGAAACCTATGGAGTGATCAGACTGACAGATACAGGAAGAAGTTTTGCAGAAAACACTACTAGTTTTATGATGACCGAAGATCATGTATATAATGAAACTAATGATGATTCGATCATTACTGCAATTAAATCAGGCAATAAAGGAGTAGATGATCAATTGGTCAAAATGCTTAAAGATCTTAGAAAAAGCGTAGCGAAGAAACTAGGTGTGCCCCCTTTTGTAGTATTTCAGGATCCATCGATAGATGATATGGCACTTAAGTATCCTATATCTATTGAAGAGCTAGGAAATGTACACGGTGTTGGTGAAGGAAAAGCTAAAAAATTTGGTAAAGAATTTATTGTATTAATAGCAAGGTATGTAGAAGAAAATGATATTATACGTCCTGATGATTTTGTAGTAAAAAGTACAGGGGCTAACAGTGGACTTAAGTTGTATATTATACAAAATGTAGATCGCAAATTACCATTAGATGATATTGCTGCCGCTAAAGGAATGGATATGTCAGAGTTTATTAAAGAAATGGAAGCTATTGTATACAGTGGTACAAAACTTAATATCTCTTATTGGATAGATGAAATATTAGATGAAGATCAACAAGAAGAAATTCACGAATATTTTATAGAAGCCGAAAATGATAAAATAGATACAGCTATAGAGGAGTTTGATGGCGATTATGATGATGATGAGTTGCGCTTATATCGTATTAAATTTATTAGTGATTTAGCGAATTAAAAATACTTACCCTCTATATTAAATACTATTTATCATTTTTTCTTTTTTTAGAAAATCTTTACTGCTAGATATAAACTGGATGTAGTAAGACGGTTATCTGGTATTGATGTGCTTTTAGAAAAATTCTTAGCTGTATATTGCCTGTATCCAATCTTAAATCGTCCAGATCCAAAACCACCCCCATAAAAATAATTAGTCGTCACATTCTCAATTTCATTTTCTGCAAAAGCAGTAGACTCAGTACCTATATCAAAATCTACAGATACTCCACCTTCTAAAAATAATTCGAATTTAGGGCTCAAATATATATGAAAACGAGGAGCAAAAGCTATATTAATATTTTTATAATCTAATTCATATGTTAGATTAGACACTATGGGATCTGTTCCTGTTGTGCTAAATGCTTTATATGTTGATTCTAAGAAGAAACTAAGATCTACCTTAGAAAAAGGAATAAAAGTTTCTATATATATACCATATCGAGGGGCAAATACCTCACTGTAAGAAACCTCTTCATTAGCGCCACCAACAGCAATATCTGATAGATGCGAGAATCCTGTTAAATCTGCACCTGCGATAATACCAATTCTAGTTTGATTAATTTTTTTACGAATATTATATTCGATTTTATTCCCTTTACATTCATTATATTTTTTAAAATATCTTTTTAGATCTCTTTGTGTGTAAGTCAATTTAGAAACATCTTGATTTCTACAATTTATTTTTTGTTTTAATTGCTCCTGATATGTGTTATTTTCTTGTTGGATGATTTTTTTTCCTGGTTTTTTGGTCTCATCTGGTTTGTAATATACTTTATATAGTAACAATTCTGGATATACCGCAGTAGGATCTGTATAAAAAAAGCGATGTACACCATTCTCTGAGTATTGATATAATGATGCTTTACTCTTTAAGATAAGTCGTAAAAAAATTTTTCTAATTCTAAGATTAGGGTCTTTAGATTTTGTAGACCTTCCTAGAGTATCCCCGTTGAGGTCAAATTCTAATATATATCTTTTAAAACGAAATTCTTCACCTACACTAAATTCTTTTATATCTTCAATTTTCTCTGTTTTAGGATTAGAGGATATGTTTTTTTTCCATTCGAATTCAGTGGGATTCTCTCTCCACGCAAGTTTTTTAATCAAACATTCTTTTCGATTACCATCATTATCTATAAAATAGCCTGCTTCATAGATACTTTGGGCACTTGCAGTAGAAATAAGCAATAATCCTGCTATAAAACAGTATAAAAATTTCATTCTTACTTTTTTGTTTTTTTTAGTCATCTCATAAAATAAGACAATACAACCTTCTTAAGTTAATATCAGAATAACTGTTGATGATTTATTTTCTGAATATAGAAGTGCTGAGTTTGTCAAACAACAAATATAACTTTTTTGCTATATATCAAAAATTTATATATTACAATTGAATAATTAATATCAAAAACCTATACTCTAACGTTTTTGATACCATTTTTATTTGATAATAAATAATATTAGCAACATGCCGTGACTATACAGATACTGTTGAGGATTAAACTACTGTTAAGCTAAAGTCTCCTAGTCAGCTCATAGGAAGGCTATTGGGGATCGAAATTGAGACTGCTGTGCTACAAAAATACAGAAACAATATTTTTTGTTTTGGCTCTTGCTTCCTTGCGGATAGTGGATAACCGATGTATGACCTAAGAAAAGCCTAGATAAATTCTATTGTTTGAATTTCTAGTATAAAAAAATAAAATAACTAGACCAATCACAAGCATAAAGAAGGGTACATATACAGTATGTCTGTTCCTAGCAAATCATAGTTGAGATGATATAAGTAGTCTTTATTGGTCTCAAAAATAGTTAAAACTACGTACTTTAGTGCATCTCGCTTTAGCTTCTAAAAATTGTTAACTGTTTATAGGTACCTAATTTTGAGTCATTAGCTTTTAGTTTTTTTTAAAGAATAGCACCTCTTTTTTTTACTTTAAAAACATTACTAATTATGTATCTTTGCAGCTCTTAAAATTAAAGTCAAAAACACGCTGTTATGCAAGAAGACGGATTATACGCAAAATTTAACACTACAAGAGGAAGTATCATCATAAACTTAGAATACCAAAAAGTACCTGGTACAGTTGGTAATTTTGTAGGTTTAGCTGAAGGTAATATAGAAAATCAAGCAATCCCTCAAGGAAAACCGTATTATAATGGATTAAAATTTCATAGAGTTATAGCTGATTTTATGATTCAAGGAGGGGACCCGCAAGGTACTGGTGCAGGAGGTCCTGGGTATCAATTTGATGATGAGATACACCCAGAGCTTAAACACGATGGTCCAGGAGTATTATCTATGGCTAATGCAGGCCCTGGAACAAATGGAAGTCAATTCTTTATTACACATACAGAAACCGCTTGGCTGGATGGTAAACATACTGTTTTCGGCAAAGTAGTTGAAGGGCTAGACGTAGTTAATAATGTAGCACAAGACGATGTAATTGATTCTCTAGAGATTATTAGAGTAGGGAAAGAAGCAGAAAGTTTTAATGCTGTAGAAACATTCAGAAAATTTAATGGAGCAAAAGCTGAACGTGAGGCATTGGCTAAGAAAAAATCAGAAGATCTATTAGAAGAACTAGCTACAGGTTTTGATAAAACAGAGAGTGGATTACGATATAAAATTATCCAAAAAGGTGATGGGACAAAAGCAGAAAAAGGAAAAACAGTATCTGTCCACTACAAAGGTAGTTTGCCAGATGGAACTGTTTTTGACTCTTCATACAAGCGTAATCAGCCCATAGATTTCCCATTAGGAATGGGTAATGTAATTGCCGGTTGGGATGAAGGAATTGCATTATTACATATTGGAGATAAAGCTAGGTTTGTAATTCCACCTTATCTTGGATATGGAGAACAAGGAGCTGGAGGAGTGATCCCACCAAATGCTACTCTAATATTTGATGTTGAATTAGTCGCAGTACAATAATAAATTGTGCCTAACTAGATAATTTTTACCTGATTCAAAAGTCTAATTGTATGTTAGACTTTTTTTTTTGATAAAAAGTAGAAACGTAACGCTGCTATGCTTCTGTTTTTTGTCTCAAAAGCATAAAAAAATCAATTTCTATACTCACGATTTAAAAAATCAATGCGGTATTAATTTGGATGAGTTCAATTAAAATATATAAAGTTTATTATTAAAATTCAAATATTTATCTTTTATTAGTAATTGTTTTTACCCCTATTCAGATGATTTTTAAATGGATTCAATTGGTTTTATTGTGGTTTTTATGTGTGCATTTTTCCTTTGCTCAGCAAGAAGCTACACTAACTATAATAAAAGATCAGGTTGAAATTATAGATAATTATACAGATTCTGTTATTTTTTCTTTAGAGCCTGAAGAATTTCTTGATAAAGCTGTTGATCATGGAGCTGAGTTAAATGGGTATTATGAACACGATAGATTAAAAAAAGTTATCAGAAAAGTAGGGTTGCCTACTGCAATGGTTATTACTACATTTTATTTTTGGAACAATCAATTAATTTCTGTGAATTATGAACAGCACAAATACATGATGACTAAAAATGATATTGGTGCCGTAATTATGGATTATGAGAACGCATTTATTCAATATAAATCACAACATTATTTTAATCAAGAAATTGAAATAGAGAAAAAAACAGTAGGCAATCCAATAAAAAATATTGAACCCGAAGAGTTATTTGTAGCTTATAGTAAGCGTATGAAAAAATTATTAGATAATAAATTTAATAACAGGAATGCATACGAATTATTACAAGGAAAATGGAAAAATATTCATATTCCTGGGGATTACATTATTTTTGAAGAAACGCTGAGATTTAACTTTAGTAATAATAAATTTGTAAAAAAATTTAAAGTAGAAATTAGAGACGATGTAATGTTTTGTGCATCTCCAAAAGACGAATATATTTATAGATACAAAATAGAATCATTAAGTAATTCGGATATGATACTACAAGATTTACAAAATACATCAGAAGACGTATTCGTGTATAAAAAGGAAGAATAATATGAATTTACAATATCCTATCGGACAATTTAAATGCCCAGAAATTATAACAAAAGACCATATTGCTAATTGGATAGAAGATATAGATTCGTTGCCTCAGAGAATAACAAACGTAGTTTCGGCTTTTACAGAAAAAATGTTAGAAACCACATATAGGCCAGATGGGTGGACAGCCAGACAGGTAATTCATCATATCCATGATAGTCATCATAATGGATATATCCGTTTTAAATGGGCAATGACAGAAGATACTCCTGTAATTAAGGCATATTACGAAGATCGATGGGCCGACTTATTCGATACCAAATCAGCACCTATTTCGCTTTCATTGAATGTAATAAGGGCATTACATGCAAAATGGGTGTATTTCTTAAAAGGATTATCAGAACATGAATTACAAAAAACATTTATTCACCCAGAAGGCGATGTAGCTATTTCTCTAGCAGAAGATATTGGGATATACGCTTGGCATGGGAATCATCATCTAGCACATTTACAAAGTATAGCGGATCAGTTTTAATCAATATAATTCTTCTAAAGCTGCCTTGGTTGTTATATATCTAATACCCACTACAATTCATTACCAGTTCTTTTAAGAAGGATAGACTTTTAGTTGAAAATTTCGCAAAAATTAAAGTAGAATATATCTATGAGCTTATTTTGTTGTAAAAAAAGAGGGGGTAAATATTAATTATTCTTTCCACTTAATGTTACAGCCGATACTTGGGTTTTGAGGTTCAGCAACTTTGGCGTTTCTAAGTACAGCGTCTAGTGCTTGTCTTAGATTACGACCATTTACAGGAATTCCATTTCCTGGCCTAGAATCGTCTAATTGCCCTCTATAGATTAGTTTTAATTCTGCATCAAACAGGTAAAAGTCTGGAGTACAAGCAGCATCATAGGCTTTGGCTATTTCTTGTGTTTCATCAAATAAATATGGGAAAGTATAGTTGTTTTTTTGAGCGATTTTCCACATATGATGTGGTGCATCCTGTGGATATTTTTCAATATCATTACTACTGATAGCGACAAAACCAAATCCTTGCACACGATAATCATTAGCTATTCGTACAATCTCTTCATTTACATGGATTACAAATGGACAATGATTACAAATAAACATAACAACAGTACCTTTCTTACCTTTGATATTCTGTAATGAAACTTTGTTATTTGTAACTGAATCAACCAAAGTGAAATCTGGAGCTATAGTTCCTAGAGGAATCATATTAGAAGGAGTACGTGCCATGGTAAGATGTTTTTAAAACTTCAAAATTACGATATTATAGTGTATCAGTCTAAAAAAGGGTGTCTTAGTTACATTCAGTATTTAAAAAAAATAGTATTTTAGAGAATTAAATTTGATACTATGAGAACATTAGAAGATTGGTTTTCTGAATATGCAGTGAGTCATCAAAATAAAACAAACATAGCTATTCATTATATATGCGTTCCTGCTATTTTTTTTTCGATAATAGGATTGTTAATGAGTATTCCTAATAGTTTTTTGGTTTCTATAGTGCCAGGAGATAATCAATTTATCGAAAACTGGGCATTTATAGCAGTACTGTTTATACTATTTTTTTATGTGCGTTTATCTGTAAAAATGGCATTGCAGATATTACTCTTCTCCACATTATGTATTATCGCTAATTATTATATTGGGCAATATGCATCTTTATGGATGGTTTCCGTTATCATTTTTGTGGCTGCATGGATTGGTCAGTTTTATGGACATAAACTGGAGGGTAAAAAACCATCTTTTATAAAAGATTTACAGTTTTTGCTTATTGGCCCCGGATGGGTGATACAGAAGATGTTTGGTAAGAAATAATCTTTACAGGTCTCAAAAATAGTTATTCTTAAGGTTTTTAACCATTTGTTTTTGTTGAAGGCTGTTATCATCAGATGTTTTACGTATTAGCAAACTTGATCCTCTTTTTTTAAATATAAATTTAACCCATATTCATAGGCATTGTTTCACTGTAACATAAAGTTGCTAACTTAAGATGGTATACTTACATTTCTTCACTAAAAAATATTGCATTCATTAATAATTTGTTAGTGCCATACCAAAATGCTCTGAAGTTTGTGTTATCCGTAAATAAAATTGTATTCCCTTTTCCATATTTATGATGTCTGAAAGGGGTAGTATTAGATAAAGAATCTAGGTTTTTTTTACTAATATATCCACTTAGCAGTGGGTTTTTGGTGTATTGTATGGGGTTATTATAGCTTTGTGGATCAGGTTTAATGAATATAGTAGAATTTCTGAACAAAGCAATTTTATCATTTTTATATCCAAAATTGATAGGGTGAGAACGATCAATTTTAGCTTGAAAAATGGCACCACCAATACGCTGGGCTCCAAAAAAGTCCTGTTTTTGTTCAAAACTAATGGATGCTGCATCGGTATTGATTTTTTTAAGCTCAAGATTCATTAATTTATTTTGCTTAAAAAAAAGAGATGCATTTTTATACCCAATTAAAGTACCTCCATTTCTAATCCATGTTTTTATTTTAGTACTACTATTAGTATCCATTCCTTGTTCTGAATTATTAGGCAGAATGATATGTGTATACCGTGATAAATCAGCTTGTGTGATGCTGCTTTTAGTAAGTTTGGTAATAGGAATATTATATCGCTGATCCATTAAGTGCCATATTTCACCAGCATCATATGGAGTGATACCGGCACCAGTAATTAATGCAATTTTTGGGGGATTAAGAGCCCTAAATTGATTACTACCGAGATCGATTCCTTCTGTTAGTCCAGAAGAGACAGCTGTAATATCAGTATGATACTCTGATGCTATTTTTTCTAGAAACGTGTGAATTTCTGTAGAGGTTAGTTTTTGATTTTGTATAGGTATAAGTATAGTACCGTAGTCGTACTTTTTATTATTTATTATAAAAGGTTTCATACCCACTTTAGCTCTTAAACCTTTGGATAATATTTTATAGAGGATTGCAGGAGTATAGTATTCGTGCCACTCCATAAGATATCCATAATTACTTTGTGTAACTTCAGCAGGTGTTTTATGAACTAGCTCTGTTACTTCTTTTCCAACATTAGTAAGCGTGTTTTTCTGGGCATAGTCAAGATCAAATGCCAATGGAAATGTCCAAGCAGATATATCATAAAATAAGCTATCTTCGAATGTTGTTCTTTTTTCGAACATGGCTTCTATTAATTTACTATTTTTTTGAGCTTTTGGGACGATATAACTATATCTTTTTTTGTATTTTTTTTTGTTTATTATAATGTCATTTTGCAGCTCATTAAATTTTATTTTGTGACGTTTTAGTATTTCTGCTAGATGGTAAGTTGCCGCTGCATTTTTTTCATTTCCAAAAATATACATCCCCTCTGATGTTTCTTTTTTTGCAGTACTAAAAAAATCTTTTTGATATTCTAGAATCTCTTGACGCATTGTTATTGCTGCTTCTAGTGTAGAACGTATAACAGTAAATTGATTTTTAATAGTAAAAGGAAAAGTTAGGATGCCATTATCTGTTTCTTGGGCATGACCACGAGAACTACCTTGTTCGAACAAAATACCAATACCTCCATTGATATCTGGAAAAGTAGATCCTTTTCCGTAATAAAAATCATCAAAATTTTCTTCTGTATAATATAGAGAACCTATTTTGTCAAAGGCACTAGCGTGATAAGTTGCAATTTTTTTTGTAAGCTCTTGATTTAATTTTGGCGTTAGTGGATGTGTTCTGGATTGAATACCGGGTTGGAAGAAGAAAGTACTATTAGTTCCCATCTCATGATGATCTGTAAGGATATTAGGATACCACTGATGAAATGTGTCTATTCTTGCTCTAGACTCTGGTAATTGAACAGGTAGCCAATCTCTATTCATATCAAACCAATAATGATTTGTTCTTGCGCCCGGCCAAATCTCACTGTACTCACGGTCTTGTGGATCAGTACTAATGTTTTTACTTTTATTGGTGTTCGCCCAGTATGAAAATCGTTGCAGCCCATCTGGATTGAGTGATGGATCTAATAGTATGATTGCATTTTCTAATAAAGTATCAATTTCTTGCCCTTGTGCAGCGGCTAGATAGTAGGCGGCTAGTATACTTGCATTGGATCCGCTAGGTTCATTACCGTGAATAGAAAACCCCTGATAAACGACTATGGGCATCGATACTATTTCTGAAGAATTTATAGTGTTTTCTGTGAGCTGGAGATGTTTTTTTCTAATGCTTTCGAGATTCTGATGATTCTTCTTAGAAGTTATTGTTACTAATAATAATGGGCGATTTTCGAATGTTTTTCCACGATCTTCTATTGTAATTCTTGGAGATGCCGCAGCAAGTGCTTTCATATATTCTACAAGTTTATCGTGCGAAACATGCCATTGTCCAGGAACATAGCCTATAACACTTTGCGGTGTGGGAATAGTTGTATCATAGGAGATATTTTTTGGCAGGTAATATTCGAGAGATAAAGCATTCTGTGCAAAAGAGACTAAAGAAATAAATGAAAGGGTTACTGCAAAGAAGTACTTCATGGGATGTTAATTTACAATGAATTCCGAAAATAAAAAAAACCGTTTCAGGGATAGAAACGGTTTACATATATTTAACATATATTATATTGTTCTATATGTCATCAAAGTTTACATCTGTAAAGCTTTCAGTAGAAGCAACAGCTTCATTTAGAGGTTCTTCAGATCTTAAAGTGTCTGTATCAAGATCAGTAGATTTCTGATAATCTTTTTGATGCCGTTCGCTAATTACTTCTTCTCCTTTTTCATTTACAATAAATCCAGTCATTTCTTGTAGAATTTCGGTAAATCCAGTAAAATCTTCTTTGTACAAATAAATCTTGTGTTTTTTGTAGTGAAAAGACCCATCATCGTTTGTGAATTTCTTACTTTCAGTAATTGTAAGGTAGTAATCTCCAGCTTTTGTAGATCTTACATCAAAGAAATATGTTCTTCTTCCAGCTCTTAAGACTTTTGAGAAAATTTCCTCTTTCTCCAACATTTCATTATCTCTCATAATCAGTATTTCTTTATTAATTAGTCTATGTATGATGTTTTCAAAAGTCTAAAAAAATTGTTAATCGTACAACAAAATCTTAGATTTCTTTTTCGCTTAGTTGTTTTAAATAAAGCTCTTTATAATACCCATCTCTCTCTAAAAGCTGATTATGAGTACCTTGTTGGATTATTTGCCCTTTTTCTAATACAATAATTTTTTCGGCATTTTTTATGGTAGAAACACGATGACTAACAATAAAAGTAGTCTTGTTTTTAGAAATTTTGCTAAGGTTGGTAAGAATTTCTTCCTCAGTTTCTGTATCCACTGCAGATAAACAATCATCAAAAAGAAGGATCGATGGTTCTTTGATAATAGCTCTTGCAATAGAGACTCTTTGTTTTTGCCCTCCAGAAAGTGTGATTCCTCGTTCTCCTAAAATGGTTTCATATCCTTTGCTAAAACCAATAATGTTTTTATGAACTACTGCATTTTTTGCAGCAGTATACACTTCTTCATCCGTAGCTTCTTCTTTTCCGAATTTAATATTATTTTTTATAGAATCACTAAATAAGAAAGCATCTTGCGGGACATATCCAATATTTTTTCTTAGGTCAGTAATATTTAATTGTCTAATAGGAGTATCGTCAATTTGTAGCCCTCCAGAAGAAACATCATATAATCGCCCTATAAGATCTAATAGTGTAGATTTACCTGAACCAGTTTTACCTATAATAGCAATAGTTTGACCAGAGTCAACCTTAAAACTAATATTCTGTAAAGCTGTAATATTTGTGTCTTCATACGTAAAAGAAACATTGTCAAAACTTACTTTTCCTTGTACAGGAGTAGTATCAGTCACGGTATTGGTAATTTCAGGTTCTTGACTAAGAAATTCATTAATTCTTAATTGAGAAGCTTCTGCTTGTTGTACAATAGAAGTTACCCATCCTACTGTGGCTACGGGCCAAGTTAGCATGTTTACAAAAATAATGAACTCTACAATAACACCAAGATCTGTTATTGTACCATCTATAAATTGATTCCCTCCAATATAAATGACTAATAAATTACTAAGCCCGATTAAAAGTACCATTAATGGAAAAAATAAGGCTTGAACTTTTACCAGATCAATATTTTTTTCTTTGCTAGTATTTGATAACTCAGTAAAATAGGTAAGATTTTGTGGTTCAATACCATAGGCTTTGATAACTGAAATACCACTAAATGATTCTTGTGTGAATGTAGTAAGTTTAGATAAAAATTCCTGAACTATAGTACTTCTCTTATGTATGATGACACTTAATTTATAGATGGAAATAGAAAGAATTGGTAGGGGAGCAATAGTATACAATGTGAGTTTAGGAGCTATGCTTGTCATATACCCAATAACAACTATAAATAAAGTAATTGTATTTACACTGTACATTAGTGCTGGCCCTACATACATTCGGACTTTAGATACATCTTCACTAATACGATTCATTAAATCTCCAGTTCTATTTTTTTTATAAAAATTAAGTGATAAAACCTGATAATGCTTAAAAATCTCATTTTTTAAGTCAAATTCTATAAATCGGGAGACAACGATAAAAGTTTGTCGCATCAAAAAAGTAAAAAGAGCAGCAATTAGTACAGCACCAAGAATCAAGAAAATATTAGTAATCAATCCAGTTTTTACTTCTCCTATATCTGTCACTTCATGATTGATATATTGGGCTACAATATCAACAGAATCACCCACAAATTTAGGAACTGCAATAGCAAAAACCCTAGCGATTATTGTAATAATTAAACCTGTAATAAGGCGATACTTATACTTAAAAAAATACTTGTTTAGATGGCGTAATGCACGCATAAAAAATAGTAGTTATAAAATTATATTATTATCAAATTCTCATAATTGAATATAAAAAATCTTTAAATTCGTAAAAATAGTGTATTTTAGCATATTAATTTTGATTATAATTCAATATAAAATTTTTTAAATTTTCTGAAATGATAACAGATGCGTATACTGTAAACCAATTAAAAAAAGAAGCTCCCGTGTTTGGGCAATTATCTTTTGATGATCACGAACAAATCGTTTTTTGTCAAGACAAAGATACTGGATTAAATGCAATTATTGGAGTGCACAACACAATTTTAGGACCTGCATTAGGAGGTACTAGGATGTATGATTACGCTACAGAGTGGGATGCTCTAAATGATGTACTCAGACTATCAAGAGGTATGACATATAAAGCTGCCATTACAGGATTAAACCTAGGAGGTGGTAAAGCTGTAATAATTGGTGATCCTAAGAAGATAAAGACGGAAGCATTAATGAAACGCTTCGGTGAGTTCGTACACACATTAGGTGGAACATATTATACAGCAGAAGATGTGGGTATGGAAACGTCTGATATGGATACCGTAAGAGAGGTAACACCTTATGTAACCGGGATATCAGAATCAAAAGGAGGAGCAGGAAACCCCTCTGCCGTAACAGCATATGGTGTGTATATGGGAATGAAAGCATCAGCTAAATATGTTTATAGCAAAGACACTTTAGAAGGAAAAAAAATATTAGTTGAAGGAATTGGCCATGTTGGAGAAGAACTAGTAAAGTTAGTGTCCAGTGAAGGAGCACAGGTAATAATCAGTGATATAGACGAAGATAAGCTTCATAAAGTAAGCACTAAATACAACACTACCATTTACAGAGGAGATGATTTTTATGCAGAAACTGCAGACATTTATGCACCCTGCGCACTAGGAGCTACTATTACTACTAAAACAATTGATAGCCTTAAAGTGAAAATAATCGCTGGAGCTGCCAATAATCAATTAGAGAATGAGAATGTTCATGGGGTTTCTTTGCAGAAGAAAGGAATAGTATATGCACCAGATTTTTTAATCAATGCTGGAGGTATCATTAATGTATATGCTGAGATAGAAGGATATGGTAGAAATCAAATTATCGAAAAAACAGAAAATATATACACTACTACATTAGATATTCTTACAAAAGCAAAAGTATTAGGGATCACAACAAATGCTGCAGCTCTTAGCATTGCAGAGGAAAGAATAATGAATAAGAAGATGAAAAAATAACAGGATGTAAAAAAAAGTTTAAATCACTTCGATAGGTAGATTAAAAATAATAGTATTTTTGCAAGGTAAAAGTGAGTACCACTTTTACCTTTTTTAATATAACAGTTCTTTGTATTTTTTATGTTAACAAGAAGACATATTCGGGTTAAAGTAATGCAGTCACTCTATTTAATGAAGCAGACTCAAAGTGAAAACCTCGATAAAGAAGAGAAATTTTTACTATTTAGTATAGAACAGATGTATGATTTATTTTTGATAAATCTGCAACTATTGGTAGAAATCCGGAAAAGTGCAGTGGATTTTATACAAAAAAGTCAAAAAAAACACCTAGCTACTTCCGAGGATAAAAATCCCAATCAAAAATTTATAAACAATAAAGTACTCTTGTTATTAGATAGCAATATCCAGCTTAAAAAAGCAATGAGCGATAAAAAGATGAACTGCTGGGATCTAGACGATGAGTATGTAAAAATTCTTTGGAAAGAAATCAAGGAGAGTGAACTCTACAAAGAATATATGACTACTACACAGAGTTCTTTTAAAGAAGATAAAGATTTTATTCTTGATATATTTAAAGAAATTATCGCACCTAATGATAAATTATATGAATATATAGAAGATAAAAGACTTACTTGGGTTGATGATCTACCACTTATGAATACGGCTATGCTTAAAATGATCCGTAAATTAAAACCTTCTTATGATGAGTATATGCCATTGCTAGAATTGTACAAAGATTTAGAAGACAAGAAATTCGCTAAAGATATTTTTAAGAAAACTGTATTAAATGCGGTAGAGTTTTCTAAAGAAATAGATGAAAAAACTCCAAATTGGGATAAAGATAGGATTGCAGAACTGGACAAGGCGATTATAAAAATGGCAATATGTGAGTTTCAGAAATTCCCTTCTATTCCAGTAAAAGTAACAATTAACGAATATTTAGAGATTGCTAAGGAGTATAGTACACCCAAGAGTAGTATATTTATAAATGGAATTCTTGACAAGATTTCAAAAGAATATCAAGAAAACGGAAAACTAAATAAAGTTGGCCGTGGACTTATGTAGTTCAAAAAAAATAGTATTTTTAACCTCAAATTAATTAAAAACCCAAGTAATGAAAAAAGGAATTTTAATTTTAGCTGGCGTACTTGCAATGACTTTTGTGTCATGTAAAGATGATGCAGCAAAAAAAGTTAATGAAGAAAATGTAGCTGAAGCTGCTGAGCGTGATGCTAAGAATGCAGATTTTCCAGTAATGGCATTTGATGTAACAGAACATGATTTTGGTACCATCAATGAAGGTGACGTAGTAGAGCATACATTTACGTTTACTAACACTGGTAAAGCGCCACTAGTAATTGTCAACGCAAAAGGTAGTTGCGGATGTACAGTGCCAGAATGGCCAAAAGAACCTGTAGCTCCAGGAGCACAAGGAACTATGCTAGTAAAGTTCAATTCTAATGGTAAGCCTAATGCTCAGAACAAGCAAGTAACTATTACAGCGAATACTGAAGCAGGAAAAGAAATCCTAAAAATTAAAGCAATGGTAACTCCAAAAGCAAAACCTGCAGGCGGAATTCCAATAAGTGAGTAATTTTTATGGAAGGATTTGGAGGGCAATTACCTTTTATTCTTTTAATATTTGTAGTGATGTATTTCTTTATGATACGTCCACAAATGCAAAAAGCAAAAAAGGAAAAGAAATTTGCTGAAGAACTAAAAAAAGGAGATCGTGTAGTAACTAAAAGTGGTTTACACGGTAAAGTTTTTGACTTTAGCGAAAAAAACAATGCGATTGTTATAGAAACAGGTGCTGGTAAATTGACATATGATAAATCTGCTATTTCTTTAGAAATGAGCCAGAAATTAAATGCACCACCTGCACTAGAAAAAAAGAAATAACAGTCATTTACTAATTGTATAATAAAAGCGCGATGATATTTAATCATCGCGCTTTTTTGTACTATAAGAAAAGATATATCAAAAAGATTAGCTTTTCATAGTAACAATTCGTTGTGGTAGTGGCGCATCGTAACTAGCTTTTCCTAACGCTTCTACGATTTTTTGTCTTGTATCCCAATACACATCCCAATAATCATCACAAGTAGCATATGGCAATGCTAATAACTCAACACCATTAGCACCTAGGTTATTGACAGCAACTCGAGGCGCTGGATCTTTCATTACTTTATCATCCTGTTGCATTACATCCATGACAACTTGCTTAGCTTTTTCGATATCTGCACCATATTGAATACCAAAAGGCATATCTACCCTAAGATTACCTATAGTAGTTAGATTAGTAATTGTATTCGCAGTAACAGCTCCGTTTGGAATAATTTCTGTTTTATTCTGAAAAGTCTCTAGGATAGTTACAAATACAGAGATTTCTTTTACAAATCCAAGTTTGCCATCCGTTTCTATAAGATCACCAACTTTAAAAGGTTTAAAGATTAGTAACATTACTCCAGCAGCCATATGCCCTAATGATCCATTAAAAGCACCACCAATAGCCAATCCAACAGCTGCTAATAGCGCTGCAAAAGTAGCTGTAGGAATTCCGACAATACCTGCTATCGAAATAAATAACATCACCTTTAATAAGAAACCTACAAGTGTTGTTAAGAACGGTTTTAGGGTATGATCTACATTACTTTTGTCAAATGCTTTTCTTACTGCTCGCATAATGACTTTAATGATCCATAGGCCAATGATTAGTGCTACAACACCACCAACGATCTTAAGACCGTATTGACCAACACCTTCTTGGATAGAGTTGAAAAAACCGCCTAGAGAACTCATAATAGTTCCACCAGTTTCTGTTGTAGCAGATACGGCTGTATCTACTGCTTGTTCTGTAGTTTGCATGAATTTGTAATTTTTTGTGATTAAATATGAATACTTTTACATTGAAACTGGCATGGGTAATTATTAGTTTTTCTTACTGTAAAAAAAACGTTACTAAGCCCCTTTTCAGTAATGTAATTGATTATTACATAAATTTACTCTTATAGAAAACAAGAGGCTTTTTTTAAAAAGTGAGAAAATAGGTAAAATCGTTAAAAGTTATAAATAACCGATAAATTACGAATTGTATTTTGTAGTGAGTTCTGCAATTTTTACAATAACCTCAACCGCTTTCATCATGCTTTCTACAGGGAGATACTCATACCTTCCGTGGAAATTATGTCCTCCGGCAAAAATATTAGGACAGGGCAATCCCATATAACTTAATTGAGATCCATCAGTACCTCCTCTAATGGGTTTAATGAGTGGAGTGATACCAACTTCTTTCATAGCTTCTTCTGCTATCGTTACAATATGCATAACAGGTTCAATTTTTTCTCGCATATTATAGTATTGATCATTAATTTCTACAGAAACTACTTCACGCCCATGTTGGGTATTTAATGTTGTAGCTAAATTGACCATGACTTCTTTTCTGGCTTCAAAATGTTCTCTATCATGATCTCTAATGATATATTGAAGTTTAGTTTCCTCTACATTTCCATCGACAGCATACAGATGAAAAAAACCATCTCTACCACTTGTGTGTTCTGGAGTTTCTAGTCTTGGTAATGAGTTTATAAAATCTTGAGCGATATACATGCTATTGATCATCTTATCTTTTGCATAGCCAGGGTGTACAATTTTTCCTTGGATAGTTACGATGGCTCCTGCCGCATTGAAGTTTTCATATTCTAGCTCTCCGATTTGGCTTCCATCCATTGTGTATGCCCATTTGGCATCAAATTTAGCTACATCAAATTTGTGAGCCCCTCGTCCGATCTCCTCATCAGGTGTAAAACCTACTCGTATTTTACCGTGTTTGATTTCTGGATGTTTTACAAGGTATTCCATGGCAGATATAATTTCTGTGATACCCGCTTTATCATCAGCTCCTAATAGGGTAGTTCCATCAGTGGTAATTAATGTCTGTCCTTTGTAGAGTTTTAGATCCTCGAAATAATCAGGAGATAGTATAATATGTTGTTCTTGATTAAGTACAATATCTTTACCGTCATATGCATCTATAATTTGTGGTTTTACATTAGCACCTGTAAAATCTGGAGTAGTATCAAAATGTGATATAAAACCAATCGTTGGTACTTCATGCGCTACATTGGATGGTAATGTGGCCATGATATACGCATTAGCATCAATAGTAACGTCTTCTAATCCGATAGATTTTAACTCTTCTACTAATACATTAGCTAGATCCCATTGTTTTGCTGTGCTAGGTGTAGTAGTACTAGTAGGGTCACTTTCGGTGTCGATAGTTGCATAACTAACAAATCTATCTATTAAATGTTTTTTTGTAATCATGGATGTCGATGGATTTTATAAGTATTCAAAAATACATTTTAATAGACTTTTATTAGAGCCTCATTACACTTATTTTTGCGCAATCCAAAAAAATATTTTCTGATGTATAAATCACTTATTCGCCCTATTCTATTTAACTATGACCCAGAAAAAGTACATCACTTTACTTTTAGAATGATAAGGATGCTCTCTAAAATACCTTTTGTCTCTAAGGTATTTAGACATCTGTATATGGTAGAAAATAAAACACTAGAAAGAGAAGTTTTTGGACTAAAATTTAAGAATCCCGTTGGATTAGCAGCAGGTTTTGATAAAGATGCTAAACTTTTTAATGAATTATCAGATTTTGGATTTGGTTTTATAGAAATAGGAACCTTAACCCCAAAACCTCAAGAAGGCAATCCCAAGAAAAGATTATTCAGACTTAGAAGCGATGCTGCAATTATCAATCGTATGGGGTTCAATAATGGTGGAGTAGAAGATGCCGTAAAACGACTAAAAAAGAATAGAGGAGTTCTTA
Source organism: uncultured Aquimarina sp. (assembly GCA_947493495.1). GTDB lineage: Bacteria > Bacteroidota > Bacteroidia > Flavobacteriales > Flavobacteriaceae > Aquimarina. Next base: position 62,060 of record CANLRN010000003.1, read on the forward strand.
TTGGTGGTAATATTGGAAAAAATAAAGTGACTCCTAATGAGAGTGCTGTAGAGGATTATAAGATATGTTTTGATGCACTTTTTGAGTATGTAGATTATTTTGTAGTCAATGTAAGTTCACCTAACACACCAAATTTAAGAGCGTTGCAGGATAAAGAACCACTCACTGAGCTGCTTCTTGCCTTACAACATAAAAATCAACAACAACCAACCCCCAAACCTATTCTATTAAAAATAGCTCCAGATCTGACCGATGAACAACTATTAGATATTATAGATATAATTAGAGAGACTAAAATAGCAGGAGTAATTGCCACAAATACTACAATTTCTAGAAAGGGATTGAAATCTAATCTTACACTTGCTAATGAACGTGGAGGGCTGAGCGGTAAACCTTTGACCAATAGATCCACAGAGGTAATCCGTTTTCTTTCAGAAAAAAGCAATAAAGCTTTTCCAATTATTGGAGTAGGAGGTATACACTCTGTCGATGATGCTTTAGAGAAATTGGATGCTGGAGCAAGTCTAATCCAATTGTATACAGGATTTATTTATGAAGGGCCAAAATTGATCACGCAAATAAATAAGAAATTAATCAGCAAAGCACAATAAAAAACTAATGCAATATTAATCTTTGTGTCTGTGTTTCTCCTAAGTCAGTGTACATTCTTACTAAATAAATACCTTCGTGTAAACTACTAAGGTTTAGATTGATATTTTTCCTGTTTTGATTTAGTTTTCTATACGATTTTACGATTTTTCCTAAGACATCGTATATTTCGATATCACTAATCTTAGTTGGATTACTTGGAGTCGCAATAGATATATTCCCTGTATTACTGGGATTTGGTGTAATTATGAATGGATTTTTTTCTGTACTGCCAAAAGAAGGGGTATTTAGAATTTTTTGAGAAAATACAATAGTCCCTATTTTTTCTGAATTAAAAGGAGAATTATCTGGAGATACTATGGAGATAGGCTGTACCGGATTTGTAGCAGAGTTAGATAGGCTATATCCTGTTCCATTTTCTGTTCCTGAATCGTAAGGAAATAAATCCATAACAATTTCTGAGATCCATTGTCCTTGATCATCAACTAATGATACACTATTTACAGCAATCATCCAATCAGGGCTAGGAGCTATCATAGAAGCTAAGCTAATTAGCGGATACTCAGAGTTTACCGTTAGGTCATTAATAGTAATCGTTTTAGAAGATGGATTAGGAAATAAATTAGGACCTTCTATAAATTGATCAGCAGTGTTATTAGATATTGCATCATTTACTTCTGAAGTAAAAATATTAAAACGTCCAGTTTCTGCTACTTGTTCGATACCTGGAGTTGCTATTGCTCCCATTTCTAATAAAGTAATAGTAGCATTGTGTGTTGCTCCTACAAGTTCTGTAAAATGAGCATTCCCAGGTAGTGTTCCGTGTGCATCCCAGTTACTCGTGAAAACGATATCATAAGTGGCTGTCGTTTGTCCAAATGTAGGTATAGAACAAATACATATTGCGAGAATAAGAATAAGCTTTTTCATTAGTGAGTTTGTGTGTACAAAGTATATAACAAAGATATGTATATTTATTGGTTTTTAATTATAAGTATAAAATATTAATGAAAAAGTTTACACGCTCTTACTAAAAAAATGGACATAAATACATTGTACACTTTTATGGTTGCTACATTAATACTAGCAATATCACCTGGACCAGATAATATTTATGTATTGATGCAAAGTATTGTTAATGGAAAAAAATACGGTCTAGCTACTACAGCTGGTCTGATGTCTGGATGTATTATACATACTGCCTTAGTTGCTTTTGGGATTTCTGCTATTATTAAGCAGAGTGACACCTTATTTTTTATGATTAAAATATTTGGAGCGATATATTTATTCTTTTTAGCATATCAAGTATGGAAAAGCGATGTATCCATACAGTTTTCAGAACATAAAGCTGAAAAGAAAAGTATGAGACAATTATTTAAACAAGGGTTTATGATGAATATACTAAATCCTAAGGTTTCTGTATTTTTTTTAGCATTTTTTCCAGGGTTTTTATTTAGTGATAAGCTAAGTAGTAGTACACAATTTTTCATTTTAGGCTTCTTATTTATTGTGGTATCATTTTTTGTATTTGGGAGTATAGCAATGATGGCTGGATATATTTCTAATTATATAAAAGAGAACTCTAAAACAGGGAGGTTTTTAAAATGGCTTCAAATTATCGTCTTTATTGGAATTGGAATTTTTATCCTCTTTTCTGAAAAATAATCATATTTTTATACTCTTAATTGAGTTTCTTTTAGATTTACCCTTATAAATGGTCGAAAAAGTAAAAATTATTGAATGCCCTAGAGATGCTATGCAGGGTATTAAGGATTTTATACCTACCCAAAAAAAGATCCAGTACGTACAGTCTCTTTTACGATGTGGTTTTGACACTATAGATTTTGGTAGTTTCGTTTCCCCCAAAGCGATCCCCCAAATGAGAGATACAGCAGAAGTACTATCTAATCTTGATTTATCAAAGACGACAAGTAAGTTATTAGCTATTGTAGCCAATATTAGAGGAGCGAATGATGCGGCTACACATAAAGAGATTGATTATTTAGGATATCCTTTTTCAATTTCAGAGAATTTTCAGATGCGTAATACACATAAAACTATAGAAGAATCTATAGTGATATTGCAAGAAATCCTGAATATAGCAGATAGAGTCAATAAAGAAGTAGTTGCTTATTTGTCTATGGGTTTTGGTAATCCATATGGAGACCCGTGGAATGTGGAGATCGTAGGCGATTGGACAGAGAAGTTAAGTACTCTAGGGGTAAAAATTTTATCACTTTCGGATACTGTCGGTACTTCTAATCCCAAAATTATAGAATACTTATATGCTAATTTGATACCTAAATATCCAAAAATTGAGTTTGGCGCGCACTTGCATACAACTCCCACAACCTGGCATGAAAAAATAGATGCAGCCTATAAAGCTGGTTGTAGAAGATTTGATGGAGCGATTCAAGGCTTTGGTGGATGCCCAATGGCAAAAGATGAATTAACCGGTAATATGCCTACAGAACGTATGCTTTCATATTTTACTACAGAAAAAGCAGATAGTAATATAAAAATGATGAGTTTTGAATCTTCACATAATGAAGCTACAAAAATATTCTCTATATATCATTAAATGAATTGACTACCATGAAAAACGTATTAAAAAAAATAGGAATATTGGTAATACTGGTGTTTGTAATTATGCAATTTTTTAGACCAGATAAAAATGAGCTTGGTTATGAATCTGTTGCTTATTTTGAAAATGAAACAAAACCATCTGCAGAGATAAAAGAAATATTAAAAAATAATTGTTATGATTGTCACAGCAATCATACACTATATCCTTGGTATGCAGAGATAGCACCAATATCTTATTGGTTATCAGATCATATAAATGAAGGAAAAGAACATTTTAATGTTTCGGATTGGAAACAGTATTCTAATAAAAAGAAAGATCATAAATTAGATGAATTGGTGGAAGAGGTTGAAGAAGGAGAGATGCCACTCTCATCTTATACGTGGATTCATGGAAATTTAGAAAAAAAAGATAAAAAAATATTGATAGCTTGGGTTAGAGAATTAAGAAGTCAATATTCTTCTTCAAAATGAAGCTATGTTTTTCTCGAACAAGATTTCTAGTATCAATATATGGCCTTAATAAATCTGTTTACTACTTAAGTTAAAACTTATCTTGTAAGAATTTTTACTTTTATTTAGATTTAATATAAATAAAGTTTGAAAACTGCATTGCGATATATATATTTGCAGCGTGATTACTATTTATAATAAGTCTAAATTAAAAAAAGATGAAAATCAAAAACCTAACCAAAGTATTATGTTTATCTGGAATCCTAGTTTTAGGGTCTTGTTCATCTGATGATGATGTAGTTCCAGTTGTTCAGGTAGAAGAGCCTGCAACGTATACATTTGAGCGTAATGGAGAAAGCACGGTAAGTTTTGGTGGACAAACTACCAGAATAAAGATGGCAGAAGCCATTGTTAGTGCCTTAAAAGACAATACTACTACCGAAACGATATTAGATGCTATGTTTGATCATCAAGAAGGTGTTGCTGATTTTGAGGATGCTGATTTAAACGCTTCTGATAAAAATGCAAGAAGTAAGACCGCTGCTTCTAGAGATTATTTTTCTGCAAATACTACTGATGCAGCTGCAATTAAAGCTGATTTTGATGGTTGGATACAAAACCAGGTAGATGAAGTATTTCCTAACTGGGCTATAACTGCTACTGCAGGTACTCCAGGAGTGTTGCAAGAAGCAGCAGGTGGATCTAATCGATATGTAACTGCAAAAGGCTTAGAATTGAATCAAGCATTTGCCAAAAGTTTGATAGGTGGATTAATGACTGATCAAGCATTGAATAACTATTTAGGAACGGCTGTTCTGGATGAAGCTGATAATGTAGCTAATAACGATAATAATATTGTAGCAGAAGGTAAAGCATATACTACAATGGAGCATAAATGGGATGAGGCTTATGGCTATGTATATGGTGCTTCTGTAGATCCTGCAAATCCTAATCCTACAATTGGTGATGATGATAGTTTTCTTAATAAATATCTAGGTAGAGTAGAGGACGATACTGACTTTGCAGGAATTGCCGATGATATTTATAATGCATTTAAACTTGGTAGAGCTGCTATTGTAGCAAAGAATTATACGATACGCGACCAGCAAGCAGCAATACTTAGAGAGAAAATATCTCAAGTGATAGCAATTAGAGCAGTATTTTATTTACAACAAGGTAAAAAAGCAATAGAAGCCTCTACCGTGGATTATGCTTCGGCATTCCACGATCTTTCCGAAGGCTATGGGTTTATATACAGCTTACAATTTACCAGAAAATCAGATGAGAGTACTCCTTATTTTTCTAGAACAGAAGTACAAGGGATACTTGACAATTTAATGCAGGGAACTAATGGCTTATGGGATGTAACTCCAGAAACTTTACAGGCTATCTCAGAAACAATCGCATCCAAATTTAGCTTTACGGTAGAACAAGCAGGAAGTTAATAGATTAAAAAAACATTGTAGATAAAAAAGAAGTAAGAAACTATATTGATTTCTTCTCTTTTATTTACATTTGCAAAAGTTTATTAAGAATAAATAAAAATAAGATGAAAAAATTTTGGTGTTTAGTTGTTACTTTAGTATGTATTGTGGCTTGTTCATCAGATGAAGAAGATGGTGGTACAACAACTACGACAGACAGTTTTGATAGAAAGGCAATGCTAGAAAATATTGCAGATAATATTATTATTCCTGCATACCAAAGTTTTTCTACTGATGTGACGGCTTTAAAAACAGCAACAGCTACTTTTATTAGCACTACTGATGAGGCTAACCTAATATCTTTACGTGCAGCTTGGACTAAAGCCTATATTTCTTGGCAGTCTGTAAGTATGTTTGAAATCGGAAAAGCTGAAGAATTATCTTTTAAAAATTTTATGAATGTGTTTCCGATAAACAGTACTAGTATTACTACTAATATATCTTCAGGGGCTTATGATTTTAATTCAGTTTCTCAACAAGACGAGCAAGGTTTTGGGGCGTTAGATTATGTAATCAATGGTTTGTCTGATTCTGATACTACAATAGTAGGGTTTTATACAGATACCTTAGATGGTAGCAACTATAAAAAATACCTTATGGATCTGGTAGATAGAATTAATGATTTAACTTCTCAAGTCGTAAATGATTGGACAGGCAGTTATAGAGATACTTTTGTAAATAATAGTGGTTCTTCTGCTACGAGTTCTCTTGATAAATTAGTGAACGATTTTATATTTCATTACGAAAAGCATTTACGAGCAGGTAAAATAGGTATCCCAGCTGGAGTGTTTTCTACCGATACCTTTGATGATAAAGTAGAAGCATTTTACAAAGGAGATTTAGCTAAGATATTGTTTAATGCTAACCTTGATGCCTTACAAGATTTTTTTAATGGAAAACATTTTGGAAGTACAACTACAGGTGAAAGTTTAAAAACATATCTTGATTTTCTTGGCGCAATGGAAGCAGGAACAGATCTAGATGTATTGATTAATGATCAGTTTGATACATCAAGAACTACAGCTTCTAACCTTAATGATGATTTTTCTATTCAGGTTCGTACGAATAATAATCTGATGCTTAATACTTATGATGAACTTCAGAAAAATGTAGTTTTTCTAAAAGTTGATATGTTACAAGCTATATCTGTTAGTGTAGATTTTGTTGATGCTGATGGAGATTAACACTACGTGTTGTATAGTACATGAAATATAATCTAAGTGAATATCTAAAAAAAAATACAGAGGCTGCACCACTTGCAGTCTTTCGTATTTTTTTTGGGTTAATGATGTTACTTAGTATTATTCGTTTCTGGAGTTATGGCTGGATTGACAAGTTATATATTCAGCCTACTTTTTTCTTTTCATATTATGGATTTGACTTTGTCAAGCCTATGGGAGAATATACCTATCTTATTTTTGTTTTATGTGCGATATCAGCGATATTTATTATGATTGGGTACCAGTATAGGATAGCTATCATAACATTTTTTCTGAGTTTTACTTATATAGAATTGATGGATAAAACGACCTATCTGAATCATTACTATTTTATAAGTGTCCTTAGTTTTTTACTTATTTTTTTACCTGCAAATGCATACTATTCTGTAGATGCTAAACTAAAAAAAGTTTCTTTTCAAACGATACCTATCTGGACAATTGATGGTATAAAACTCTTATTAGGAATCGTATATTTTTATGCAGGATTAGCAAAACTAAATTCTGATTGGTTATTACGTGCCATGCCGCTTAAGATTTGGTTACCTTCTAAATACGATATTCCTATCATAGGAAACTTAATGCATCATGAATGGGTACACTATGCGTTTAGTTATACCGGTCTTATCTATGATTTAGCTATTCCTTTTTTATTGCTTTTTAAGAAAACTAGAGTTTTTGCTTTTGCAATGGTGGTAGTTTTTCATGTATTAACCAGAATACTTTTCCCTATTGGGATGTTTCCTTATATAATGATTGTTAGCGCGCTTATATTTTTTGATGGTCAAGTACATCATAAAATACTCAAAATCATTTCTAGGATATTAAAAATCAATAAGGCAACATTTGATACAGCTAATACCTTGAGGTTTCTTCCTAAAAGAGATAAGATTATTAGAGGCGTATTGTCGTTGTTTTTTATGATTCAATTATTTTTGCCGTTTCGATATATGTTATATCCTGGAGAATTATTCTGGACAGAAGAAGGGTATCGTTTTTCCTGGAGAGTAATGCTGATAGAAAAAGCGGGATATGCTAATTTTAAAATTGTAGATAGTACTACAAAAAAACGATTTTATATAGATAATGATGATTTCTTGACTCCTTTTCAGCAAAAACAAATGGCAACTCAACCAGATTTTATATTGCAGTACGCGCATCATTTAAAAAAACATTTCGCAAATCAGGGGCATAAAAATATACAGGTATTTGTAGAAAGTCATGTAGCACTTAATGGGAGATTGAGTAGTCAATATATTGATCCGAATACGGATCTGGGAAAACAAAAAGAATCATTTAAACCTAAAACTTGGATTATTCCATTTAAAGATGAGATTAAGGGATTATAGAGTAGCTGTCTTTTTTTTGATAATAACAACAGTCGTTTCTGCACAATATACGGTTAAAGGAGTTGTAACCGATCAAAATAATGTGCCAGTTTCTGATGCAGAGGTGTATAATCGTACTACAGGAAAACAAACCGTTACCGAAAATGATGGCAGTTTTGAGTTTATAGATGTAAAAGAAGGGGTGTATGTAATTACCGTTTTTAGTTTTGACTATGAGATTTTAGAAAAACAAGTAACGATAACATCTAATGGGACTATCAATTTTGTTTTACAGCCATTAGGAGAAGAGTTGTCAGAAGTTGTTATTACACAGAGAAGAGAAAAAATATTTGGGCTTAAGCAATTAAAAGCTGTAGAAGGGACGGCGATATATGCCGGAAAGAAGAGTGAAGTCGTATTACTGGATAATGTACAAGGAAACTTAGCATCTAATAATGCCCGACAGATTTATGCGCAAGTAGCAGGCTTAAATATCTACGAAAATAGTGTAGGAGGCTTACAACTTAATATTGGAGGAAGAGGGTTGGATCCTAATCGTACGGCTAATTTTAATACCCGTCAGAACGGATATGATATCAGTGCAGATGTATTAGGGTATCCAGAGAGTTATTATACACCACCACCAGAAGCTATTAGTGAGATCCAGGTAGTACGTGGTGCCGCCTCTTTACAGTACGGAACTCAGTTTGGAGGATTGATAAATTTTAAAATGAAACAACCTAACCCTAATAAAAAAATAGAGTTCGTTTCTAGACAAACATTAGGATCTTTTAATTTGTTTACTAGTTTTAATAGTCTTAGCGGTACAGTCAATAAGTTTAGTTATTATACCTATTTTAATTATAAAAAAGGAGATGGCTTTAGACCTAATTCTGAGTTTGATTCTAAGAATGCATATGCGCATATCGGATATCAGCTATCTGAGAGAACAAAAATTGAAGGTGAATTTTCGTATTTAAAATACTTAGCAAAACAACCAGGAGGATTAACGGATACAGATTTTAGGATAAACCCTGATGTTAGTAATAGAACAAGAAACTGGTTTGAGGTAGATTGGAAACTATATTCATTAAAATTAGTACATGAATTCTCTGATCGTACTGATTTCAGTTTTCATCTTTTTGGTTTAGATGCCTCCAGATCAGCAATAGGATTTAGAGGAGTTCCAGGAAGCCTTAATTCCAATCCTATAACAGATCCAGATGAAGTAGACAGCATGGGTAATTTTATAAATTCACGAGATCTTATCGTTGATAATTTTAGAAATTGGGGAGCAGAAACTAGATTGCTTACTCGATATCAATTATGGGATAAAGAATCTGTGTTTTTAATAGGGGCTAAGTACTATCAAGCTACTAATGATTCTAGACAGGGAGCAGGAGGGCTAGGAACAGGAGCAAATTTTGATTTCCAAGATGATGTTTTCCCAGATTACCCCAATCAGTCATCGTTTGATTTCCCTAATTTTAATATTGCTGTATTTGGAGAAAATATATTCAAACTATCTGATAAATTTTCAATCACTCCAGGATTTCGGTTCGAACATATAAAAACAGAAAGTGAAGGAACGTTTAACGAAGTCGTTTTTGACAATGCAGGAAATCCTATTGCCAATAATCGTAACACAGATAATAGAGAATTAAGCCGTTCTTTCTTTCTTTTTGGGATAGGATCAAGTTATACGTTTAGCGATACTATGGAAGCTTATCTCAATGTCTCACAGAATTATAGATCTGTAACATTTAATGATATTAGAGTGGTAAGTCCAACTTTTAGGGTGGACCCTAATATTGGAGACGAAGAAGGATTTACTGCTGATATAGGAGTACGAGGCAAATTAAACACTACCTTATCATATGATGTGAGTGCTTTTGGGTTGTTATATGATGATAGGATAGGTATTGTTTTTAATGATAGAGCAGAACGGGTGCGAGGAAATATAGGAAGTGCTTTTATTTATGGATTAGAAAGTTTATTAGATTGGAATGTATGGAAAACTATTGGAGCAGAGAATGATAATTATAGGCTCAATATATTTGCAAATACTTCATTGACAGGCTCAGAGTATATATCTTCTGAGAGACCAGGTGTAGAAGGAAATAAGGTAGAGTTTATTCCTGAGGTAAATTTAAAAACTGGAGTAAAATTTGGATTTAAAAACTTCTTAACCAGTATACAATACACACATATTTCTAAACAATTTACAGATGTAACCAATGCAGCTATTGCAGTAGATGGAGATAATCGTAATGGTATCATCGGAGAGATTCCTTCCTATTCAATTATGGATATCTCCTTTTCTTATACCTACAAAAAATTTAAGCTAGAAACGGGGATCAATAACCTTTTGGATGAAAGCTATTTTACTCAGCGAGCAACAGGGTACCCTGGACCAGGTATTATTCCTTCAGAACCATTGGCGTGGTATGCTACTTTACAATTTAAATGGTAAGTAGTCATAAAAATTAACTTTTGTTCAATTATAGATTGTCTAATTATTATATAGCTTTACAAAAAAAATAAGGATGAAAGAGTTTATAAAATATGATGAAATGATGACTGGGTATTATGAATCAATCTCTTCTCATACATTACCATTATCTTCTTGGGAGTTTTATGGAGAGCATATCGCTTCTTTGAGTAACTTTAAGGAAGATCTTGATATCCTCAGAAAGATCAGTAAAAAATGGAATTTTGATAAAAATTATCAAAAAGAATTAGTAGACAAAAAGAGTGTAATTGTTATTACAAATCCTGATCTCAAAATTGTTTTTGCAACACATAATATTGAAAAAATGAGTGGCTATACCCCTGATGAAGTAATTGGGAATTCGCCAAAAATGTTTCAGGGTAAGGATACTTCTAATGAAACCTCTGAAGAAATCAGAGATGCGGTAAATAAGCAACAACCGTTTGAAGCTTCAATCCTTAATTATAAAAAAGATAATTCTACATATTTCTGTAAGATAAAGGGTTTTCCAGTTCATGACAAACGAGGAAAATTGATTAATTATATTGCTTTTGAGACTGCTGCTTAATTGAGTAATAAGTTTCATTACTATAAATTGTTAAACATTTATAAGCATTTAGTTTTTTGATAATAGCTAATATCCGTGTAACTTACTATAGTTTTTTAATACTTTTCTACATTATGATTTATATCATGTCATGGCTATTTATAATCATCAATTGAACCCTGATTACAAATAAACCAAAATCATTGATAAAACTACTGAAACATTGAACTCATCTTGACTTTTTGTTTGTAACCGAAAATGAAAAGAAATTTTACTAGATAAGACACTTTTTGAAATTCATAGCAAGACTACGGATACAAAAAGTAACGAAATACAGGTAAATTTCAGTCATTTTTTAGGGAAAAGAAAAAGTTAAGATGAGATCATTAATAAATTATGTAATTTTGTCGGCTTAATTTTAAAGTATAAAGTCATGATACCAGAAATAGAAAAATCATTAAATGATCAAATAAAATATGAAGCAAAAGCTTCTGCACAATACCTCTCTATGGCTTGCTGGGCAGATATTAATGGATATAATGGGATAGCAGAGTTTTTTTATACCCAATCAGAAGAAGAACGTGTACATATGACCAAGTTGGTGAAATTTATAAACGAGCGAAATGGAAAAGCTGTTATTCCCTCAATAGATAAACCAAGAGACAATTTTAAAGGCTTAATGGAGTTGTTTGAGATTTTTTTAGAAAGTGAAGAATTTGTAACTGCACAGATTAATAATGTGATTTTTCAATGTTTAGAGCATAAAGACTATAATGTACATAATTTTATGCAATGGTATGTAGCAGAACAGTTAGAAGAAGAAGCAACAGCTCGTACATTACTGGATAAATTAAAAATTATAGGCGAAGATAAATCGGGGCATTATCTTTTTGATAGAGATATTAACACATTTCAGATAATAAAACCAGAAGAGTAGAAGCTAAGGAGTTGTTAATAAGTGTTTAAAATAATGCAATAGAAACTTTTGTTCAATCTCTTTTTTTTATATTTTTGATTTTTATTTAGATTTAATAAAAATTAAATGAATCAAAATTCAATTTCTGTCTCCTTATACTCACCATGTATGTCAATAAATTGTGAAGTTAGTTGTGGAGGTAAAAAAAAGAAATGCTGTAAGAAGTATAAGAAAAAAGGAAAAACGAATTGTAGACGTTGCCCTAAATTGTAATAACTTATGCTAAGTATAGATTACAAGTATCTATATCATATCTTCTTTACTCAATAAAATTCACCAAAAATTTGTTCTTATTAACACATAAAATAAATATTTTTAGTGCTGATGTCATAAATGAGATTTTTTTAGATTTCTTTCTTACTACTGCTCTAGTAGTATATTATCCATTTCTATTTTAAGAAAAACAGAAAATAGCATTCATATTCTTATGTTGTCAAACAGCTAATATAAATACAAAATTTGGTATATTTTTTTGAATTATTAGTAAACAATATTGTTTATTTTTAGTAAACATTTTTGTTTACATTATAAATGTTTTATATTTTTACGTTAAATATATTGAATTATGTTACCTAAATTAAATAAAATCAAAGGAATACACCCTGGCGTATTATTAAAATGGGAATTAGATAATCGAAATCTAAAAAGCTCACAATTAGCACTGGAAATTGGTGAGCATAAACAAACTATAAGTGCTATTATTAATAAAAGAAGAAATATTAACCCTAATCTTTCTATTAAATTATCAAATTTTTTTAAAACTGATAAAGATTATTTCATGCTATTACAAGCAAGTTATGACATAAAGATGATAGCGGAAAGTGAAATAAAAACCATACCGAATATCAATAATATTAGGAGAGTAATTTTTTGGGACACTAGTTTTAATAAAATTGATTGGAATAAAAATAAAAAAGCCATTATTAAAAGAGTTTTAGAAAGAGGAAATAAAATTGAAATAAATGAAATCATTTCATTCTATGGAAGAAAAACTATTTCCAAAGAAATTAAATCAATAAAAGAAAGTCGCTTATCCTCTTTTAAAAAGAATATTAAAGCGCACAATTTGATATAACGAAATGGAGTTATACCTAAATACTGTTTCAGGTTTACTTTGGAATTTTCTTAGACAATTAATGTCAACTAAGGAATTTAGTAGTTTTAGAATTGTAGGCGGCACTTCTTTGAGTCTTCAATTAGGGCATAGAGAATCGATAGATATAGATTTATTTACTGACGCTGATTATGGTAGTATTGATTTCTCCATACTTGAAACTAAATTATTTGAAATTTTTCCTTATGTAGATATGCTTTCGACTAGTTTAGTAGGAATGGGCAAATCTTATTTCATAGGAAAAGATGAAAATGAATTAGTGAAATTGGATTTATTTTATACGGACCCTTTCGTTTTTCCGTACATTCTTGAAAAAGGTGTTAGATTTTCAAGTATTCAAGAAGTTGCTGCAATGAAATTTGAGGTAATTGCTAATGGTGGGCGGAAAAAAGATTTTTGGGACATCCATGAACTATTAGAAACTTTCACATTAGATGAAATGATAGACTTTTATCTAAAAAGGAATCCTTATGGATATTCTAAAGAAGAATTATTAATAAAAATTGTTGATTTTTCTGATGCAGAAGATGATTTCATGCCAAATTGCTATAGAGAAAAAGTTTGGGAATTAATTAAGTTAGATTTTGAAAAATTAGTACATAAATAAGCCGATTTGTCAACATAATCTATAAGTAATAGTGGTTTCGTAATAAAAAAAATATAAGCATAAAACATAAGGTCAATACTAAACTTAAAGCTTCGTGATTAGAAATCCAAGACTACTTATACACAAGTCGTTTATTATGGATTAAGTTTTTTTTTGGGAGGATAAAAGAAAATCATTTCATAGTTTCGTATACTATCAGTATCTATGCACTTATTTGGGGAATAGTTTTCAGAAGTACGGATACTCTTAACATCAATTTAATTTCTAAAAATCATCAATCATGAAAAATTTTCTCACATTATTCTTAGTACTAACAGTTTTTGTAGCTAATGCTCAAGAACCTGATCATAAACTAATAGAACAAACAGTAAATTATTATCTAGAAGGAGGGACCAATAACGATTTCGAGACATTAAAAAAAGCATTCCACAAAACAGCAACAATGAAATATATTAGAGATGGATATCAAGAGGTTAATGCGCTTGAGTTTTTTAAAAAAGCAATGAAACCAGGCCCAAAACAAGATCGTAAAACAAGAATTGTCAATATTGATATTTCTGGTCACGCCGCTAATGCTAGGTTAGAAATAGAATACCCTACATTCACATTTATAGATTATATGAGTTTACTTAAAATTGAAGGAGAATGGAAAATTGTGAACAAAATATTTTATAGAAAAAAACATGACAAAAATTGATATTTTACTTGTATGCCAATTTATAATACCTATCATATGATAAAATATTATGCATTATCAGTAGCCATTTTACTTTATTGTAATTGCAATGCACAAGAAACAAAATTCGAAGAGGTGCTAGAATTATTTTCAATACCAAAAAATCCAATACCAGATAGGTTAGCTTCAGAATATTTTGAGTTTAGCCCTTCAGAGAGTGCTTCTACCTTATATGCAGATAAAATACTTGCTCGGACAGAAAAATTTATTTTATTAATTACGTATCAAGAATGTAGTGTAGATGATAAGTGTACTCGATCTTTTGTAAATTCATTTGACCTGCAAGGTAGGCGAATAGATAAAATTTTGTACAAAAATACAATAGCAGATTGCTCTTTTGATGATAAGAGAGATGTTGTTTTTGTTTCTAAAGATCTTTTGGTATTCAAAGAAGTTCGCAAAAAGTTAGACTGCCAGAATGATAAAGAACAAATAGGAATTAGGAAATGGCTAGAATTTCAGCCTATTCGAGAAGATGGAAAATTTTTAAAACCATACACAGAAACAAAAGCTATAGAACGTGAAAATATTATATTCTCTCATAGAGTATTTACTGTAAATGAACTAAAAGAAAAAACAGAACAAGAATTATCAATTATCAAAAATGAAATCTTTGCTTCACACGGATATATGTTTGAAACAAAAAAGTGGATAGATTATTTCGAATCGAAACATTGGTATATCCCCTCGAGTGCAGATGTGTTAAGTAAGCTTACAGATATCGAAAAACAAAATATAGAATTGATTATAAGTATCAAAAATGATAGTAATAGTAATTGAACTCAGGATGGATTCATAAAAAATAAACCAACTTCTATCTTTTTTTAAATATCAAAAATGGCATATAATATTGTTCTTGTCGAGCCCGAAATACCTAATAATACAGGGAATATTGGTCGATTAAGTTTGGCATCAGGGTCTAATTTACATTTAATAAAACCTTTTGGCTTTGAGCTTAGTGATAAGCGGTTAAAACGAGCAGGACTAGATTATTGGCAACATGTATCACTATACACCTACGAAAATATAGAAGAGTTCTTTTCTATACATAAGGATAAAAAAATGGCTTTTTTTTCCAGTCACGCTACCCAAGAGTATTGGGATATCGAATATGCTGATGATATGTTTTTTATATTCGGTAAAGAGTCTTCAGGATTACCACTACAGATACTAAAACAAAATAATGATGTTGTGTATAAAATACCTATTGTAAGCTCACACATAAGAAGCTTAAATTTGGCAAATGCAGTGAGTATCATAATCTATGAAGGAATTAGGCAGCTGAAGTGATTTTTGCTGAGATTTGTTATCTACAGATTACAATCCTTCATGGATTGATAAAAACTGCGATACTCTTCATACGCTACTTTTTTTCCTCTTTTATCCAAAATCATAGTAGAATTACTAGAAAATTCTGAAAAGGATATTGTCTTTCTCGGAAACCCTTCAATTACAATTTCAAAATAACTATCAGGAGTTATTTTGGTAGTATCATATTCGATACTAAATTTACCTTCTACATCGGTAAACGCATAAGCACAAGAGAATTCAGTAAGTTGTAATCGTACTACTGCAATAGGTGCTGCGGCATTGGTAGGTTTTAAGACACGTCCTTGCAGAGAAGAAATACTAGAATCATCGGTAGATGGTGTTACATTAGATGTATCAGCAGAACTAGTAGCCTCTTCATTCTCTTGCAATATAGTTGTTACACCAGAAAGATCCTGTATTGTCCAATCTCCATGTTTTTTATCTTTTTTGTAAGCTCCTTTGATGATGACACCTGATTCATCTTGCCTCCAATAATCGCCATGTTTTTTTCCATCTTTGTAAAAGATCTTTTCTTTAGAACCCATTTTGGTCACATACCATATCCCTTCTTTTTTATCCTTTTTATAGTACCCTTCTTCTGTACTGGTAAAACCATTGTCAGAACTGTAATAATACCCATTTTTATAATCATCCTCATAATTTTCTACAATAGATAGATCAAGGATTTCTTTTTTCTTAAAGGTTAAGAAATGTAGCCACTCTCCATGTTTTTTTCCTTTTAGATATTCGATCTTTCTAATGGCCATTATTTTATTGTCCTTTACTTGCCTTACATAATATTTGCCATCGAGTTCATTTTCTTTATTGATCTCTACAATAGTATTATATTCTTCGGCAGTTAATTGTATATACCCTCCTTCTACAGGGTTTTGTGCATGAATACTATATGATAATAAAAATAATAATGAAGAGAGAAGTTGTATGTTTTTCATAATTTATTAAATATGATAGACTACATAAATAGTTAGTGTTTTATACAAAAAGTTAACTTGATATACTAGCATCATTAAATATGCCATTTTGTTTTTTTCTGAACGATACATTACTTTTTTACTTAATGAAATAGATTTTAAAAGCCTAAAAGAGTATAATGAAGTGGTTTTTTTTAGCAAATTGAAAAAAGTTTAAACCACTTCAATAAGTTAGATATTTTTGATTGATGATAACTAACAAAATCCTTTAGGCTTTTATGGATAAAGCATGTTGTAATATATAGGCTATATATATAAATTGTTTATAGAGACAAAAATAGAACTAAAGGATGAGTAGTGAAAGAGGGAAATAGACTTATTAACACAGGGGATTATTACCCTATAGGTTATAGAATATAGGTTGAAAACCAGAATTGAGTAAGCTATTAGAACTGTTTTGTGAAATATAGACTTACAGATTCACCATCATACTGTGGAGCAAAAGCAATGTTTTTATAGTCTTTAAATGGATTCCACGGGATAATAGTATCAAAATGGTATACCAGTTGTGTTGCCAAAGTACCAATTCCTGCACCTACCAATACATCAGAGAAATAATGTTTGTTATTCAACATTCTAAGACCGGCAGTTGTAACCGCAAACAGATAACCACTATGCGCTAATATAGGACTTGTATCTTTAAATTCTTCATACAAAACAGTAGCTGATACAAAAGCCATTGATGTATGACCAGAAGGAAAAGAGTTTAATTCGGATGAATTGTCGGGACGACGTTTAGGGACTTCTTTTTTTAGAATAGTTGTTGTTACATTAGCTAGTAAAGAAGATAATACAAGATTTTTTGTTTGATCGAACCAATGATTTTTTGAGGGTACACCAAATATATCAGCTCCATACATTTCTAGAATTGGGGCATAGCGTGTATAATCATCAATAGCTAAGTAGAACTCATCTCCGGCATAACCACGTATATCTTTCTGAAGCGATTTTTCAAAATCTGTTGTTGACAACAAAATACCTGATGCAATTAAGGTAATGGGGACAACTCTTTTAGAAAAAAAATTTTTCTTGGTTTTTTTTTCTGTAAAGTGTTTTTTCGAGTATAATTTTTTTGAAGAAGGTAGCTCTGTAAACTGAGCGCTAACATAATTCATGCATAAACATACTAATAGTAGGTAGGTATAGGTTTTCATAAGCTATTTTTGGGGCGTAGGCGACTTGGGATTGCCTGAATTAAATATACAATATAAATACTAAAAAAATGTTAAAAAACAATGATTCTAAAAAAAAATACTCACTTCGATTGAAGAATTATTAATTTTTTATTGGTTTTAAGAATAGAATTGGTTTAAACTTTTTTAATTTTACTAATAAGATTAACTAGTGCGATAGAAAATAAATATAGAATCAAACTTACTTTCCTTTAAAAACACTTATATTTGCACGCAATTAAATCTTAATTGCCATGACAGCACACGAGTCTAAAATTGTTGGAGAAGGATTAACTTATGATGATGTACTTCTTGTTCCTTCATTCTCAGAGGTACTACCTAGAGAAGTAAATATCCAAACAAAATTTACTAGAAATATCACTATAAGCGTTCCAATAGTATCAGCTGCTATGGATACAGTGACAGAAAGTCGTATGGCAATTGCTATGGCACAAGAAGGAGGAATTGGTGTATTGCATAAGAATATGACAATTCAAGAACAAGCAACGAAAGTGCGTAAGGTAAAAAGAGCAGAAAGCGGGATGATTATTGATCCAGTTACACTACCGCTTCATGCTAAGGTATTAGATGCAAAGAATAATATGCGAGAGCATAGTATTGGTGGGATTCCTATTGTGGATGATCAAGATAAATTACTTGGAATTGTAACGAATAGAGATCTTCGTTTTGAAAAAAATAACGAACGCCCAATAGCTGAAGTAATGACCAGTAAAAATTTGGTTACGGTTGGAGAAGGGACTTCTTTACAAGAAGCAGAAGTGATTTTACAAAATAACAAGATTGAAAAATTACCTGTAGTTAATGATGAAAATAAGTTAGTTGGGTTAATTACTTTTAGAGATATTACAAAACTTACTTTAAAACCAATCGCTAATAAAGATAGTTTAGGGCGTTTACGTGTTGCGGCTGCTATTGGGATAACAGCGGATTCAGTAGAACGTACAGAAGCATTAGTAAAAGCAGGAGTTGATGCAGTAGTTATCGATACCGCTCACGGGCATACCAAAGGAGTGGTGGCAGTGCTTAAAGATGTAAAAACTAGTTTTCCTGATTTAGATGTTATTGTAGGTAATATAGCAACAGCAGAAGCAGCAAAATATCTAGTAGCTGCTGGAGCGGATGCTGTAAAAGTAGGTATTGGACCAGGATCTATATGTACTACTAGAGTTGTTGCAGGAGTAGGATTTCCTCAATTTTCGGCAGTGCTAGAAGTAGCCACTGCCATTAAAGGATCTGGAGTACCAGTGATTGCAGATGGTGGAATCCGATATACAGGAGATATACCTAAAGCTATCGCTGCTGGAGCTGATACAGTAATGTTAGGCTCGCTATTAGCAGGAACAAAAGAATCACCTGGAGAAACCATCATCTACGAGGGAAGAAAATTTAAATCTTATCGGGGAATGGGATCTGTTGAAGCTATGAAGAAAGGGTCTAAAGACCGTTATTTCCAGGATGTAGAAGATGATATCAAAAAACTAGTACCAGAAGGGATTGTTGGTAGAGTAGCTTATAAAGGAGAACTTTTTGAGAGTATACATCAGTTCATTGGTGGACTTCGGGCAGGAATGGGGTATTGTGGTGCTAAAAATATTGAAACCCTCCAGAATACTGGAAAGTTTGTAAAAATAACTGCAAGCGGAATTCACGAAAGCCATCCTCACGATGTAACGATAACCAAAGAAGCACCTAATTATAGTAGATAATAATATGATATTTTTTTATAAAAAATTACCTTTTTGTTTATAGGTAAAGGTTTACATCGTTTTTTAGCAATGTTCATTTTTAGTGTGTTTTCTACGGCTAAGTTTGGCTAAAATTTTTAATTTGAAAGCTTTACTTATACCAGTATCTAATTATTTTTTCGCTTCAGTACATAATTGTTAAATTATATGACTTTTATTCAAGATAGTTTACCATATTTTATAGTGTTTAACTACTGAAAACACTACTGTTTTGCTATGTTTTTTTAATGTAATTTATTGCTACCTATAAATTAAGAAAATAGTGCTGTGTATTGTAGTTAAAAGTCTCCCAACGAAGTTGTAACGCATAAAGTAGATTCAATAGAAATAATTTACTGATCAATATCATGTATATTACTTAGTCTTGTAATGGTTAAGTACCTTATTTTTTGCACTTTTCTTAACTTTTGTTTTTGACTGAAATACGATGAAATTTAACTAAGTAAGACACTTTTTAGAACGTTATGACGTTATAGCTACAAAAAGTGATAGTCTATAGATAGATTTTAACTATTTTTTAATGGAAATAAATTTAAAGTTATTATTTTTAAAAAAAAAATATAGTTACTGTAACCAATGAAAAACCATCTAACTATATTGAATTAACTCAACACACAAACTTAAATTTAACCAACTCATGAAACAATTTTTAATCTGTTTTTCCTTTTTCATTTTTGGGAAATTAATTGCCCAAATCCCTAATCAAAATTACCCAGATAATGAGGCGTGGAAAGTTATTAGCCCTCAAATGGGAAAAGAACATATCAATCAACCATCTGTAATTAGTGGCCATGTAGTATTGGCTGGAAATGGTATACATCAGATATGGAACATAAGTAATCCTTATCAGCCTTCTTTGGTAAAAGAATTTAGAAGCCCTGTTCACCGTAGAGGAGAACAAGAAAGTCATCAGGTTTCTTACATGAAAGATAATGACGGTAATCTATTTTTAGTAACCACATCCGGTAAAGGAATTGATATTTGGGATATTAATGATATTAAAAACCCAAGAAATGTATCTTCGATGACGCTGCCTGGTATTGATTTTGGCGATGTGACTGATGCAGTATGGGGTAACTCTGTACAAGGAAATATTATTTATGTAGGAGCTACAAACCATGGACTCTATGTTGTAGATGCCAAAGATAAGGCGAATCCTAAATTAGTTAAGACCTTAACAGAAGCTCAAATCGGTGGTTTTAAAGCAGGACCAGTATTTAATATTGGGAATCTTTTAGTAGTCACTACACCAAAAAACACGTCGGGCATTGCTACCTTTGATATAAGTAATTCAGAAAACCCAATACTTTTAGATAGTTTTAAGCCAACCTATAAGCCTTGGCGAAGTTATATTGGGGGTTTTTATGGAAAGTATGCTACTTTAATCAACCCTTTTCAAATCTATGATGTTACTACTGACCCTATGAATATTACTAATGTCAGTACGACTACCATTCCAAAATCTGAATATACTACATATGACGATGATTTTTTATACTTAGGAGGATCTCGAGGGGGTACTGAAGGAATATGGAAATTTGATATTTCTGATCCCACTGACCCTGTACAAGTAGGGAGAGTAGTAGGTAGAGATACCAGATGGGATGATCAATTCAGTGTTCCAGTAGGAAACTTGTTAATTGTTGCTGATGATCAATATGTAAACGGCTTTGTAGGTGCTGTAGTTGCTGTGCACGATACAAAAAAAGATACAAAACCTCCTAGAGTGATCTATACCAATCCAGAAAATGGAGCGACTAAACAAGCATTAACTAGTAAAATTGGAATCTCATTATCTAGTTGGATTAACTTTAATAAAGTAGATAAAAAATCTTTCAGAGTGCGAAAGGTAGGAGGAGCAGATGTGTCTGGATCTTTTGGATGGACATATACTGTTCTCTCTTTTGAACCATCACAACCTTTAGATCCCAATGCTACTTATGAAGTAATTTTAGATGGAGATGAAATACAAGATTTAGTTGGAAATAAGCTTGGTAACAACTATACATTTCGATTTTCTACGGGTAATGCGGTGATTACTTCAGAGGATATCACTATAGAAAGCCCTCAAGCCGTAGATGTTGGTCAACCTGTGAATTGGAAAGTAGTGAATCCTAATTCAAATTATACATACCAATGGAATACGGGTAATGGAAATGAGGTAACTGGTACATCTCCAGTGTTTAGATACAACCAATCTGGAAGATACAATGTGATCTTATCTGCGTTTGAACAAACTTCTAATATTTCAATAGAAGCTGAATTGGGTACTAATCATGGAGGGGTTATAAACGGAAATTCTAATGGATCTTTTTCTGGTTCAGGATATGTAGATTTCCCTTCAGAAACTGGTGATGATGTATATGTAGAACTACAATTTGAGAATTCACAGGCAACCAGTAACGGGACACTATCTATTCGCTATGCTATGGGAGCAGGCGGTAGCCGACCACTTAACCTTTCTATCAATGGGGGAGCACCCAAAAGGGTAGAATTTCCATCTACAGGAGGATGGGATGTGTATGAAAATGAAACACTACGAAATATTAACCTGCCAAAAGGAACTATTACCTTGCGATTATCTGCAACTGCAGGAAGTCAGGGAGGAAACATAGATCGCTTTGATATTACCAATAATAATACACAACCTAGATTGGTCAATACGCTGGCATTTAATCAAGTGGTAAATGGTGTAAGTACTGCAATACCTTCTAAATCAAGTTCTCAATTTGCTAAAATAGGCAACAAGGTTTGGGTAGTTAATGAAGATGCCAATACGGTTTCATCCATCACTGTAAATGGTCTTCAAAAATCTAATGAGATTACTGTAGGTGAAAAACCAATAGCTATAGCCAATGTAGGTAACAATAAGCTTTGGGTGTTAAATAAGAATAGCGCTACAATAAGTGTTGTCAATACCAATACCAATTCGATAGAAAGAACTATTAGGCTGCCAAGAGCTTCTAAGCCTTCAGCGCTGGTAGTAAATCAAGACTTAACCAAGGGATATGTGAGCTTACAATCTTTAGGAAAAATTCTGGAGCTTACAGTTTCATCTAATTCAGTATCCAAAGAAATCCAATTGAATACCGATACTAATGGAATTTTACCTAAACCTGGTGCAATGGCCACTGATGGAGAATTTTTATATGTAGTACGATTTGTTTCAGAAAATGCCAAATCAGAAATATTTAAGATAGCGACTAATACCTTCAATAATTACAGTACCATCACTTTAGGGGAGTCTACAGGTACTGATGGTTCTAGATTTGGAAGAGGAATTCCTAACTACCTGACCAAGATCACAATTGCTCCCGATGGTAATTCATTAAGAATTGCCTCAAAGAAAGACAACATCAAAAGAGGAATTAAAAGAGATGGATTGCCTTTGCAACATGACAACACTGTCAGAGCAATGGTCGCTAAAGTCAACTTGAATACTGATACTGATGATCTTGATGGACGAATGGATCTGGATAATAGTGATCGTTGTCATTCAGTGGTGTTTAGTGATAATGGGAATGTAGCTTTCATATCAAAACCAGGAAATAATGAGGTGTTTGTAGCCGATGCTAATACTAATGTAGAAATTGCGAGATTGGTTACTGAAGAGGTACCTACAGATTTATTCTATGATGATGCACAAAAGCGACTTTATGTGAATAACTTCTTAGGCCGTTCTGTTTCTGTTTTTGATGTTAGCACTATTGTAAATGGAGGATCAACTTCGAGTATATTAGCGACGGTAGGAACTGTAAGCAACGAATTGCTCACTGCAGAGGTGCTTAAAGGGAAGAAATTGTTCTATGATTCGTCTTCACCTCGACTTATACAAGAGGGATATATGGCTTGTGCTAGTTGTCATCTTGATGGAGGCGGTGATGGTCAAGTATATGACTTCACCAATTTAGGAGAAGGATTCAGAAATACGATAAGTCTAATAGGTAAAGCAGGTATGGAGCACGGTAGATTGCATTGGACTGCAAATTTTGATGAAATTCACGATTTTGAAAATCAAATTCGAGCCTTGAATGGAGGAACTGGCTTAATGACAAATCAAGATTTTAATGCTGCTAAGGATCCTTTGGGTGAAAATAAGAAAGCTGGTAAGAGTCAAGATCTAGACGCTCTGGCAGCATATATCACATCATTAAATACATTTGAAGAAAGTCCGTATACCCAATCCAATGGTAATTTGACCCAACAGGCTCAAAATGGAAGACAGCTTTTTAATAATTTAAAATGTTATGAATGTCATAGTGGTGCTACTTATACTAAAAGTAGCTCTGCAAATAACCTATTTGATATCGGAACTATAGCGAATAACAGTGGAAAACGTATTGATAAAAAGTTATTAGGAATTGATGTTCCTACCTTGTTAGGACTGTGGGATACAGCTCCGTATTTACATGATGGTTCTGCAGCAACTTTAATGGACGTGCTTACCACCAGAAATACAGAAGGAAAACATGCCGATGTTTCAGGATTAAATCAAAACCAATTAAATGATCTTATCGCCTATTTAAAACAGTTAGATGGTTCTGCTCCTGCAGCTTCTGATTCTACTTTAAGTTTAGCCGTTTCATCACCAGCTTATGGGCAAAAGTTTGATGAAGGTGCCAATGTAACTATTGATATTTCTTCAAGTATTGGTACCATAAGTAATGTTGAATATTATATTAATAATGATCTTGCTGCCAATATTACAAGCGCACCATTTAGTTATGAAATGACAAATGCTACTTCTGGAATTAAAGAAGTAATCGTAAAAGCATTTTATAATAATGGTACCGCGATTGTAAGTGAATGCCATGAATTTGAAATTACTCAACCTTCTATTATTGCTGATGGGATTTATTTTATGAAAAAAGCGAGCGCTAATTCATACTTAAAAGCAGTTTCTGCCCAAGATAATATTACAAATGTGGCTGATAATACTAGTGAAGATACTAAATGGAAAATTACAGGGCTTGGTAATAATGAATATGAAATTCGTTCTGTAGCGTATCCCGAAAGTAGATTAGAAGTCCCTTTTGGAGAGAAAGGTAAAGGGGTAGAAATCGCTACTACATCTTGGACAGG
Source organism: uncultured Aquimarina sp. (assembly GCA_947493495.1). Taxonomy (GTDB): domain Bacteria; phylum Bacteroidota; class Bacteroidia; order Flavobacteriales; family Flavobacteriaceae; genus Aquimarina. The sequence goes on from CANLRN010000003.1 coordinate 86,528, forward strand.
TCAAGCTAATCACATTGTATGGACTGCAGAAAGAGTAGGTGATAATTTTATATTTATACCCAAGCATGATGCTACAGTCGCATTAGATATGTATGAATCAAATACTGTGGTACATACCTGGGATAAAAATAGTAATAATGCGAATCAAATTATTAGCTTAGTTCCTACCGATGATAATCATCAAATTGTGGTTAATGCCAGAGGAGTAACTGGAACAGAATCAATTACATTATCAGTAGCTGGTCAAGCTGTCCAAACCTGGACACTGTCTACAACAGCTCAAAATTACACAGCTACAACATCTTTAACAGGTAATGTTAGAGTAGAATTTACTAATGATAACAATGGTAATCGTGATGTGTTTTTAGATTATATTTCGGTTAATGATCAGCGGATTCAATCTGAAGATAGATCTGTCAATACTGCGGTATACCAAAATGGTAGCTGTGGGGGTAGTAATAGTGAAACGATGCATTGTAATGGGTATATAGACTTTGGAGATATCTCTCCTGGCAGACGAGCTGATATTGAACAGCTTATTGATCAAGAGATTACTGTATATCCTAATCCAGCTAGTAATATTTTGTATATAAAAGGAATACCGAATACTGCTAACACACAAGTGCGATTATCGGTAATTGATATTCTAGGAAAGCAAGTGTTTTTTGATATTTTGGATTTTACATCAAGAAAAGACACTCGTCAATTAGATGTTTCTTCTTTCGATAAAGGGATGTACTATATGATTGTTACTATTGATAATCAAAAAAGAGTGATCAATTTTATAAAAGAATAAACTAGTTCATCTATTATTGAATGCTAGCTTATTAATACTTAAAATGCACTAATCTAAATAAACAGATTTAGTGCATTTTAAGTATTAGTATACTAATATAAGTTGTTTTTTTATTGAGCAGGAATACCTAATTTAGTCATAACTGTTTTAGTAAGATCAAATTTAGGATCCAGATAAGCAAGTCCAGCACTAGTAATTGTAAATACCTGAGAGTACCCTTCTGCTTTTGCTACTTCTTCTAGGGCATTTCCTATTTTTTTGTATAATGGCTGTAATAATCTATTTTGCTCTATTTGGACTAATTTAGAACCATTCTGACGAAATTTCGCAATATCGTTTTCAAAAGTGACAATCTCTTCTTGTTTAGTTTTTTTCATAGGTTCGGTCATTGTTGCAACGCCTTCTTGATATGCTTTTACTTTAGCCTGATACTCATCTACTTTTACTTTTAATTCAGCTTCTAGTTTTGTATTGTATGCTTTTAAATCTTCTTGTACTTTAGTAAGTTCAGGTAATTTTGATAAAATGAATTCACTATCAATAGTTCCAATCTTAGATTGAGCAATAGTAATAAGACTGATAAATAAAAATGATAGGGTAACTACTATATTTTTCATGGTATTTATTTTAAATTCTATTTTTTTAATTTTTTGCAAATATATAAGGTCTAAGACAATATACGTGCCAAGACAATTGTTTTTTAGATTTATGATATAATTTATATGATGATGTGATTGGTAGTATCATTCTATAAGTTGGCCACGATGAGGTTTTAAAGCATCTCTAACAGCTTTCATTTGAGTTTCCATTAAGATCACATAGGCAATACTATGCATTTTGTGGATATGTTTAACACCAGTAATAATGTCAGAGAGTTTTTCTATACGAATGTATTCTTTTAAATGTATTTCGTGATGGAGTGCCACTTGACTTGCTGTGGGACCTCTAAAATCCCAAATTAATTTTAATTTTCGATCTGATGACATTTCATAAATAGGATATAGACAGTATACTTGCGTAATATAATGATCGCAAGATAAGAGGTTTTATATAAATTAAAAAAAGATAACATACAATACTATATATACATTGAATTTACCATAATTCATCTATTTTTTTGTGGATGTTTTCAGGATGAAAATTGAAATTAACTATGGAGATGTTTATTTTTTTCCTTTGTCTGTCAGCAGGTAGATTCACTGAAATTTAAAAACCTAATTTTCCTTTTCTGTTAAATTCAAAATAAAAATGTTACAACATACTATTATAAGTATAAGTTTCGTTATTAGTACAGCTTGTAAAGTAACTTAATATTATTATTTTTGTTCAAAATTTGAACTTTATTTACACAAACCATGTACAAAAAAACTATTATACTTTTCTTAGGAATTATTTTTTGCTCAATACTACATGCTCAGCAAAAAGATTTAGTGTTACTAACTATTGATAACTCGCCAGTATATACATCGGAATTTAAGAGGGTATATCTTAAAAACATTGATTTAGTAAAAGACGAGAAACAAAAAAATGTAGATGAATATCTAGAGTTATTCATAAAATATAAATTAAAATTAGCTGAAGCTCAGAAATTGGGGCTTGATAAAAAGGAATCCTATTTAAACGAGTTCGAAGGATATAAGAAACAATTGTCTTCTGGATATCTCACAGATACAAAAGTTTCTGAATCGTTGATAAAAGAAGGGTATGATCGTTTACAAGAACGAATACACGGGAGCCATATATTAGTAATGCTAAAGCCTAACGCTTCTGCAAAAGACACATTACTAGCATACAACAAAATTGTCGAAGCTAGGAATAAAATTATTGAAGGGGCTGATTTTACTGAAATTGCAAAAGAATATAGTGAAGATCCGTCTGTGAAAAATAATGGTGGCGATTTAGGTTGGTTTTCAGCATTTAGGATGGTATATCCATTTGAAGATGCTGCTTACACTACCAATGTCGGCGATGTTTCTAAACCGTTTAAAACTCGTTTCGGATATCATATAGTTAAAGTAAATAAAAGAGAGAAAACCCTAGGCGAAATTACAGTAGCCCATATTATGGTAGCCTTTACTCCTGAAAGGACAGAGGAACAAGCAGAAGAGAGAATCACAGAAATTAATAAACAACTACAACAAAACGTTTCTTTCGAATCATTGGCTAAGCAATTTAGTGATGATACCAACACAGCTGTTAATGGAGGAAAAATTAATCGCTTTGCGCAAGGGCATATAAACTCAGAAGATTTTGAGAAAGTAGCTTTTGGACTTAAAACACCAGGCGAAATATCTTCCCCTGTAAAATCTAAGTATGGATGGCATATTGTCAAATTAATAGAAAAATTCCCTTCAAAAACTTTTGAAGAATCCAAAGCAGAATTAACCGAAAAAATCAAAAGAGATGATAGATCGCAATTGATCACTAAATCATTTATCAACTCTTTAAAGGAAAAATACGGTTTAAAAAGAAATAAAGAAGCGATTAGTTATTTCAAAAAAAATGTACCAGAAACAATCTTTAAAGAAAATTGGGAGATACCTTCTAATGATAAAACTCTAGAAAAAGAAATAATGGCTATCGGTCAAGACAGTTTTAGTTTTATGGATTTTGCAACATATATCAACAATAGTAATCAAAAATCAAATTATACAGATGTATCCATTTTTTTAGAAAAAATGTACACGGATTTTGAATCTAAAAACTTATTAGAGTATTACGAAGAACATCTCGAAGAAGATAATCAAGATTTTGCCAATATAGTTGCAGAATATAGAGATGGTTTACTACTATTTGATCTTATGGAAACCAAAGTATGGAATGCTTCTAAGACAGATTCTATAGGTCTTAAAAAATTCTATGACTCTAGAAAAGAAAACTATGTGAAGCAAGAGAGCTATAAAGTACTAAAAGCTTCATCATCACAGCAATCATTGATAGATAAAGTAAAAACATTAGTCATATCTGGGAAATCAGTTGACGAAATAAAGAAAGAAGTAAATGTTTCTGATGAACAAGTAGTACTGTTTTCTGAACAAGAATTGGTAAAAGGAGAAGATCCAATAACAGATTCTTTTTCTAAAGAAATTGATCAGATACACGTGTTTAACTACGATGATTATATTACATTAATCAAAGTGAATGAGGTGCTACCCTCTAGGCTAAAAACATTTGAGGAGATAAAAGGAAAGGTAATTAATGATTATCAAGAAGATCTTGAAAAAAAATGGCTAGAATCACTCAGGAAAAAGTATTCGATAGAAGTGAATAAAAAAACACTTAAAAAGATTAAAAAACAATTGACGATATTATAGATGTTTCGTATCCTGATTATAGTACTGATAATTTTCTTGAGTTCTTGTAATAGAGGAAATGAAACAGAAAAAAAAGAGGCTATAGCAAGAGTAAATAAGAGTTTCTTATACAAACGAGATATAAAAAATATAGTTCCAGATGGAATCTCCAAAGAAGATAGCCTAAACATTGTAAAAAACTTTATCAATGTTTGGGCTACCAAACAATTGTTCATAGATCAATCTAAACGTAACCTCACAGAAGATGAATTACACAATTTTGATAAGCTTGTAGAGGATTATAAAAGCACATTGTACATCAATGCATACAAAGACGCTGTGATTAATAAATCCATTAATATGGAAGTTACTGCTCAGGATATAAAAGCGTATTATACAGAAAATTTAGAAATTTTTAATCTTAATGAAGAGCTAATAAAGTTACGTTACTTACATTTGCCACCTGATTATAATGATATTGTTGCAACGCGAACACGTTTTAATCGTTTTAATGAAGACGATGAAGAAGAGTTATTGAATAAAAAATTAGAGTTTGTAGCATTTTCTTTTGAAGATACTACTTGGGTTAAATTTGATCAAGTGTTAAACATTATACCCATACTTAAGAGGAAAGTAAGAAGTAAACTTCTTAAAAAAGGAAACTTCATTCAATTGCGTGATTCACTAGGAAGATATTTGATAAAAATAGAAGAGGTACTTACTAAAAATGAAACAGCACCGTTAACCTATAGTAAACCCACAATACGGCAAATAATATTAAGTAAGAGGAAGAGGGAATTGATAAAAAAATTAGAAAAGAATATTACTAAAGATGCGATTAAAAATAGACAATTCGAAATTTATAATTAGTACAATAATTTGTTTTTTATGTATTCTAGATACGTCTGTACAGGCGCAAGAAATTATAGAAGATATAGAAGAAGAACCTCAAACTACGGTAGATTCCGTTCAACCTTTTCAGAAAACTAAAATTGATGGTGTTACAGCTGTAATAGGAGAGTATGTAATCCTAGATAGTGATGTAGCTATTGCCTATCAGCAATTGATTAATGAAGGAGTATCCAAAAATGATGTGAGCCAATGCGAATTAGCAGGAAGTTTATTCGAAAACAAGTTGTATACCCATCACGCTGTACAAGACAGTATACTAGTTACTGATGCCGAGGTCAACTCTATGGTTGATCAGCAATTAAGTTATATGGTCAGAGAACTGGGAACAGAAGAAAAAGTATTAGAATTATACAGAAAAGATAATTTGGAAGATTTTAAAAAAGAACTTTTTGAAATCAATAAATCCAATAGATTAGCAGAACAAATGCGTTCTAAGATTGTAGAAGCAGTAGAAATAACACCAGAAGAGGTTAGAGAGTTTTTTGATGGGATACCAGAAAAAGAAAGACCTCTCTTCGGAACAGAGTTAGAATTAGCTCAGATAGTTATCGAACCAGAGATTCCCAAAGAAGAAGAACAGAAGGTAATCGATAGATTAAAACAGTTTAGAACTGATATCGTAGAAAACGGAAGTAGTTTTGCTACAAAAGCAGTATTATACTCACAAGACCCAGGCTCTAAATCCTCGGGTGGTAAATATACATTGAATAGACAGACTCCATTTGCCAAAGAATTTAAAGATGTGGCCTTTAGTCTACAAGAAGGAGAGGTTAGCGAACCTTTTAAAACAGATTTCGGGTGGCATATTATTCAATTAGATAAGGTAAGAGGAGAAGAAATCGATGTACGACATATCTTGTTAACACCAGAAGTTACTAGAACAACTGTAGAACAAGCAGGAAAACTAGTAGATTCTATCAGAACAATTATTATATCTGGATCAATAGATTTTAAGAAAGCTGCTCGTAAATTTAGTGATGAGAAAGAAACAAGAGAAGATGGAGGGCAATTATTAAACCCAACTACAGGTGATACTCGTTTTGAACTTACCAAAATTGACCCTATCTTGTACGATCAAGTATCAAAGCTAAAAACAAATGAGGTTTCTGCTATAATTCCTGACCAAGATCGGCAAGGAAGAAAAAAATTCAAGCTAATTACAGTATTAAATAGATATGATGAGCATATAGCTGATTATGCAAAGGATTACCAGAAAATTCAAGAATTAGCACTCAGAAAAAAGCAGATCGAAGCAATCAGAAAATGGCAGCAAGAAAAGATCAATGATACTTATATAAAAATTAATGGAGAGTATAGAGACTGTGAATATAGCAGTAACTGGTTAAAAAAAGATAAATAATATGTCAGATGACGTTGCAGCAGTAAAAAATCTGGTAAGTAAGTACGCCGATTTAAAAAATGAAATTTCAAAAATAATCATTGGTCAAGAAGAAGTAATTAATCAGATACTAATTTCTGTCTTTTCAGGAGGTCATGCTTTATTAATAGGTGTGCCAGGATTAGCCAAAACATTAATGGTTAATACCATATCACAAGCCTTAGGTTTGGACTTTAAAAGAATTCAGTTCACACCAGATTTAATGCCAAGTGATATATTAGGAAGTGAAATCCTAGATGAATCCAGACATTTTAAGTTTATTAAAGGTCCAGTGTTTTCTAATATTATTTTGGCCGACGAGATCAACCGTACTCCTCCCAAAACGCAAGCTGCTTTATTAGAAGCCATGCAAGAAAGATCAGTTACAGTAGCTGGACATAATTATAAATTAGATTTACCATATTTTGTATTAGCCACACAAAATCCCATTGAACAAGAAGGGACTTATCCCTTGCCAGAAGCGCAATTGGATAGATTCATGTTTGCTATAGAATTAAAGTATCCAAGTTTTAACGAAGAAGTAGAAGTAGTAAAAAGTACTACAGGTGATCATAAAGCAACTATTAATCCACTCTTTACAGCACAAGAAATTATTGATTTTCAGCAATTAATACGTCGCATTCCGATAGCGGATAATGTAATTGAATATGCGGTTGGGATGGTTTCTAAAACACGCCCCAATGAAGATACAGCTACAGAGCTTGTAAAAAACTATATAGATTGGGGAGCTGGGCCAAGAGCATCACAAAACTTAGTTCTAGGAGCCAAAACTAATGCAGCTATCAAAGGTAAATTTTCTCCAGATATAGAAGATGTACAAGCTGTAGCTATGGGTATCCTACGCCATCGTATGATCAAAAACTACAAAGCAGAAGCAGAAGGAATCAGCATAGAGGATATTATTAAGAGCTTGTTTTAATGACATTGCTAAATGAGCTTAACGATATACTATTTAATGCAAATTTAAAGAAAAGTGATTCATAGGCAGATGTATTCAATGAATGAGAGGAGAGAAAGGCAAAAATTTGTCGCTCACTCTATAGAAACCCTAAAGTTTTTCTTATTTTTTATATATAATTAAACCTTTCCCATTTCTAGAGGTCTAAACTATTGAACGTTCGATAAGAACTTAGTTTTAATAAGTAAAAAATAGATAGATGAAAAATAGTTTAGCCTACATGATGATTTTATTTTTGGGAATCCTAACAGTATCTGCCCAATCAGAAAATCACAAGCAAAAAAGAGAATTACGAAAAGAATTTAAAGAAAGTCTTTCTGAAGATCAAAAAGCACAATTGGAATATCACAAAAAGTTGCATAAAGATCATAGAGAAGCCTTCAAAGCGACCTATACAGAAGAACAGTTGACAATTGTTCAGAATGAAAAACTTTCTAGAAAAGAAAAACGAAAAGCATTAAAGCCTACATTAAGTGCTGATCAGAAGGCTATGAAAAAATCGCATAAAGAAATCCTAAAATCAGAGAGGAATAAATTTGAAGCATTACTTAGTGAAGAACAACTAATAAAATATGGAGAAATAAAGAAGAAGAAAAAAAATAGAGAACATAAACCCATAAGATAAATGAAGAAATCAGTAAGTGTGATTTACGTTACATTATATTGGAAGAGTGAAGTTATTTAACTTCACTTTTTTTATGTATTACTATGAAAAACGAGCATTTTACATCAAATAATTTAGCAATTGACTATAACGTTTTCGTGATTTTTAAAAATGACTATCAAAATATTAGATATTTTTATATGATTACCATTTTGGGCATTCTATATTTATTGATTTCTACGAATGTGCACAATATTTTTTTTAAAAATGCAAAAAAGGATTATTAACGGGATTCATTTAATAAAATCCTATAAAATTTGTATTTTCGTCGGACTTTTCAATACATAAAATACAACTATATGGCATTTGATATCGATATGATAAAAAAGGTATATAGTCAGATTGCAGAAAGAGTGGACGCCGCTCGCGAGTTGACTGGAAAACCTTTGACATTAGCAGAAAAAATATTATACGCTCATCTTTGGGGCGGAAAAGCTAAAAAAGCGTATACAAGAGGAAAGGATTATGTAGATTTTGCACCAGACCGTATCGCTTGTCAGGATGCCACTGCTCAGATGGCATTATTGCAGTTTATGCAAGCTGGAAAAAATAAGGTAGCAGTACCCACAACGGTACACTGTGATCATTTGATACAGGCTAAAGTAGGAGCTGCAACTGATTTAAAACATGCAAATGATATAAGTAGTGAAGTATTTAGTTTTCTAGAATCAGTATCTGATAAATATGGGATTGGATTTTGGAAACCTGGTGCAGGTATTATTCATCAAGTAGTTTTAGAAAATTATGCGTTCCCTGGAGGAATGATGATAGGTACAGACTCGCATACCGTAAATGCCGGAGGATTAGGAATGGTAGCTATCGGAGTAGGAGGAGCAGATGCCGTAGATGTGATGGCAGGTATGGCATGGGAACTAAAATTTCCTAAATTAATTGGTGTAAAATTAACAGGTTCATTATCTGGATGGACAGCTCCAAAAGATGTGATTCTTAAGGTAGCTGGAATTATTTCGGCAAAAGGAGGAACAGGAGCTATTGTAGAGTATTTTGGGCCAGGAGCAATATCGATGTCTTGTACAGGTAAAGGAACTATCTGTAATATGGGAGCAGAGATTGGAGCCACAACTTCTACCTTTGGGTACGATGAATCGATGGAACGATATCTTCGTGCTACCGAGAGAGAAGAGGTTGCTGATGCAGCAAATCAAGTAAAAGAATATCTTACAGGAGATGCTGAGGTATATGCAAACCCAGAACAGTATTTTGATCAGGTGATAGAAATCAACCTTTCAGAACTTGGACCTTTATTAAATGGACCATTTACTCCAGATTTATCAACTCCCGCAGGTACAACGATGACAACAAAAGCAAAATCTAATGATTGGCCACTAGCAGTAGAATGGGGATTGATAGGTTCTTGTACCAATTCATCCTATGAAGATCTCTCTAGGGCATCGTCGATTGCACAACAAGCATTAGATAAAGGATTGAAAATGAAAGCAGAATTAGGAATTAACCCTGGTTCGGAAAAAGTAAGATATACAGCAGAAAGAGATGGGATTTTAGGAATATTCGAAAAATTAGATGCTAAAATATTTACCAATGCTTGTGGCCCTTGTATAGGACAATGGGCAAGATATAATGATCCTAAAAACGCACCAAAAAATAGTATTGTACATTCTTTTAATAGAAACTTTGCAAAACGTGCGGATGGAAACCCTAATACACATGCATTCGTAGCATCTCCAGAGTTAACTGCGGCAATTGCTGTTGCAGGACGTTTAGATTTTAATCCGTTAACGGATAAGTTGATCAATGAAAATGGAGAAGAAGTAATGTTTGATGAACCGACAGGGTGGGAATTACCACCAAAAGGTTTTGAAGTAAAAGATAACGGATATTTAGCTCCAGTAGAGGATGGAAGTGGTGTAGAGGTTAAAGTAAGCCCTACGTCAGAACGATTACAGTTACTAACACCGTTTGAACCTATTGGGAATGAAATAAAAGGAGGTAAATTATTAATTAAGGCCTTCGGGAAATGTACAACAGACCATATTTCTATGGCAGGACCATGGTTGCGTTATAGAGGACACTTGGATAATATCTCTAATAACTGCTTGATAGGAGCAGTGAATGCTTTTGGTAAAAAAACAAACTTTGTCAAAAACCAATTAACAGGAGAGTATGGAGGTGTACCAGATACTGCAAGAGCTTATAAAGCCGCAGGTGTTCCTACCATAGTAGTAGGAGATCATAATTATGGAGAAGGGTCTTCTCGAGAACATGCGGCAATGGAACCAAGACATCTGGGAGTTGTTGCTGTGATTGTTAAATCATTTGCGAGGATACACGAAACGAATCTTAAAAAACAAGGGATGTTAGGATTAACCTTTGTAAATGAAGCAGATTATGACAAGATTCAAGAAGATGATACAATTAATTTCTTAGATCTAGATGCTTTTGCACCAGGAAAACCTTTGCATATTGAATTTGTGCATTCTGATGGTTCTAAAGATGAAATAGCTGTAAACCATACATATAATGATTCTCAAATCGAATGGTTTCATGAAGGATCTGCACTGAATTTGATTAAAAAACAAAACGCTTAAGAAAGCAAAATCAAGAATCATATTAATAAACTCCTTGGAGAAATAATCTTCAAGGAGTTTTTTTAATATAGAACTCATCATGAGTATCTATTTATAATTATGAAATAAGCCATAACAATTATGTAGACACCCATCGATATGATTATATGTCGATTCCACTTATCAAGAGATAGACGTCTGACCATTAAAAAACGATAAATATAAACAGATGAAAATAGAGGGTAAATGGATTAATAGAATATAGCTTCAAATATCTCTTATGTTTTGTGTACTTAGTATACACCAAGATCTAATTTTTAATAAATTCCTCGCTAACTGCCCATTCATAAAATCGATCTAACCAGTGATCAGATGGAAATCCTCGTTTCCAAAAACTAAATCCGTGGCCTCCTTTAGTATATAAATGGATTCCTGTTTTTACTCCAGCAGTATGGAACCGATTAAATAATTCTGTAAAAATAGTAGCATCAATTAGTGCATCATTTGCAGCAGCAATAAATAGGGTAGGAGCAGTATCCTTATTTGGTTTAGGGTCAATCAGATCAGTTCCTGGATATACAGGCACTATAAAATTAGGTGTATTCTCTTTAGTACATTCATTGACTACTCCAAAAGCAACAACACCCCCAGCAGAGAAGCCCATAAACCCAATTTTAGTTGGATCAATATTTAATTTTTTTGAATTTTTGCGCACATACTCAATTGCGTTTAATCCATCATTTACAGCATATGGAACTACTTTCTGGGTAATACGGATGCGCTCTTCATTACTTTTTTCTAAGATGTCTACTAAGTCCTGTATACCATCTTCTCCCGTAGGAACTAATCTATATTTTAAAATAAAAGCAGTAACTCCTTTGTTGGCTAACCAAGTAGCAACCTTTCTGCCTTCACTTTCTATACTTAATGCATACATCCCACCTCCTGGTGCAATAATAACAGAAGTCCCATTCTGTTTTTCTGGATCAGGTTGATACATAGTCAGCGTAGGGGATGAGACATTCGTAACTGCTTTTGTATTCCAAATTTTAGAGAAATACTCTTTTTCTGGATTCTTCCATTGGATATCTTTTGGTTTTTTATGAGTAAGTTCGATAATTACTTGCGCACATAATGTAGGTATACAAAAAAACAAACTTAAGAATAGAACAATAGTTTTCATAGGTGTGAGTTTTATTAATTTAATGAATTTTGCTAATAAACCCTTAATGAGTAATCTTTTAAAAGATGTTGACGATACTACTAATTTCAGAGATATTTACATCAATATGTAAGCTTATCAAATCTTGTTAATATACGTTTTTATTAGTGAAACTCTGATTAGGAAAGTTGCGCAGCAATGTTTTCTGATTGAATAAATTATCTGTATTTGGAGATTCTTTCTTTATGATGATTATGAAAATAGAGAACAAATAGGTTGATATGTATAGCTTCAAGTACCTCATATGCTTTGTAATCTTAAGACATATTTTAATAAATTCTTCGCTAATTTCCTATTCAAAAAATCGATCTAACCAATGATCAGATGAATATCTTCGTTTCCAAAAACTGATCTTAATACCCCTTTGAGTCTAATCTGTAATTAAACCCGTTTTATGCAGTAGTTTCAACACAGAATAGCTATCTGGGGATTTTTTAATTTATAAATAAGTTGGTAGATCAGGTCCTTTTTAGACACATAAATACTTGTGATCGTATCCATTGCATGGATGTTTTGATCTATGTCTATTAAAGCATATAACATAATTAATATCAATTTATAATGTAAGGTTGTATTAAGTGATACGACATTTTAATATATATACACAAATTTTTTATTTTAGAATTAACAATATAATTTAACACAAACATCATGGGTATTATTTGGTTTATAGACGATACGAATCCCTTCAAAATATTATGTCCTCATAAGTTAAAAAAGTTTATTAAAGATCATAGTTTTGATACATATAAAAAAAGTGATTATATCTATTTCGAAGAAGATTTTGCTAATAAAGTGTATTTAATTAAAAATGGGAAAGTTAAAATTGGATACTATTCAGAAGATGGCAAAGAAGTAGTAAAAGCGATACTTACTCGTGGAGAACTTTTTGGAGAAAAAGCAATTTTAGGCGAGGATAAACGAACAGAATTTGCGCAATCCCTAGATAATACTACTTCGATATGTCCTATAGGTGTGCAAACAATGCATGAGTTGATGAGAGATAATGAAACTTTTAGTCTTAAGGTATATAAATTTATTGGAATGCGTTTTAAGCGCTTAGAAAGAAGATTACAATTATTACTTTTTAAAGATACTAAAACAAGACTTTTAGAATTTTTTGAGGAACTGAAAGAAGATTATGGATATTCCTGCCCTAATACAGGAGATATGGTGATAGAGCATCCTTATACACAGAAAGATATAGCAAACCTTATAGGTTCATCTAGGCCTACTTTAAATATCTTGATGAATGAATTGAAAATGTCAAAACGAATCGATTTTAATAGAAAACAAATCCGTTTAAAAATAGTTGCTTAATGTTAGCTAGCTAACATTTTATATTTTCACCTTTAATTAATTTTGTCAAAATTAATTAAAAATTAAAATAGCAATGTTAAAAAAATTTATTAGCGGAATACTCGTGGTTAGTTTAGTCATGGTTTCCTGTAGTGATGATGATGATTCGGGAACCGTAGTGAACGAATCTAATTTGACTTTAAATCTTGATGGTTTAGAAGCGTTAGGACCTGATTTTCTTTATGAAGGTTGGGTAATTGTTGCTGGATCTCCTGTATCAACAGGAACATTTTCAGTAAATGAAACTGGAGACTTATCTAATACTACTTTTAGTGTTAATACACAGATATTAGAGTCAGCAACAGCATTTGTATTATCAATTGAGCCTAATCCAGATCCAGATCCAGCACCTGCAGATACTAAATTATTGCGTGGTGAGTTTGGTACAGGTGATGCTTCGAATACAGCTGTAGTTGGTTTAGCGCCAGTAGGTGATTTTGCAGCAGCAGCAGGCACATTTTTTCTTAGAGCGCCTACAGATGAGGATGTTCCTAATGGAGCTCCTAATAATATGAATGATCAGTATGGTGTATGGTATGGTACTCCTGGGATGCCACCAAGTCCTAATCTAACATTACCAGTTCTTGGACCTGGATGGAAATATGAAGGATGGGTAATAGGAGATACTGGGCCATTGTCTACGGGTACATTTAGTGCATTTGATATGAGAGATGATAATGCCACGGATCCTAATGGATTTAGCGAAACTGTATTTCCTGGACCCCCATTACCAGGAGAAGACTTCTTTAGAAATGCTCCTGCAGGAGAAACATTTCCTTTAGATATACGAAATAGAATGGTTATAATTTCTGTAGAGCCAGATCCAGATGATTCTCCAGCACCATTTGTACTTAAACCATTAGTAGGTACAGCTGGGATGGAAACAGCACCAGTAAATTATGATTTTGGATTAAATGAAGCTTCATTTCCTACGGGAAGTGTTGTACGATAAATTACCTATTTCTTGTTAACGTTAAAGCGCAACCTATGGTTGCGCTTTATTAATTTATATATTTTTGTAAGGAAATTAATTCTCACAGACAAATGATAATACTGTACCACTTATGAAATTAAATAAAAAGAATATATCGAATCTTGTTTTTGTAGTTTTTCTGCTGTTATTTTTTATTCCAAATACTAGGGGTTTGATGCAGATTTTCTTAACCAGAATTTTTTCTTTTAGCCCTACTACAATAGCTGTAGAAAAACGCCCAGCTATTCAGAGTTATAATTGGAAATTACATGGAGTAAACACCGAATCTATTAATTTTGAGAGTACAAAAGGAAAAGTAATACTATTAAATTTTTGGGCAACCTGGTGTCCGCCTTGTATTGCAGAAATGCCTTCTTTACAAGATTTGTATGATGACTATAAAGATAAGGTTGCTTTTATTTTCTTATCCAATGAAGTAGATGAAGATTTATATAAATTCATGAATCAAAAAAGTTATGAATATCCAATATATAGATCTCTTTCTGAGTATCCTAAGCCATTAGTTAGTAAATCAATTCCTGGTACATATTTGATTGATAAAAAAGGAAATATTGTTATCGATAAAGTCGGTGCTGCTAATTGGAATTCTGATAAAGTAAGAGAAACAATAGATAAGTTATTGGTTGATTGATCTTATTTTTTAAAATATTTAAAAGGAACCCATAGCATACCATAACACTCTCCATTACGTTTGCCCATATGCTTATGATGTATTTTATGTCCTCTACGAATACCTTTCGCATACCAATGATTAATAGTACGAAATAACTTGAAACGTTGATGTATAAAAATATCATGAACAATAAAATAGGCAATGCCGTAAGCAAGTATGCCAATGCCCATAGGTTCTCCGACCCAAAATGTTATAGGATCATGGTGCACGATGCATAACATACTAACTACTGCATAGAAAATAAAAAAGAGATCATTACGTTCCCACCAACTATTATGATTCTTATGATGGTGGTCTTTATGCAATGACCATAAAAAACCGTGCATTATATATTTATGTGTACACCAAGCCATACACTCCATAAAGCAAAAGGTGATCAAAAAAATAGTTATCCAGATAACAATATTCATTAAACTACTTGTTTAGTATATAATTAAACTTAAATTAGATTAAGTGTAGGCGATAATCTAAATATGATTTTGCTAATAATCCAATCTTTTGATAATTAGGAACTCTGATACGTGTATTTTTTATTTCTATTGATGGAGTAGATTTTAACTTATTCAATAACTTTTTATAATATATGTATGCTGTATACACTCCAAATTTAGCTTCAATAGGCAATTTCATGATACCTTCGAACCCTATATTAAAATCTTCTTCAATTTCTCTAATAATTTTAATTTTCGAAACCTCATCCAATTGGGTGAGATCTGTATTAGGAAAGTAAGTACGGTTAAGATCTTCGAAATCTGCTTTGAGATCTCTAAGAAAATTGACTTTCTGAAAAGCAGAGCCTAGATGCATAGCACTCTTTTTTAATTCGTCATATTTTTTTTGATCTCCATTCACGAAAACTTTTAAGCACATTAAACCTACAACATCTGCAGAGCCGTATATATATTCTTTATATTCTTTATCTGTTTGATAATTAGTTTTGTAGAGATCTAATTTCATGCTTTTCATGAAAGCTTTATACAATTCTGCTTCTATGCCATATGCGTGTACAGTATGCTGAAAAGAATTGAGAATAGGATTAAGGCTAATCTTGTTTTCTATAGCCTTGTACATTTCTGTTTCAAAATCTTTGAACAGTGTTTCTTTGTCATACTCATGAAAACTATCAACAATTTCGTCAGCAAACCGAACAAAACCATAGATGTTATAAATATCTTGTCTGATTGTATCGGATAACATTTTAGATGCTAAGGAGAAGGAAGAACTATAAGAATTAGTAACTAACTTACTACATTGTTGGGATACGGTGTCAAAAATGGCTTTCATAATTAAGCTTTATAATGCAGTTATATTAAACAACTTGCAGTTTAGGTTTATTATATAATTTATTTTCAGATTCAATAATTCCAGCAACTAATTTACCCGAAATTAATGATGGAGGAACTCCAGGGCCCGGTACTGTGAGTTGACCTGTAAAATATAGATTAGATACTTTTTTGCTTTTCAATTTAGGCCTTAGAAAAGCAGTTTGTAATAATGTATTAGCCATTCCGTAGGCATTTCCTTTGTACGAATTATATTCATCGATAAAATCATTAACACAGAACGACTCTTTAAAGATAATATTTTTTATCACATTTTGTCCAGTAAGCTTTTCGAAACGTGTTATGATTTTTTTAAAATATGCTTCTCTTAATTCTGGGGTATCTTCTAGATTTGGAGCTAGTGGGATAAGAAAAAACCCATTTTCTTTTCCATCAGGTGCAGTTCCTGAATCAGTAACAGAAGTAAAATTTGCATAAAATAGAGGAGCGGTAGGCCATTTTGGATCATCATAGATTTCTTTGGCGTGTTTGTCAAAACCTGTGTCAAAAAATAGATTATGATGATGAATGTTTTTTAGTTTCTTATCAAATCCTACATAAAATAATAATGAAGATGGCGCAAATGTCTTTCGTTCCCAATAAGCTGCCGAATACTGACGATATTTTTTACTTAGCAATGATTCGCCGTGATGATAATCAGCACCGCAGAGGATGATATCAGAGTTTATTTTTTTGGATCCAGTAAGTACACCTTTGGCAATTCCATTTTCTACAATAATTTTTTTTACGGGAGAATTGGTATAAATTTTTACGCCTAGAGATCGGGCTAATTTCTCAATCCCTGATATAACTTGATACATCCCTCCTTTAGGGTGCCAGGTTCCTAGTCCAAAATCCGCATAATTCATAAAACTATAAAAAGCAGGAGTATTGCTTGGCTTCGCACCGAGAAATAATACTGGAAATTCTAGAATCTGCACCAATTTTTTGTTGGTAAACTCTTTTCTAACTTCTTTAGAGATAGTACTAAAAAATTGGCCTATTTTCTTAATTGTAGAAGGAGTAACTAATTCTAAAGGTGATATTCCAGGCTTATATACTATATCTTTGATGGCAATATCATAATTTTTTTTTGCAGCTTCAATAAACTTTTTTAATTTTTCAGAACTTCCTTTTTCTTCATTTTCAAAGGCCTTATAAATTTTTTCTAGTGTATCTTCAATAATAATAGTTTCATTGTTTTTAAAAAATACTTTATAAGCTGGATTTAATTTTTCTAGATTGTAAAAATTAGAAGCAGTTGTATTAAAATCCTTAAAAAATCGTTCAAAAACATCAGGCATCCAATACCAAGAAGGCCCTATGTCGAAGGTAAATCCTTGCTTTTTTAATTGTCGAGCTCTTCCTCCTACAGTAGTGTTTTTTTCAAATATAGTTACATCATATCCTAATTTAGCTAGATAACAAGAAGCTGATAAGGAAGAAAAACCTGAACCAATAATTGTTACTGATTTATCCATTCTTTGATAATATTATTTTGTTATAGTTCATTAAGTAAATCCGAAATGGATCTAAAAAACTTTTGATTGGGAGCTTCTGGGTTTTTTGAGACTTGTATGATTTGTTTGCCAAGAACCCATAATTCACTATCTCTTTTTGAACAGATAATTTCATTAAATTGATTTAAGTACTCAGTAATCTTGTCTTTTTCTGGTTTTATCGTAAAATAAGAAACAAAGATCGTGTTTTCATGGAAAACAAGTATATCTGATAAGTTATGTAATGGAATACTTGGCCCCAAATAAATAGTTTTATATCCGTGAAGTAATATCTCATAGTTTACATATAACAGTCCTAACTCATGGATTTCATTTTCTGGTAGAAATAATATGAATGCTTTATCCGGTTTCGAAGGCTTGAGGTACTGCAGGCGTTCAATATTAACCAATAATTTCTGTTTTATCAGATTAGTAACAAAGTGTTCGTGCGAAGGACTTATTGTATTAGTTTGCCATAAAAGACCTATTTCAGTTAGTAACGGTATAAATATTTCTGTAAAGACCTCTCTAAATGTTCTTGTTTCTATGAGTTGATCATATGTATTTAAGAAAAGATTTAGATCATAATTAAGCATAGCGATCTTCAAGGAATTGATCGCGTGGTTTTTAACTTCATTATCAGAAACTATTCTCCTTACATATTCATTAATTTCATCATCGTTTAGTTTAGAAACTCTAGAAATTTTATAACCACTATTAACTAAATAAGTGACATTTAATAATTTTTGTAAGTTCTGTAGATTATATGTCCTTATATTTGTCTGTGTACGATCAGGCGAGAGTAAATTGTATCTCTTTTCCCAGATTCTTATGGTATGCGCTTTTACACCACATAAGTTTTCAAGATCTTTAATACTGAAGTTTTGTTTAATATTGTTCACTTTTTACCAAAATAAGTTAAACAAATTTAAATAAAAAGGAATAAACAATAATAGTATACGTGTTAAAAAAAAGATTTTTTTTGTTAAAATCTTAATGGTAAGGATATTATTTTTGCTAAAAAAACACAGATTCTGCGTAAGAATAGTATTTCTGTTGTTAACTATCTAACAAAAAAATCTTTTTTTCTTGATGTTTATATGATAAAAAATAACGTGTTCATTTTTAATAAATTAAGTTATATTATAAGAGAGAAGAGAGCAGAGTAGAAGTAAAGAAAGAGGTTTTTTTAAACTATTTTTTTAATACTATTGACTTGTAATGTAAACTATTGTGATATATTATTTCGCAATTAAAAAATATTTAATTTTATTAAAAATTATTTGCTAATCAATACTCTACAAGATCATAATAATTTTGAATAGTATTAATTGAAACAACTTACATTTTATTTTTTTGAAAACATGGATTTTTTGTAGTTTAGTCCCAATAGTTCACAGTTTTATAATATATAAGAAAAAAAATATAATTGATTTCAAGATTACGATAAGACTTACCTTTTTTAAATTAACAAACAAAAACACCTTACAAATTATGAAAACGTACAAATTTTTAGTAGTCATTTTGTGCATTATTTTATTATCATGTAGTTCTGATGATACTAATGATACTAATGCTATGAACCCTGAGCCTCCTGAACCTCCGATATCTCAAGAACCAATTGATCTTACAGCTCTTGATCCTAATTTCCCTTCTTTTGTTTCGATAGATGACACTACACCAGCTACTATGAAATGGGTAAAAGTAGAAGAAATGTCAGATGAATTTGATGTTTGGGATAGTGATAAATGGGAAAATTCATTTTGGAATTATGAAAACACACCCGTTTGGATGACAAATGAAAACTCTGGAGTCGAGGATGGTAAAATGTTTATAAAAGCTACTTTACGAGATGATCCTGAGAGTTGGTTTCAGACAGCAAGAATTCATTCTAAAGCTCAAATAAGTTTTCCGATGTATACTGAATGCAGTATGAAAACTGCTCATATTTCTGCATTTAATACATTTTGGATGAATAATGGAGATATCAATAATCGTGATGAAATTGATATTGTCGAAAATAATTCGAATCCTACTGCAGAGTGTAGAGATCAATCAAACAAACCTGCAGGCTTTCCTTGGACGCCTTGGTTGTTTCCAACCCAAATGAATTCACAATATTTTATTGCAGAAAACGGTACTACAGAAAGGCATGAAGATAATTTTGATACTCGATTTTTGTCTGATAGGAATCCCAATAAAGGTAAAACCTGGAATGAAGCCTATCATATTGTAGGGGCTTGGTGGATCGATGAACGAAATGTTCAGTTCTATTTAGACGGAGAACCGGCAGGTAAAATAACTACCCAACAAGATTTCACCAGAGAATTAGAACTCATCTGGGATTTATGGACTTTTGAAGAGTGTAATATTGGAGGACTTCCGCAAAAAGAAGAATTAAATGATGATACAATCAATACAATGCGTGTAGATTGGGTTCGTACGTGGAAACTAGAGCCAAAATAGGCGAGCTATTTCCTTACTAAATCTTTACAAAAACTACCTATATTAATTTTAGGTAGTTTTTGCATTTAAAGACCTCAAAAATAGATGCCATTAATATTTTGATCATTAGCTAATGGCTTAAGTCTATTGTGCTTTTAGTCCTAAATTAGGAAATGTAACCATAAAACCATATTCAGATTTTTTACTGCATGATATGGGAGAAGAATTAGCAGATGATCGTCCAGATTTTGTGGCTAATGGTAGAGAATGGCGTACTCAACCGCTTTGGGGTATTGGATTGATCGCTACTGTAAATGATCATACATTCTTTTTGCACGATGGTAGAGCAAGAAATATAGAAGAAGCGATATTGTGGCACGGAGGCGAAGCAGAGTCAAGTAAACAAGGTTTTGTAAATCTCGAAAAAGAACAAAGAGGACAATTGATTGATTTTATAAATTCTCTATAATTGAAGTAAATTATACAATTATGAAAACAAAAAAAATAAAAATCATATTTTGGCTATTTATTGGTTGCATCATTTCTTGTAATGAAGATGACCCAGAAACAAATACAAGTAATTTTGATGTAAAAGAACTTTTAGAAGATGTCTCTACAAATAATATAGTAGTTGCAGTCAATGAATTTAGAATAGAATCAGAAATACTAAATGCTAGTATCGAGGCATACTTAGGAGATAGTACTGAACAGAATTTGATAGCAGCTAGAGATCAATGGAAAACCATAGCATTAACTTATGCTTCAATTTATGCATTTAATATCGGAGAAGTAAGAGCTCGTTTTTTTCATCAGGCTTTGTATAATTGGCCTACTTTACCTAATGCAATAGAAAGTTTTATTTCAGATAATTCGACGATTGACAAAATCTAATAAATTCAATCAGTCCACAAGCCAAAACATTATCAGGATTAGAATATTTACTATTTGGCGATGATGTAAATAGTATCAATCAAAAATTCCTAGCGTCAGAAAAAAGAAAAAAATATACAAGACTAATATCTTTAGAGTTAAAAAATAACGCAGCTAGATTACTAAATGTGTGGGATGAGTCTGGAGAAAGATATATAAATGTTTTTATCAATAGTCAAGCAATAGGTATTGAAGGTTCTTTTAATAGATTATATAATGGTTTATTTAATCTAATAGACACGGCTAAGGTTACTAAAATAGGAAAACCAGCAGGTTTAGAGAATTCAGAAAATACGAATCCAGAACTTACCCAAGCTTATTTCAGTACTTCTTCATTAGATATAATAAGAGTTAACATACAAAGTGTTGAATAAGTCTATTTTAATGCCGATGGATTAGGGATTTCAGATTATGTTTTTTCAGTGATTAGAAACCAAGAGCTTAATGATGCTATTAAAAATAAGATAAACGAGATATATACAGCTATAGATACAATACCAGTATCGTTATTTGAAGCAATTACTACGAATTCAGAACAAGTAGCTACTTTACACATGAAACTTAACGAATTAGGAATTTTATTTAGTGTAGATGTAAGAAGTATTTTGTCTATTATCATAACTTCTACAGATAATGATGGAGATTAATTTACACGGTGTATGTAATAAAAAATTATATTAGCTGTGAAGACTCATACCTGTTGTTTGAATTTACTGTAAAATAGAGTTGTATTTTTGTTCTGAAATGAAGGTCAAAAAGGATATCTTAGTTCATAAACTTGAAACAATAAGAGTTTCTTCATAAAGCTTCATTAGCAAAGACGGTACTATAATGGTATTGTTGTAATCAACTCAAGAATAATGAAAAATAGTATTGTAAAGTTTGTAGTGCTCATACAGCTATGTGTATGCAGTATAGCTTTTTCACAAGAGCAAAAAGAAACATTAAAAGCACTTATTTTGGATGGTTCTAATAATCATTATGTATGGCCTAAGACCTCATTTATGATGAAAGATTATTTAGAAAAAACTGATCTTTTTGAAGTAACAATTTCTAGATTAGATACAATATGGAAAGGATTTAAATACGCCCCAGATAGGCCAGAGGCTCATGATTATTTTGTTACAGAATTTGCTCTAGATTCAGTACAGAGACCTAGTACCGAAGAGGCTTTAAAAACAACTGATTTCGAAGTTGATCTAAAAGAATATGACCTAATTATATCAAATTTAGGCGCTTTTACCCCTATTTGGTCCGAAGAGATGAAAAATAGATTCGTACAATTTATAAAACAAGGAGGAGGATTAGTAGTAGTACACGCTGCAAATAACGCTTGGGGCGATTGGGATGCCTATAATGAAATGATTGGGCTTGGAGCTTGGGGAGGTAGGGATGAGTCTTCTGGACCATTTGTATACATAGATGAAGCAGGAAGAGTTCAAAAAGAGTATGCTCCTGGGATATGCGGCTCTCATGGGCAAGAACACGAGTTTGTGATCACTCACCAACAGCCTAATCATCCTATTCTAAAAGGACTTCCGAAACAATGGCTCCATGCTAATGATGAACTATATGATCGTATGAGAGGACCATTTATTAATACAACGATACTTGCTACCGCCTATTCTGATCCAGAAATTAACAAGAAATCGTATGAACCCGTATTGCCTGGAACAGGAAAAAATGTTCCAATACTAATGGCAATACATTATGGAAAAGGCAGGATTTTTCATAGTACCCTCGGCCATTTTGATTACTCTATGGAGAGCATTGGGTTTATGACTACATTTCAGCGTGGTGCAGAATGGGCAGCAACTGGTAAAGTCACTCAAAATCCCCCTAAAGATTTCCCTACGGTAAATGCTTCAAAATCGACAAAGTGGATTCGTCACAAGAAGTAGTTGCCTGATCTTAGTTGTAGAAATTACGAACAAAAACTGGTATTAAATAAGATCGTATGGAAACAATCGACTTTTGATAGGAGTTTACTTATTTAATAACAGAATGCATGAAAATATATTAAAATCACACCTTTTTTGGTGGTAATTGTTGAATTTATTAACCGAAAACGTTATAGATTTTAATCAAATTAGGTTATTATATGCAATAGCGATAGATTTGACTCGGAATGATAAAAAAAGTAGACAATATTGCTGTGCTTACCTCAGGAGGAGATGCCCCAGGAATGAATGCTGCCATACGGGCAGTAGTTCGTGCGTGTAGCTATTTTGGTATTAATTGTTTTGGTGTCTATAAAGGATATGAAGGCCTTATAGATAATCAAATTGAAGAACTCAATGCCCGTTCAGTACGAAATATTATTAATAAAGGCGGTACGTTTCTGAAATCTGCTCGTTCTAAGGATTTTAGAACTAAAGAAGGAAGACAAAAAGCATATGATAATTTAATAAAAAATAATATAGATGCTCTTATCGTAATTGGTGGTGATGGTAGTTTTACAGGAGCATTAAAATTATCAGAAGAATTCAATTTTCGTGTAGTTGGTATCCCAGGAACGATTGATAATGATATTAATGGTACAGATTATACCATAGGATATGATACAGCATTGAATACGGTAGTAGAAGCTATTGATAAAATTAGAGATACTGCTAGTTCGCACAATCGCTTATTTCTGATAGAAGTGATGGGTAGAGATGCTGGTGATATTGCATTAAATGCGGGTATTGGAGCAGGAGCAGAAGAAATACTCATCCCAGAAGAAGACATGGGTGTAGATAGACTTATAGAATCTCTAAAGAAAAGTAAGAAATCAGGTAAAACCTCTAGCATAATAGTAGTAGCAGAAGGAGATAAATCAGGAAAGAATATTTTCGAACTTGGAGAATATGTTGAAGAAAACTTAGAAGAATATGAAGTTAGAGTTTCTGTATTAGGTCATATACAAAGAGGCGGGTCACCCAGTTGTTATGACAGAGTATTAGCTAGTAAATTAGGTGTTGGTGCAGTAGAAGCCTTATTGGAAGGAAAAAGTGAAGTAATGATTGGTATTGTACACAAACAAGTTACTATTGTTCCCTTAAAAACTGCTTTGGCTAAACGAGCACATAAATACGATAGATTAATTAAAGTTGCTGATATTACATCAGTATAAATTATATCCACGTTTTTAAAATTAAAAATAACTAAATTATTAAATATGAGTACGTTAAAAATTGGAATTAACGGTTTCGGTAGAATTGGTAGAATTGCTTTTAGAATAGCTTCTAAAAGAGATAATGTAGAGATTGTTGCAATTAATGATTTACTAGATGTAGATCACCTTGCTTATTTGCTAGAGTTTGATTCCGTTCACGGAAAATTTGATGGTACCATATCGGTAAAAGATGGAAACCTTGTAGTAAATGGAAAAGAAATCCGTGTTAGTGCAGAACGTAATCCAGAAGAATTAAAATGGGATGCTGTTGGTGTAGAAGTAGTAATGGATTGTACAGGAATTTTTACAACATTAGATAAAGCTGATGCGCATCTCAAAGCTGGTGCAAAGAAAGTAGTAATTTCTGCACCATCCGCAGATGCTCCTATGTTTGTGATGGGAGTAAATCATACCAAAGCTAAAGCAACAGATACTATTGTTTCTAACGCTTCTTGTACCACCAATTGTCTAGCGCCACTTGCTAAGGTTATAGATGATAATTTTGGTATAGAAGAAGGATTGATGACTACAGTACATGCTGGTACAGCAACACAAGCTGTAGTAGATACGCCGTCTAGAAAGAATTATAGATTAGGACGTTCTGCATTGAATAATATCATACCATCATCTACAGGTGCTGCAAAAGCAGTAGGTAAAGTAATCCCTGAATTGAATGGTAAATTAACTGGTATGGCTTTTAGAGTGCCAACAGCTGATGTCTCTGTAGTAGATCTTACTGTAAAAACTAAGAAGTCTGTATCTTATGATGAGGTAAAAGCAGCTATGAAAAATGCTTCAGAAAATGAATTAAAAGGTGTGTTAGCATATACAGAAGAAGATGTCGTTTCTCAAGACTTTGTTGGAGAAACTCATACATCTACATTTGATGCCAATGCTGGGATAGCCCTTAATGATAATTTCTTTAAACTAATCGCTTGGTATGATAATGAATATGGATATTCTACCAAATTAGTTGACTTATCAACATACGTAGGTAATCTATAAAATAGTTAACCGAACATATAAAGCCCTGATATGTAGTATTAGGGCTTTTTAGTAGTCTCAAAAAAATAGGTAAAACTATACACTTTAGTATATTTGGTTTTAGTCTTTTAACTTTATTGTCAATAAAGTTTAAGCTGATTATTGGCAAAAGGCAAAGAGCTAGAGTAATAAAACATGTGATGTTTTTTATCAGAGTAGTTTTTCCAATGCATAAACCAGATTTAATTACTGATTTAACCTGTAATACATTATAAAAATGATTTTAATAGCTGATGGTGGTTCTACTAAATGCGATTGGATTCTCCTTAATGATGAAGGGGAAGTGATATCTAAAACCCGTACAGAAGGATTAAACCCTGCTGTATTTGATAAGTCATTATTAGAAAAAAGACTTCAGGATAATGAAGAATTAGCTTCTTATAAAACAAAGGTAGAAGCAGTACATTTTTATGGAGCTGGTTGCGGAACTGATAAACCAGCAGAAATGCTAGCTAAGATTTTCGAAAATTATTTTTCTAATGCAGATGTAGTCGTAAAAGAAGATATGGTAGCAGCTGTATATGCGGCGACAACTGAACCTGGTATTGTTTGTATTCTGGGGACAGGGTCTAATAGTTGTTATTATGATGGAGATGATATTCATATGCCAGTAGACTCATTAGGGTATATATTAATGGATGAGGCGAGTGGGAATTATTTTGGTAAAAGACTCATAAGAGATTTCTATTATAAAAGAATGCCTCAGGAAGTGGCTTTAGAATTTGAAAAGAGATTTGATTTATCTTCGGATACGATTAAAGAAAATTTATATAAAAAGCCAAACCCTAACACATACCTTGCATCGTTTGCTGAGTTTATATTTACTAGTGAGCGTAATGGATATTTTTATAAAATTATAACAGAAGGGATACAAGAATTCGTAGAAACAAGAGTGCTGTGTTTCCCTGAAGCGCAGAACGTGCCCATACATTTTATAGGATCAATAGCTCATTTTAGTGAAGATATTATTAGAGCAGCCGTTTGGCCATATCACCTTACCGTAGGGAATATTGTTCGCAGACCAATTGATGGGATTATTGATTATTATAGAAATGATGTTCTTACTAAGAAAACATAGCTTTAGGTAAAATCCATTTATTTACAGTAAGGTTTCTTTGAGAGACTCTAAAATAAAAACTATATTTTCTTAATTTCAACAGTACCATTAAGGTTAGATTAAAAAAAGTGAAACGGTAATGTTTGCAGCAGTTGAAAGATGGAATATCTATCTACTACATTAGACAAGGGTTTTCTAAAAGCATCAGACTAGTTCATTACTTGTTCATATACATATCATACAGTTATCCATAATTTAATTGCCATAATAATTACCATAAGTACTAAAAATTTCTTTACTAAAACATCCCCTTTTTTTACAGACCATCTGCTAGCTATCCATCCTCCAGATGCATTACCAGCGGCTAAAATAAATCCGTATAAGTAATTAACTTGATCACTATATATAAAAATGGCTAATGCACCAATAGTATAAATAAATACAACCATTGCTTTTATCGCATTGGATTTTACTAAACCGATCCTATTAATAGAAGTAAGAGCCACTAGAATAAATATACCAACACCTGCTTGGATGAAGCCCCCATAAACTCCTATCAAAAAGAAAACTAAAATTGATAGAAACTTATATTTATCTTGTGTCCGCTCTATTAGATTTTTAGTACTTATTTTTGGCTTAAAAACCATAAAAAATACTACGACTAGCATTACTATGGCTAATATCTTATTAAAGACTTCACCTTTGATATCAATAGCAATTTTAGCGCCAATCAGAGAACCTAGCAAAGCAGAGATTCCAAGATAGAGGCTAAAAAGTGAGGGCTGTATTCCTTTGCTTTTAAAACCAGCTATCGAAGTAATACTTTGTATAAAAATTCCAATTCTATTTGTGCCATTAGCAATAGAAGGTGGTAATCCTATGAAAATCAGCATAGGTAATGTTAGAAGAGATCCTCCACCTGCAAGCGTATTAATCACCCCAGCTATAAAACCTGTAAAGGCAAGAAGAATAAAAAGCAGTAATTCATTCATTAAATTGTGTTACATTTCAAAAATAGCTAAAACTAAAAATATAAAGGCTTTTTTTAGAATTCATATGGTATAAAATCTTAAACTATTGTAGATTTACTGTGTCAATTAAAATCTAATTACTATTAAGAAATCTCATAAAATATTTCCTTTTTTAGCAAATAGTAAAGGATATACTACCACTCTTTTCAGATCAGATGTAATTGCTGGAATTACTGTAGGAGTCGTATTGATTCCACAGGCTATTGCGTATGCATTACTTATGGGAGTTCCGCCTATATATGGGCTGTATACTTGTTTGGTTCCTCTAATAATATATGCTTTTTTGGGTTCATCAAAACTACTAAGTATTGGTCCAGTAGCTGTTACTGCCATATTAGTGATGAGTGGAGTAAGCCAGATAGCCACGCCTTTTACCCAAGAGTTTATAAATTTGGTTGTTTTTTTAGGTTTATTAATTGGTATACTACAGATTATAATGAGTATATTTAAAATGGGTTTTTTGGTTAATCTCATCTCACAACCTGTAATCTCTGGATTTATTTCTGCTGCAGCTATTATTATAATTATTTCTCAGTTGAGTGAATCATTAGGAATTAAAATACCTGATTATCAGTATACATACGAACGCCTATGGTATGTGGTTACACATGTTACTTCTGTTCATTTGCTTACGTTTACAATATGTTCTTGTTCTGTAGTAATAATGTTAGTGCTAAAAAAGTGGAAAAGATCATTTCCCAATGCTTTATTTGTTATTGTACTTACTACTATCGCAACTGTTGTTTTTGATCTTAAATCATATGGGGTTTCGATTATCGGGTCAGTACCTAGTGGATTACCGCATTTTTCTGTTCCAGACATGAGTTATACCAGTATGATGTTATTGATGCCTTCTGTATTGACAATAATCTTTATTGGATATATTGGGAGTATTGGTATCGCAAAATCATTAGAGATGAAAAATCGAGATCATACCATACGACCTAATCAAGAATTATTAGCCTTGGGATTTGCGAAGGTGATTGGATCTTTTTTTCTTGCAGTACCTTCATCAGGTAGTTATAGTCGAACAGCTATTAATGATACAGCAGGAGGGAAGACCGTCATTGCATCTATTGTTAGCGTAGTAATCGCAATTATTTCGTTATTATTTTTAACCTCTTTTTTTTATTATATCCCTAAAGCTGTATTAGCTGCAATTATATTAGTATCGGTATTCGGTCTCATTAATTTTAGCGAAGCTAAATACTTATTAAAACTTAGAAGAAGAGAATTTATAGTAATGCTTATCACTTTTTTAGGGACTTTGATTTTTGGAGTAGAAAAAGGGATTTTTATAGGAGTTATTTTGTCCTATATCTTCTTACAATACTATAGCTCTAAACCACACGTAGCAGAATTAGTGAATATTCCTAATACAGAGTATTATAGAAACATCAATAGATTTCCTGAAGCAGAACAGTCATCAGAATATCTTATCATTCGTTTTGATGATCAATTATATTTTGCAAATACGAGTTATTTTAAAGATAGTATCTTATCACATATCAATACCAGAGAGTCTATCCCAAAATTTCTGATTTTGGTAACAACTAATATTCATGATATTGATAGTACAGGTTTACACGTTTTAGAAGATATTCATCAATATTTAGACGAAACTAATATTCAATTACTAATTACGGGTACAATTGGTCCTGTGAGGGATTTTCTTAAGCGATCAGGTTTTACAGATCGGTTAGGGGCAGAACATTATTTTATGAATATTATGGATGCTGTAAATTTTGTAAAAAATAAAAAAAATCATAGCACGACTTCTTATCCAGCTACACAATACAATAAAAAGAGATCGTTTTTAGACTAATTTGACTTTTCATATTCTCTGGTTTTTATTCCTATACCATAGTTCATATGATTAGTTTTAATAAGATTATTAGCCGTACTGTATTTTTTGTCAAAACGTTGCCAAGTTCTATTTTTAAAGAAAACTCTTCTGGTGAATGTAATATTTTCTTCAATTTTATCTGTAAAAGGCAGTAGAGGCCTGAATGTAGTAGAAATCTTTACAATCCCTTTTCGTGTTTCTATCTCGTGATATTTTTTTGTATGTTGTAGTTTTCCTTCTTTGTCGGTATATCCTAATACTTGAATAGAAATAAAGACACCTTCTTTTGGGATAAATACTTTATATTCTGATATATCCAATTCAAAATTAGGTTTATCCTTATTGGTAATTCTAAATATAATATCTTCTCCAGATATTCTCTTACCAGGATATCCATCATCATTTTTATAAAATTGCATTTTGAACAAAGTAGAAAAGGATTGTTTTTTTCCTGAGTTATTAGATGTCTCCATTTTTACAGGTAAGTATACTGATGTAATTTTTGTAGGCTTTGAAGGACTTCTGGGAACAAAGACTGCTATTTCTGACTCTACAGTAGGTAGCCAACATCTAAAATAATCGTTATGAATCTTTGAGTTTTGTTTCTTTACTTTATACTTACCCAAATTTTCTGCTTGTATAACTACTTCTTGTAATTGATCTACATCCTGAGATAGAAGTATATTTTTGGGTAATTTATCGGTACTTACTGTCAGATTTTTATACCCTAGGGAAGAGATATATAGAGAATCTATATCTTTATAGCGTTCTTTAGAAAATTTAAAAACACCATCTATATCTGCAAAAAGACCATTACCATTACCAAAAGATATAGTAGCATATGAAATTGGTTCTTTTTTTAAGGAATCAATGACAGTATAAGATTGACTATATATCTGATGATGATATATAACCAAAAGTAAAAGCACGGGGAATACTCTTTTCATGACATTTTAAGGTGTTAGTATTTAGGGAATTTACTGAATTATTTTTTGATATTCATAATATTTTGTTATCAAAAAAGAAGCCAAAATAGTAGACGGTAAAATTCATACTTATTTCTATGTAGCGTTTAACCACCTTTGTTATCTATAAACGAGAAGTTTTTTTGAATCATTAAGTATGAAAAAAACTAAAAACAGATCCGCCATATTTACGAGAATTACTGTAGTGTGGAGCATCACTAATAATTGTATGTTTAGAATGTTCTATAATAAGAACACCATCATTACTAAGTAGTTCATTTTCGAAAACTAATGATACAATTTTTTTAAACTGTTCTGTAGCAAAATCATATGGGGGGTCAGCGAAAATGATATCTGATTTTTTTTTATTTTTTTCTAAATAACTAAATACATCATATTTTACGGTATCGATATTAAAATTAAGTTCTTCAGCTATACTTTTTATATACTTAACACAGCCGTAGTACGAATCTACAGCTATTATTTGCTGCGATCCGCGAGAAGCAAATTCATAACTAATATTTCCTGTACCCGCAAATAAATCGAGTACAGCTATCTGAGAAAAATTATATTGGTTGTTAAGGATATTAAATAGCCCTTCTTTTGCCATATCAGTAGTTGGGCGGACAGGTAATTTTTTTGGTGCCTTTAATCTTTTACTTTTATATATTCCAGAGATGATGCGCATATTTTTATTCTAAAAATGACTTAATATTACAAAATGCTCATGAGTTGCTATATCAGAGAATCGATCAGATAATCGAACGGTATCGGATCTACTCCCAATATC
This sequence comes from uncultured Aquimarina sp., assembly GCA_947493495.1. GTDB lineage: Bacteria > Bacteroidota > Bacteroidia > Flavobacteriales > Flavobacteriaceae > Aquimarina. The sequence continues at coordinate 117,430 of CANLRN010000003.1, forward strand.
TACGTGTCTTACGTATGTATATGCCAGAGTATAACAATCACTATCTTTATCAATATGTCCTAAAAATAATAATTTAAACTCTTCTGGATTGAGCCCTAATTGCTCAGCAGTAAACATTAGATAATATATAAAATCTTCACTAGTTTCATATCTGTATGAATTGCATAAAATAAGTTTTCCTTTTTTTATAACTATAAGATCGAATGATTTTTTACCCATATGTGCATATACTGTGGTGCGGTCATTATTTTTTTCTTTAGTAAGTAAGGAATCAATTAAGACAGTAGTCGAATGTTTATATGTAAAAGAGCCAAATGTTTCGAAAAAGAAATTATTAATATTAGTATATGGGATATATACACTTACAAGCTCGTGTTGATCCATTTCATCATATGCGATAAAGTCTGTTGCTAATATTTTTATATTAAATTGTAGATATTCTTTAAGTAAATTAGGGTCAAATAATGTTTTAGGAACTATAGCATATAAGTTATTCTGATAAATAATTTCGATAGTATTGATCGTTATTTGTAGCTCTGGATGATGATCTAGTGCGTATTTAATCTTATCTAATACTTGTTCTGGGGTTAGCTGTATGCCAAAATTATCTTGATTTAAAAAAATTATTTGCCCTTCTGTATCTGAGACACAAAAAGAAAGTCCATTCAGACTTACCTGAATGGACAATGTGTATATTATTTTATCTGTACTGCTATTGTTCAGCGTTTGTGTCATATGATTTTGGCCAGTTACCAGTAGTATTTACCTCTGTCATAGAACCTACAGATAGATGAGTACCATTAACACCATCTACAGATTGTACTTCTTTCTCTTGGAAGACATAATCTTTATTTTGATCGTGTAATAAAATATCTTTAGAGACTTTAGCTTCAAAAACTGCAATTCTAATACCGTTTTTATCTATAAAGCCTGCATCTAACTCAAATTTGGCATCTTTTCCTTCTAGAGGTACATTCATCATTGTTTTATAATTGTCATTATTCTTGAATAAAGAATCTTTTACAGATGCATATCCTAATGTATCCACTACTACTGTATCTCTAGGCTCATCGATCTGTAATACTTTATTGAATCGTATGAAACTAGAATCTCTACGTTGAGTAAGTGTAAACTTGGCTGTATCAATAAAGGCAATTAGTTTTTCTGGATTTTTTTCAAATTTTCCAAGTACAGTTCTATATGCTAATTCTGCATTTCTAATATCTTTAAGTTTTTCAGTTGCTAGTCGATAACGACCTTCTTTAAGTTTATCGAATTTTACATTGCCGTATACAGAGTTAAACACCATATAACCCAAGGCTATAATGATTACCCATAGAACTAATTGAATAACGATTTTCATTTTATAATTTGACTTTTAAAAACATTAGTGTATACGCAAATCTACAATTTTTTTTTAATCGTAAAAGTTTATAGCCAAAAAATCATTACTATCTTTGAATTATTAACAGATATCATCAATGAATATAGTTGTCTAATGAAGGAATCAGAATTTTATCAATTACTCAAAGATGATTTCCCTTTTGATCCAACAGTAAAACAAGATATTGTACTCCAAAAATTATCATTTTTTATACTATCAAGTTCTAAAGATGCTATTTTTTTATTAAAAGGATATGCAGGTACAGGAAAAACTACACTAATCGGGACATTGGTAAAAAATTTATGGAAAATAAAATTAAATGCTGTACTACTTGCACCTACTGGTCGTGCTGCTAAGGTGATTAGTAATTATTCTGGTAGACAGGCGCAAACAATTCACCGTCACATCTATTATCCTAAAAAAAATAGCAAAGGCGGGATGGCTTTTCAGTTAAAACAAAATAGAAGTAGAAATACCATTTTTATTGTAGATGAAGCCTCTATGATTCCTGATACCCCAAGTGATAATAAATTATTCGAAAACGGATCATTATTAGATGATTTGATGTTATATGTGTATTCTGGATTTAACTGCAAAATATTGTTTATTGGTGATACTGCTCAATTACCTCCTGTAAAATTAGAAGTAAGTCCTGCTTTAGATTCCAATACCTTATCAATAGGCTTTCATAAAGAAGTAACCCAAATTGAATTAGATGAAGTCGTAAGACAGGCAGAAGATAGCGGTATATTGATGAATGCTACTGCATTGAGAGAAATACTTACTCAAGGGTTTTATGATACTTTTAGATTTACTACAAGCGCATTCCCAGATATTGTCCGATTAGTTGATAGTCATGAGATTATGGATGCATTGAATGATTCATACGCTAATACTGGTCAAGAAGAATCTGTAATCATTTTAAGATCCAATAAGCGAGCAAATACCTATAATCAACAGATTAGAGCCAGAATTCTTTTTCAAGAAGAAGAACTTTCTACTGGAGATTATTTAATGGTAGTAAAGAATAATTATTTTTGGTTAGATACTAAAAGTGAAGCAGGTTTTATTGCTAATGGCGATATTATCAAAGTATTAGAAATCTATGCAATCAAAGAATTATATGGTTTTCGATTTGCAGAAGTAAAAATCAAAATGGTTGATTATCCAGATCAAAAAGCTTTTGAAACTGTATTAATATTAGATACACTTACCTCTGAGACTCCATCATTATCATATGAAGAATCTAATAAGCTATATCAAGAAGTATTAAAAGATTATGAAGGTGAACGCTCTAAGTATAAAAAATTTATGGGAGTAAAAAACAACTCTTATTACAATGGATTACAGGTAAAATTCTCTTATGCTGTTACCTGCCATAAATCTCAAGGGGGGCAGTGGAATACCGTATATATAGAACAACCATATTTGCCCGATGGAATGAATAAAGAATACCTGCGATGGTTATATACCGCAGTTACTAGAGCTAGAGAGAAATTGTATTTAATAGGGTTTAAAGATAGTTTTTTTGAAGAAAACTAATATCTTTAGAAAATGCAAGAAACGATCATAAGTGTATGTCTAGGGGTAGGACTAGCCGCATCTGTTGGTTTTAGGGTGTTTTTGCCATTACTAGCCATGAGCTTAGCGGCCCACTATCAGATAATTCCCCTTAATGATCAATGGGCTTGGATAGGAGGAGCCACATCATTGATAGTGTTATCCGTAGCTACAATCATCGAAATTCTAGCCTACTATATCCCTTGGTTTGATAATTTATTAGATACTATTGCTATTCCATTAGCTGCAGTAGCAGGAACAGCAGTTATGGTATCTACAGTTGCTAATTTAAGCCCTATGATTACATGGGCTTTGGCTATTATCGCTGGTGGAGGAACTGCGGCTACTGTAAAAAGTACCATTGGTGCCTCTAGACTTGCATCTACAACTACCACAGCTGGGATTGCTAATCCCATTATAAGCACAGCAGAAACAGGAACAGCAACTTTTATGGCCGTACTATCCGTGTTTTTACCACTGCTAGCTATTATTTTTGTGATCTTGTTGTTTTTTGGATTAAGAAAAATTTATAAAAAACTATTTACTAAGACTACTTGATAACTTCATAGAAAAAACTATTTTTGATGTTGGAAAAGCAATCAATTTTGAACAAAACGAAACTGAAGACCATCGCAATGATACCTGCGAGATATAATGCATCCCGATTTCCAGGGAAATTAATGCAAAATCTAGGTGGGAAAAGTGTTATTCTAAGAACTTATGAAGCTACCATAAACACATCATTATTTAGTGATGTATATGTAGTTACTGATAGTAAAATTATATATGATGAAATAGAATCACACGGAGGCAAAGCTATTATGAGTCTTAAGGATCATGATTGTGGTAGCGATAGAATAGCAGAAGCAGTAGCCAACATGGACATTGATATTGTAGTGAATGTACAAGGAGATGAACCATTTACTGAGAGAGAAAGTTTAGAGAAAGTACTTAGTGCATTTTATGGAGATGATGCAGATCGTATAGATCTAGCTAGTTTAATGACACCGATGAAAGACTGGGATGATATTGTGAATCCTAATAGTGTAAAAGTAATAGTAGACAAAGATGACTATGCTCTTTATTTTTCGAGAGCTCCTATCCCATACCCACGAGATAAAATAGTAGATCACACGTATTACAAACATAAAGGAGTCTATGCTTTTAGAAAACAAGCGCTTTTAGATTTTTTTCATTTACCAATGAGAACTATAGAGGCTTCAGAAAAGATAGAATGTATTCGGTATCTAGAATATGGTAAAAATATTAAGATGATTGCGACAAACCATGAAGGCGTAGAGATTGATACTCCAGAAGATTTAGAAAAAGCAAATAAAATAATTAATAACGAATCTTTCTTGAATACAGAGCATATAGAAGATTTGCATATAAAAACAACTACCCACAAAAACTTTCCGATGGTACCGCGTGTAGTTTATGGTAAAGGTAGTTTTGATCAATTAAATGATATTATAGCTCCACAACGTACACAAGGAGCTCCTTTTATTTATCTGATAGATGATGTTTTTAAAACAAATACAACATTAATAGTTGATAGGATCAAATTATCTAGTAATGATAAAATAATTTATGTTTCTACAAAAGAAGAACCAAAAACCTATCAAGTTGATCTTTTAGTATCAGATATAAAACAAGAATTCTCTTTATTGCCAAGTGGAATTATTGGTATTGGAGGAGGTACGGTATTAGATCTAGCCAAAGCAGTCTCAATTATGCTTACCAACCCAGGAAGTGCCACTGATTATCAAGGATGGGATTTGGTAAAAAATAAAGCTATTTATCATGCCGGAATCCCTACTATTTCTGGGACAGGTGCAGAGGTATCCAGAACAACTGTACTCACGGGTCCTGAACGAAAATTAGGAATCAATTCGGATTTTACTCCTTTTGATCAAGTACTTCTTGATCCAGAATTAATTAAGAGTGTTCCAAAAGATCAATGGTTTTATACCGGTATGGATTGTTACATTCATTGTATAGAGTCATTGAATGGGACATACCTAAATGCGTTTAGCCAAAGTTATGGCGAAAAAGCTTTTGAACTCTGTAAAGAAGTTTTCCTAGATACTAAATTAGATAGAGAGTCTGCAGATGCTAAATTAATGATGGCTTCTTGGCACGGTGGAATGAGTATTGCTTATTCGCAAGTTGGAATTGCTCATGCTATGAGTTATGGATTGGCATATGTTTTAGGTACAAAACATGGAATCGGGAATTGTATCGTATTTGATAAACTAGAAGCATATTATCCAGATGGAGTAGCTTTGTTTAAGAAAATGAAATCTACGCACGCAATTAATATCCCTACAGGTATTTGTGCAGATGTAACAGAAGAACAATTAGACACTATGACATCTGTAGCTTTAGGATTAACACCCCTATGGGAAAATGCATTAGGTAAAGATTGGAAAAATATCATTACTGCAGATGTACTAAAAGAAATTTACAAGACATTGTAAATTGAGTTCATTACTTTTGAATACTTATGAAAAAAATAGCCTCTTTTATTTATTACACTATAATGAAATGGAAAATGATAGGAGATTTTGGAGGAGATACAATAAAGAAATGCGTTATAATAGCTGTTCCACATACCAGCTGGCATGATTTTTATATTGGATTATTGATTAGAAAAATATCTGGTGTAAAAATCAGTTTTATGGGGAAACAAGAATTATTCAAGTGGCCTTTTGGATGGTATTTCAGAAGAGTAGGAGGGATACCATTAGATAGAACTTCTGGGCAAAATAAAGTTGAGGCTATCGCTAAAGAATTTGAGAAACGTGAAGAATTACGACTCACCCTTGCTCCCGAAGGAACACGAAAAAAAGTTTCTACTTGGAAAACAGGATTTTATTATATCGCTATAGCTGCTAAAGTACCTATTATAATGGTGTCTTTTGATTTTGGGAAGAAGCAAAATGTAATCTCTTCACCTTTTTATCCAACCGATGATATTGATAATGATTTACAATTTATGTATGATTTCTTTAAAGACGTAAAAGGAAAAAAACCTGAATATAGTTTTCAACCAAAAAATTAAAATTTCTGAGTTTTTTCTTTCTTAATCACCTCTTTCTTAGGTTCTTTCTTTTTTTCTTCTAATGCTCCAGCACCAAAAAGTAATTGAGTGCTAGAAAAAGTAGTCCCAAAGGTTTTTGCAGCATAATAAACTTGCGAGATTGCACTCTCTAATTGCTCTGTAGTAAGCTCCTTTAGTGGATGTACGTATGCCGACCATAATACACCATTAGAAATCGCATATTTTACATCTAGTGCAGAATGAAAATTCGCTGTCATTGAATCCAACAATAAATCCTTATCGAGATTGTTTGACTCTGTTATCGGTGATATAATTCTCATCCGATTATTTTTAGCATCTGTAACACACATCATAGGGACTTCTTTATATACGAATTGCCAGTTCCCTTGTACTCCTACAATAGTATCCGAATTCTTAGTGATGATCTCTCCGAGTTTTTCATTGTCCATATATTGGCCTTGAACATATGCAGTAAGAAAAAAGAATAGAATAGGAGTCAGATATTTCATATACACTATTTTTAATTATGTCGAAAAGATACTACAAAAATAACAAATAGACTTTCAGTTATTAATAGTTAACAAAGAGCGTATCTTGAGTAATGCTTTGAACTACAAATGCTAAATTTTTCGATTGAAAAGCATTACTCAAGAGTTTAAACAAAAAGTGCATTCGGTTATTATTTCGAATCAGATACATCTTCTATATATGTTTTGGTATCAAAGACTAATTTAAAGTACTTAAAAAATAGTAAGTCGAAAACACTTAATTTTTGAAAAAGAAAGAAGTACATTTTTTTCAAAGCCTTTTGTTTATTCAAAAGGCTTTTTTTTAGCTGTATTATTCATTGAACCCGCTTTATGCAATAGAAAATTTATTACATCTTGTAGCTACCGCAAATACTAACGCTGCACTGCGTTTTTTAATTTCACCATAGCCGTGCTATGCAAAAATTAAGAAAACACTAGTATTTCTTGCATCTACAAGCTTCTTGACAACCTTCTATTGCATAAAGCGGGTTGAAGTGGTTTAAACCACTTCATTAAGAAATCCATGTCTAACTATTCAAATTGCTGCATACACTACCGTTTCAATATGTTTTTTGATGTATATTTTTATAATCGGTGGGTAAAAAGAGCTATTTTAAGTAGGTGTTTTTACCTCAGAAGTGGTATTATTTACATTCTTTACTCTGTTCTCACAATTGACAATTTATACTATAAAAAATATAGATTTTAAAATGATTTAATTCTCAGAAGATGATTCTTCCATTGTATGGTAGACGTTCTGTACATCATCGTCTTCTTCAATTTTTTCTAATAACTTTTCTACATCTGCAGCTTGTGCTGCTGTCAATTTTTTGGTTACCTGTGGTATACGCTCAAAACCAGAAGATAAGATTTCTATTTCTCTGCTCTCTAATTCTTTTTGGATAGTACCAAAACTACCGAATGGCGCATAAATTAATATACCATCTTCATCCTGAAACACTTCTTCGGCTCCAAAATCAATAAACTCTAATTCTAGTTCTTCTGGGTCTAATCCTTCGCTATTAATTCTAAAATTACAAGTGTGATCGAACATAAATTCTACAGAACCGGATGTTCCTAAATTGCCATCGCACTTATTAAAATAAGATCGAATATTGGCTACCGTTCTGTTATTATTATCTGTTGCCGTTTCTACAAGAATAGCAATGCCATGAGGTGCATATCCTTCGAAAAGGACTTCTTTATAGTCACTTTGATCCTTGTCTGAAGCTTTTTTAATGGCTCGTGCAACATTATCTTTTGGCATATTTACAGACTTTGCATTCTGTATAACTGCTCTAAGACGAGAGTTAGAAGCAGGGTCAGGACCCCCTTCTTTAACAGCCATTACAATATCTTTGCCTATTCTAGTAAAAGCTTTGGACATTGCTGACCAACGTTTCATTTTACGTGCTTTTCTAAACTCAAAAGCTCTTCCCATAATCTAATTTTAAAAAAATACGAATACAAACATAAGTAGAAACCCAATGTTTAGCAAGTGAAGAATGTATTTACATATATTTTTATTCCTCTTCTACAATATCATCAATAGCTTTGGCTAACAGAAAGTCTTTTTCGGTAACTCCACCAGCGTCATGAGTAGATAAGCTTATATTCACTACATTGTATACATTAGACCAATCAGGGTGATGATTGAGTGCTTCTGCCTCAAAAGCGATACGAGACATTGCAGAAAAGGCATCTTTAAAATTTTCGAATTCAAAAGAAGTATGGATGCTATTGTCTTTATATTCCCAGCCTTCGGTAGATGTAAGTCGGTCTGTAATTTCAGTTTCCGTTAGTTTCATAGAGTGAGTATTTTATTGTAAGATGAATTTTTGACTAAAACTTTTGTTAGCATTTGCTACTTTGATAATATACATACCAGGGTTTAATCTCGAAACATCTATACGATCTTGCATATCAATTTCTATCAATTTTTTTCCGATGATAGACGTTACTGTAAGTTTATAATCTGTTGTACTTATATTTCCAGGCAGTTTAACCCTGATGATATTTCTAGCTGGGTTAGGATACAATACTAACTTATTGCTAATTCTAGGGCTGTTTACAGATAAGGTAGCATTAGATGTTGATACAAATTTAGATAACAATCTGATATAGGCTATTTGATACCCACAACTATTCTCTGAAATTGACCAAGAATTTAAGGGCCAGTTGTTATTAAAGTCTAAATAAGATTTTTGATCTGGCTGTCCTTTTGGTGGCGTGATAGAAATTGCATCACATAGCGCATCATTAGCAGCACTACCACAACTACTATTACAGCATTGATCTCTATCATAACTAGGGTTAGCTCCACCAGGCACAAACCCTGGAGCAGGACCATATAAAGAAACACCTGTCTCATCCCAATCGGTTCCGTCATCGAACCAAGCATGATATATTTGATTAGCACAACGATCACCACCATGAGCGTACATGTTTGTTAAATACAGTAGGTTCATGGGATTAACTCCGTGTATGTAATGGATATAATTTTCCGCAGCTTTTTCGGCATCTTCTGTTCGGGAGGGATTGAGTGTATATTCTTTTATGTTATAAAAGGTAAGACCTTTTTTTGCTTTAATATTATTACTGCCCCACGTATACGTATCTAAATGTGCCATATACGGATCAATTTTATTGTCAAAAGATGAAAAGTTGATCTCATTAGAATTCATGGAACTGCTGTAGCGTGTAATGATGTCATCAATTACGCTATCAGAAGCTCCAGAAATTGTGGTATAATATAATAAGGTTTCTTGTTCTCGAGACTCAAAAGGGAACACAAAGTTCCAAGTAATCATGTGCGTTTCTGCATAGTTATTTTCAAAAAAAGTTTTAAATGCTTCCTGAGTTGTGATTTCATATAAATGTGCTGCGGCTCTTAATCGGTACATCGCTCTTCCGTAATCATCTACTTCTTGTTGTCCGGCTCCAATACCTCTCGATCCATTAGCAGCATCGTTATTTCTCCATACCACATCTGGGTTTGCGGTTGCCCAATTCCAAGCATTTAGAGCAGCTTGCTCTAACGTATTTGCATATGCATTCATTCCCATAGCTCTAAATATTTTAGCACCATATGCAAATGTACTGGCAGAATTCCAAGTAGAACTACTATTTACTCCACCGTAGAGGCTTTGTCCTGTGGCAGATGAAGGAGGACTCGCATGACTTTCTGATACCACTGCAATCATACTTCCGTTGTCATTCTGTAACTTTAATAAATGATCCATACCCCATTTCGCTTCATCTAATAGGTCTGGGATATTATTCCCTGATTCTGGGATGTTATAATCATCTCCCCATACGTCTGGATTTTCTTCATAGGCAAGTAACATTTCATAGATATAATTCGAAGTCCAATTGGTATATTTATTGTAATCACCAGCATCATACCAACCTCCACTGACATCTTTTTCTGTAGATGGATCATTAGGCGCATCATAACTTCTACATTCTGTATCTTGTAATGATCCCATATGACTAGCTCCGTCTACCCAGTTTGGTTCTGCATAAGGAGTTTCTTTAGCAAATCCCACTCTTTGATAATAAAAAGTTCTTACAGCTTGTTTTAATACTTCGTTATATACATCTTCTTTTATCTCAAATTCGAAAGAGCGTAGATTATTGGTAATATCCAGTATATAATATGTTCCTGTTGTGGTATAGCTACTAAAATCAAACCACCAAGCTTTATCCCCCGAAGAGATGTCTTCTGCACCAGAGTTCCAAGCTGTAGGAGGAGCCGTAAATACTTGTTCATTAGTGGATGCATTTACCAATGCATATGTGTTTCCGGGAGTAAAAGATTCATTAGAGTCAAAACCAGTTTGAGGATCTCTTATCACTGCTATTTTATTAGCATCTGGTCTATATCCGAATTGATCTGTGACGATATGATTGGTTGTGGATTGACTGTAAGTGTATCCTAAACTTAATATAAATAGGAGTGTTAAAACTTTAGTATTCATGGTGTGAGTTTGATTAGTTCAGTTATATTTCTAACGTAGTTTGTGTTTGAAAATTCTACATATTATATTAAAATCATAATTTAAGACTACTGGTATACATATCTTAATATGATTTTGTTAATGGCTATTTCGAATTTGTAATTAGCTGGTTTTAGTTTTTAATTTAGAAATATGTACATATATACTATAGTCCTAACTGATCTCTTAACACCTCGTCTTTATTCTTATTTTTTGACCAATAATCAGATGTAATACGCTTAATTTTAGTGGCTTTGGTAGTTAATTCTTTTGCATTAGCTCCAAATCCGCTTTTAAACGTTTCAGTCCAACGTTCTATTTCATACGGAAAGGTATTTTTGTATGTAATTGAAATTTTTCTAGCAAGTTCAGGATACTCCACATGATAAATATCTGTACTTGTTCCTTTTTGCAATGAGGTGTTGGCAGTATATGCTTTAATTTCTTTATGCCTTAACCTGCAATATTCAAATGAGGGGATCATTTGTACTGTTCCTTGTGGCAAATTAGTAGGATCAATTCTGATTTTTGTCCACAGCTCATTTTCTAAAATATTCTTTTGTAATGTTATTTCTTGATCTGCTTCGCTCTGAAAGTAAGAATGAGAAATGACTTCGAATTGTTCTCGATTGTTTAATTGTGCATATACATGCCCACACCATTCTTGTATAGAATTCGATACTTTAAGAGCATGTTGATCATCCGTAACAGGATAAAATACACTCTGCATAATAGAATATGGATAAATTCCCGTGACAAACTTCTTGGAGGTATTAAGTTTTAGGACAGGGATATTAGTGTTACTATTTCTATCTGCTTTGACTTGTTCTTTTGCCAAAAAATCTTCTGTTACATATATAAGAGCTGCTTTTCCTTTTCGGATCTCACCATACCTTGCTTGTTCTAATTCGTATGAAGTAATCTCTGCAGTACCAGCATACCAATACTTTTTAAACTCCTCAGAGACTTGTTTTGTTTCTTTTTTTTTGATAGTATTAGCAGTAATTGCAAGTGTATCGGTTTTAATATTGCTACACGCAATAATAGCTAATAATACCAATAGCGATATTATCCCTACTAGTCTTTTCATGATAATTTATTTTAAGATGCAATTATACTAAATTAAGACAATGCAAGTATTCTGCAATTTATATTAACGTTTTAGTAACTATAGAAAGTTGTTTTCACAACGAAAAACAATGAGTTCTAAGAGTTAAAATAAAAAAGTACAGAAGTTTAGCATAAAGCGGGTTTAACGATAACAAAATTTTCTTAGAAGATTTACAGATTGTAAATTCATTAATAACTTTTTAAACCTATTTTTTATGAAATCTTTTTTTAAATTTTTATTTGGATTATTTCTTGTGAAACTGAAGAACAAGACTTATTGAATGAAAAAGAAGTTGAATTAAATGCTATTACTAGTATTAATAAGTTAATTAATGACCCTAAATGTACTAGGATAAGTGGAGACCTATCTAACGTATGTTTTACTGGAGAAAAAACCTATTCTGTACTACATCCATTTGGAGTAAATGCTAGAATTCAATGGTCGATACGAAGTGGAAATGGTGTTTCTATAATAGGCTCAACTACAAGTGATACTGTTCAAGTAAATTTTACTACTGAGTTTAATTATGGTGAATTACAAGTTGTAGTTGAGAACTGTATTTCTATATTACAGTTAACAGCTTGTGGAGAAATTTTATGTCCTGTAAATATTGCTCCATCTAGGCCAGGTCCCATTACTTTTGATATATTTTTAGGGTCTCGACCAACTGTAGGGAATTTTTGCACTAATACTGTAGCTAATGTGTTATGGGTTGAAAATGTAGATTGTGCTGTTGACTATATTTGAACAGTTAGTCCATCAATATTTGCTACTAAATTGACAAAAACCCCTGTACATCCAGCAACAGCTCTATTTCAGGTTGTTCAGCCTGGTTCATATGTTGTTTCGGTTAGAGCTATAGGAGAGTCAGGATTAGTTAGTGCTGCCAGATCAATACGTTTGGTTGCAGAAAAATGTAATGACGGTTTTGGAGGTTTCTAAGCCAGAATTTCTATATTGATTTTAGTATATGAGTGCATAATATTTCTTTTTCTGTACTCATTTTAATGAAAAATATCAATTTAAACTTATAAGTTTGATAATTCTATTAACGTTTCATAAACAAGTTGTGTGGGTAACCCCATTACATTATAGTAACTGCCTTCTATCCTTGTTATACCAATATGTCCTATCCATTCTTGTATGCCATAAGAACCCGCTTTATCCATAGGAGAGAATGTATCTACATAATACTCAATTTCTGCTGTAGTGAGTGGTTTAAAGGTTACTTGAGTAATTTGATTGATGACCTTGGTAGTTGTTGCTGTTTTAAAACAAACAGAGGTAATCACCTGATGCGTGTCATCAGATAATGAAGCGATCATATTTTTGGCATCCTGTTCATTTTTTGGTTTTCCTAATGCTTTTTGATGATGCCAAACAATCGTATCGCTAGTGATTAATATATCTTCTGGATGTAGCTGCGCAAAAGCATTTGCTTTTAATACAGCTAGATAATCTGTAATCTCTTCAGCTTGTAGATGATCAGGATATATTTCTTTTACTTCTTTTAGCTGAACTGTAAAATTCAAGCCCAAATCTTTAAAAAACTGTTGCCTTCTTGGTGATCCCGAAGCTAAAATTATAGTACGATGATTCAATAGTTTCTGAAGCATAGTTTTATTTTAGGATAAATTGATATAGTACTAATGATGAGGAAGCTAAAAAAAGAATGCTTTTTAGTAAAACACTCAATATTTTAAAATCTTTAAGAATCTCAGCATTCCAACTTTTAAACATAAATAATAATAATGGCGCAACAAATAGTATAAGCGTTATGATTACAATAGTTGTATTATTAAAAAAATAAGTGTACATATAATAAACTACCATAGTGATTGGAATGATTGTTACTCCACTAATAAGTCTACTGGTACGTATTTTTCCTAATGCAATTGGAATAGTTTTACTACCGCTATTATGATCTGCATCTATATGTATACAATCTTTTATAATCTCTCTCATGCAAACAATAACAAATCCAAAAATGGCATAATCTAGTATGATAAGAAAGTATACCTTCTGGGAAGCTTGATTATTAGTGGTGATTGCAGGTAGTAAATCAAAAATACCAACAGCAACAATACTTAAAGAAGCCATTAAAGCAATAAGTACATTTTTTAAGATCAAAATTTCTTTAAGATAGGTAGCGTACATATAAAAAAGCGCAGAGACAACAATAAATAATGCGGCAAGCTTTGGTTTTCCTATAAGATAAGATAGGTAAAATCCAATAAGCACTCCAATACTATTGAAGATAATGAATAAATTATAGGCGATTTTTTCAGGGATTACATTGTTGATAAGCAGTTTTTTTGATGTCTGATCTGATTGTGCTTGTATTTCTAGGATAACATTGGCTGCAGCAACTAAACTTGTAGTAGCAATAATCAATAATACCATTCCAAATCCACTTAACATGATATCTACATCAAAGGGCATAAAAAGCCCATATTTTACACATAATTGTGCAAAAGCAATTAGTAATAAATTATCTAATTTTATAAGTTTTGCATAGGAAAGCATATGAGGGTTCCATTGATTAGTCCGCAAATGTAATAATTAATCTTTTTGTATAGTATAAGTACTAAGTATTCATTAACTCTCTAATTAGTGTGATCCATTTTTATATTTGATTCTATTCTATAACTTTAGAAAAAATAAAAGAAGATTTTACACTAAAACATCATATATTTAGATACCAAAAATTATCCAATATATTTTTCGACATAGCATATGAAAAAAAAAGCAAACACTATTATCTCTGCCACTATATTATTCTTATTGATATTGCTAATCATCCAAGCGTATTTTATATATAATGTGTATCAATTAGATATAGCTGCTACTACTAAGATAAGTAAAGAAGTATCTGTACATATGTTACTTGTGGTTTCTATCATTTTATCCCTTTTTATAGTTGGATTACTTGCATATGTTATGGGGATTGTTGCCCGACAAAAAAAGTTAGAAGAAGTTAAAAAATATTTTTCTAACAATATTTCAGCTGAATTAAAAACTCCTATGAATGCCATAAAAGGAGCTGTAATGGTATTGAGAAAGAAGGAAACAATACACTCCCCAGAAATGATATCTAGTACATTAGACACTTTTGATCGACAAAATATTCGATTACAAAAAATGGTAGATTATATTGCCTCGAGTAGTATAGAACCAGAAGAAATAAAAATCCATAAGAAAGAGATCGATGACAAAATATATTTTAATACTCTAATTACTGATTTTAGACTCTCAGTACGCGATAAGGATATTACAGTTTCTTCTAAGATTGAGTTTAAAGAAGTGGTGCTTTATATTGACCCATTTATGCTTACTACGGCATTACTTCATATATTAGAAAACAGTGTTAAATATGGAAAAAGGGATAGCGAAATTATTTTAAGAACCTATCTACGAGATGATCATTATGAGATTTCTATACACGATAATGGTATCGGAATTCCTGAAAAAGAACAACGCAAAATTTTTGAAAAATTTTATCGAGTAACAGATGAGAATACGACAGCAATAAAAGGATACGGACTGGGACTATTTTATACTAAGCAAATCATTCTTGCACATCTTGGTACCATTTCTTTAGAGAGTAAACAGAGTTTGGGAACAACATTTACCATTACATTACCCATTGATCTATGATATATGTTTATGAACTATCATAATAAAAAAGAAGGTGTCTGAAAAGTAATCAAAATGAGCATTCTAAATGATAAAAAAAGACAAAATGAAGTTTGTTGTTCATAGTAACCTTTGTGGTACAACTCAATAAAACCTTTTTATGATGTTACATATAATTCTATGTTATCAAATAATAAGAAAGCTAGATACATAAAGATTTAAACTCTAATAAATTTGTATCAAATTAAGATTCAGGAAATTAAAACTTTATTACGAGATACTAATTGAGCTTAGAACGCAAAGGAATTTTTTTCGGTATTTATTTTAACTTTTTTTTAACGTTTAAAAAAGTAGGGTTATTTGGGCTCTAAACGTTTTTTATCATTACAACTATTAATTAAAATTTAAAATGATGAATTTCAAACCAAACAAACAAAGTCTAAACTATTTACTAATTTTTTTAAAAAAACCATTGACCTTTTGTCTTTTTATCGCTGCTGCTCTTATATCGTGTGAGAAAGAGAATTTTGATGCTGATCCCATAACTGATACAGACCTCACCAATACTGATATTTTACGAGAGCTAGGATACAATCCTGATTTAGCAGAACCTTATTCTTATGATTTTCAAGGTAAAACAATAGAAGGGTTTAAAATTCTTGATCAATTTGTTGATAACAGAACGCTTCAGGATATTAAATCTAATATTGGCAAAGAAGAAACTGAGAAGATTTATGTAAGAAACTCTAGAGTGAATCCATATATAGGTAGATCTAATAACGGAGTAAGAACAATTGTATTAAGTATTGCTGGAAGTAATGATTTACAAGGGCGTCCAATAAATCAAAATAGAGAAATCAGAATCGCTAGAGAAGTAGCTAATTATTTTAATGGTTTCAATTTCAAAATACGATTTGAGGTGGTTACAAGAAATAATAACTTTGATACTCGTGTTTTTATTCTTAATGGGAGAGATGGACTTGGTGCTAGTCCAAGAGGAGGAAATCCTGGAAATCGAATCGAAGTAGGTAGAAATGTATCTAATCAACAATTTAGAGGACAACTTTTGCACGAAATGATGCATACTATAGGATTTAGACATTCTGATTTTAGAACTAGAAGAAGTTGTGCTGGGGTAAATCCTAGTCAAGTTTTTGATGAAAATGGTGGATGTTGTCCTATCGATCAAGTGTATATTCCAGGAACTGATGTTAATGGAAATACTCTTAATTCTGTTGTTACAGCTTGTTATGTAGGCAACTTTAACCTTACTGTAGAAGACTGGGTAGCATTAAATCACATTTACAGAAGATAGTTTATGTAGTTTTAAACTATAGAAGAAGAGGTTGTCTGAAAAGTTTAAGAATCTTATAATTATCAATTTTAGCTTGTCGAAGATATTTTGAAAACCAGAATATTAAAAACTTCGACAAGCTATTTGTATTAAAAATTAGAATCGTCTGTAAAAAAGAGATTTTTTTTGAGTTAATTAAACCCAGATTCATAGACATTTTTTGACTGTAACATAAAGTTTCTAACTGGTAAGCAGCTTCTACGTTTCAAATTGTCCTATTGAAATTTTATCGTTAAAAATGAAATACACGGAGCGTAAAAATTAAATTTCTTAAGAGTAGTAGTTACTCTTATTCGCAGCCATCTGACTCATAACGAAGTTCTAACACATAATCTGGGTTAAAATCAAAAAGCTAATGACTAAAAACTAAATGCTTATAAATGTTCAATACTTTATAGAAGCTAAAGCGAAATGCACTAAAGTACATAGTTTTAATTATTCCCGAGACCAATAAATTAACGGTGATGATAGGGTTCGTTTCTTAGAATTGTAAACCCTCTGTATAATTGTTCTATAAAAAACAAACGAATCATCTGATGAGAGAATGTCATTTTTGATAATGAAAGCTTAGCATTTGCTCTATCATATATTTCGGGACTAAACCCATAAGGACCTCCGATTACGAATATTAATTGCTTAATTCCACTATTCATATACTTTTGTAAAAAAACAGAAAAATCAACAGAATCATATTGTTTTCCTTTTTCATCCAATAATATCAATATATCAGAAGGTCTAGTTTTGCTTAAAATTAAGGCTCCTTCTTTATCTTTTTGCTGTACTTCACTGAGGTTTTTAGAATTCTTAATATCTGGGATGATTTCAAAAGTAAACTTCGTATAAAACCCTAATCTCTTGATATATTCTGCAATGAGGTCTTGTAGTTGTTTATGATCTGTTTTACCTATTGCTACTAATTTAATTGTCATTGATATCGTTTCTTAATGGACTTTGAGCTTCTGACTTCATACTTCCAACATCTTTTCCTACTTTAGCAAAAATAACCATTCGATATGATTACAAAAACTCAATTTGATAAAGAAATTGAATTAATAATTGCCAATGCTATACGAGAAGATGTAGGGGATGGAGATCATAGTTCATTAGCATGTATTCCAGATTCTGTTAATGGAAAAGCTAAATTATTAATAAAAGATGAAGGCATATTAGCAGGAGTAGCGTTTGCTAAAGCAGTTTTTCATTATGTAGATCCTTCTGTAGTGATTGATATACTTATTAATGATGGTAACAAGGTTAAATATGGGGATATCGCTTTTTATGTCTCTGGGAGCTCACAATCTATTCTTAAAGCTGAGCGATTGGTTCTCAATGCAATGCAGCGAATGAGTGCTATTGCTACAAAAACAAATCATTTTGTACAATTACTAGAAGGTACTGGAACTAAAATTTTAGACACCAGAAAAACGACACCAGGCATTAGAGCATTAGAAAAATGGGCCGTAAAAATAGGGGGAGGAGAGAACCATAGATTTGCACTATATGATATGATTATGCTTAAAGATAATCATATTGATTTTGCTGGGGGCATTACACCAGCTATAGAAAAAACAAAAAAATATCTTAAGGATACTCACAAAGATTTAAAAATAATTGTCGAGGCTAGAAATCTTAAAGAGATCGAAGAAATTCTTAAAACTCCCGGTGTTTATCGTATCTTGATAGATAATTTTAATTACGAAGATACCAGAAAAGCTGTACAGCTAATAGGAGATAGTTGTCTCACAGAATCTAGTGGAGGGATTAATGAAAAAACACTAAGAAAATATGCCGAATGCGGAGTTAATTACATTAGTAGTGGTGCATTGACTCATTCTGTATATAATTTAGATTTAAGCCTGAAAGCTGTATAGTATATGTCTAAACCTATAGAAGATAAGCTTGAAAAAATACCAATTATTAATATAGTACTGAAAATTGGAAAAAAAATAATTCTTCCTGGTTTCGAAGGACTTTCTCTTTATGATCTAATAGAAATTTATACAATAGGCATTCTCAAAGGCACATTTTCTGCTAGAGCAAGTGCTATATCGTGGAGTTTTTTTTTATCCTTATTCCCATTTTTACTATTTCTACTTAATTTGATTCCATATGTTCCGATAGAAAAATTCGATATCCGATTTTATGAGTTTATCGATTCTGCTCTACCAGATCAATCAAAACTGTTTTTTAAAGAAATATTTGATGACATATCTTCTAATCCTAGAGGTGGATTACTATCCACTGTGTTTATTTTATCCATATTCTTAATGACTAATGGAATTAATGCTGTTTTTTCTGGTTTTGAGTATTCTTATCACGTTACATTAAATAGAAATTTTATTAAGCAATATATAATAGCACTAGGGGTTTCATTAATTGTGGCATCTTTATTGTTAATTACGGTAATAGTGACATTATATTTTAGTTATTTATTAGAAAACTTACAAGAAATGGGAGTTGTAGATAATACCATATTTTGGCTACAATTAGGTAGATATGGATTATTTGTTTTAATGATTTTTTTGGTTGTAGCTACTCTTTTCTATTTTGGTACAACTGAAGGGAAAATGAATAGGTTTTTTTCTCCAGGAGCCTTTATGACTACATTACTTATAATTATTACGACATATTTATTTGGTATTTATATCGATAACTTTTCTAATTATAATAAACTATACGGATCTATAGGAGCGATGCTTATTCTTATGTTATACATATGGTTAAATGCTAATCTCTTGTTACTCGGTTTCGAATTAAATGCATCACTTATAAAATTGAGAAAGAATTTTTAATATATTTATAGAAAGTACAATTTAATTGAATACAAATGAGAAAAATAAATTTACTAATTAGCATCATTATACTTGCAGTAACAATGACAGAAGCACAAGTCAAAGTTGGGGATGCCACACTACCTAGTACAGTGACATTTAATGATGAAAATCTAATAATTAATGGAGCTGGCTTAAGAGAAAAGTTCTTTTTTGATATCTATGCAGGTGGATTATACCTGAAGAAAAAGAATAACAAAGCTAATGCGATTGCTGCTTCAGATGAAACCATGGCAATAAAACTACATATATTATCTGGTATGATGTCTAGAAGTAAAATGGAATCTGCCTTAAGAGATGGTTTTAAAAAAGCAACGAATAATAATACCAAAGCTTTAGATAAAAGAATAAATCGTTTTGTAGGATACATCAAAGAAGAGATCGAAGAAGGACAAATATATGATATTGTATATGAAAAAGGAAAAGGAAGTGTCATATATAAAAATGGTGTCGAAAAAGGATTTGTAGAAGGCTTGGATTTTAAACAAGCTTTATTTAATATATGGATAGGTGATAAACCTGCTGATAAAGGTCTTAAAAATGAAATGTTAGGTGATTATTAGGATGAAAGGATTGTTTTTAACGATTAAATGTAAGTTTTTACCTTTTTTGCTATGCTTGCATAGTGAAAAATAGTATATTCGCACAAAAATAATCTTAATTACTAATTTACCCCCAATAATATCCTTAATTGAAAAATGAAAAAAACTATTTTAGTATTAATTGCATTAGTTTCTTTAACTGTTACTAAAGCGCAAATTAGAGTTGGAAAAGCTATATTACCATATGAAGAAACTTATGGAGGAGTAGAACTTAAATTAAATGGAGCTGGAATAAGAGAAATGTTATGGATTGATCTTTATGCAGGTGGACTTTACCTAAAGAAAAAAAGTAAAAATCCACTAGAAATATTAGATGCAGATGAAACTATGTTCATAAAACTCAATATAGTCTCAGATCTAGTGACTCAAAAAAAAATGATTAAAGCTGTAAAAGATGGTTTTAGAAAAGCAACTTTTGGCAATACAAAATCTCTAGATGAACGAATTAACAAGTTCATAAAATTCTTTAATGAACCTATCATAAAAAATGATATTTTTGATATCGTGTACATAAAAGATGTAGGAGTTAAAGCTTTTAAAAATGAAAAAGAACTCGGAGTGATAGAAGGAAGAGATTTTAAATATGCTCTCTTTAAAATATGGCTGGGAGATGAACCTGCTAGTGAAGCTATTAAAAAGGGGATGCTAGGGTTGCAGTAATTTAATTAAAGTGTTTTATCCAATAAAAAAATATTAATTAATAGCTATTTAAGCTATACAATATGGGCTATAACTAAAACTATCTGTATGTCTATTATAGATAGTTTTTTTCTGCCAAATATCTAATTTGGTATAAGGCGTGATTGAAAAATAACTATTATAACTATTCTATATATGTCATTTATAAAAAAAATAGTATGTCTTGTATGCATATTCCTAGCAATAAATATACAAGCACAACAAGAAATAATCGGTAAATGGAAAACCATAGATGATACTACGGGAGAAGCTAGATCTATTGTAGATATATATACTAAATCAGGTAAAATTTATGGCAAGATCATCAAAATATTAAAAGAGTCTGATAGAAAACAACTATGTACAGAATGTAAAGGTTCCAACTATAATAAACCTGTAGAGGGTATGGTCATTATCAATGGATTAGAAAAAAATGGCACTGAATATAAAAATGGAACAATTCTAGATCCAGAGAATGGAAAAGTATATACGTGTAAAATATGGGTGGATAAAGATAAACCCACATTATTGAATGTGAGAGGGTATATAGCTTTTTTATATCGAACTCAAGAATGGGTTAGAGATTAATTTTTATCAAGTGTATTGATATAACTTCTAAAAATTGTTAAACATTTATAAGCATTCAGTTTTCAGTCATAAGCTTTTAATTTTTTAATAATAGCTAATGGCAAACTACTATAAGCTGATATCGATGTAGCTTACTTTAGTCAGATTTAAAAAACCTATAAGCTTTCAGTCCTTAGTGGTTTGGCTAAACTTTTTTATTCTAACATAAAAACAGAGAATGTTGTATTATATCGAACTGAACAAGCATAGGCTTTCGTGTTTGTAAAATTTTAACAATTTAGCTGTTAGGTTGTTAATTTTTTCGCAACTAAGCTCTTGTAATGTAAAAAACTAATTGAAATGAAAAATATATTTACTTTGATAATTGTATTGGCTATCAGTTCTTTTTCGTTAGCTCAAATACGAGTAGGAAATGCTGTAGTACCATATAAAGTTAATTTTGAAGGGGAAGAATTAACCCTTAATGGGGCAGGAGTCCGTAAAGTATTAGGAATAGAAACATATTCTGGAGGCTTGTATACTAAGAACAAGTATTCTGATGATCGAGCTGTTCTAGATGCTGATGAGAGTATGTCTATCCGTTTAGTAATCAACTCAAAAAAGGTAACAAATAAGAGAATGGAAAAAATCTTTAGAAAAGGTTTTGATGATGCAATGTTTGGAAACACAGAAAGCCTTGATACTAGAATTAATAATTTTGTTGAGTTATTTGGCAGTAGTGTTAAAATCAATGATTTTTTTGATTTAGTATACATAAAAGGAAAAGGGATAAGAACTTTTAAGAACGGAGAAGAAGTAGGTTATATAGAAGGAAGAGATTTTAAATATGCACTCTTCAAAATATGGTTAGGTGATGAACCAGCTTGTAAGTATATAAAAGGAGGGATGTTAGGACAAAGTTAGTACTATCATAACAAAAACATCATAAAAGTACATAAAGAAGTTTTACTTATTCTTTATGTACTTTTTTGTTAGTGATACTCTGATTTGAAAAGTTTCGCAGCAATGCCTTCAAATTAGATAGTTGAACCCGCTTTATGCTATAGAAGGTTGTCAAGAAGCTTGTAGATGCAAGAAATACTAGTGTTTTCTTAATTTTTGCATAGCACCGCTATGGTGAAATTAAAAAACGCAGTGCAGCGTTAGTATTTGCGGTAGCTACAAGATGTAATAAATTTTCTATTGCATAAAGCGGGTTGAACTAATACCGCTGTTTACTGAGCTCGTTTCAGTATCTAGCGGGATCTTAGGTCTAATACGATTTACGAATAAAAATTTCGCATCTAATGACATTCTTTTTCTACTATATTTTCTTCATAAAATGAAACAATAGCTATGGCTATTCTTTAATTTGATTCATCAATCTAGCGAAAAATCCTTGCCATTATTTTTACGAAATTCTCATCCGTAAATCGTATAATAGCTCGAAGCTTGCTTCAGAATCTTACTTTTTTTTTCAGTTAAAATGCCTCATGGACTTGCCTCAACGACATTGCCCAATTTATGCATTGAAAAATCTATTCTGTGCTGAAAGTACTTAAAAATATAGCGTTTCACTACATTTTAAAGTTTCACCATAGCGGGGCCTTTATATCAATTTCTTAAACAAAACAACATGTTACTAAGTGCTATATAAACCGAGAGGATTTATTGACTTTTATCTATGATTCTTATATCGAATTCAGGTTATAAAAAAATACATTTTTATAATGAACTTAATTTTTGAGAACTACATATAACTCTTAATTTAACCGCACACCAGTAACTGGGCAATAGATTGCAGCATATTCACTAGCATCTTTATAAGCATTATTTTTCACTCCATTAGTATTCGTATAACGATTGTTACTATAACCGCCGCTACCAGTAATGGTAATAGTTGCAGTTCTTTGTTGTGTATGGTCTGGTAACTCAACATTATACTTGGATTGGATAAACTTATTCTCTGGCAATTGGAGTATTGGAGTTTCATCTCTAAGATGTTTTTTACGGATATCGACAGTAAGATCAACTATCATTAAGGTATATTGATCAGGTACAATTATAGGTTTTATAAATGATAAAGAAGGAAGAATCTCTCGATACTCGATCGTATATCTGGTGTCTATAGTATGTATATTTTCATTTAACTCTTCCCAATTAATCTTTTGGATAGAATTTTCTTGCGCGAAAGAAATAAAACAGACAAATACTAAAAGAATACTTATTATAAACTTCATAAGGCTTGAATTATATATTTTTATAAAGTTATCAAAAATCGTGCAAAACTAATGTTAATATGATCAAAACATATACATATAATTCAAATTAGGAGTGTTATCTAGTCATATGATCAAGTAGATATAATATATTGTATTATTTTTGACATTAAAAATAAATGAATAATGAGTTCAACTAACTGGAAAACAGTAAAAGAGTATCAAGATATCACCTATAAAAAATCTAATGGAATAGCTAGAATTGCATTTAATAGACCTAATGTACGTAATGCTTTCAGACCGAATACCACTAGTGAGCTATATGATGCTTTTTATGATGCACAAGAAGATACTTCTATTGGAGTAGTACTACTTTCTGCAGAAGGACCTTCTACCAAAGATGGTGTATATAGTTTTTGTAGTGGAGGTGATCAAAAAGCTAGAGGGCATCAAGGATACGTAGGAGAAGACGGAATGCATCGGCTAAATATCTTAGAAGTGCAACGATTAATTCGTTTTATGCCAAAGGTTGTTATTGCTGTAGTACCTGGCTGGGCAGTAGGAGGAGGGCATAGTTTACATGTAGTATGCGATCTTACATTAGCAAGTAAAGAACATGCCATTTTTAAACAAACTGATGCAGATGTAACCAGTTTTGATGGAGGGTACGGATCTGCTTATTTAGCTAAAATGGTAGGACAGAAGAAAGCACGCGAAATTTTCTTTTTAGGAAGAAATTATTCTGCTCAGGAAGCCTATGAAATGGGGATGGTAAATGCTGTAATACCGCATCACGAATTAGAAGATACAGCATATCAATGGGGACAAGAAATATTAGAAAAATCACCTACTTCTATCAAGATGCTTAAATTCGCTATGAATTTAACCGATGACGGAATGGTAGGACAACAAGTTTTTGCAGGAGAAGCTACTCGACTAGCATATATGACAGAAGAAGCAAAAGAAGGAAGGAATGCTTTTTTAGAAAAAAGAAAACCAAATTTTAGGGATATCAAATGGATACCCTAATTACAGATGTATGACTATAAATGGGGAATTATAGTTATATATAAAATAAAGGGAAATAATATATAATGATGAAAAAAACAGAAGAAGAATTATTATCCGTACAATATAGGATTGAAAAATCTGGAATCAAACAGCAGAAGTTAGAAAATCGTTTAGTATCAATATCTAGTGAACTAAGAAAAAGTAAGCGAAATAGTATGTTGTTTATGATATTTTTACTCACAGTAATTATGGCCATGGGCGGCGTTATGTATTATCTAAATACAGGAAAATCTAAAACAGATGCTACAACTACAAATTCTACCTATGTAACACAAATCCAAAAATCAAAAGATTCTTTATATGAAGAATTAGCAAAATTAAAAATGCAAATAGCAACATATCAGGAAAAATTACAAGTAGCTAATGACTCAATAACCAATATAGTTTCACTAAATGGGAGTACTGATCAGATAAATGAGAATCAAAATGTTGTCAATGATTCTGTTAATGATTCATCAAAAATACCTTTCTATAAAAACCAACATGCTATTGTAAATAAGGTGTTTAGAAAAGATGGTACAGTTTTTATAGAAACTGATTATATAGAATATTTTGAAGGAAAAGAAGCTGTAAAAAGAGCTAAAGAAAATGACGAAGCAGAATATGATATTGATAAAAATGGAGACACATTATATTTTTTATATAACAATTATTATGTACATAATAAAAATCCATTAATACGGATACTAGAATTAGATGATAAAGTAAGGATTGAAGATATAAATCAGATAGCGAATGGCTTTCCAATTAAAGCATTTCAAAAAATCATAGCGGATAAGCCTATACTCATTTTGGGAGTTGATAATGGTATTGTTTATAAAATAAAGAAACAAAGATTGCCTTAATTGTATACATAGCAATCGTTTACATTTTTTGAATTGAAGCGAAAATCTGAATTTTTCAGACTAGTTGTAAGTTTTTTTGAGTTGGATAGCTGAGGCTACAGAAGAATAAAAATATAAAGACATGAATGACGAAAAAAAGTGATTTTTTAGTCAATTGAAAAAGTATAAATGAATCATCTATTAGTTGTTAGTAAACCCCTTTTTATAGAATGTCGAGTAGTAGAAATAAAGAACTTTTATCATTACATTCTCAGATAGAAAATGCAGAAATCGAGCAAAGAAAACTTGAAGATCTTCTGTATGAAAAATCCATACAGCTTAAGAGAAATAAAACGGCAACATTTTTATTAAAAGTAATATGTGTTATACTTCTGCTAACTACCATAACATGTATACTATATACGATATATTGGACGAATGATGATAAGAATCAACCTGTAGTAGTTGATACTATAGAATTTAGTGCTTTAAAATCAGAAATAAATTCTTTGAAAAATCAGTTAGATCTAATGCAAAAAGAACAAACCAATCTTAAAGAGCTGAATGATATATATTTATATAGGAAACTGATAAAAAAAGATACTATATATTCTGTACAGATTCAATCGCTAACAAAAGCTAAGGTAGGAGCAATTTCAAAAAAATATGTAAATGCTAAGTTTTATAATGACACTTCCTACTTTAAATTTAGCATTGGCATTTTTGAGACATTGCAAGAAGCGCAAGAGTTTAAAAAAACTCTAACTAATTCTGGTGTGATAAAAAAAAGTATTTTTGTGATATCCTATAAAGATGGTAAAAGAATTCGAATCGAAAATGCTAATTAATACGATTTACGGATGAGAATTTCGTAAAAATAATGGCAAGTATTTTTCTCTAGATTGATGAATCAAATTAAAGAATAGCCATAGCTATTGTTTCATTTTATGAAGAAAATATAGTAGAAAAAGAATATCATTAGATGCGAAATTTTTATTCATAAATTGTATAAGAGCTGCTGTATCTAAATTAATAGGAGTAAGAATATAGATTTAGTTCTATTATAAAAAAAAGGTTTGGCTTTAAAAAAACCAAACCCTCTATATTTTAATTTTAGTTTACACACTTAATAAAAGAGTATCTCTCTACAAGTGGATTACTTCATCATAAGCGTCTGCAACAGCTTCCATAACAGCCTCACTCATTGTGGGGTGTGGATGTACAGTTTTTAATACTTCATGGCCTGTGGTTTCTAATTTTCTCCCCAATACTGCTTCCGCAATCATATCTGTAACACCGGCTCCAATCATATGACATCCTAGCCATTCTCCATATTTGGCATCAAAAATAACTTTTACAAAACCATCTTTGGTTCCAGCTGCACTTGCTTTACCAGATGCTGAGAAAGGAAATTTACCTATCTTAAGCTCATAACCAGCTTCTTTAGCTTGTTTTTCGGTCATTCCTACACTTGCGATTTCTGGAGTGGCATAGGTACATCCTGGGATATTGCCATAGTCCATGGCTTCTACATGCAATCCGGCTATTTTTTCTACACAAGTGATACCTTCTGCGGTTGCCACATGAGCTAGGGCTGGACCAGCTACTACATCACCTATAGCATAAATCCCTGGTATATTAGTCTGATACCAATCATTGACTATAATTTTATCTCGATCTGTAGCGATGCCTAGCTCTTCTAATCCTATGTTTTCGATATTTGTCTTAATACCTACTGCAGAAAGTACAATATCGGCCTCGAGAATTTCTTCTCCTTTTTTAGTTTTTACAGTAGCTTTTACTCCTTTACCACTGGTATCTACAGTTTCTACAGAAGCATTTGTCATTACTTTTATCCCAGATTTTTTAAAACTTCTTTCGAATTGCTTAGAAACTTCTTCGTCCTCAAGAGGCACAAGGTTAGGGAGGTATTCTACAATCGTTACTTCTGTTCCCATGGCATTATAAAAATGGGCAAACTCTACACCAATAGCTCCAGATCCTACAACAATCATCTTTTTGGGTTGTTTGGATAAGGACATAGCATCTCTGTATCCTATTACTTTTTTACCATCCTGCGGTAGGTTAGGTAATTCTCTAGACCTAGCACCAGTTGCTACAATGATATGTTTAGCTTCATAATCTGTAGCTTTATCTTTAGTATCAGTAACTGTTATTTTGTTATTCGCTTTTAGTTTTCCAAAACCTTCTATGACATCAATCTTATTTTTTTTCATTAAAAATTGAACCCCTTTACTCATACCGTCTGCTACCCCACGACTACGTGTAATTACAGCGTCAAAATTTTTATCAAATTTTTCTACCGTTAATCCATAATCAGATGCGTGTTTTAGGTACTCAAATACCTGTGCACTTTTTAGTAAGGCTTTGGTTGGGATACACCCCCAATTTAAACAGACACCCCCAAGGTTTTCTTTTTCGATAATAGCCGTTTTAAAACCTAGTTGAGAAGCTCTAATAGCTGTAGCATAACCGCCTGGTCCGCTTCCTAATACGATGATATCATATGCGCTCATAAATGTGATTTTTTTGAAGACACGAATTTAAGGATAATTAAGCGAACCTAAAAAGGATTTTAGAGAATCCCTTTAGATCATTTATGATCAAAAAAGGTATAAAAAAACACTATCTACATGATAATGTTAATTTTTTGAACTATATTTTGAAAATCTATAATTATATCTATTATTTCATAAATATAAAAGAGATTAAAATTCTAGATTTAATGCAGATTTAACTTCATAAAAATCTAATAAGTTGATATTGGTATTCTGCGCAAAATCAGCAGGTATAATCACAAATCTAAAAACTTGATCAGATGCCAAATCAGCAGGAACTTGGTCAGGGTCATTACTCTCTAAAAGTATATCAATGTCTCCTACAGTAAAATTATATCTATATAATACATCAACCCCGCTATCAAGAAAAATAGTTGCTGTAGGTAGCGGTTCCCAGTCATTACGTCCATTATCAATTCCTTCTAAACGAAATACTAATACAACATCTCCATCTTCTATATTTGGATTCAATGAAATTCTAACAGCATAATCATTGACTTGATTAAAGCTAATAGTTTCCTCAAAAGTTTCACCTATTAAACCATCTGCTCCATCTATTCCGTCTAATCCATCAAATCCAGGAGGACCTTGAGGTCCTTCACATGAAGTAAGTACTGCTGTTGCTATAAATAATATTGAGAAAATTTTTTTCATAATTGAGTATATTTATTCGTTATTTTTTTTGATATCTTATGTAGATATCAATAAGTGTTCCAAAAAAGAAACAAAAGTAGGATGGTATTTAATTATTAAAATCAATACTTACAGAATTTACACAATATCGCTGTCTTGTTTCTGTAGGGCCATCATCAAATACATGGCCAATATGGCTCCCACAATTAGCACATAGAATCTCTGTTCTAATCATTCCATGTGAGGTATCTTTTATATATTCGATACTTCCATCTATTGCGGTATCGAAACTCGGCCAACCACAGCCAGAGTCAAACTTAGCATCACTTATAAATAGGGGAGTACGACACCCCATACAAGTATATGTGCCTTCTTCTGAATGTACATTATAGCTCCCTGTAAATGGTCGTTCTGTTCCTTTTTGCCTCAACACACGATACTGTTCTTCTGTGAGTGAAGCTTTCCATTCTTTTTCGGTTTTATGATACGGATATTTACTCATTACTATTGTTATCACTAGGTTTAAAAACTAAAGCATCTCCATTAATACAATGTCTTTTTCCTGTTGTTTCGCGTGGGCCATCATTAAACACATGCCCCAGATGACCTCCACAGTTAGCACATAATAATTCAGATCTAGCATATCCTAATTTATGATCTACATCCAGCGATATACTATTATTTACTGCTCTGTCAAAACTTGGCCAACCAGTGCCACTATCAAATTTGTATTTGCTCTCATATAATGGAGCGCTACATCCAGCACAGTAAAAAGTTCCTGAATCATATGTTTTATTTAATGGGCTAGAAAAAGGTCTTTCTGTACCTGCTTGCCTTAGAATATAATATTGATCAGATGTTAAAATCTCTTTCCATTCTTTATCCGTTTTAGTAACCTTATATGTTTTAGACTCTTTTTTCTGGGCATTACTAGTACAACTAATTAATACCACAGAAATAAGTAATAATAAAAACTGTTTCATTTGTTCTTTTTTTGTTTAACTAAAAGATTTGTCGTATAAATAATGAGTAAATAACTACCCAAAAATGGATATTGCTATTTTTTTAAAAATAAGTGAAGCAAATATAGATTTAAAGAATATTAAGAATAATTAACGTTTTAAAAAAAATAATAGAGGTCAATAGCTAACTGCATATAATTTGTTTTTGATATACTTTTTCTTTGCTGACCATTTTAGTTATAAGATTA
>CANLRN010000004.1 GCA_947493495.1 uncultured Aquimarina sp.
TTTTACAATAGTCCAAAATATCAAAACACTACCAATCCCTATTCAGAGACAATCTTTGAGGCTTCCCCTCTAAATCGCCCCTTAAAACAGGCAGCACCAGGATCAGATTGGAAGGCAAAAACTACAGGAGGAGATCATACCATTAAACTGGAAAGAAAAACAAACAGTAGTGCAGATGCAGTAGTCTATTTTAAGGTCAACTTTACCAACAATAATACTGAGGTACCTACGCTAAGAAAAGTAGGTACCTATGGAGTAAATGAATTGTATGTAAGCATTACCAAAGATGAAAACTGGAAATCCAGTGATGGTAATAATCATACAACCAAAGAATATACCGATAAACAAGGTAGAGTCGTCCTAAAAAGAACCTATAACAAGAATGTAGCACACGATACCTATTATGTATATGATGATTATGGCAATCTTACCTATGTCATCCCACCTAAAGTAACTACTGCCAGTGTATCTACGACAGAGTTAAACGAACTCTGTTATCAATACAAATACGATCACAGAAACCGACTGATCGAAAAGAAAATACCGGGTAAGGGTTGGGAGTATATTGTTTATAATAAGCTCGATCAACCTGTAATGACCCAAGATGCCAATCAAAGAACAAATAATGAGTGGTTATTTACCAAATATGATGCTTTTGGGAGAGTAGCCTATACTGGTCTGGTTAAACTTGGTGCTGATTTCACTGTTCATAGAAGTTTAGTTCAGAGCGTATCGAATGGTAGAGATCAACAGTTCGAAAACAGAACTCCTTCAAGAACACTTGCAGGAACAAAAGCATATTATTCTGATACTGCTTATCCAAATGGAGCTAGTATTAACAAGATATATACCATCAATTATTACGACAATTACAGCTTTGACAGAGATGGGATGAACAAACCTACTCAGGTTTTTGGGGTACCCACTAGTATTGCTGTAAAAAGTTTAGCTACGGGTAGTAAAGTAAGAGTGCTAGGTACGAATGGTTGGATTACTACGGTTACGGCTTATGATGGCAAGGGAAGACCTATCTGGACAGGCAGTAGAAATGACTATCTAAAGACTACTGATATTGTAGAGACTCAATTAGACTTTGCAGGTAAAGTACTTAAAACTAGAACCACCCATACCAAAGATGGCAATGCTCCAATTGTGACTACAGATACCTTTACCTATGACCATATGGGGAGACTATTGACTCAGAAACAAAAAATAGGTGCTTTTACAGAAGAGATGATTGTACACAATACCTATGATGAATTGGGACAGCTAGAAAGTAAAAAAGTAGGGAATGCAGAGCAAGCTCCCCTACAAACAGTAGATTATACATACAATGTACGTGGATGGTTAACCGAAATTAATGATATAGAAAATATAGGGAGTGATTTGTTTACTTTTAAGATCAATTATAATACTAGTGATGCTACTACCTATCCTTTTCAGGGAGCTGCCAAACTATTGTATAATGGAAATATCAGTGAAACGCATTGGAAAACGGCCAATGATGCGAGTACTACCAAACGTTCTTATCGATATCATTATGATGCTTTAAACAGAATTACTAAAGCAGATTTTTCTTTGCCATTTTATCATTTGTCAAATGTTACTTATGATAAAAATGGAAATATCACCAAACTCTCTAGATCAGGAAGTTCTGCTAATTTTAGCTTGGATAATCTAACTTATAGTTATGATCAGGGGAATAAACTAAGAAAAGTAGCAGATGCCGCAAATAAAAATGAAGGCTTTAAAGATGGCACCAATACCAATGATGACTATGTCTATGATGCTAATGGAAATATGATCACTGATCGGAATAAGGGGATTACAGGGATTACTTATAATCATTTGAACTTACCCACAACAGTTGCAATTGCTAATACCACAGATAACGGAAATATTAGTTATATTTACGATGCCACTGGAGTGAAACAAAAGAAAATTGTGTCTGGTGGAAGTTCTTTAACAACAGAATATGCTGGGAATTATATCTATAAGAATGGGGCACTAGAGTTTATGAACCACCCTGAAGGGTATATAGAACCAGACGGAAATTCTTATAAGTATATTTACCAGCTTAAGGATATCTGGAATAACACCAGGATTACGTTTGCGGATGGTGATGGTGATGGGCAAATTGATGTGGTGCGAAATAACACCGATATCGATGGTGATGGAGATTTGGCTCATGAGATCAGAAGAGAACAGAATTACTACCCATTCGGTCTTCAGCATGAAGGATATAACAGTACAATTCGAGGAGTTAAAAACAACCTTAAAGCTTACCAAGGACAAGAATTTACAGAAGACCTTGGCTTAAATACTCACGAGTGGAGATATCGAGTTAGTGATCCTGCTATTGGTCGTTTTTGGCAGATTGATCCATTAGCAGAGGATTATGTATATAACTCTACCTATGCCTTCCAGGAGAATAAAATGGGAATGGGTGTCGAACTTGAGGGGTTAGAGTTAGGACCTTTTGGTAGTCCGACCAGTACTCAGTCATTCGTTAAAAACCAAAGGAAATATAAGGAACAGGACAGAGCTGCAATGATTACAGCAGGTGTTATAATGGCCGCTGAAATTGGAGTGGCAGTAGCTGGAGTAGAAGCAACAGTTGGATTTGTAGCTAATGAAATAAAAGATGAAGCTTTATCTCAGGCAACAGGAGGAGCAAGTGATGTTATAGATATAACCAAAGGAGCTACAAAGTTAGTAAAAGCAGGTGTTGAAAAATTAGCCAAAAATGCAGACGAAGTTGGAACAGCAACTATTTTTCAATATGAAGGAACATCAGATAATCCATTTGGACATTTTGCAGTAGAAACAAATGTAAATGGAAATACGGTAATGACCGATCAAGTAATTACAAGTTCAGATTTATCTACAACTACAATCAGAACACGTGATGCAGGAAATCCGATTAATACAGTAGAAGTTGATTTACCAAATGCCAAAGCTGCTCAAAATCATCAAACAGGTCAAGTCGGTAAACAATTAGGGCCATATGACAGAAGGTGTAATTCTTGTGTAAATCACGTTGGTGGTGTCCTAAGAGAAGGAGGGTTAAACGTTCCGACAAGTGCTTTAAGAGAATATGGATTTATTAAAACATTATTCGATAATCAATAAATGAAATGGGATTAATTATTTGTGAAAATCACGGAGAAAAAGGTATTGTGCAAATGAGTAAAGTATTGCATAATTATTATATTAAAAATGAGAAAACAGAAGTTTTCAAGATTACTTATGAGATTGAAGGTCTTGACAACTTTATACACTATTTTTCAGGAGAAGAAAATTTAGATAAGAGTTTACAAATTAATGACATCGAAGATTTTGAAGATTTTTTCCCAGAAATAAGTGGCGATCCTGGAGCATGTATTAAATGCTTTAAATCTTATCTAAATGAAAACAATATCAAAATTATAGATAAAGTAATTAAAATTAGTAATATAACAAATTGAAAAAATCAATACCTCAAATTTGCGAATTTGAGCAGATATCTCTTTATAAAACCACCTTCGGGTGGTTTTTTATTGTAGTACCCTCTAGCGCGAGCGTCTCGCTCGTGCCGTTAAAGCTTGGTTGGTATGAGTAATAAATAAATGCTATGGAAGCTGTGTTACCTGATAAGTTAACTCTAGCAACATTAGATGGTATGTCCCCAGGCTGGCGCAAGCGAAATTAAGTAACGGCTAGCGCGATGGCTCTAGGCTCGTGCCGTCAAAGATTGGCGGGTAAGAGTAAGAAATAAATAGTATAGAACCAGTTACATGGATTTGTAGCTGGTTTTAATCAAAATCCATCAACCCTTAGCAAATTTTCTTCGTATCATCAAAACCAGTAAAATAAGCCTCAGTAGTTGCCATATCTTTGACCTCTAGACATAAGTATATTTCGGTAATTGATTAACTTGAATTATCAATACTATCTATTCTGCTTAATATTTAAGAAATAACGCGTGCTTTTTAGAGTTCCTGTTTTGATAATAACTTCTTTCTCTAGTAAATCTTTTAAATCTCTTGTTGCCGTTGAAGCAGATGTTTTGGCAATTCGTACATAATTATCTGCACTTAGTCCCCCAAGAAACCCTTCATAACCTGCATTAAAAAGTCGTTGTACCACAAGCTGTTGTCTCTCATTTAGTGTATTTCGATAGGCATCAAAAAACTTAGTTTTCTCAATCAGAAAATCTAATCGTTGGAGTGTGTTATCTTGTGCTTGTAAAATAGCGTTTCCAAAATAGACTAACCATCCTGTAATGTCCAAAGTTCTATTATAGGTTGCCAGCGAGTTATAATATAATTTTTTTTCGCCTTCAATAGTTTGAGAAAGAGAAATGAGTGATGGTCTTCCTGTGCTAAGTGTGATCGATTTTTCTGCAATAGCCCTCCCAATTCGTCCATTTCCATCTTCAAAAGGGTGAATACACACAAAATATAAATGAGCCATCCCTGCCTTTGCCAAGGGCATTAGCTTTTGTTTGTTTTCAAAATGATTGATATGAAACCAAGTGATAAACTCTTCCATTTCTTTTGTCACCTGATCAGATGGAGGGGCTTCAAAATGCACAGTTGGTTTATCTAATCGGCCAGAGACTACCTGCATGGGTTCTTTATGTGTGCGGTATCTCCCTATATCTAGCAGGTCACGTCTTCCATTGGTTAACATTTTATGCCACCTAAAAAGTTGATCATGAGTAAGTGGGGTATCAAAGCGAAGATACAAATCCACCATCATTTCTGAAATACCATACGCTGCAGGTTGTACTTTTTGTTTGTCAGTCGTTAGTCCTAAATTTTGTTTAATGGATGATTGTACACTATCTCTATCTAAATATTCTCCTTCAATTTCTGAAGTTTTCAAAGCTTCATTGCATAGTATATCTACTAAGAAATCTTCCTTTTCCTGATCTTGTACATGTTTTAAAACCCCTAAAACAGTTCCTGTATTGTAAAAAAACTGCTGTTCCAATACCTTTAACACTTCTAGGTCATAGGTAAAATGAGGCCAAGATTCGTGTCTCCAATTCCATTTTATATATGCCATGAGCTATAAAAACTTATTTTATAGCTCAAATATAAGCTAATAATGAGCTATAAGCTAATAATCTTTAGACCAATTTTTTAATTAAAACCCATCAATCCTTCCACAAATTCTTTCTTAGTATCATCATCAAACCCTGCAAAATAAGCTTGCCTAGTCGCCATATCTTTATGGCCAAGACTCTCTTTCATGAATTCTAAAGTAGCTCTAAGTGGTCTTAGGTAAATCCCAACCGATGTGATAGAACGTCCAGCATCTTTCATACATAACTCATAATCATCAGGGGCATGGTTCGAGCTCATGTGGGTTCACATTCATTTCCAAAGAGTTACGATAAAATAATTTCGAAACTCTTTTTGGTTTTAGAGCATTCTAGATCAATTTGCATACTTTTTATGGTTTTATATAAACCTAAAAAACGTCTTTTTTGGGAATTTGATTGTCCTATAGAAATTTTATACCTTCAAATCTTTATTTTTATAAATCAATATGTAAGTATTTATAAAAACAAACGTCTTTTTATGAATACAATAAGTAGCCTCAATAATTATGAAAACAACAACAATCGAAATACAAGGATTAATAGAAGAAGCAATAAAAAGCTCATATTCGTATCAAGAATACAGAATACTAGTAAGCAATTTATTAGAACAAGGTAAATCTACTGGTCAGGTACAATCAGAAGCATTGACTAATTATAGTATGCTTAATGACCGTAGAATGAAACGTTTGGATAAAACGCTAAAGATCGATCCAGCTATTACAGAATCTTTTTCTAAAGCCAACACCAATATTACTTGGCTAGTACTTACAGAAGGATGGTGTGGTGATGCTGCGCATTCTATCCCCGTAATCAATAAATTAGCAGAATTAAATGAAGGTATTGATCTAAAGATCATCTCTAGAGATGACAATGATGATTTGATGAATAATTTTTTGACTAATGGAGGTAAATCCATCCCCAAATTGATAGCATATGATACCGCTAAACAAGAAGTATTAAATTCTTGGGGGCCAAGACCATCTATTGCAACTAAAATGGTAAATGATTATAAAGAGGCTAATGGTAGTCTTGATCCGCAATTTAAAGAAGACCTACAAGTCTGGTATAATAAAAATAAAGGGGAGAATATTGCAGAGGATTTATTAAAATTATTGTAGTAGTATAACTATTTTTATCCGCCGTAATTAAAATAGTATGTGATAGATCCTTTTTGCTCTTTTATATCTGAGGAAGAAAATAGTGCCTCTCGAGCATAATTTAATGCATTATCGAATAAGCATTCATTTCTGGTCGTTGATTTTCTTTTGTCGATCTTAGCATCAGTGATATATCCATTTTGATTGACTTCTATTTTTACAACTACTTTTCCACTCCCATTACAGGTGTATATTGGATTAGGTATTTGTCCAATAATTTTTCTGCCTTCTAGTTCATAGGCCGAAGAACTATTCCTGTTATTAGAATCTTCACTCTTCGGTTTTTCTACCTTCTTATCTTCTATAATTTCTTCTTTATTAATCTCTTCATCGATAGCAGCTTGTCCTTCTGCTAGGTCGTTACTCTCTGAGTTCTCCGCTGTAGTTTCAGTAGTTTCGGTCAATGATTTAATCCTTTTTTCAAAATCCTCAGAATCATCAAAATCTTCATTGAAGGATTGGTGTGTTCTTTTAGAGGCGATCAATTTTCTGTCTTCTTCAGGTTCTGGTTCTTCTACCTCTTCTTCCTTCATTAGCTCTTCCATAATTTCTTCAGGAATTTCCATTAATATTTCAGATTGTTCCATCTTCTTATTCACCATATTAATGTTGTATAGCGTTAACACAAAAATCCCCATCAACATAGATGTAATAATCAAGGCTTTATGTTTTTCTATAAATTCCATAGATCTCTATAACTCATTTTTAGACTAGTATATTTTATACGGTTTCAATTTGTGTGTGTAATTGATTTTCGAATGTTTCAGGACTTATTGCGTTTTCTACAAAAAATGCACCTATTTTGGTTCTTCTTAATGCACTGAGGTGTCCCCCACTATGCAGTGCTTTTCCAAAATCATGCGCTAATGATCTGATATAGGTTCCTTTGCTACAAACTACTCTAAAATCTACCTCAGGAAGTTCAATTCTTGTAATTTCAAAGGTGTCAATTTTGATTTTTCTGGGAGTAATCTCTACATCTTCTCCTTTACGAGCATATTCATACAACCGTTTTCCATCTTTTTTCAATGCAGAAAAAACAGGAGGATATTGCGCTATATCACCTATAAATTGTTTGGTAGTTTCATTAATAATTGACGGAGTGATATGATCTGTAGAATATGTATGATCAATCTCAGTCTCAAGGTCATAAGAAGGTGTAGTTCCTCCTAGAGTAATAGTACCAGTATATTCTTTTATCTGCCCCTGAAACTCCTGAATTCGTTTAGTAAACTTACCTGTACAAATAATTAACAATCCAGAGGCTAGCGGATCTAATGTGCCAGCGTGGCCTACTTTTATTTTTTTGATACCGAAGTTCTTACGGATAAGCCAACGTAGTTTGTTAACAACCTGAAAGGAAGTCCATTGTAATGGTTTATCGATCAATAGAATTTGACCTTCTTTATAATCTTGTTCGGTTAGCATTGGGGCTATTTTATATAACTAATGATGATGGCTAAAACACCAACAACAATACAATATAAGGCAAAATAAGATAATTTACTCTTTTTTACTAGGGAAATCATCCATGTACAAGCAAAAAGACCAGAAATAAAGGCTGCCAAAAAACCTAGTAATAAAGGAACACTGCTATCTATATTAATAGTAAGGTCACCGCTAAGTATATCTTTTGCTATTTTACCAAATATCAAAGGGATGACCATCAGGAACGAAAATCGAGCGGCTTTGGTCTTATCGTTACCTAATAAAACAGATGTAGAGATCGTAGCGCCACTCCTAGAAATCCCTGGTAACATAGCAATTGCCTGAGCAATCCCAATTACAAAGGCATTAGAGTTACTGACTGATTTAGCGGTATCTTTTGCTTTGTCGGCAAGCCAAAGTAAAATAGCAGTGATGATTAACATACATCCAACAAACATAATATTACCCCCAAAAAGTTGTTCTAATTGTTCTTCAAAAAATAAACCTACCAATACTGCTGGTATCATAGATATAATAATTTTTAGAGAAAATAGGGTTTGTTCATTTTTTTTAAACTGTAGAAGTCCTTTTATAATCTCCAGAATGTCTTTTCGGAATACCACTATAGTACTTAATGCAGTAGCAAAATGTAGAATTACCGTAAATAATAGTGATTCTTCAGGAACACTCTCATCACCCAAAATAGCTTTTCCTAGTTCTAAATGTCCACTGGATGAAACTGGGAGGAACTCTGTTAACCCCTGAATAACCCCTAGAATAATTGCATCAATACTTTCCATGAAGAATCTTGTCTAAAATTTGATACAAATATATAATTACCGTAAGATAAATCGTTTGATTACTATTTTTTCTTCTTCTTATCGGGGTTTAATAAAATAGCATATGCCTGGATCCCAAAACCAATCAATACGATGGTAGGTGCCAGTCTGATTCTTCTGAAATTGTAGATATCAGGATTAAATACATTAGGATCATCGCTTCCGCCACCAGACATTAAAATAAAACCGAATGCAATAACAGCAATACCGATGATCATCATTATATAGTTCTTTTTTCCGAAAACAAAATCTGGTTGATATGGCGTATTATTAGATTGTTTGCTCATGAATGTCGTTTTTTAATTCATTAAAAATCACCTGGTCATCAATCATCAATTTAGAAATATGACCCATAATTCCATCACGGGTAAATATAGTCCATCTTTTGATAGAATACAAAGTAACTTTTTTATGTAATATATCTGTTTTTAATTGATGTATAGAAAGCCCATATTGTAATCCCTGATTAATATAATAATAATGACTGTCATTCTCCAGAGTTATGACAATATCAAAACCACTTGCCTCTTCTATTTTTAGTACAACTCCTGTGATTTCTATAACATCAGTTGGTTGTACATTTCTGACCGGTCTGAATGTTTGTATAACCAATACTATAAAAATAACAAAAATGACAGAAGCACATAAAAACCAAATCTTTCCAATGTTTTGCATACATTAAGTCATTATATGTTTTTTCCTGAAAGGATTGAATATAACAAATAGCCCCAAAAGAACAAAAGGAATGCTTAACCATTGGCCCATATTTAACGTCATAGTATCTTCAAAAGCTACTTGATTTTCTTTAAAAAACTCTATAACAAACCTTACAGTAAAGAGCACAGATATTAGGATGCCAAATAGTACTCCTTTAGTATCAGAAATTCTCGTCTTTTTATATAAATACCAGAGTACCCCGAAGATAATAAAATAAGAAAATGCTTCGTATAATTGTGTAGGGTGTCTTGCAATCAGATCATCTCTCATAAAAACGACACCATAATTTCCATGAGTCGGTTTTCCGTATATTTCAGAATTCATAAAATTTCCTAGTCTAATAAAGGCTCCTGTGATAGGAGTTACAATAGCAATACGATCCAAGATCCAGAGTACCGATGCTTTGTATTTTCTTGCATATAAAAGAATGGCAAGAATGGCACCGATACTACCTCCATGACTTGCAAGTCCTCTAAAACCAATAAAACTCCAGTTTCCTTCGATTTTTTTGAAAGGGATAAAAATTTCTAAAATATGATTGGAATAATACTCAAAATCATAAAAAATACAATGCCCTAGTCGCATTCCAACTACGATACCTACAAAAAGATAAGTTGCTAATTTTTCAAGACTTTCTGTTGGAACGTTTTCTGATAGATAGATACGTTTTGCTGTTCGATAAGATATCCAGATTCCCAAAGCGATCAGTAATCCATAATAGCGTATCGGGATAATTCCGAACAGTTGTATAATTTCAGGGTCTACATTCCAATGAAACATAATTTTGTCTTTTGCATATATGTCTTGAAAAATTAAGGAATGTTACTATCGTAAAACATTAATTATAAATTAAACTTAATAATACAATTCATCAGTCCTTAGATTAAGAAAACGTTGTGTCGCAAAGAAGGTACTGATCCAGGTGATTAAGACCCCAATGCCTATAACGCCAGCAAATAATCCAATCAATAAAACCTCATCGTTTACTAATCCCAATTCAGGAAATGTCTTATTTAGATAATACAATACTACAGCAACACCAATAAGTGCAACAATGGCGCCAATCATGCCCAGACGCACACTTTTCCAAATAAAAGGTCTTCGTATAAATTTTTTTGTAGCTCCTACCATTTGCATGGTTTTGATAATAAACCGTTTAGAATACACCGATAATCGTATAGAACTATTAATAAGTAATACAGCGATAAAAGTGAATATCCCGCTAATTAAGAGTACCCAAAAGCTTATTTTTTTGATATTATCATTTAATAAAGAAATTAAGGGTTTATCATAGGTTACTTCATCTACAAAATCCTTTTTAGTAATCGAGGTCGTGATTTCATCAATCTTTACTTGATCTACAAAATCAGCTTTTAGATATACATCAATAGAATTTTGCAATGGATTATAGCCCAGGAAATCCATAAAATTTTCGCCTATATCTTTACTATGCTCCTCCGCAGCTTCATCTTTAGAGATATAGGTGGTGGATTTTGTATAATCAGCAAGTGCCAAACTTTTTTCCATTTGTTTGATCTCTACTTCTTTGGCAGTATCTTTTAGGTAGATAGTGAGTGCTATTTTTTCTTTAAAATGATCCGCTACTTTTTTAGTATTCAGCACCAAAAGCCCTAATAAACCCAATAAAAAAAGGACTAGAGAAATACTAATCACCACAGAAAAATAAGAAGATATTAGTCTACGTTTCTGATATTTTTCAAAAGATGAACTCATAGAGAATTGTTTTGCGAGTAAAAATAATAAAGAATAGTTAACTAATTTTGGTTTCTTAAGAAATAACGTAAACTTACATACAATCTTATCTTTAATTAAATGATAATATGCATATAGTAATTATAGGAGCTGGAGGAGTAGGAGGCTATTTTGGAGGTAAAATTTCTAATTCAGGCCAGAAAGTGACATTCTTAGTCAGAGAAAAACATATTGAAAACATTCGTGAACAAGGATTACAGATACATAGTATTGATGGGGATTTTGTGACACATCCTTTTTTAGTAACGGATAGTATTGACAAAATAGAAAAAGTAGATTTGATTTTGATCTGTACCAAATCCTGGCAGGTAAAAGAAGCTGCTGAGCATATTAAGCCAATTCTGAAAGATGATACGATTGTGATTCCATTACAGAATGGAGCCGATAATGCCGAAAAAGTAATTTCTGTGATTGATAAAAAACATGTCTTAGGAGGGCTGTGTAAAATTTATAGTAAGATTGAAGCACCAGGGATTATCTCTCATTTTGGCCATACTCCCGAAATAATATTTGGAGAGTTAGATAAAAGTATAACGGATCGCTTGCAGAAAGTAAAAACAGTTTTTGACACAGCAGGATTT
Organism: uncultured Aquimarina sp.; assembly: GCA_947493495.1. GTDB lineage: Bacteria > Bacteroidota > Bacteroidia > Flavobacteriales > Flavobacteriaceae > Aquimarina. Next base: position 11,588 of record CANLRN010000004.1, read on the forward strand.
AGTAATAGAATTTCTGATGATATTCGGGTAGATATCTGGAGTAAGTTTATGTTTATTGCTACTGTAAGTGGATTAGGTGGGTTAACAAGAGCAACTATCGGTGAGATGTATGCACATCCAGAATTGAATAAAATGCTTCGCAAAACGGCAACTGAAATACATCAGATTGCCCAAATCAAAAAAATTGCATTGCCCCAAAATATTGTAGATGGTATTATGGGTTTTATAGGCAAACAACCTTTTGATGCAACCGCTTCTACCCAACGGGATATTATGGAAGGTAAACCTTCTGAACTACATAATTTTAATGGCTATATCGTTAAAGAAGGAAAAAAATTAGGAATCGAAACACCTACAAACGCTTTTATATATACTTGTTTGCAGCCAATGGAAATAAAAGCGCGCAATTAAAGCAACAAGGTTTCCGAAACCTTCAGGGTTTTAGTAAATTTGCGATCTTAATTTCAGATCATGAGTTACGATTTTAATACTATTGAAGCCAAGTGGCAGACCTATTGGGCAGATAAAGGAACATTTAAAGCTGAAAACTACAGTAATAAACCAAAATACTATGTGCTAGACATGTTTCCTTATCCGTCAGGAGCTGGATTACACGTTGGACATCCGCTAGGCTATATTGCTAGTGATATCTATGCTCGATATAAACGTCACAAAGGTTTTAATGTATTACATCCGCAAGGATATGACTCATTTGGATTACCCGCAGAGCAGTATGCAATCCAGACAGGGCAACATCCAGCAATCACTACTAAAGAAAATATCGCTCGATATCGGGAGCAATTAGATAGAATTGGATTCTCCTTTGATTGGAGTCGAGAAGTAAAAACCAGTGATCCTACTTTTTATAAATGGACACAATGGATATTTACCGAGCTTTTTAATTCTTGGTATGATAAAGATGCCGATAAAGCAAGAGCAATTAGTGAACTAGAAAAGTTATTTTCTGAAGAAGGAAACACCAAAGTAAAGGCAGTTTGTGATGAAGAAGTAACCCTATTTACTGCTGAGGCATGGAATGGTTTTTCATCTAAAGAAAAGCAAGAAATAGTATTAAAATATAGATTGACATATTTAGCTGAAACTGAGGTCAACTGGTGCCCACAGTTAGGAACGGTATTGGCTAATGATGAAATTGTAAATGGAGTATCAGAGCGCGGTGGGTATCCAGTGATTCGTAAAAAAATGACGCAATGGAGTATGCGTATTTCTGCCTATGCACAGCGGTTATTAGATGGATTACATACCATTGATTGGCCGCAACCATTAAAAGATTCTCAGACGAATTGGATTGGTCGTTCTGAAGGAGCAAGCGTAACATTTAGAGTAAAAGATCACAATGAGGTAATCGAAGTGTTTACCACTCGCCCAGATACTATTTTTGGAGTAAGTTTTATGACACTAGCTCCAGAACACGAATTGGTAGCTAAAATTACTACACCAGAACAAAAAGCAGCAGTAGATGAATATATAGAAGCTACAGCAAAACGTAGCGAACGAGATCGTATGGCCGATGTAAAAACGATAAGTGGCGTATTTACAGGGGCCTATGCAGAACATCCATTTACTAAAGAACCTGTTCCGATTTGGATTGGAGACTATGTATTAGCGGGATATGGTACAGGAGCCGTGATGGCAGTACCTTGTGGAGACCAACGGGATTATGATTTTGCGAAGCATTTTGGGATTGAGATTCCCAATATTTTTGAAGGCGTAGATATTTCTCAAGAAGCCTTTGCTGATAAAGAGAAGACGGTTATTGCTAATTCTGATTTCTTAAATGGTCTTAACTACAAGAAAGCAGTAAAAACTGCAATTTACGAGTTAGAAAAACTGGGGCAAGGAGAAGGAAAAATCAATTATAGATTACGTGATGCCGTATTCAGTCGTCAGCGCTACTGGGGAGAACCATTTCCAGTATATTATGTAGATGGAATGCCACAGATGATTGATCTAAAACATTTACCTATAGAATTACCAGAAGTCGAAAAATATTTACCGACAGAAACAGGAGAGCCGCCATTAGGTCGTGCAGATGTTTGGGCTTGGGACACCGAAAAAAATGAAGTAGTTCCTAATAGTTTAATAAATTATACGACTATTTTTCCTTTAGAATTAAATACCATGCCTGGTTGGGCAGGAAGCTCCTATTATTTTAATCGATATATGGACCCCAATAATGAAGATGAAATATTCTCGCAAGAGGCTATTAACTATTGGAAAGAAGTTGATCTATATATAGGCGGAAGTGAACATGCAACCGGTCATTTATTATATGCGCGTTTTTGGCAAAAGTTTTTGTTTGATAAAGGAATTGTACCAGTAGATGAGTTTGCAAAAAAATTGATCAATCAAGGAATGATTTTGGGGACAAGTGCTATTGTTTACAGAATCAGTGGTACAAATAAGTATGTATCTAAAGGTTTAAAAGATCAATATGATGCAGAAGAACTGCGTGTTGATGTTAGCTTAGTTAATTTTTCTGATGAATTAGATTTAAATGGATTAAAAAATTGGCAACCACAGTTTAAAGATGCTGAATTCGAGTTGGAAAATGGTAAATATATTGTTGGCCGTGAAGTAGAGAAAATGTCTAAACGGTGGTATAATGTCGTAAATCCAGATGGTGTTTGTGATCAATATGGTGCAGATAGCTTACGGTTATACGAGATGTTCTTAGGCCCTTTAGAACAAGCAAAACCTTGGAATACCGCTGGAATTACAGGTGTTCATGGTTTCTTAAAGAAATTATGGAAATTATATCATAATGGAGAAGAGTTCGTAGTGGGCGAAACAGCACCTACAAAAGACAATCTTAAAACACTACATAAAACCATCAAAAAAGTAGAGGAAGATATAGAGAGTTTTTCCTTTAATACATCCGTAAGTACTTTTATGATTGCTGTGAATGAATTAACAGCTCAGAAATGTAATAGTAAAGTAATTTTAGAACCTTTATTAGTATTAATTTCTCCTTATGCACCACATATTGCAGAAGAGTTATGGAACAAGCTAGGACATACTACATCCATTAGTACCACTGCATTTCCTGTATTTGATGAAAGTTACTTGGTAGAAAGTACAAAACAATATCCTATATCATTTAATGGGAAGATGCGTTTTACAATGGAACTATCATTAGACTTAAGCAAAGATGATATCGAAGCTGCGGTTATGGCTCACGAAAAAACCCAGCAACAATTAGCTGGACGAACACCTAAAAAAATAATAGTGGTTCCTGGTAAAATTGTTAATATCGTTGGGTGATTTTTTGATAACATTCTTCAGATAATACTATATCTAGTAAAAAGGTTAAGCAAAAATATCAAGGCATCTCAAAAATGAGAATACTGTCCATAATTTTGCTATGATATAATCTGTAATTGATGTCTGATACGATTTACGGATGAGAATTTCGTAAAAATAATGGCAAGGATTTTTCGCTAGATTGATGAATCAAATTAAAGAATAGCCATAGCTATTGTTTCATTTTATGAAGAAAATATAGTAGAAAAAGAATGTCATTAGATGCGAAATTTTTATTCGTAAATCGTATGAGTAAACCACCACCGTTTTAGATGGTGGTTTTCATAACTAACTAAAATTAAACTAATGATAAAAATGCGATTACTAATTTTCTGTGTGTAATTCATAATAATTACAATAAGTTGGTATATCAAAGGGAATAATCCCTTTTCAATTTATTCATAATTTAACAAAACACAAATGATTTAGAAAACTATTTTTGGAAACATAACTTTTTTTTAGAAACTCATTAAGTGTTCTAAAAAAACAGAAAGAAATTCTGTAAAATGAACTCCCCCGAAGTAGAGCCATCGGAATATCAAGCGGATTTTTTTAGTTTTATGAAAATCATCCGTTTACAAGCTTTCCTTTAAAACTTAGAGAAATTCATTAGATTAAAAAAATCTAAATGAGTTCACAATCTACAAAACTATCAAAAGCCTATAGAATCACATAAACCTCTACCTTATATTCATAGTTCATTCCAGAATTACGAATATGTTATTTTTTTAATTAATTTTATTGTTTTATTTCATCAAAAATTATATTTTCGACGAAAAATTAAGAATATGATAATCGGTATTCCTAAGGAAATCAAGAATAACGAGAATAGAGTGGGTGTCACACCTGCTGGAACGATGGCACTCGTTAGACAAGGCCACACCGTTTTTATTCAGCAAAATGCTGGTTTTCAGTCTGGTTTTACTGATGAGGAATATGTAGAAGCAGGAGCTAAGATATTACCTACTATAGAAGAGGTATATCATACTGCGGAGATGATTATTAAGGTTAAAGAGCCTATAGAACCAGAATATAAATTGATTAAAAAGGATCAATTGTTATTCACTTATTTTCATTTTGCATCCAGTGAAACCCTCACAAAAGCAATGATAGAAAGTGGTTCGGTTTGTATTTCTTACGAAACGGTAGAAGATCCTGATCGCAGTTTGCCATTACTTACTCCAATGAGTGAGGTGGCAGGACGTATGTCTATCCAACAAGGCGCCAAATATCTAGAAAAACCATTAAAAGGTAAAGGAATTCTTCTAGGTGGTGTACCTGGAGTTGCTCCAGCTAAAGTATTAATTTTAGGAGGGGGAGTTGTAGGAACACAAGCCGCAAAAATGGCTTCAGGAATGGGTGCAGACGTAACTATCCTAGATATAAGTATGAAACGTTTACGCTATCTAGATGATGTGATGCCTGCAAATGTAAATACAGAATATTCTAATGAATATACAATTCGTAGACATATAAAAACTTCGGATTTAATTATTGGTGGGGTATTAATACCAGGAGCTAAAGCACCAAAACTGATTACTCGAGATATGCTCAAAGATATCTGTCCAGGTACGGTTCTAGTAGATGTCGCTGTAGATCAGGGAGGATGTTTTGAGACAACTAAGCCAACTACCCATGAAGATCCAGTTTATATCATAGATGATGTAGTACATTATTCTGTAGCTAATATGCCAGGAGCTGTACCTTATACATCCACTCTGGCATTAACCAATGTTACTTTGTCATATGCCATACAATTGGCTAATAAAGGGTGGAAAGCTGCTTGTGCAAGCAATGAACCGCTAAAAAAAGGCTTAAATGTAATTCAGGGAAAGGTAGTATATCCTGCTATTTCAGAAGCATTTAACCTCCCTCTAGAAGATATAAATAATTTTTTAAGTTAATCGAACTTATTGGCTAATTCAAGTTTATTTAACTGAAAACCTCGTCTCTATGGCGGGGTTTTTGCTTTTATTATTGTAATTTAGTATTTGTACTCATTATAGTTTGAATTAGATGCAAGCTATATAGATGTGTAACATAAAAACAAAAAAGTATGTTTTCAGGATATATGGGTTATTATGTAATAGCCGGAATTATAGCATTAGTAAGTGGTTTAGTAAGTTCTCGATTAAAAAGTAAATTTAATCACTATTCTAAATTACATCTCCAGAATGGAATGAGTGGTGCTGAGATTGCTCAAAAAATGTTAGATGATAATGGAATTAGAGATGTGCAGGTCATATCCACACCAGGAATGCTGACAGATCATTATAATCCCAGAAAAAAAACGGTTAACCTTAGTGAGGGGGTGTACAATCAGCGGAATGCCGCTGCTGCCGCTGTTGCTGCTCACGAAGTAGGTCACGCTATTCAGCATGCCACTGCATACTCTTGGTTAACGATGCGTTCCAAGCTGGTTCCTATGGTAGGTATAGCTTCTAAGATGTCCATGTGGGCAATTATGGGAGGTGTTGCACTAATGGCAACTATGAAATTAGGTCAGACAATTGCTTTGATAGGGCTTGCATTATATGCGGTTAGTACATTATTTAGTTTCATCACATTACCTGTAGAGTATGATGCCAGTAAAAGAGCATTAGTTTGGTTAGAAGATACTAATATGCTCACCGGAGAAGAGCATGCTGGTGCTAAAGATGCACTAAAATGGGCTGCAAGAACCTATGTGGTAGCAGCTATTGGTTCGTTAGCGACCTTATTATATTTTGCAGTTCAAATTCTAGGAAGAAGAAGATAACCGTTTTATACAATATTTCTGTTTTATCGCTTAAAATTATGTACCTTTTCTCACTAATTACAGATACTAATTAAATTGGTGAAGAAAGTAATCATTATCGGTGCTGGGCCTGCTGGTTTAAGCGCTGCTTATGAATTAAGTAAAAATGATATCGATGTTGAGGTATTTGAGGCTTCTCCATATATTGGTGGGATGTCACGTAGTTTTGATCTCTGGGATCAAAGGGTAGATTTAGGACCCCACCGATTTTTTTCTAAAGAACCAAGAGTCAATAATTTTTTTGATGAAATTATAAAAGATGACTACACACTAGTACATAGACTCACACGTATTTACTACAAAAAAAAATTCTTTGATTATCCCCTAAAATTGTGGAATGTTCTAAAGAACCTTAAGTTCATCACAATCATTACTATCTTAATAGATTACGGGAAACAAAAAATGACGCCCATTAAAAATCCAGATACTTTTGAAAAATGGGTTACCAATAGATTTGGCAAAAAACTATACACTATTTTCTTTAAGTATTATACCGAGAAACTTTGGGGAATTTCTTGCTCTAAAATAGATGCAGACTGGGCTTCACAGAGAATTAAAGGGCTTTCTTTAATGGAAGCTGTTATGAGTGCATTAAAAGGCAATAAAGGGAACAACCATAAAACCTTAGTAGATCAATTTGCTTATCCTAAAAATGGAACAGGCTCACTATATGAAAAAGCAGAAGCACTGATTATAAATAAAAAAGGAGTCATCCATAAAGAAACCCCAGTTAAAAAAATTATCATAGAAAACAACAGCTGTAAAGGAATCATTACTCAAGATGGAATAGCACATTATGCTGATTATGTAATTTCTTCAATGCCCCTTACTTCATTGATTAAAGGGATAGATATCACACCCAAGGATATTTTAGAAGCTGGAGAAAAACTATATTTCAGAAATACGATATTAGTATACTTAGAAATTAATAAAAAAGACTTATTCAAGGACAATTGGATCTATGTCCATTCTCCAGAGGTACGCCACGGTAGAATAACCAATTTTAGGAACTGGTGCCCTAGCCTGAATAAAGGACACAAAAGTACAATTCTATGTTTGGAGTTTTGGGCATTTGACATAGATGAAATATGGGTGGCTAAAGATAGTTATCTTACAGATTTGGCTATAAAAGAGCTCAAAACATTACACCTTATTGATGCAAATGAAACGATCCAAAATTCTAAAATTGTAAGAGTGCCTAAATGCTACCCTGTCTATGAAATAGGATATAAAGAACATCTGAAAAAAATTGAAGGGTATCTAAATAGTATTGACAAGCTTATTCCTATTGGTCGTTACGGCGCTTTTAAATATAATAATCAAGATCACTCTATATTAATGGGTATTCTAGCTGCGCAAAATATTATAAATACTACAGATATTGATCTCTGGAGTATTAATACAGATACAGAATATCATGAAGATGGCGAAGTTAAAGATGTTTTGATCCAGTAAACTACTTGGGAACAAGTCTACCTAGCATCAATTAGACAGGCTTAGAGGTATTAGACCCGAGACCCCACTTTTTTTTATCCATATAAAAATTCTTTAGTGTTGCCAATAAATCACTACACCCTAGTACAGAAAAAACTAGATATGCTGGTAAAACAGGAACAAAAAATCGAGATGCTCCTAATGGTCCTGTTAAAGCAACTACGTACAAAATGAGAAATAAAGTAGTGACTATTACAAAATTTGTTTTTCTATAATTTTTGATCCAAAACCAAACAAAACCAACTCCTTTTATAAGATTTAGTAACAGAATAACAAAAAATGATAGAACTAAAAATATTGGTTGAGATTTCAAAAATTTAAAAGCTCTTTTTAGTCCTCCATTATTTAAATAATGTAAAATCCCTTTTTCTGGATTTTCTAGTTGTATGTTGAAAAATTTAAAAAGATCAAACCTGCCGGGATCGATAAACATTCTTAGACAACCTTTTCCATGAAAAATGCCATATCCTATCAGGTCCTGTTTGAGGTATTTGATTGACTGATTCCTAATATAATGCTGCCGCTTAGGGTATTCTTGTATTTTAGAGGCCTCAGACAGAACAGAACTGGTTATCGCCAGTGCTTTTTCTGGTCCGTATTTATGCTGATGAAAATACTTTAAATTCCATTCTAATAAATTAGAATTCTGCAGGCTAGAAAAATCATAACTCCCCGTCCTATTATAATTCCAATGACAATACAATAAGAATACCAGTAAAGGAATCACACTACTTAAGAAACCATATTTTATTTTTGTCTTTCTACAAATTAGTAGTGTTATTATAATATTGGGGATGATGAATAGGTAAAAAACAGGTTTGGTTAGAAATAAGAGTATGATAATGAGTTGAAAAAAAATCAAATGCTTCCAAGAAGGGTTTTTGAACAACTTATGTAAGGTATACAATAAAAGAATAATAAAAAACTGGAGTAATATCTCACTCATAACCAAATTTGTATAAACAAACTGATTGATAGAAGTTCCTATAAAAATGAAAAACCATAACTGATTTATTTTAAATGAGTTTTCTTCAAAAATTTGCTTAATCCAGAGTAACGAAATTATAGAAAGCAGATTTTGGAACAACAATATTGCAATAGTAGATTTTAGAAACCCAGATGTAATGATGATGAATAATGAATATATGGGAGGCCTTCGGGTATAATTACTTTCTTCGATTTGAGTCTGTAAATCTCCGCAATAAAACTCAAAGGTATTCACTATATTTTCGGCTAACTGATAGTACTCATATGAATCAACAATGAAAAAATCTCCAATGATAATTTTTATAACAAAAAATAGTAAATGAATACCGATAAGACTAGTGATAAAAATATGGTGCTTAACTTTCATCAGCTTTTATATTCTAATCTGCCTGCTTATTTGTTGATCCAACGAAATAAAAGTCTCTGTTCTGGAAACTCCTTCAATTGCCTGAATTTCTTTATTCAATAAATTCATTAAGTGTTCATTATCTTTACAAAGAATTTTGATAAAGATAGACCAATTCCCCGTAGTATAATGACATTCAATCACTTCGGGGATATTTTCTAATTGTTTAACTGCCTTAGGATTACTCACTGCTTTATCCAAGTAGACACCTACAAACGCCATGGTTTTATAGCCTAATACTTTTGGATCTATAATAAATTTAGAACCAGCAATTAAACCAGAGGCTTCTAATTTTCTTAATCGTTGGTGAATCGCTGCTCCCGAAATCCCAATTTTACGTGCTATTTTTAGAATAGGTCTCCGTGCATCTTCCATTAGATTGCGAAGAATCTCCTTATCGATACCATCTATTTTTAAATTGCTGTTTTGCACTTTCATAGAAAAATAAGTAACAATTAGAAAGTAAATGTACCAATTATGATTTAAATCTAAAGGCTATAAACTATATTATCCTTTTACACCATCAAGATTGTATCCCAAATACTCGCGTTCTTTTTCTTTAAAAATAATACCATATGTCTCTAATTCTTCCAGGATAGGCGTATATATTTCTTTCTGAATCGGAATTTGTACTCCTGGTGTTGTGATATCCTTATTCAGAATTTTTAGAGTGGCAATAGCTACTGGTAATCCTACTGTTTTTGCCATAGCTGTGTATTTCTGATTTTGCCCAACACATACCATAGTGGCGTCAATTTGCTTACGTTCTCCTTCAAGCTCATATCCAAATTTATGATACATTACAATCATATCTTTATCATCCTCATTTAACGTCCATTTATCCATTAATATTTTCTGAAGAACCATAGCTGGAGTGGCATTAGGGATACCGATTTTTTTATTGGGATTAAAAATATCTAGCTCTACTAGTTTATCCCATATACTATCGTCTTGATCAATTTTTAGGTAATGACGTAGTTTTAACTCTACAGAATCTGATGGAGAATATGCCAAAAATGAATTGGTAAAATCGCGATAACTCATATCTTCTGAATTTGTTAAGGTATAGTCATCTGCTGTCATCCCTAATTGTACAAATATATTCCAGGCTTTAGAAAATCCAACTCTTCTTATGGTTCCTCTGTATAGTGTTAAAACATCATCTAGGCCATAAATCTTTTGATATTTTAATGAGTTTCTATTGGCATATGCCTCAAAACGTCCGTAGTTTTCTACTTCCAGGAATTCTGTTCTCCTAAATAATTTGTGGTACGGAATATACTTATAGGCCCCTTCCTGAAGAAATTCTGCAGCACTTCCTTGACCAGCGACAACTACATTTCGGGGATTCCAGGTAAATTTATAATTCCAAAGATTGGTATCACTTTCGGGAGCTACCAATCCGCCAGTAAATGACTCGAACAATAGCATTTTGCCTCCTTGATCACGTATACGATCTATGACGTGCATGGCACTCATATGATCAATTCCAGGGTCTACACCAATCTCGTTCATAAAAACGAGCTTCTTTTTTTTAACCTCTCCATCTAATGCCTGCATTTCTGGGCTTACATAAGATGCAGTAACCATAGATTTATTAAATTGTAAGCAATCTCTAGCTACTTCGATATGAAATCTAGCAGGTAGCATCGATACTACAATATCCGCATCTTTTATTGCCTCTTCTCTTGCAGATTTATTAAAAATATCTAATGCAATAGCGGTTGTATTACTATGATTCGCCGCTAACTCTTTAGCCTGATCAATGGAGATATCTCCAATCGTAATGTGCAAGTTTTCTGAAACAGATTTATCCTGAAAATATGTAACTAAAACTGCAGTGGATTTACCTGCTCCAATAACCAATATTTTTCGCATACCTAATATTTTTTAATAACTTTGATACGAATGTAATAAATACCTTAAACGTAACTTCTCGATTATAGTGTATTAATTATAAATTCATAAAAAATGTGTCTAAAAATATTGGTTTTTATAAAAACATAATCAATTATCGCCTAAAAAAGAATGAATAAAACAATTTTGATTACTGGAACGGTTGCAGCATTATTAGCAGTAGTATTGGGAGCTTTTGGAGCGCACGGATTAGAGAAGCTAGTAGATGCAGGTGGTATAGATTCTTTTGTAACAGGTGTTCGATATCAGATGTATCATGCAATTGTTTGCTTGGTACTGGGTACTATGACACTATTATCGGAAACGTCTAAAAAACGGATTTTTTATTTTTTCCTGAGCGGAATGATTCTTTTTTCTGGATCTATTTATCTTTTGGTTATTGACGAAGTTTTGGGGATTTCTCTCTCTGCTATTGGTTTTATAACCCCTTTGGGAGGTTTGTTGTTAATTTTAGGATGGATTTTCTTTTTGATTGCACTTATCAGGGTGAAATAACTTTCTTTCTTTTACTTAGAGAAGATTATTTATCAAAAAGGAGTACTTCTTAAGAATTCTATATAAGTATCTGTTCTTCGAATACCTTTTACATAAAATATGGCAATAAAATATTTAATACAGGTACTTATCCCAATATGATGAGTAGAGAATAACAAAAATTGTTTTGTGTCATTAAGACCTATATAAATTACATTGCTTTCTTTTATTTCTTGTATAGAGGTTTTATTTTTTATACCAATGGAGACGTCTGAAAAGTCAATAAATCCTGTAATTATCAATTTGAGCTTGTCAAAAATATTTTGAAAACCAGCATATTAAAAACTTATTTTTATCTTAGAATGCTCGGTTTGATTACTTTTCAGAGAATCTCATTGTTCTTGAATTTAGAAGTATCAAGTTTGATATTATTTGAGAAAATAAAGTTACATTTATCTTGTTTTTTAAAAAACGTTTAGGACGCTATTGATCATATATAAATAGATGTTTATCTGCCAAGGAAAACATTGCAATATTTTTAAAGATGAAAACTTCTATAATTACAAGTTTACTAGTATTATTTTTATTTCTCAGTGCCTCGTGTGCGCACCCAGAAAAAAAAGTGCCAGAAGAAATTGCTTCAAAAAAAATGAGTGCTTCCTATAAACGATTTAGAGAAAGTAAACTCCGTTTTGAAAAGTATAATGAATTTAATACTGATTTTAAGTTTAAAGAGATTAGTGGTATTGGTTATGAAGAAGGAGTGACAAGAAGGGATCCATCGAGTGTAATTAAGGTTGGAGATCTTTATTATGTATGGTATACAAAACCACAAGCAAATACTCCATTGGTAGGCCCTAAAAAAGCTACAGACTCTACAAGAGCATTTCATTGGGATTTGTGTGATATATGGTATGCTACCTCTGCTGATGGTTATGATTGGAAAGAGCAGGGAATCGCTGTTTCGAGAGGTGTCAAAGGGAGTTATGATCACAGGAGTGTATATACTACTGATGTTTTGGTAGCAAACGGAAAATATTACTTGGCATATCAAGCGGCTGGTAGTTTACAACAGGCAAGATGGGCAGGAAGTTATTTTCATGCTGGGGACTTTAATAAAAATGTGATAGGAATGTCGTGGGCAGATAGTCCAGATGGCCCTTGGCATCGTTTTGAAGAACCTGTTCTAAAAGTAGGTTCAGAAACATCCTGGGATGGAGAAGTCGTACACGATCCTAGTTTTGTAGTACGTGAGGGCAAGTATTGGATGTATTATAAAAGTGCTGGACGAGTGCCTTGGAAACCAAATATTTCTGATGGAGAGTTTACTAAAGAATTTGCTGATATGCCCCATGCTGTAATAGGCGTAGCGGTTTCAGAAAACCCAGAAGGGCCTTATATTAAATCTGAATATAATCCTGTATTAATAGGAGGACATGAGTGCATCGTTTGGCCATATCGCAATGGTGTCTGTGCTTTTTTAAGCGAAGGTCCCGAAGGAAAAAGTATTCAGTTTGCAGAAGATGGAATAAATTTTTACCCTGTAAAACATGGATTAAAAAAACCGGAGGCTGGTGGAGTGTTCCGCACAAGTAATTTTGTAGATACTGATAGTTTACCAGGAAAAGGGATTACTTGGGGACTCATGCATATACTTGGTAAATGGAATTATTTAAGGCGATTCGAGTGCAATCTGTCCCTAGAAAAAGGAGATAGCATCAATGCCGAATATCAAAAAGTATTGAACTATAAAAACAGTGAGGGATATGATTATGAAAAATAATATCGTAAATGCCTTATTCCAGTAAATTCATAATAATTACAAGAGTCATACAAAAAATACATGTTTAAAAACACACTTCTTTTACTTACATTTTTAAGTACTATCGCACAAGGGCAAATATCTTTTGTTAAAGAGAGAAATCATATATCGCTAACAGAGTGGAAATTCAAAAAAGGAACTGTTTATAATGCTTTTCAAAAAGATTTTGATAGTACTTCTTGGGAAGAAATTAAGGTGCCACACACCTATTCTATGGATGCTATTAATGAAGTAGGGTATTATCGTGGTCAAGCTTGGTATCGCTCGCGTGTTCGTATTCCTGAGTCCATGGGAGGACAGCGTATCTTTATTCGTTTTGAAGCCGTAGGACATGATTCTAAAGTTTTTGTGAATGGAAAAGAGATAGGTGCCCATATAGGTGGATATTCCGCCTTTTGTTATGAGATTACGGATGCAGTAACTGCGGATCATGATGCAATACTAGCAATTCATGTGACTAATGAGCCTAATTTTAAGCGTATTCCAGTAAATGATAAGCTATTCAATATATATGGAGGGATTTACAGACCTGTTCAAATTTTTTCGACTCCAAAAACAGCTATTGATCCCACATATTATGCTTCATCAGGAGTGTTTGTAGCGCTTAAAGAAAAGAATAAATCAAATGCCAGAATAGAAGTCAGAACTCATATAGCAGCTTCTGATACATCGAATAAGCGCTCTAAAATAGAATATCATATTTTTAATCGTGATAAAAAATTACTAGCATCAGTAACCAAAGATATCTATTTGTCTGCCACAGATACCGTTATTACTGAGCCTATCAATATTGAGAATCCTATATATTGGAACGGGCGCAAAAATCCTTATCTATATACTGTAAAAGTCGCTATAATAAGCGATGGAAAAAAGGATGAAATCCATCAATCTTTTGGTTTAAAAACATTTAAAATCGATGCTCAAAAAGGAAGTTATTTAAACGATGCTCCATATCGTATGTACGGGGTGTGTATGCATCAGGAATGGAAGCAATATGGTCCAGCGCTAAAAGGTGAGCACCATATAAAAGATATGGAAATGGTTGATGAGATTGGGGCTACTACATTGCGTTTATCTCATTATCAACATTCTGATATTACCTACCAGCAAGCTGATGAGAAAGGAATTTTAGTTTGGGCAGAAATTCCTTATGTACACGATTATAGCGGGCGAGAGGGCGATAATGCCAAACAACAACTCAGGGAGTTGATTCTACAAAATTACAATCATCCCAGTATCTATGTTTGGGGACTTTGGAATGAAGTGAGGGCATATCAGAGCAGTGAAGAACCTTGCGTGTCTCTTACGCATGAGCTTAAAAAAATAGCTCATGATCTTGACCCTACCCGATTAACAACCTCTGCTAGTGATCGAGGAATGGAATCGAATATGGGGAATATCACAGATCTACAAGCCTGGAATAAATACTATGGTTGGTATTATGGCTACTATAAAGATATGGCTACTTGGTTGGATGAATCGCACAAAAAGTATCCAGATATAGCTTTGGGAATCAGTGAATATGGTATTGGAGGTAATATATTTCAACAAGATAGCACTAGATTAGAAAAACCTTCTGGAAATTATTTTCCAGAATCCGAGCAAACTAAGTATCATGAGATTACTTGGCCTATTATAAAAGATCGCCCTTTTGTTTGGAGTTCTTTTGTTTGGAATATGTTTGATTTTTCTGTTGGTGGCTGGAATCGTGGAGGAATACCTAATCTAAATCACAAAGGCTTGGTTACCTATGATAGAGCTGTTAAAAAAGATGCATTCTATTTTTATAAGGCCAACTGGTCTGATGAACCAGTACTTTATATTACAGAAAGGAGAAATAGTATTCGCACTGCCAAGAATATTGATATAAAAGTATATACAAATTTACCAGAAGTAACCTTGTTTATCAACGAAAAGAAAATAGCCAAAGAAAAATTAACTTCGGATACTAGTACAATGGTTTTTAAAAATGTTTCTTTATCTAAAGGTGAAAATACTATAAAAATAACCGCAAAATATCAGAAAGAGGTATACACAGATACTATTGTTTTAAGCTATTAAATCATTGTTGTATTGAACAAATAACTATTTCTTATTTGCTTCTTTTATATATTTCTGTAACGCCATTGTCATCGAGGGTGTTTCAGGTGTGGGGGCCTGAATATTTACGATAAGGTCGTGTTCTTCTGCTGCTCTTACTGTGGAGTTGCCAAAGACAGCAATACGCGTATTATTTTGTTTAAAATCAGGGAAATTTTCGAATAACGATTTAATTCCTGAAGGGCTATAGAACACTAAGATATCATAAAAAACATCTCGTAACTCAGAGAGATCACTTACTACCGTTCTATAAAAAATCCCTTGTGTCCAATCCACTTTTAATCCATCTAAGGTATCTGGGATAAGAGGTTTTAGTTTATCCGAAGAAGGCAATAAAAATTTCTCGTTCTTATATTTCTTGATTAGCGGAGTCAACTCCTGGAAAGTACGCTTACCTACATATATCTTTCTTTTTCTGTACACTACATATTTTTGTAGATAATACGCTACAGCTTCACTCTGGCAAAAATACTTTAAGGTATCAGGCACTTTGTATCGCATATCTTCTGCAATCCTAAAAAAATGATCTACAGAATTTCTACTAGTAAGTATGATAGCAGTAAATTGAGATAAGTCCAGTTTTTGTTGTCTTACCTCTTTAGCATCTACGCCTTCTACATGAATAAACGGGATAAAGTCAATCTTTACCTTTTCTTTTTCTTCAAGCTCGAAATAAGGTGAATTTTCTACTTTAGGCTCTGGCTGTGAAACCAAAATCGTTTTCACTTTCATATATAGTATTTTATGTAAACGTCCTATGTGCCTATATAATTAGTTTATACAGTATGAAATAGGGTGCGATTTCAAGTGTGCAAAGATATAAAATAAAATAAAACAAGTGGTTTAAAATTACATTTTCATTTTTCTTGTACACCAAAATTAGTACTATTAAATTAAGAACAAGTAATGTAATCAACATCACAAGTAAAAGAATTTTTGAAGGCTGGATACTATAGACAAATAATAAATTAAACGGCAATAATAGAATCCCTAAGAAATTACGATATGACACCTTATAGAAAAGGTAATTATCAATCAATATTTCTATAGAAAAAATGGTAGCCACTATTTTTTCTATTAATATTTTAAAAATAGATATGAGTGCATAAAATGCAGCGATTTTTAGAAAAAAAACAACTCCGCTTGCAGTATCTTTGATTTTTAGAATATCTACACAGATGTACATAAATAATGATATCGAAAGAATCTGTACAGTCATTAAAACCACATTGAACAATGAAGATAGCTTATTGCCTTTATTCGTAAGAACTATATATTTGTTGGTAGTAAAAAGGTCGATAAAATCAACAAATAATACAGAATTCATATACTTTGCAACAGCTAATAGTGTAACACATAGAAGCATCACAATTGTAATCCAGTCATTCGTAGTTATTTCTCTTAATATACTATCCATATTATTAGTAATGTGATAAAATTAAGGTTTACTCATTAGATAATAAAATTAATGTGATAACTATGGTGCAACAGCCACTATCTGAGTGCGTCTTCTATATCAAAGAAAAATAGCATAAAAAACTAAAAATAATCTAGTAATTATTTAGTTATATTTGCCTACAAAAAGTCTTTCTATGGTAGATTCTTTAGTAATTATACCTACCTATAATGAAATTGAAAATATAGAACGCATCATTAAAAATGTATTCTCTCTTCAACGTAATTTCCATATTCTAGTGATTGATGATAATTCTCCTGATGGGACTGCATCACGGGTTAAAGAGTTACAGCTAGAATATGAAAAACAACTTTTTATACTAGAGCGAGAAGGTAAATTAGGCTTAGGGACTGCATATATTGTTGGTTTTAAATGGGCATTAGATCATACATATGAGTATATTTTTGAGATGGATGCCGATTTTTCGCATAACCCTAATGATCTTATACGGTTATATAATTGCTGTGCAAAAGGCACTTCTGATATAGCAATCGGATCCAGATACGTAACGGGTGTAAATGTTGTTAATTGGCCTATGAGTAGAGTGTTATTGTCTTGGATCGCATCGAGATATGTCCGCTTTATTACAGGTATGGATATTTATGACACTACTGCAGGTTTTATTTGTTATAAAAGAGCAGTATTAGAGAAAATAAATCTCGAAAAAATTAAATTTGTAGGCTATGCTTTTCAGATAGAAATGAAATTTAAGGCATATTTGCTAAAATTTAAAATAAAAGAAGTTCCTGTAATATTTACAGATAGAACACGAGGAAACTCTAAAATGAGCAAAGGAATTATTTCTGAAGCCATTTTTGGAGTAATTACCATGAAATTTAAAAGTTTATTTAGCCGTTACGAAATATGATTCCAAACAGTATATTGATCAAGAATGCCAATATTGTTAATGAAGGTAAAATCACCAATAGCGATATCTATATAGAAAATGGCTTATTTAAAGAAATAGCTCCTCAAATTAGTGCCAAATCTGCTGATGTACAAGTGATTGACGCCGAAGGAAAATATCTATTCCCTGGAATAATTGATGATCAGGTACACTTTAGAGAACCTGGATTAACGCATAAGGCTACTATAGAAACAGAATCTAGAGCTGCTATTGCAGGAGGAATCACTTCTTTTATAGAAATGCCTAATACGAATCCGCAAACTACTACCATAGAAAAACTAGAAGCTAAATTTGATATTGCGGCAAAAACTAGCTATGCTAATTATTCTTTTATGTTTGGTGGGACTAATGATAATCTCGAAGAAATATTAAAAGTAGATCCAAAAACTGTAGCAGGACTGAAATTATTTTTGGGATCCTCTACAGGAAATATGCTAGTAGATGATACAGCTGTTCTGGAAAAGATTTTTTCATCTACAGATTTAGTAATTTCTGTACATTGCGAAGATGAGCAGACCATTAAAAGCAATACCCTTGCGTATAAAGAAAAATATGGAGATGACATCCCTATTGAGATGCATCCGATTATCAGAAGTGAAGATGCTTGCTATATATCATCTTCTAAAGCAGTAGCGCTTGCCAAAAAAACGGGAGCAAGATTGCATGTATTTCATCTCTCTACTGCCAGGGAATTAGAGCTATTTACTAATAAAATTCCTTTAAAAGATAAAAAAATCACAGCAGAAGTCTGTATCCATCATTTATGGTTTTCTGATGATGATTATAAAGAAAAAGGAACCTTTATTAAATGGAATCCAGCTGTAAAAACAGCAAAAGATAGAGATGCTTTGTTTAAGGCATTACTCAATGATACCATAGATGTAATTGCTACTGACCATGCACCTCATACCATAGAAGAAAAAGACAACGTATATACGAAAGCTCCTTCTGGTGGCCCCTTAGTACAACATGCGCTGCCTGCCATGTTAGAGTTTTATCATCAAGGCCGTATTACTTTAGAAAAAGTAGTAGAAAAAATGTGTCATAATCCAGCTATTTTATTTCAGGTAGAAAAAAGAGGGTACATTCGTAAAGGGTATCATGCAGATGCTGTATTAGTAGATCTTAATTCCCCTTGGACTGTAAACAATGAAAATATCGCATATAAATGCGGGTGGTCTCCTTTCGAAGGAACAACATTTAAGTCTAGAATCACCCATACCTATGTAAATGGTAGTTTGGTCTATAATAACTTTAGATTTTATGACATTAAAAATGCGCAACGATTAACATTTAATAGATGATTAGAAAAGTAATATATTGTAGTTTAGGAGTTTTTATGGCTTGTCAGAGTATTGATACACCACAAAAACCAGAAACCTTGATTTCTGAAGATAAAATGGTATCCATTCTAACAGATATTGCTTTTGTAAAAGCTGCTAAGGGTTCGTATAAAAAAGTCTTTGATATAAAAAAAATAAACTCAGAAAAATATATTTTAGAAAAATATGGAATCGATAGTTTAGTGTTCGCCCAAAATAATCAGTGGTATACTGGTCAATTAGAAACATATGAAGCAATTTTCACAAAAGTTAAAAAGAATCTAGAAATTGCTAAGGATACATATGAAAAGATGGTGAAAGAAGAAGATTCAATCCAAAAAATAAAGGATTCTATCAATCGGGCTAAGAAAATTAAAACCCATCAGAAACCATCAGATATAATGAAGGAGTTGGAAGAAATAGATAGTGAAGAATTAGAATAAATGATCAATGGGTACTCTAATCGAAAAACTATTGATTTCTTATGTTAGGAAACTGTTTTTAAAAAATAAGTAGTTGTCTCACTAATTGCTTTTTTAATAGGAATAAAAGTATAGGATAATTCATTTTTTATTTTGTCATTCTCATAAAATGAATCCGAAAACGCGCTTTTTATTGATGATTTGAATATCGATCTCTTCTTTCCAAAAAAGGAATGTAAGAACCATTGTATACTATATGCTAACTTCATTAGAAATGGGGTAGCTTTTTTTTGTGGAGCTGTCTTGCCCAGTCCTTCTGCAATCATCGTAAATGCATTTTTAAAACTTAGATTTTCCCCAACCAAAATGTAGCGTTCCTTGGTAATAGCGCTATTCATTAAAGATTGCATAATAGCAACCACATCTTGAATAGCCACATATCCGGTTATTCCAGTTGTATAATATTTCATTCCATTGTATATTTTCTTAAAAAAATATCCGCTTCCAGAATTAAAAAAACCAGGGCCTATAATAATCCCTGGATTCACAATTACTGCATCTAATCCTTCTTGCATACCTCTCCATACTTCCATTTCTGCTCCATATTTTGTAATGGCATACACAGAATTAAGAACTTCAGAGTTCCACTCATTAGTTTCATTTATAGAGGTATTAGATAGTGCTTCTCCTATAGTAGCAATAGAACTTACATAGCATAGTTTGTCTACTTTATGTAACATACATAAATTGACAATATTTGCAGTACCTTCAATATTAACTTTACGAAGTTTTCGGTAATGAGAAGGATTAAAAGATATCATTGCTGCACAGTGATATACACGTTGGACTCCCTTAAAAGCAGTTGTCAATCTAGGAATATCATTAAGATCCCCTACGACCCAATCTATCCTATCAAAAGTATTTTGATCCTCTAGATCGCAACATTGTAGAAATACTGATTTAGCATAATTTTTTTTGGGTTCTGAGCGATATAATGCGCGTATTGGATAGTCTTCTTGTGCCAATTTAATCAATAAATGTGTTCCGACTAAACCTGTAGCTCCAGTTACTAATACCATATTGAATTATCAAGTTCAAGTTTTACATTTTGCTACAAATAGTGTTTGAAAAACTAAAATCTTGCAGTCCTTTTGCAGCTCTGTACTAATGTAAACAATTAGAAATGAATATTTATTTTACATATGAAAAAAAACTATTTAAATTTAATCTTTATATATTCGTTGGTATTTGTATATTATTTCGTCTAAGTAGAGACAAATCAATTATTAGGCATGTTACACTTTTTTATTTCTATAATTATATATTCTTTTATAGGCTCTCAAATTACAGTAGAAAAGCAATATCATAAAGAATACTATCAAAACGGTAGTATTAAAGCCGAAGGTTGGAAAATAAATGATAAAAAAATTGATTATTGGTACGAATATTATCCTAATGGTCAGGTTGCTAAAGAAGGACATTTTTACAACAATAAAAAAAATGGATATTGGTTTTTTTATACTTCAGATAATAAACTTGCTAAGGAAGGTCACTTTATAGATAATAATGCTGAAAAATGGTGGATTATTTACGATATTGCCAGTGCAAATAAAAAAACTCAAATTACGAGAAAATTTCAATATAGGAAAAACAAAAAAAATGGATATTGCTTGCTCTACAAAGGCAAAAATCTTTTTAAAGCTGAAAAATACAAGGACGACAAAAAAACTGGTGAATGGACAGATATTGCTAGTTTTAAAAGAGACAATCCCAATGCTTCTCTATAAATGAATACCATTATAAAAGTAATTATCCCAGCCTTTAATGAAGAGGGGTCGATAAAACATGTTATTCAGGATATCCCTGATATAGTATCAGAAATAATAGTAGTAAGTAATAATTCAACAGATAATACCGAGCAGGTTGCCCAACAAAGTGGAGCCACTGTACTTAGAGAAGAAAGAATGGGGTATGGATATGCTTGCTTAAAAGGAATCCATTATATTTCTACACTAGAAATAAAACCCGATATTATTGTATTTCTTGATGGTGATTATAGTGATTATCCTTCAGAATTAGTTCATATTGTTTCTCCTATTATCGATGATAATATTGATTTGGTTATTGGAGCTAGAGATAAAAAATTGAGAGAACCTGGGTCTATGACCACTCCACAAATTTTTGGTAATTGGTTAGCAACCAGTTTAATGAAATTATTTTTTGGAGCTAATTTTACAGATCTTGGCCCTTTTAGAGCTATTAAGTATGATAAGCTCATAGCACTAAATATGCAAGATAAAACCTATGGATGGACAGTCGAAATGCAATTAAAAGCAATTAGACATAAATACAAATTTATTGAAGTTCCTGTGCATTATAAAAAGAGAATTGGTGTCTCAAAAGTTTCAGGAACCATAAAAGGTGCTATCTTTGCAGGCGTTAAGATTTTAAGTTGGATTTTTAAATATAGCTTTGTGTAATGATGGATATTGCTATCATCTTAATATATACAGTAGCGCTACTAATCATTTTCTTGTATAGTTTAGCGCAGTTAAGCCTGCTTTTAAACTATCTAAAGTCTAGAAAACAGCATGATAATGCACCCACCTTTGACTTAAATAAGGAGAATCAAATTCCTAATGTAACCATACAGCTTCCTGTTTATAATGAACTGTATGTTATGGAAAGACTATTGGATAATATTGCTCTACTAGAATATCCAAAAGATAAACTAGAAATCCAAGTGCTAGATGATTCTACTGATGAATCCGTAAACACTACAGCTGCTCAAATTAAAAAATTACTAGAAGCAGGTTTAGATATACAACACATACGCCGTGATGATCGCACAGGTTTCAAAGCTGGAGCACTAAAAGAAGGGTTAAAAATTGCCAAAGGAGAATTCATTGCCATATTTGATGCTGATTTTCTTCCTGGAAAAAAATGGTTATTACAAACTATTCCTTACTTTAAGGATGAAAAAATTGGTGTAGTACAAACCAGATGGGGGCATATTAATAGAAATTATTCTATGCTTACTAAGATACAAGCCTTTGCCTTAGATTTTCATTTTACTATGGAACAAGTGGGGCGTAATTATAAAAATCACTTTATTAATTTTAATGGTACAGCTGGTGTATGGCGAAAAACATGTATTGAAGATGCAGGAAATTGGCAAGGTGATACATTGACAGAAGACCTAGATCTTAGTTACAGAGCGCAACTAAAAAAATGGAAATTTAAATATCTAGAAGACGTAGAAACTCCTGCAGAGTTGCCAGTAGTAATTAGTGCTGCACGGTCTCAACAGTTTAGATGGAATAAAGGCGCAGCAGAAAATTTTCAGAAATTATATTGGAAAATGTTCAAAGACAAGACCGTTCCTTTTAAAACTAAATTTCATAGTTTCTTCCATTTATTAAACAGCAGTATGTTTTTGCTAGTACTTTTAGTTGCTGTATTAAGCGTGCCTGTGATGTATATCAAAAATAACAATCCCATGTTTAGTTGGTATTTTAATGTAATTGCTTTTTTTGCAATGAGTACTGTCATATTTTTCTTCTGTTATTGGCATACGTTCAAGAAAATACATAGTGGTGGTTTCTGGAATTTTATCGAGTATACAAAAATGTTTTTCACCTTCTTTTCTATTGCTATGGGATTTTCTGTCCATAATTCAATGGCTGTTTTAGAAGGGCATTTTGGTAAGAAAAGTGAATTTGTAAGAACTCCAAAATTTAATATAAACTCATTAAAAGATTCTTGGAAAGGAAATAAATACATCAATAAAAATATTTCTGGAAACACTATCATTGAAGCATTGCTAATGTGCTATTTTGGATACGCGTTATACAGTGCATTTAAGCTTCAGGATTTTGGTTTATTCTTATTTCATATTATGCTATTTTTAGGATTCGGATTTGTATTCTTTAAATCAGTTACTTCTAAATTATAATATGCTTACCGCATGGAAAAATAATCGTCTTTCGGTCATTTTTATTTTTTTTAGCGCTCTTTTGTACTGGGTTTTTGGGTATCAATTAGAGCGAACAGATTTCATCAACATGTTTTGCCTGTGGAGTGGACTCTTTATTAGCACCTATATATTGATCCGACACAATAAACAGAATACTAAAATACTGGTCGTAGCAGGATTACTTTTTAGAATTATTTTTATTTTTGCAATCCCTAATTTATCTCAGGATTTTTATAGATTTATCTGGGATGGTAGGATGCTATTAGAAGGTATAAACCCTTATTTAAACACTCCCGAAAATTGGATTAATATAGGGAATATTCCCATCAATCAAGCTCTTGAGTTATATGAAGGCATGGGTGCTCTTAATGGCAGTCATTATACCAATTATCCCCCTGTTAGTCAATTTTGTTATGCAATTGCAGCAATTTTTTCTAGTAAAAGTATTTTAGGTGCAGCAATTGTTTTACGCTTGTTGATCATTCTAGCTGATGCCGGAATATTGTTTTTTGGCAGAAAATTATTAAATGCACTACAAATACCTGAAAATAGAATTTTTTGGTACGTTCTTAATCCTTTTATTATAATTGAACTTACTGGTAATCTTCATTTTGAAACTGTGATGATATTTTTTATTATCTGGTCACTTTATCTATTGCAAAAAGGATATTGGTATTGGGCAGCAATCGCTTTAGCACTTTCGGTATCGGTAAAATTAATACCATTATTATTTTTGCCCCTATTTTTTCAAAAATTTACAGTCGGTTCAGACAAATCCAGTCTTATACATCGATTTTTTAGATTACTTAGCTTTTACAGTATTGTTATCATAACAACAATACTACTTTTTGCACCATTTCTATCTTCAGAATTTATTGCCAATTTTAGTACAACTATAGGACTTTGGTTTCAGAATTTTGAGTTTAATGCAAGCATATATTATATAATTCGTTGGATAGGATATCAAACTATCGGTTGGAATATAATTGGTACTGTAGGTAAAATATTGCCTCTGATTGTTATTGGTGTTCTGTTATTACTCACTTTTTTTAGAAAAAATAGAGAGACATCTCAATTAATCGCAGTACTGCTTATCGGTATCTGTAGTTACTATTTCTTGTCTACCACAGTGCATCCATGGTATATAGCTGTACCTTTAGCTCTTTGTATTTTTACAAGATATAGATTCCCTATTTGGTGGTCTTTTATTATTATATGTAGCTATACGGCATATATCAATCCTGATTTTAAAGAAAATTTATGGTTTGTTGCGTTAGAGTATATGATCGTATTTGGTATTTTTATTTTTGAAGTAAGAAAAAACACTAAAATAATTTCCCTAAAATCTGTATATCTTGAAAATTAATTTTAGAAAAATAGGTCGGCGATTACTACGAACTATAGCATTTTTGATTGTTCTGGTAATTCTTATCTATATCTTTTTTTACATAAGACAGGAACGATTCTTTTTTAACCCAAAAGTGTTAGACAAGAATTACACATATTCTTTTGATCAACCTTTTGAAGAGATTAATATTCCTGTAGAAAAAGATATTGTCCTTAATGCTTTATTGTTTAAAACCGATTCTATTCGCAAAGGTGTTATTCTTTATTTTCATGGAAATGCAGGTGCTATTCATGAGTGGGGAGAACGCGCATATCTATATACAGAAAATAAATATGATGTTTTATTTGTAGACTATAGGGGATATGGTAAAAGTGATAGTTTTTATAAACAAGAATCAGAACTATACCATGATGCTCAAAAAATATATGATTATGTCCTTACGCGTTATGATGAAAAAGATATTGTTGTATTAGGGTACTCTATAGGAACAGGATTTGCGTCATATACCGCCGCTATGAACAATCCCAAACTTCTTATTCTAGAAGCTCCATACTATGCATGGAATGAATTCATAGCCAATATAGCTCCTGTTCCACAAGCATTAATTAATTACGAAATTCCATCGTATAAATTCTTAGGAGAAGTCAATTGCCCCATTCGGATTTTTCATGGTTCCAAAGATTTTCTGATTAAACCCGAAGAACATTCTAAACGATTAAAAAAATTATATCCTGATAAAATTGAACGTACACTTATCAAAGGTGCTGGGCATAATGGTATCTACTTTTCTAAACAATATTATGATGAATTAAAGGAGTTGTTGAGGAGGTATTAATTACATAGTAATTGTTTAGGAATACAGTAAAATCATATTCATATTTTTTTACATCATCCTTAAATTAATAACTTCTTGCTCAGTTAAAATACGCCAATGACCTCTTGGAAGGTCTTTCTTGGTCAACCCCGCAAAAATAACCCTGTCTAATTTCAGCACATTATAATTAAGATACTCGAAAAGCTTAGTTACGATTCCATTTTTAGAAGACATTAATTGTACCCCCAACTCATTTTTAGACGCACCTTCTATATAAGAAATCTCATCTACCTTAATGAAGCCTTCTTCTAGTTTAATACCTTTTTGTATTTTTTCGAGATCTTCAAACTTAAGATTACGATCCAATTCTACGTGAAAGATTTTACGAACTCCTGTCTTATGATGTGTTAATTTTTTTTCGAGATCTACATCATTTGTAAATAATAGTAATCCTGTTGTATTGCGTTCTAACCTACCCACTGGCTTTAATCTACTCTTAGACGCGTTTGCTACTAAATCCATAACTGTTCTAGTTTTTTCAGGGCTTGTAGAAGTCACAAAACCTTTAGGCTTATTTAGCAATACATATTCTTTTTTCTCTGGAGTAATAAGTCTCCCGTCAAATTTAACCTCATCAGTTAACTTTACTTTATACCCCATTTCTGTGATCGGTTTTCCGTTTACCCAAACACTCCCGGTCTGGATATACAAATCCGCATCCCTTCTAGAACAAACTCCAGAATTTGCCACATATTTATTTAATCGGATCTCATCAGAATTAGAGATCTTTTTAGGTGAATTATTTGTCTTTTTTTTAGGTGATTTGCCTCTAGCATACGACTTTTCTTTTGGTTTTCCTCCTTGTCTTCCAGTACCTTTTTCTCTATTGGAATTGTCTCCACGACTCATATCTTACATTTTTTGCAAAGATAGTTGTTTAGTATTTAGAAATAACAACTATTCTCCATCAAAGCTAACTGTACTCTGACGGGCTCTATTTACACTCAATTGAGTAACATCTGGACGAGAATAATGACCTACAGGATCAAAATTCTGACGTTCCTGTAATACCCGATTAAAATCTAAGGTTTCTATTAGTATCCCTTCTTTATGAAGTACTGGTTCTAAAACCCATTCTCCATCTGGACCAGCTACACAAGATCCCCCATTTGCCAAAACATCTGGTGCTTTTGCAAGAATTTTATCCAGATGGGGTGTTCCAGAAGGAAAATCTTCTTTATGCA
The DNA here is from genome assembly GCA_947493495.1 of uncultured Aquimarina sp. Lineage (GTDB taxonomy): Bacteria > Bacteroidota > Bacteroidia > Flavobacteriales > Flavobacteriaceae > Aquimarina. Next base: position 38,398 of record CANLRN010000004.1, read on the forward strand.
TTAAACTAGCGACAGAAATCACATAGGATCTTGATTCTCGAGCTATAAAACGTGTAATATCCTTAGTGTTATAATCGCTTCCTGGCCAAACAGCGACATGCAGATTTTCTCCTTGACCATATAATGCAGCTCTTGGCAGAGGCATCCAGTTTTCCCAGCAATTCAATCCTCCAACAGTAAACGCTTTTAAGGAATGTACACGAAGGCCATTTCCATCTCCCGGAGCCCAGGTCAATCGCTCTTCATAGGTAGGTTGCAGTTTACGATGCACTGATTTGATTTCTCCTTGTTGATCAATATACACCAATGAAGCGTATAAACTGTGACCTCCTCGATCCATAGGTCGTTCTATAATCCCAATATATATCGAAATCTTATATTCTTTAGCCAATTGACAGATCGTATCCAGATCTCCATTGGATATCACGATTGCATTCTGAGCATAATGGGCGTGAATCTCTTTTTGCACCGTAGCATCAAATTGCGCTCCATCGGTAAGTGAAACCCAAAAAGGATATCCTGGTAACAAGGTTTCACCAAATACAACAAGTTCTGCCCCTTTTGAAGATGCTTCAACAATCGATTTTTGAATTTTTTCTATAGTTCCGTGCTTGTCCAACCATATAGGAGATATCTGAGCCAATGCCACAGTGAGTAACTGATTTTCCATAAAAGAGATTTATATGTTTTCGTTCATGTATTTGGATTATGAGCTATATTTTAGAACGTTTTGAATTTTACTTAACAAATAATTAACATTCAAAAAATTGATTATCAAATACTTAAGTCTGTCAATCTGCGTTACGGCTAAACCATCAGGTAACGTTAAATTAACATTGCAACACCCCTGAAAATTAAATTATTCACATCACATCTAAGTAAAAGCTTGTGAATTTTTTATCAAAAAAACCCATATCTCAAAATACTTCTAAAGTAAACTTATAAAAAGTATATATCATTCAAAGTTCATTTTATGTTAAAACCTACTCTTTTTTACCTAATGGTAAACTTAGAATTACGTTCTAATAAAATTCAAACCAAAAAAAATGCAAGTATTGCTTCTACATTTGTCTTGTACAATAAAACAAACAATATCTTAAAAACCAAAACACGTAAAATGAAAAAATTAATTTTAGTATTAGTAGCTGTTTTAGCATCAACTCAGATTTTTGCAAATGACAAAACATCAAAAGAGACCTCAGAAGAAAAACTAAGAAATGAAATTGTAGTTTTACTAGACAAACCACAAATAAAATTAGATCAAAACGAGATCAAAGCTAATATCGAATTCGTCTTAAATGCAAAAGGTGAAATCGTGATCCTAACTGTTGACTCCGAAAAAGTAGCAGTAGAAGATTATGTAAAATCAAGATTAAACTATAAAAAAGTGGATTCTGATGTTTCCGTAACTCCAAACAAAGTATACACATTTAGCTTAAAAGTGTTGAATCCAAAGGCATAAATAAGCGAAAAAATCTTTTAACGAAGCAGTTGCATATACCTATGCTGCTGCTTTTTTTATGATCTTACCAGAGTATTCTATCCAGAATTAAATTAATGTCAATAAGGATAATACTAAACACACCAGACACGATAATTAATTTTAAGATATTATGTAGCCAAACATAATGTGTTCTTTTACGTGATCTCCATAGCAGTATTAGAAACAAAAGCAACAATCCCAGACAGACATAAAAATAAAGATACATAAACCCTATCTCATACCTCGTTAACAATAAAAATATAGGAATACAACAAATTAATATAAGTATGCTTATCATTTTTTTAGAAACACTTTCTCCATACAGAATAGGGATAGTCTTATAATTTTGTGCCACATCGCCTGTTAAGTTGCTTAAGTCTTTTATCATCTCTCTCATTATCAATATTATAAATAAGAATGTAGCATGGACAAAAATCACCTCATCAAAATTCTTACAGTAGACGAATACTGCAAAAAAAGGGGCAATGGATAGTATAGATGCAGTTATATTGCCTACAAATGGTCTCTTTTTTAGCTTGTGCGAATACAACCATATGCCAAAAATATATCCAGAAAAAAACAACACTGCTCTAAATGACACATAACTAGCCAAGATCACCGAAAGAAAATTGACCACAAAATACCCAGTTAATTTTGTTTGTTGACTTACCAAACGATCCAACATTGTTTTCCTTGGTCTATTGATAAGGTCTTTCTCTCTGTCATAAAAGTTATTAATTATATATCCCGCGGCAATAACTCCAGAGGATGCTAAAACTATTACAAAAAGGTTTGGATCAAAAAGAACATCTCTCAATCTGATATCTGGTGCCAATATAAAAACAGAGGTAAGATATTGTGCCAGAACAATGATAAGAATATTATAACCACGTACAATAGAAAATAAACTCAATAGCTTAAGTAGTATGAGTCTGTTTTTTCTAGAAAGCATAGATAATGCTTATTAAAAGTTATATACCACTTCTAATTTGTAGTCTTTTAGAACAGATTGTGCTTTATCAAAATCTTGGGTAAACCCTAGAATATATCCTCCTCCTCCAGATCCGCATAGTTTTAGGTAATATGCATTAGTCTCAATTCCTTTTTTCCATAATGCATGAAATTGATTAGGGATCATCTGCTTGAAATTATCCAAAACTACATTGGATAGTTGCTTGATATTAGAAAAAAGAGATTTAATATCTCCTTTAAGGAAATCATCAACACAGGCATCAGTATGTTTTACAAATTGATTTTTAAGCATTGATCGAAACCCTTCTTGTTTCATTTTTTCCATAAAAATACTAACCATTGGTGCAGTTTCTCCTACAATCCCACTGTCTAGTAGAAATACTGTTCCCTTTTTATGATCTAGACTTTGCGAAGGAATTCCTGCTGTTTCTATATTATCTTTAGAAGTAATAAGAATAGGCAAACTAAGATAGCTGTTCAATGGATCTAAACCAGAACTACTTCCGTGAAAGAAAGATTCCATCAGGCCAAAAATCTTTTTTAGCCTAAGTAACTTATCTCTGGTTAGGTTTTCTAAAACGGTGATTTTATCTTCTGCATATTTGTCATATACCGCTGCTACCAATGCACCGCTACTCCCTACACCATATCCTTGAGGGATACTACTATCAAAACACATCCCAGAATCAATATCCGCTTGTAATCTGACTAAATCAAATTGCACTATATTTTTTTGCTCAATTTCGGCAAGATAATCCGCAAATTTGCGTAAGCTTTCATTCGATTTTATGGTTTCTTCGTTAGGGTTTTCTGGCACTTTTAGTGCTCCTTTAAAAAAATTATAGGGTATAGAAAGACCTTTAGAGTCTTTGATAATCCCATATTCACCAAACAAAAGTATTTTAGAATAAAATAATGGTCCCTTCATAGTTATTTAGTATTCATACAACTTAGTTGTATTTCCAAGTAAGATAAAGTTACAATAATTTAGTACCTAATCCTATTTTATCGCAAATATACTGCCCTTTATGACAATACGCAACTAACTCTCTAGTAATGAATTCTTTTACTTCTTTGAGTTCTTCCTCGGGATATAATAAATGGATGTTGGCTCCTGCATCTAGCGTAAAGCATAGTTTGGATCCTGTGTCTTCTCTATATTCCCATACCTTATTGATTACAGAAAGTGTATTTGGTTTCATTAATATAAAATACGGAAATGAGGTCATCATCATAGCATGGAGGGTAAGTGCCTCACTTTCTACGATTTCTATGAATGCATCTATATCTCCAGATGATAATATTTCTTTAAGCCTGCTTATATTATTATTTGCCTGTTCAAAACGGCGAGTTGCAAATGGATGTCCGTGCATCAGATCATGACCTACCGAGCTACTTACTTGTTTCTTTCCTTTATCTATTAATAAAATTGTATCCTGGTAGTTTGCAAAATTTTCATGCAACTGCCCTGGAAACTTTATTGCATACAGATCACTACTCTGATCAATATCTTTATGTGATCCCCAAACGGTCACTGGGCCTTCAATGCTCCTGCAAGCACTTCCTGATCCTAATCGAGATAGAAACGAGGTTTTTTGTAGAAAATAAGACTCACTACTCTCAGGGTGTATCTGTTTTTCTAATTGAATCAAGCAATATGCTAATGCACTCATTCCACTAGCAGAAGAAGCAATCCCACTACTATGAGGAAAATTATTAGTAGTCTCTATACTAAATTTATAGTTTTTTAGAAAAGGCATATAAACCTCAATTCTTTTGAAGAAGCTTTGGATTTTTGGTTTAAAATCTGGTTTAGGTTTTCCATCAAACAGTAATTCGAAATTAAAACTATCCGAAAGCTCTTTACATTTCTCAAAACGCAAGCTTGTTTTAGTAGTACATTGCTCTAGTGTAAAACTTATAGATGGGTTTTCTGGCAATTGCACTGGACGCTTACCCCAATATTTCACAAGAGCTATATTACTAGGAGATATACAAGATATCTTTCCTTTATCAGGTAGTGAATCGGTTTTTTTAGAAATAAATTGATCATAATTATCCATGCCATAAAATAATTTGAGCAAAGATAAGTTCTTATGCTGTTTTAGGAAGCTTCTAGTAAAAATAAATTGTTATTTTAGTAATTCACACTAATTCATCTCAATGAAAATAAAATTACTACGTATTGGCATTGCTGTGTTATTATGTCTTTTGATTGGTTTTTTGAGTAGTATTGCTACCCAAACATCGATACAAAATTGGTATGTAACACTAGAAAAGCCTATTTTTACACCTCCCAATTGGCTTTTTGCACCTGTATGGACTATTCTTTATATCATGATGGGTATTTCTGCAGGAATTGTCTGGAGCAAAGGTTTTTATCATAAATGGGTAAAAACTGCGTTATATCATTTTGGGTTTCAACTTTTACTCAATGCTGCGTGGTCCATTTTTTTCTTTGGAGTACGCAATCCATTGATTGCACTACTGGATATTATTGCCCTTTTTATCCTATTATTGTTTACAATAAAGTGGTTTAAAGTTGTAAACGCTACAGCTGCTTACCTACTGATCCCTTATTTAATGTGGGTTGCTTTTGCAGCTGCATTGAATTTTTGTATATGGCAACTTAACTAAACCAAGAATAAGGAATACAATTTTATGAACAAAAAATCAATAGTTTTACAAACTACTTTAGAATTAATCACCAAACAAGGAATACGGGCAACATCCCTATCGCAAATTATAAAAGAATCTGGTGTTGCTAATGGAACAGTATATCATCATTTCAAAAATAAAGAAGAGATTATTACCGAATTATATTTAATGCTTACTCAAGATTTTGGTACGGTTGTTATGCGAAATACGCCAGAAGATGATATAAAAAAGCAATTCTCTATTATGTGGCTTAATCTATTTCATTATTTTGTGAATAACCCGCTAGCTTTTGTTTTTTCAGAGCAAATTGCGAGATCTCCAGAAATCCCTCAATCGCTAAAGGATAAAGCAAGGCAGTATTATAGTGAAATAGAAAGTTTTTTTAAAAATGGAATTCGCGAAAAAGCATTTAAACCTTACAATCCTATGGTTATGGAAGAACTATTTTTTGGTAATGTGGTTTCTATCGTAAAAATTCACGAAAATGAAAAAGTAAAACTATTAGAGAAACATATTAATCAAGCTATAGAAATTTCTTGGAAAGGATTTCTTAAAGAATAGATTTTCTTTTATCTATTATTCTCAAAAAAATACTAAATAACATGTCCAGCCAAATCTTTATTTTGGCTGGACATGTTATTTATGTTCGTTAATTCAGAAGATAAATGATATAATACGATTTACGAATAAAAATTTCGCATCTAATGACATTCTTTTTCTACTATATTTTCTTCATAAAATGAAACAATAGCTATGGCTATTCTTTAATTTGATTCATCAATCTAGCGAAAAATTCTTGCCATTATTTTTACGAAATTCTCATCCGTAAATCGTATAATTTAATTAAAGATAACATCAACACATGAGTCTTTATATAATTTCTTTACAACTGCTTGTATGGCTTTTTTAGGTTCTTTGGTCTTTCCGATAGCCGTATTTTTATAATATACTCCTCCATTTCCTTTCCAAGTAAACTCATCCCCGTGTGATTTAATAATTCGCAAATCATCTTTTCTAGTGATCTGAAAAGACTCTAATTTTTGATCATATTCTAATCCCGCAGGGAAATATACCTCTGTTACAAATTTTGATTCTCCATTGCCATACATATAGCATACACATTCTCCAATATCCTTAGCTTCAGAGACTCTAATCATATTATTTTGTACAATCTTCCATTTCTGATCAATCTTGATTCCAACCATATCTAATAACATGGTTCCTTTTTCTGCTAATTTTTTATTGATAAAAGATTCAAAATTAACTACTGCAGAGATAATTCCTGCATTTTCTTTCTGGTTTTGAAAAACAACTTTGTCTAGTGTAAGCTTAAAACTATAGTTATCATCATTAACAATATCATCTAATTGCGATGAGATATTCTTTTTATCATAATCTTTTCTCACTAATGCTCCAGACAAATTAACATAAACTGTATTGCCGCTATATTTTTCATCAAATAGATACAAAACATTATTTTTATTGGCTCCTTTTTCTAAATTATTAATCTTACTAATGTAATCCATTAATAGTTTTTTTATTGGCTCATTATCGTTTGCTCTAGCAACGAATAGATTAGTTCCTGTAAAAATAATAACAAGTAGTAGTGTAATTTTTTTCATAGTAAATGAGATAATGGTTAAACCTCATTAAGGTACGAAATTTTCTGCAAGTTTCCGAGAAGTAATCTGATAACTTATTTTAGTAAAGAATTTATTTCCAACAACTTATTCATTGTTTTAAAGTTTCTGGTTGTCGCTTGGCATTTTAGTTTTTTTTCAAAAAAATTAGTGTGTAGTTTTGTTTTTCCATAACCATTTGCCGCAAAAAGATAAATCACATCTTTGGTAATACTAAACTCTTCGGGGGTAAAAGAAATTGCAGAAAGCTTTGCTGTTGCTACTTTATCTGGGGATTCATATAGTAACATGAAATACATTTTCTTGACTTCCACTTCACCATTTTCTATTCTTTTTGCAAATGGGTTATCTATAAGTATGCGGCGAAGCGTATCATTTGTAATTAATAAGACTGGGATGTCAAAACCAAAGCGTTTTTTAATTCCAGTACGAATCTTTAGTGTTAAAGCATCCATATCTTCTGAAGCATCTCTAAAAACAACATTGCCACTTTGAATATATGTAATAACAGACCTAAACCTCAATGTAAGAAATAAGTCTTTAAGGTCCGCCATTTTAATCTTATGATGTCCCCCTACATTAATTCCTCTAAGTAAAGCAGTATATGTTTTCATTTTTTTGATGTAATAGCTTGGGCAGCAATATAGGCTCCTGTCCAAGCATTCTGAAAATTAAACCCTCCAGTAATAGCATCTATATTTAATATTTCTCCTGCAAGATATAGATTTTTATGTTTCTTACTTTCAAAGGTTTTGAAATTTACTTCCTGTAGATCAATCCCTCCTGCTGTTACAAATTCTTCCTTAAAGGTACTCTTACCATGAACCTTAAAAACACCTTTAGTCAATTCTTCAGAGAGTTTAGTAAGCTGCGATTTATTCATATCTGCCCATCGCATCGAATTCTCAATGCCAGATGCTATAACCAAAGTCTGCCATAGTCTTTTGGGTAATTCAAACTGAGCGTGTTTTAATACTTGTTGTTTTGGATTTTGGGTTTTTAATTCTTTTAGAGCATCTACAATTTCTTCTTGAGAATACTCTTGTAACCAATTAATACTAATTTCAAAATTATACTTATACGCGTTTAATTCTATCGCTCCCCAAGCCGAAAGCTTTAGAATTGCAGGACCACTCATCCCCCAATGAGTAATCAATAATGGACCTTCACTAGATAATTTAGAGTTCTTCACTTTTACTACCGCATTTGTAGCGATGCCTGATAAACCTTTAATTCTATCATCTACTATATTAAATGTAAACAAAGAGGGTACAGCTTCGATGATATGATAGTTCATCCTATGGAGTTTTGCCCATATTTTTGAATTACTTCCTGTAGCAATCATTAATTTTTTAGTTTCGAATAAGCCTTGATTAGTAATTACTTTCCACGTATTACTTTCTGTATAAAAATCCTTGACCGCATGATTTTTTAATAGTTCTACACCTAGTTTTTCTGTTTCGGATAAAAAACAGTCAATGATAGTTGTAGAAGAGTCCGAAACTGGAAAAACTCTGCCATCATTTTCTATTTTTAATGCTACCCCTCGATTAGCAAACCACTCCATAGTATCTCCAGTCATAAAAGTATGAAACGGTCCTATAAGTTCTCGCTCTCCTCTTGGGTAGTTTGTGCTTAATTGACTAGGAATAAACTCTGCATGCGTAACATTGCAGCGGCCGCCTCCTGAGATACGAACCTTAGATAGTACTTCTTTTCCTCTTTCTAGAATTGCTATTTTTAGGCTTGGATCATTTTCTGCTACATTAATGGCTGTAAAAAAACCTGCCGCTCCTCCTCCAATTATTATAAGATCATATTGCATTAGGCTAAATTAGGGAAATCCGTAATGATACCATCCACCTTCCAGTTTTTTGATGATGTTATCAAGGAAGGTTCATTTACTGTCCAGGTGTATACTTTGTATCCTTCTCTTCTGGCCAAGGCGATATCTTCTTCTTTCAGAGAATATATGGGGGGATGTACCGAAAATGCTTCTACTGTTTTAGCTACATTGAGTATTGAAGAAATCTTTTTTTCTGTTAAAACTCCTAATTTAAATGCTGAAGTAGTCGCTTTTATCTGAAACAATTGTGAGTGATCAAAACTAGATAAAATAAAATGATTTGATTCCCACTTAGAACCTTTAATGTGTTTTTCTAACAGCTCTACAGTAGGTTTTGCCGTTCTTATTCCTTTTAATTCTATATTTAAGGCACACCTAGCATCTATTAGGTCTAATACCTGCTTTAGGGTAGGGATCTTATATCCTTCTATTGTTCTATATTTTGATAATTCCTGCCAAGTAAGCTCTGATACTTTTCCAGTTCCGTTGGTCGTTCTATTTAGAGTTTCGTCATGGAGCACTACTAATTCTCCAGATTTGCAAAGATGTATATCTATTTCTATTCCATCTACGCCAAACTCTAATGCTTTTTCGATAGATTCTAATGTGTTCTCTGCTACTAATCCTGCAGCTCCACGATGTCCGAATATTTTCATATGGATATATACTATTTCAATTTAGTACAAATATCTATAATAAATCTTTATAGAAAATCTAAGAACTTCTTAATTTTATACAATCCACATCCACAGTAGGACAATATCAAAAAGCATATCCTATAGTGAAGGATACTATGGGTAATACTAAATTATCAAACCGTGTTTGTCCAAATCCTATACCTCCTTCAAATGCAATATGAAGCCAATCAAAATATGTTCTTTGTAGCCCATAAGCAACTCCAATGATAGATAAATCACTTTCATCCGTAAAAAGATTTTCTTCATTCCCTTCGAGTGCTTTTAGAAAGCTTTTTGTAAAGTAATATGTTCCTTTTAGCGCTATAAAATTACCACTGTTTTTAGCTATGTTCTTTCCTATTTCTTGTCTTCGTTTTAGATTGTAATAGTATCTATATTGTCCATCAATTATAGGAAGTATTGCAAAGTTAGTTGTTGAACTTCCATTAAAATCTTCGCTTGATCCTATGCCCCATAAAAACCCTGCATTAAATAGTATACTACTATTCTGAGCTATGCCAAACTCAACTTCTGCTCCAGGAACCAAAAAATTAATTCTATACTGTATCGGTTCTACATTTGCTTTATTTTGAGCGTTACACAAATTTGCACAAAGGAATATAAAAAATAGTATGCTTGCTTGCTTCATTTTTTGTTTGCTTATCTATAATTGAATGTATTAGTATATATAAAATAAGCTACAGTAGGTTTCCCCATTACTACTGCAGCTTTTTTCTGATTAATAATGACCTCTTTTTTTATAAAGAACGTCCTTACTATATATTAATATCTTGTATAAGAATAATGTTACCTTATATTTTTAATTTTTTTAAGGCATTCCTGTTAATTAATTGACAATCAGTATTGAAAATATAAATATTTATCGTCTTACTCTATTAAATAACTCAAATTAGTCTTCTTTTTATTTAAAAGCAGCAATTCCGGTAATGTCCATTCCGGTTATTAATAAATGAATATCGTGTGTCCCTTCATAAGTAATCACACTTTCTAGGTTCATCATATGCCTCATGATACTGTATTCGCCAGTAATACCCATTCCTCCAAGGATTTGTCTTGCTTCTCGAGCAATTTTTATAGCCATCTCTACATTATTACGCTTGGCCATTGAGATTTGTGCAGTGGTTGCTTTTCCTTCTTCTCGCAATACACCTAATCGCCAAGCCAGTAATTGTGCTTTGGTAATTTCTGTAATCATTTCGGAAAGTTTCTTCTGTTGTAATTGGGTTCCTGCTATAGGTTTATCAAATTGGATACGCTCTTTTGCATAACGTAATGCGGTATCATAGCAATCCATCGCTGCTCCAATAGCACCCCAGGCAATTCCATAACGAGCAGAATCTAAGCAACCAAGTGGCGCTCCTAATCCACTTTTTCCTGCTAATAGGTTTTCTTTAGGTACTTTTACATTATCAAAAATAAGTTCTCCTGTGGCAGAAGCTCTTAGCGACCATTTATTATGGGTTTCTGGAGTAGAGAACCCTTCCATTCCTCGTTCTACCACCAATCCATGGATTCTTCCTTCTTCATTTTTTGCCCAGACAACTGCAATATCTGCAAATGGCGCATTAGAGATCCAGAGTTTTGCCCCATTCAATAAATAGTGGTCTCCCTTATCCTTAAAATTGGTCGTCATCCCTCCTGGATTAGAGCCGTGATCTGGTTCTGTAAGACCAAAACACCCCATAAACTCCCCAGAAGCTAGTTTAGGAAGGTATTTTTTTCGTTGTTCTTCATTACCATATTTCCATATGGGATACATCACTAATGACGATTGCACAGAAGCAGTAGATCTTACTCCAGAGTCTCCTCTTTCTATCTCTTGCATAATCAAACCATAACTTATCTGATCTAATCCTGCTCCGCCATATTGATGAGGAATATAAGGCCCAAATGCTCCAATCTCCGCTAGCCCTTTGATAATCTGATTAGGGAATTCTGCTCGCTGGGCATATTCTTCTATAATAGGTGAGACTTCTCTTTTTACCCAACTACGGGCAGCATCACGAACTAATTTATGCTCATCGGTAAGAAGTTCATCTACATTATAATAATCCGGTGCTTCAAAAAGGTCTGGTCTCATTTGATTGATTTTTATTCAAAAATATAAAGTTTTTATTAGGAAACGATTACGAATCAGCCTTAAAATTTTTGTTTTCATGAAGAATCTCTAAAAAACAATACTATTTTATCTATAACTTAGTGTTCGGTCGGGAGTAAATTACCTCGGAGCAAGTCTACCTGGCATCAATCAGACAGACTTAGAGGTATTAGACCGAGATCCCGCTAGATACTGAAAACTGAGGGATTAGCCTTTCTGCTTAAAACGGGTAGATTTAACTGTCTGATTTGAAGGCATTGCAGCGTTACTTTTCAAATCAGAGTTTCGCTAATAAATGGTTTTCATAATTTTTGAAAGATTTTTGAGTATTAATTCTACATAAAACCCCTGATTTCTACACATTTTTGATCTTTTTAACAGTTGTTTTGTTTTTATTTAATTCATTGATTTTATGATGTTTATCTGTTTTTTATGTAATTTTTTCCCTATGGCATAATTATTCCTCTATCTAAATCATTAAACGGAAATTAATTAAAATTCAATAAAACAATGAAAAATTTATTTGTATTACCACTGTTAGCATTAGGCTTATTATTAGGAACTCAAACTATTAATGCACAAGAAGCATCATCTGATGATATTGCTGTTGTTACTCCTCAAGAGAAGTATATTGAGCTAGCTGCAGAAAATTTACCTCAACCTGTACTTGATGCAGTTGCTAACGATTTTAAAGGAGCAACTATCAGTAAAGCTGAAGCTAAAGAAGATGCTTCTGAGTTTAAGCTAGAATTAACAAAAGAAGATGGAGAAACTGTACAAGTTTTTTGCGATGCAGAAGGAAAATGGGTTTCTAAAGAGTAACCTATCAAAATCTTAAGAATATTTTAATTTGTATTTGCCCATATAAGTTAAAATTCGTAGAGTGATTGAATTTAGGAAAAAGGAGAATTATATAATTCTCCTTTTTTTAATTTTATAGATAGAAATCCTTGGTTAGCTCTATATATTCTTGAGTATAGTGATGCCTAGAGTTTTCTATAATTAATTCTTCTATCTCATATTCGATTTTATTAAAACCAAAAAACAGTAAGCTTCTTTTAATTTTAGAATCAGGGTTTCCTTTTACTCTCATAATTTTCTCAGGATATAATCCCACATCTTTAGCTATTGCAGTTATATTCTCTTCTTGTTTATGAGGGATTATTATAGCAAGATTCCCGTTTTCTGTTAATAACTTAACGGCACCAATAAACAGATCTTTAAAAGGTAATGCTGTTTCAAACCTAGCAGTATTTCTACTCCTATTTGTGCTTTTATAATCTTCGGTATAAAATGGTGGATTAGTAATTAATAAATCATACGTGTCATCTATCTCTTGAAAAAATTCCTGAAATGATGCATGATAACAAAATAATCGATCTCCCCAATCAGAGGCTTCAAAATTATCTACTGCTTGTTCATATGATTTGTCATCGATTTCTAGCGCATCTATAACTTCTACATCAGAAGAGCGTTGCGCCATCATTAAAGCTATTACTCCAGTACCTGCCCCAATATCGAGAATACTATTCACTTTGTCACCTATAGGAGCCCAAGCTCCTAACAAGACTCCGTCTGTGCCTACTTTCATAGCACATTTATCTTGTAGGATGCTAAATTTTTTAAAATTAAATGGTTTTGACACGAAGGCTATAGTTTTGAATGACGTTGATAATTTGATTTTAAATTACAAGTTTGCTCAATAAATTGTTGATTTTTAAATCAAAAACATCCAGTCACAATCTTTTGTTTTAAAGAAGGGAGAGTCCAGAGAGATGTTTAATACCACTTCTGATGTATAAAATCAACATTAATGTAAACTAGAATAGGCTTGAATATTACCTATATCATATATAAAGAGCTATCAATCCATCTGGAGTATTCACAAAAATAGTATTTGAGGTTCTATCTACTTTATCAATAAATTCATCATTTATGGGTATTAGAACTTCTTTGCCATTACGATCAATCTCAAACAATGCTTGCGCTGTACTATCATTAACCCCAGTTATAGTACCTACTTCGCCAAAAGAGTTGTCTATAATTTTAAACCCTATTACCTCATGATAATAAAATTGATTTCCTTCTAGTTCAGGTAATATATCCAATGGCAAATAGATTTCTGCTTTCATTAAATCATCTGCATCTTCTTCAGAGTCTACATCTTCAAACTTAACCCGCAATAGATTACTTTTATGGAGCGCGCTTTTTTCAATAAAAAATGGAATCAAGTTTTTGTTATAATCAACAAATACTGATTCCATTTCCACATAATTTTGAGGTTCGTCAGTATCAAGTTTTATTAATACTTCTCCCTTAAAACTAAATTTACTTACGACTTTACCTAGATAGAAGCAATTTTCTTTCTTCATCCTTATCTTAGTCGTAAACTATTCTTCTTCGCTACTAGCTTCTTCATTTACTGCTGCTGTAGCTTCTTCAGTAACTTCTTCTGCTTTATCTGCTGCGTCTGCGATTGCTTCTTCTGCATCAATTGATACAGCTGCTTCTCGTTTATCACTTACTTCTTTTTCTGCTGCCAGTGCTTTGGCTTCTGCTGCTGCTGCTGCTTTAGCTAACGAATCTTTCTTCGCATTTACTGTACTTTCTTTTTCTTGAATCCAAGCATTAAATTTTTCTTCTGCTTGCTCCTCAGTTAATGCTCCTTTCTTAACACCTCCAGCAAGATGGTTTTTAAGCAATGCTCCTTTGTACGATAAAATCGACTTTGCAGTATCTGTTGGTTGGGCTCCATTTTGTAACCATTTTACAGCTCCATCTACATTTAAATCGATGGTCGCAGGGTTAGTGTTAGGATTGTATGTACCAATTTTTTCTAAATATCGGCCATCTCTTTTTGATCTAGCATCTGCTGCTACAATCCAGTAAAAAGGTTTTCCTTTTTTACCGTGTCTCTGTAATCTAATCTTAACAGGCATAATAAATTAATTCTTGGGTGCTCGACCCTGTTTATAATTAAGTTTGCAAATGTAATCATTTTTAGGAAAAACACATCGATAAAAAATTGTTTTATTCTTTTTTAAAATGAACCCTAATTTTATCGTTTTAAAGGCTTGTGGCTACAAAAATTGTTCATCCTTTAAAGAAAATTAAACCCTACATATTATATACAAATATTGCTATTTTGTGTATTTCATCGTTATTTTAAATCATTTATCTACAAAAATTGAATATTTTGTATCAAAAAAATTGCTTAATAACTTTTTTCATCTTATGTTTGCCTTAAGTAATTAAATTATGGTTTTTCCATATTTAATTTTTAAACCCCAAAGAGATGATTAAAAAAATTACCCCACTTATGGCAGTATTCTGCCTGATTTTTAATTCTTGTACTACTGACATTGAGATCAACTCACCTGCATTACAAGCTACAATAGATGGAAAACTATTCAGGCCTGATATAAAAAAGGCAATCTTACATGATGATGGAACACTTGTTATCATGGGAATAGCAAACTCTGAAATAATTAGTTTTACTACCTCATCACTAAATGAAGGAACCTATAAACTATCACAACAAGCGATTAGTCACGCAAGTTTTGAGGATAATAGTGCTAATTCTACATTCATTTCTAAGGAGAACATAAGTATTGGAGAGGTTAGAATTACAGAAATATACAATAATGAGATTACTGGAAATTTCTTTTTTACAAATTTAAAAAGTGATGATGGCAAATCTGTAAGTTTTCAGAATGGATGGTTTTATAGATTGCCTGTAGAGAATTACGAAGCTCCAAAAGATGAAGAAAATAATACTATTAATCCTTGCCTACTTAATGCTTCTCTTACCGCTAGCATTGATGGTGTAGAAATGATTACTGATGATCATCAAGCAGCTGAGTTCGGAGTACGACCTCCATACCCATCTATTAGAATTACTGCTAGTGATGATGCTCAAGATATAGAAATTGTATTCTCTATTGATGCTACACCAGGTCAATATTCACTGTCTGGTTCTGGAGAGTATAGTGCCTCTTATGCATTAAATAATGAAAAAACAGCTGCCGCCTCTGGTATATTAACTATCGTAGAACACAATCAAGATACGAAATGTATTAGCGGATCTTTCGAATTTACAACTCAATCAGGAGTAAAAGTGACTGGCGGAAATTTTGATTTTGGATATTAATTACATCTCGATTATATGGTTAGAAAAGCGTTTATCAGGTATTTGATAAACGCTTTTTATTTGGTTAATAATTCTGAATAACTTTATTAGATACATCCTACAGCTTTTAGTTATTTTTGAAAATCAGTTTTTTATCTAGAATTGATTCTTCTCTAAAACAAAAAATGTATGTATTTAATCTTTGATACCGAAACTACGGGATTACCAAAACGTTGGGATGCACCTATTAGTGACACCGACAATTGGCCCAGATGTATCCAGATTGCCTGGCAATTACATGATGAAATGGGTAATTGCATAGAACATCAAGATTATTTGGTAAAACCAGAAGGGTTTAATATTCCATATGATGCAGAAAAGATTCACGGTATTTCTACAGAATTAGCAGAACAAGATGGAATCGCTCTTTCTGAAGTCTTAGAGAAATTTAATATTGCTTTATCTAAAACTAAATTTGTTGTTGGACAAAATGTAGGCTTTGACGTTTCTATTATGGGGGCTGAATTTTACCGGCTTGATGTTCAAAATAAACTACAAGAATTACCCGTTCTAGATACCTGTACAGAAACCACAGCTAGTTTATGCCAAATTCCTGGAGGTCGTGGAGGAAAATTTAAATTACCTACGCTAACAGAACTTCATGAATACTTATTCGGCACTGCTTTTGGAGAAGCGCATAATGCTACTGCCGATGTAGAAGCTACTACTCGATGTTTTCTTGAATTAATTCGCAAACAAGCTTTTACTAAAGAAGAACTTGATGTAGCGACAGATTATTTTGAAAACTTTAAAGAAAAAAATCCATCACCTATTCCATTAATAGGTCTTAAACATATCAATCTTAAAAAAGCTTCTCAAAAAATAATAGAAGCTCAAAATAAAAATCCAGATTTATCCCAACAAGAGATAAAAGACAATATAGCAGTGCTTGACACTGCTAATTTTGCTCATTTACACAATCATACGCAATTCTCGGTATTACAATCCACAACAAGTATTCTTGATTTAGTAAAAGAGACTGCCAAACACAATATGACGGCTGTTGCCATGACCGATCATGCTAATATGATGGGAGCTTTTCATTTTGTACAAGCGATTACCAATCATAATAAGAGTGTAAAAACAGCCAATGAAGAAGCCATCCAAAACGGAGAAGTACCTTCGGGAACAGAAATAAAACCAATTGTAGGCTGCGAATTTTTTGTTTGTGAAAATCATAAGGACAAGTCTAGAAAAGACAATGGATATCAAGTCGTATTACTTGCTAAAAACAAAAATGGGTATCATAATCTAGCAAAAATGTCTTCTATTGGTTTTGTAGATGGGTTCTATTATCTGCCTCGTATTGATAAAGAGGTTATCAAACAATATAAAGAAGATATCATTGTGCTTACTGGGAATCTCTATGGTGAAGTTCCAAGTAAAGTGCTTAATATAGGAGAAAAACAAGCAGAAGAAGCATTGCTTTGGTGGCATCAAGAATTTGGGGACGATTTATATGTCGAAATTATGCGTCACAATCAGGAAGATGAAAATCGAGTAAATCAAGTCTTGATCAGTTTCTCTAAAAAACATAACATAAAAACCGTTGCCACTAACAACACCTACTACTGTGAGAAAAAAGATGCTAATGCTCACGATATCTTATTGTGCGTAAAAGACGGAGAAAAGCAAGCAACACCAATCGGTCGCGGAAGAGGATATCGATATGGTCTGCCCAATCAAGAATACTATTTTAAGTCATCCGAAGAGATGAAAAATCTTTTCAAAGATCTTCCTGAAGCTATTATCAATATTCAGGAGATTGTAGACAAGATAGAGCCTTTCGTGCTGGCAAGAGATGTATTGTTACCTGCTTTTGATATTCCTAAAGAATTTCAAGCAGAAGAAGATACTATCGATGGTGGTAAAAGAGGAGAAAATGCGTATCTAAGACATATCACCTATGAAGGTGCAAAAATACGATATGGAGAAATAACTCCAGAGATTGATGAGCGTCTTGATTTTGAATTAAAAGTAATTGAAAACACAGGATATCCAGGATATTTCTTGATCGTAGAAGATTTTATTAGAGCTGCCAGAGATATGGGAGTCTCGGTAGGCCCTGGTCGAGGATCTGCTGCGGGATCTGCTGTAGCTTACTGTTTGTGGATCACCAATTTAGATCCAATTAAGTACGATCTGCTTTTTGAGCGTTTTTTGAATCCTGATCGTGTAAGCATGCCCGATATAGATATTGATTTTGATGATGAAGGACGAGGACGTGTTATGGAGTATGTGATTGAAAAATACGGAGCTAATCAGGTGGCACAGATCATTACCTATGGCACCATGGCTGCAAAATCTTCTATAAGAGATACCGCTCGTGTATTAGATCTACCTCTAGGGGATGCAGATCGAATTGCCAAGCTCATTCCTAATATGTCTAAACTAGGAAAGATATTTGGTGTAGATGAAGCAGTACTAAAGAAAAAATTTAGAAGTGACGAATTAGAAAAAGTAAATGAATTACTCAATATTGCAGAAGGTAGTGATCTCGAAGCAGAAACGCTGAACCAGGCAAGAGTATTAGAAGGTTCTGTAAGAAATACCGGGATTCATGCCTGTGGTGTGATCATTACTCCAGATGATATTACCAAATTCGTTCCTGTTGCTTTGGCCAAAGATTCGGATATGTACTGTACACAATTTGACAACTCTGTTGTAGAAAGTGCAGGTCTGCTTAAGATGGATTTCTTGGGATTAAAAACGCTAACGCTAATCAAAGACACTGTAAAAATTGTTAAAGCAAAACATGGAATAGAGCTGGATCCAGAAAATTTCCCGCTGGATGATGAAGAAACCTATGCGTTATTCCAGAAAGGAGAAACTGTTGGGGTGTTCCAATATGAATCCCCTGGAATGCAAAAGTATATGAAGGAACTAAAACCTACTGTTTTTGCAGATCTTATCGCAATGAATGCATTGTATCGCCCTGGCCCTTTAGAATATATTCCTAGTTTTATTAATCGAAAACACGGTACAGAAGAAATTATATACGACTTAGAAGCCTGTGAAGAATACTTGCAAGAAACCTATGGTATCACGGTATATCAGGAGCAAGTTATGTTGCTATCTCAAAAATTGGCTGATTTTACCAAAGGTGAAGCCGATGTATTACGTAAAGCCATGGGTAAAAAACAAAAGGCGGTTCTAGATAAGATGAAACCCAAGTTTATCAAACAAGCTGTTGCAAAAGGTCATGCCGAAAATAAGCTTGAAAAAATATGGAAAGATTGGGAGGCTTTTGCAGCCTATGCTTTTAATAAATCTCACTCTACTTGTTATGCTTGGATTGCCTACCAAACTGCGTATCTAAAAGCGCATTATCCAGCTGAATATATGGCTGCTGTTCTATCTAATAACATGAATGATATCAAGCAAGTTACCTTCTTTATGGAAGAATGTAAACGCATGAAACTAGATGTTTTAGGCCCTGATGTTAATGAATCCTACAGGAAATTCTCTGTAAATAAAGATGGTGCTGTTCGATTTGGTATGGGGGCTATAAAAGGAGTGGGTACAGGAGCCGTTGCCACGATCGTAGAAAACAGAAAAAAAGACGGGCCTTATAAATCCATTTTTGATATGGCTAAGCGTATTGATTTACGTGCAGCTAATAAAAAAGCCTTTGAAAGCTTAGCTTTAGCTGGTGGTTTTGATTCTTTTGTAGAAACACACAGAGGACAATATTTTCATCAAGATGGAGATGGAATTACCTTTCTCGAAAAAGCCACAAAATATGGAGCTAAGTACCAAGAAAATGAAAATTCTTCTCAGGTAAGCTTATTTGGTGAGTCTAGTGATGTACAAATCCCTGAACCTATTGTTCCTCCCTGTGAAGAATGGGGAACTATGGAAAAACTTGCCCGAGAAAAAGAAGTAGTAGGTATCTATCTGTCTGGACATCCACTAGATGATTTTAAATATGAAATGAAATATTTTTGTAATGGAACACTTCATAATTTTGCAGATCTAAACAGTAATTTAAATCGCGAAATCTCTTTTGGTGGCGTTATCACATCAGTAGAACATCGTACTTCTAAAAACGGAAAAGGGTGGGCAACATTTACGATTGAAGATTATAACACTGCTCACGAGTTTAGAATTTTTGGAGAAGATTATCTAAAACACCGCCCTTTTCTGGTACAAAGCACCTTCGTATATGCAAAAGCTTTTATAAAAGAGGGCTGGGTAAATCGAGATACTGGCAAAAAAGGAGATCCAAGAATACAATTCAATAGTTTTCAATTGCTACACGATGTGATAGAAACCTATGCCCGCAAATTAACGATACAATTAGATATCAATGAACTTTCGGATCGCAGAATAGATAATTTAAAAAAATTGTTGACCGAACATACTGGAAATCATACCCTAAATTTTGTAATCTATGAAATGGCAGAACAATTAAAATTACATATGCCAAGTAGAAAACAAAAGGTGCAGATATCTCCAGAGTTACTTATTGCCCTAGAAAATGATGCTGTTTATTATAAATTGAATTAATTTTTCCCCAAAATTACACACTACAGGTTAACAAAAAATAGAGATCACCACTTAATTTTAACATTTACAGTTTTCAAACTTTTGTTCAATATGTTAGCTATCTAACATCTGTAGGTTGTTTTTTAATGTCAAAAACTCAATTATTTTGTTAAAAAATTGTGAATAATAAAGTTTAACAATTTTTATTATTTTGTTAAAAAATCACTTAAAAAACTTTAAATCAGCTTGTTAAAAGTTTATTAAATCCTTAAACAAGTATATTATTTAATTTTTAAAAAAAACTGTGTAAGTATAAAATATTGCTGTCGTCTCAATTTATATCAGATCTTAAAACCTTTGATACTTTAAAAACGATTGGCCGATTGTTTTAATTTTTTTAGAATTTTTTAGAATATAACATTAAAAACACAAAAAATGAAAAATTTAAAATTAACAATCTTAAGTATATTTATTACTTCCGCATTTATCGCTTGTAATAATGATGAAGCTTTCACACCCGCTCCCGAAGAACAACTAGTAACTGACGAAATAGCAGAAGATGAACTTGAAAGAGAAGCACAATCCAAAGGCTTTTTTCAATCGTTTAGAGCTTTAAAAGAAGCTAAAGTCCTATTAAAAAGTATTCGTAGAGATGGAGGAACTCCATATAATGTATTCAATCCTGCACTAAGATTTACTAAGCAACAAAACGTTTTTTTACCAAGTGTTTTAGGTATTGATTTTAGAATAGACAGATCTGTAGTTCCTGCGGGACCCACAGCAAGATTTCCTATGTTTCAAGGTATAGAAACTCTACCTGATGGAAACAAAAGAAAAGGGTATTATGTGATCACTGAAGCGTCAGATAAATTTATGGCAAAAAAATTAGGAGTTATCTTTTCTCCTAGAATGGCTGAATCAGTAGGATCTGGAGGCGACCAAAATGCATATTTCAATCGTCAAGGAAGATTAGTTTTTGAAGGATCAGTAGATTTTTCTCCAAAAAGATCTTTAGTTACTGGACCAGCAGATGGATTGTTATTTGGTTTCCCACCTGCAGAAGCTAATCCTGGAGCCATTGCAGATGCCAATTGGTCTTCGTATGTTGTATTACCTAGCGGTGTAGTAATTAATGCGCAATTAGTAGCTAATAATACAGGTATCCACGATAGAATTCCAAACCCAAATGGAAACAGTATTGGAGATCAAGATGATTTAAACAATCCTAATCTAGCTATTAATCAAGCTTCTGTTGTAATGCAATTATTAGATGGATGGCATGATGAGAAACCTTATTACTTCCACATTGTTACCGACACATCTGATCCAGGGCCAGCAACGATCGAATTAGGAGTTTTTGCTCCCAGATTAGCAAATTTACCAACATTTGGATTATTTCCAGGGGGTTCTATGTTACCTTTTAGCCCAACAGCAAATGGTAGAACTACAGATACAGATGGTTTTGGAGTACAAGGATTGAATACTGCTTCTTTAAGTGATCAACAAGTACAAGATCCAACAAATACTTTTCCGATTGATCCTAGTGATGTGAGATATGCACCGATGTGGGATGCACACGTGACAGAATTTACTATTCCTGAGTCTGATCGCCCGATATTAAGAAGTTTTGATCAGGTAAATCAACTTTTAAGAGAAGGTGTTTTAATTCCTTTTAGAGGAAATGCAAACCCAAGTCCATTGGCTAATTCATTATCTGATTTACTAACTGCTACTGGAGCAATTATTAACTGTCCAGTAATCACACAACCTGATGCTAGTGTGATTGGCACTCAGATTGGATCGCCGACTAATAATTAATATGAAGAAAAGCTGCCTAATACTAATTTCAATTGATAAGAATGATACTAAAATTTATCTCTCTTAAAACCTTTTAGGCAGTTCCTTTCTGTTTTTATCTAAAAACCTGGTTGTGTTATGCTTCCAGGTTTTTTTAGTTCTTCAGTTCTTGTAATTCAATAGCAGTTATGTTATACGATTTACGAATAAAAATTTCGCATCTAATGACATTCTTTTTCTACTATATTTTCTTCATAAAATGAAACAATAGCTATGGCTATTCTTTAATTTGATTCATCAATCTAGCGAAAAATCCTTACCATTCTTTTTACGAAATTCTCATCCGTAAATCGTATTAGATCAAACTACTATACAGAAAAAGTCAATCAAAAAAACTTTTGGCCCAATCTTCAGCTTCGCTAAGTTCTTTAAAAAAAGTAAAGGCTTCATTCCATAAAGGTTGCTCCTGCATCGCTCTTTTAATTTCTTCTGGATTTTTAGAAACAATTGCAAAACCGATCATATTCTTCAAAATTCTACCTTTATATACATTCAGGTCAATATCATGAGGGTATTTTCTATGTGTAATAAATATGAAATTCTTTCCTTTATAATATGTTTCGAGGTGACCTGTAATCTCCGACGCAGTCTCCATAGTAATAAACGAATTAGGTTTCATCTCTAAAATTGCGTGATGATCTTTAAAAAATAATGAACAATACGGTAATTGAATTTCCTTCATTTGTTTTCTATGGAATATAAAATACAAATATAATGTTAATTAATTTTTTTTACTTACAGTAAGAATTATTTTGGCAATCCTATTAATAATGAACGTATTTTCTTTCTGTTATTTAATTTAAAACTATATTTTAGTATCAGAAAAAACGATACCTCTATAATCAAAACAAATTTTCCGATTGTAAGCTTTGGTAGAATTATTGACTAATTTTGTGCAATAATAGTATAAACAAGAATTTAAATATAAAAAAACTATGGCATTAGAGATAACAGATGCTACTTTTGATGAAGTAGTACTTAAAAGTGATAAACCTGTATTGGTTGATTTTTGGGCAGCTTGGTGTGGTCCATGTAGAATGGTAGGCCCTATCATCGAACAGATTAGTGAAGAATATGATGGAAAAGCCATTGTAGGTAAAGTAGATGTGGATGCTAATCAAGAATTTGCTGCTAAATATGGAGTAAGAAACATCCCTACAGTATTGGTATTCCAAAATGGTGAAGTAGTGGGTAGACAAGTAGGTGTTTCCCCTAAGAATGTATATGCAGAAGCATTGGATTCTTTAATCTAAGAGTAACTCATAAAAAATTAAAAAAGGTTGGCATTAAGCCAACCTTTTTTAGTGCTATCTTATTGTAATTTTAATTTATAAATGATATTAATAGGTATCGAATACGTATATTGTAGTTCCAACCTTATCCCTAATAAAGAAGTATCCTGGAAACTATGAACATCCAAAATGAAATTAATAAAACATCGGGGTTTACTAATCTCGAGTTATTAGCAAAACAAGTCGTCGAAGGGTTTATATCTGGGATGCATAAGAGTCCTTTTCATGGATTCTCTGCCGAATTTGCAGAGCATAAGGTCTATAATAATGGAGAAAGTACTAAACATATCGATTGGAAATTATATGCTAAGACCGATAAACTGTTTACCAAAAGGTATGAAGAAGAAACTAATCTACGTTGTCATATTATTATCGACAATTCTTCTTCTATGCATTACCCTAAGATAAAAGAGCATCATTTAGGATCATTAAATAAAATTAGTTTTACGGCATTGGCAACAGCTTGTTTAATGGCTATTCTCAAAAAACAAAGAGACGCAGTAGGAATTAGCGTATACAGTGACTCTTATGATTTTTATGCTCCAGAAAAAGGAAGTGAACGTCATCACCAAATGATACTGAATATATTAAGTGATTTAGTTACCACAAAGCCGGATTCGGCAAACACGGATACATATACATTCTTGCATCAGATAGCAGAAAAAATACATCGCCGGTCTTTGATTTTTCTCTTTACCGATATGTTACAAGCCACCTCAAGTCCCGAAAAACTGTTTGAGGCTCTTAGACATCTTAAGTACAATAAACATGAGGTTGTTCTGTTTCATACTTTTGATAGCAATACCGAGTTACATTTTGATTTCAGTAATAAGCCTACTCGTTTTGTAGATGTAGAAACCAATGAGTATATTAATCTATATGCTGATACTATTAGAGACAATTACAAGAAGGATATTTCTGCATACTTTTATGATCTTAAAATGAAGTGTTCACAGTATAGAATAAAATATGTTGAAGCTGATATTACCAAAGATTTTGACAAAATACTGACCACATATTTAGTAGAAAGACAAAAATTTACATAATGGCATTGTAATTAAGGTAAAAAAAAGCAAAAAAACATTTGTGAGTAATAAAATGAGGTGTATATTTGCATCCGCAATAAGGCAATGGTCTGGTAGTTCAGTTGGTTAGAATACCTGCCTGTCACGCAGGGGGTCGCGGGTTCGAGTCCCGTCCAGACCGCAAATTGCAGTCCGCAATTAAACTTGTTGTGTTGTCCACGTTAAGCGTGGAGGTTTAGTAGTAAACCAATGAGAGGCTTTTCCTGAAAAATGGAGAGGCTTTTTTTGATTTTATAGATATCTCCGAAATGAATCTAGCCTAATCGGTGATCATTCCTAAAAGTTGTGTGTGAATTGACTTTATAATTTGATCTTTGCAAAAAAGAACAACGATTAGATGGATTAAGCCTAATTGGGAAAAACTCTACGTTTTTTAGCTTTCTCAATCACTTCTAAAAAATTAATGCTTTAGTAAAACCACCCATATCTTTTTTAAATTTTAACCCTCAAGATTATCTCTTCTTAAACAATAAAATTAAAATGTAGTATTTTTCTTACTAATATTACATATTTTGATTTATAATATGTTAAAATTACATTTTTTATAGATAAAATACACAAAAAATTTGTTGTTTACCAATTTTATACTATCTTTACAAAGTGTTAATGAGTTAATACTTTCATTCTCCCCAAGATGAAAGTTTTTTTAAAAAGTGAGTTTTAATTTTAGAATAAGCCCCTAAATTAAGATGATTTGTGTGAAGAAAAAGAGTGCGTTATTGCACTCTTTTTTAGTTCGTATTATTTACTTCTCAATCGAATCAAAATAATGCTTCTTTATACTGCCAAACTTTATTGATGAATAGAATAATAAAAACAATAGAAACTACAAATTTTACAAAAGTTCCTGCAAGAAACCCAAGAAAAGAACCAATAGCAGCTTTTAAGGCTTTAGCAGAATCATTACTATCTTTTATCAACTCTCCAATAAAAGCCCCTGCAAAAGGCCCTACTATAATACCAAAAGGTCCTAAAAACAAAAGACCAATAATAAGACCTATAGAGCTTCCTATCATTCCATATTTAGTACCTCCAAATCGCTTGGTACCCCAAGCTGGAACGATATAATCCAATATCCATACTATAATTGCAACACCTAATGTAATGCCTAGAAATCTCCAATCACTAGAAATAACATTAGTAAAATGTAATAGTAATAGTCCTAACCATGAGGTAAATGGCCCTGGTAGCACAGGAAGAAAACTTCCTACAATACCGATAAGACATAAAATAAAACCAATAATTATTAAAGCTATATCCATAGTACTTTATTAGACTACTAAAAATCAATTTTGTTACTTTCTTTTAATTTTTTATAACTAAAAAATTAGTTAAAACTACTTTTTTAGTTATATTTGCTTACGAAAAACTACACATATGAGTATACATTACCTTATACAAACCATGCTGTTTCAGCTTATTTTTCTGGTTGCATATGATATCTTTCATAAAAAAGATACTTTTTTTATCCTGAATAGATGGTATCTTATTATAACACCTCTACTATCTTTATTGTTTCCTTTTATCAAAATAGAAACCTTAAACACTAGAACTTCAGAAATATATATAACACAAATAGAAAACATCATTTCTTTGGCAACAGTTCCTCAAAGCATTACCACTTTACGTGTTATTGAAGATGCTGGATCTTCTATAAACTGGTGGTCAATCTGTTATTATATAGGAATCGGTATTAGCTTTCTATTGTTAATTCTAAGGCTTTATAAACTTCATGTATTAAGTAATATCTCTTTAAAAACTCTTGTAGGGAAAAACAAAATAATCATTCTCAGTAATAGTACTCAGGCATTCTCTTTTTGGAATACTATATTTCTTGGGGATCAATTTAGTGAAGAAGAAAAAACACAAATAGTATCACACGAATTAGTGCATGTTAATCAGAGACATTCTCTAGATCATCTCTTATTTGAATTATTAAAAATAATTTTATGGTGGAACCCTCTGATCTATATCTATCAATTCAGAATAACTATATTACATGAATACATTGCTGATGAGATTGCTTCTAATAATTTAGATAAAAAAGCATACTTACAACAATTATTAAATACAGCATTTCAAACTCAAAAAATAACTTTTGTCAATCATTTTTTTAATCATTCATCAATCAAAAAACGAATACTAATGTTACAAAAATCCAAATCTCAATCCATTGCCAAATTTAAATACCTACTTTTAATACCATTAATCACAGGAATACTAATGTATACTTCTTGCGAAAAAGAGACTAATCCATCTACCATAAAGGATATCTCTGAAACAAAGAAACCTGTATCCGATGATCAACCAGAATCTATCTGTATCAATACAAATCCTGTACATGATGAAAGTCTTGATAATTATCTAAACATAACTACAGGATCATCCGCAGAAGTACTAATTAGTATTGTTTCTATAAAGACTTCAGAAATAATAAGAAGAGCACATATCAAAAAAAATAAAACGCATCGTGTTCAAAACATCCCTGAAGGAATTTATCGTGTTGATATAATTTATGGCGAAAATTATATAGAACAGGAAATTAATGGTTCCTGCACAGGTTCTTTTGCCAAAGAAGTACTCTCAGAAATTGGAGAAGACACTCTAGATTACACTATTGAAATTACTGACAAAGGTAAAAATGTACCATCGTATTCCTTAACAGTAGATTTAACCGATAAACAAAAAAATGAATCGTCTGCAATAGATAATACGATATCTGTAAATGCTATAAAACCATCATTTGTCGCAGAAAAAAATAAAGAGGAAATCCCTTGTGCTAATAAAAGCGCTATTTATGATAATAGTTTAGATAATTACTTGAAAGTTACCAATGGTAAAAACTCTGAGGTAATTGTAAAATTGATAAACTCTGAAACAAATAAATCTATACGTCTTATTCATCTAAAAAGAAATACAACCTACTCCCTTAAAAACATCCCAGAAGGATTATACTATCTTACGATTGCTTATGGTGATGATCTAGAAATAAAAACTGAAGGTGATCAATGTATCCCATATTTTAAAACAAATCCATTATATGAAAAAGACGAAAACATATTAGACTATACTACTAATACATCTGATCAAGGTTTTGGTGTGCCTTCTTATAACCTTACATTAGATGTTCTTGATTTTCAAAAATCTAAGTAATTAGAACGTTGATCTTAGAATGAGTTCTGATTTTTTTGTACTATTATTAGGTGATAGTAGATCAATTATTAATACTACAACAGAAGAACTAGACATAGAAACAAAATGAATATTCAAAAAATCGAGTACAGGTAAATGATCTAAAAAAGAAATAAAAAACCATACATATATGTTCAATTATATACTACAGACCATATCTTTTCAGCTAATTTTTCTACTTGCGTATGAGATCTTCCATAAGAAAGATACTTTTTTTACAATCAATAGAGCCTATCTTTTGCTTACATCATTTGTAGCATTACTACTCCCTCTTATACCAGTAAGCAGCCTACAAGAAACGATCCCTAATTCATATATGACAACCCTTCCTGCTATATTAATAGGAGAACATTCATCAGCCACTACTGTAAAAACAATAAGTGATACAGCTATAACAACTCCAGGAATATTAGATACCATAAACTGGTGGATACTGATCTATAGTATTGGTGCTATGAGTATGCTTTTTATCTTCATCAAAAGGATTGTATCTATTCATATTTTAAACAAAAAATCAACCACAGCAACCATAAATCAACATCCTGTACGGATAGTAAAAAATAGTACAGATGCTTTTACGTTTTGGAACACCATCTATATAGGGAGTCAATTGTCTAGTACAGAGACAGAACTCATCTTAGCACATGAAATAATACACCTAAAAGAAAAACATTCTTTAGACATGCTCTGGTTCGAGTTCTGTAAAATTTTCTTTTGGTTTAATCCTATGGTCTATCTATATCATAATAAGATGATCGCATTACACGAGTATATTTCTGATGCTTCTGCCATAAAAACATATGGGAAACAAGCTTACTATGAGCAATTACTTAATTCTAGTTTTCAGACTAAAAATATAAAATTTGTCAATAATTTTTTTAATCAAAAACTGCTTAAAAAGCGAATTCTTATGCTCCAAAAAGCAAATTCTAAAACAACAGCTAGATTAAAATATCTAACCCTGATTCCGCTATTAGTAATTATGGTGATGAGTGTTGCTTTTTCGAAAAATGCAACGACAGCAGTCGATACTCGTAATGAAAATCACATGGATCAATCCGCAATTCTGTTAGAGGCACACCAAACAAGTACTGATTCTGTAAAAGCAATGCCTTTTGCAGTTATTGAAACCCCTCCAAAAACTCAAAATTGCAAACATATCACAGGTACAGATCAGATCAAAAGATGTGTTTCGGATGAAATAAAAAATTTTGTGAATAAAAAATTTGATATAAAAATTGCTGAAAACCTAGGGTTATCGGGAATTAATCGCATTTATGTTCGATTTAAAATTGACACTGACGGTAAAATAACAGATATACAATCCAGAGGACCTGCGGTAGAACTAGAAGAAGAAGCTGTTAGAGTAATACAAGCTTTGCCAGAAATGATTCCTGGGGAAAATAAAGGTCACAAAGTAAACGTGTTGTTCGCTTTACCAATTGTTTTCAAGATACCTAGTACGGCTGATACTGATACAAGGAAAAAAAACATAAAAGAGAAACAGAAAATAACAGAAGAAACAGTATTAACTGAAAATCTATCAGACGCAAAAGATTCTACGATAGAAAAAGGATATTATTTAATTACGAATATTTTTAAGCATCAGGAATATATGGATCGAGGAATTGATAAGCTAAAAAAACAAGGATTACGACCTAAATTCTTCCATAATCCAAAAGATAATTACAAGTATGTATATCTAGAAAGATATGATACTTTAGAAGAGGCTAAAACTATGTTTCGATCTAACTTTAATAATCACTATAGTGGGGATTTATATATTCTTAAAATCCTATAATATTCAATACTAAAAAATGACTAAAAAAATAAAACAACTCACTAAGGCAGAAGAAGAAGTAATGCAGCTTCTATGGCAACTAGAAGAAGGAAATGTAGCTTCTATTATAGAAAAAATGTCCGAACCTAAACCCGCATATAACACTATTTCTACTATTATTAGAATTCTAGAAAACAAAAAATTCGTATCCCATCGCAAACAAGGCAAAGGGTATATTTATTTCCCTTTAGTCAAAAAAGAAGAATATAGCAATCAATCATTGAACAAGTTAATGGATAATTATTTTAATGGATCTTTTAGGAATATGGTTTCATTTTTTGTGAAAAAGAACGATATGGATGTCAAAGATCTGGAAACTATACTTAAAGAAATTAATAAAGAAGAAGAAAAATAATGTTTTATAATTCGCTAAATAAAAAATTATTTCTCCTCCTATTTTTAGTTTTTCCTAAAATAGAAGCCCAAACTCCTCATTTCACAGTTGCCGACAGCCTATACCAACTCGAAGAATATACTCGAGCTATTGAAGCGTATCAAAAAATAACACCAAAAAATCAATATGCTTTTTTGCAAATAGCCAAAGCCCATAGAGCCAAAGGCACTCTCTCTGATGCACTTGAATACTACAAAAAAGCAATAGCTATAGATACCTCTGTGATGACGACCAAACTAGCGTATGCTTCATTGTTGATGACGACCAAAAAATTTAAAAAAGCAGATAGTGTATATACTGCCTTAGTAGCTATCAATAATAAAAACCCAAACTATCAGTATCGATTGGGGTTAGCCAAGAAAAAAGCACAGGATAGTAGCGCCATTGAATATTTTAAAGAAGCCTTTAGGCTCGACAATACCCATCAGAAAAGCTGTTTTGAAGTGGCTATGCATTATCTCAAAAAAAGAAAATATGATACCGTATTGGATATCGCCAATAAAGGATTGGAGTCATATCCAGAAAATCCAGAATTGATTAATGTAATAGCGCAGAACTATCTCCTTAGAAAATATTACGAAGAGGCCATCCCCCATTTCGAAAAATTGATCGCCCTCAACCATACCAATGAGTTTGTTCACGCTTCTCTAGCCTTATGTTATGATAAAAACTCTGATCTTGACTTAGCTGCTACACAATATAATGAAGCCATAAAATATAATAACAAAATACCTCTAAGATATACACGATTAGCAAATGTGTATGTCCGTATGAGAAAATATAACGAAGCCATCAAAAATTACCAACAGGCATTATTGTTAAAAAATTTACCAATAGAAGAAGATTATTTGCAAATAGCCGCAACTTATCGTCACCAAGAAAAATGGGAACAAGCCATAAAATATGCAAAATTAGCTCTTAAAGAAAATCCTGATTTTGATAGAGCACAATATCAATTAGCTACTTACGCAGATGCTTACTATAAAGACCCAGAAACCAAGCTAAAATATTATCAATTGTATAAAACTAAATTTGGGAATACAAAGAATCCCAATATTGACGATAAGATTCACAAATATTTCAGTACTATCATTGATAAAAGAATTGCACAATTAGAAGAAGAAATAGAAGCTAATAAAAAAGTTGTTAAACAAAAATAAGCTCTTCTCAACGAAGGAGTTTAAACTTTTTTTGATTTAAGCGAAAAATAACGGTTTTGCGGCCAGATAAAGTAATTTTTTAGTTGCATAGCAGCGCTATGTTAGTCTAAAATTGTGAAATATGGATGCGAAAGAGCATTTTTTTAGCAAATTGAAAAAAGTTTAAACCCCTTCTACATCAAAAAATTACATTCTGATTACAATAAACTTATCTTCTGAATAAAAAACTTTAATTTTAGACCTTAAAGAGACAGATTCTGTGTTCTTATAATCAATAAAATCTCCATGATTAAAAGGGTTTATTACATAGTTATTGTAATTTTAATATCATCTTCTTGTGATGATCTCATCGTCAAAAAAGAAAATCAAGAAAAGCTTCTAAAAGAAAAATGGAATGAAATTGATAGAAATCAAGTAGAGCAACCTCCATTATTTACAACATGTAGATTGGCCGAAGAAGAAGAATTAGAATCATGTTTTCAGAATACGATTACAAAACACATTAATGACCACCTATCTGATCAAACCATTGTTGTGAACAAAGCTATAAATGACACAATCTGGATCCCTATAGTAATTACCAAAAAAGGTGAGATACAAATAGAGAAATATACAGTGCCGCAAATCATAAAGTCACAGATACCACATTTTACTGATTTAATAAAAGAAAGTATCCATAAACTGCCTGATGTAAAGCCTGCTCATACTCGTAGTACACCAGTAAGTACAAGATATAAGCTTCCGCTAGTAATTAATATCAATTAGGAATCACAACAAGTACACCTTATTTGTTTAGTTTTGTATAAATTCGATACGAATTGGAAAATGAAAAAATTATATTAGGTATTGATCCTGGAACTACCATTATGGGGTTTGGATTAATCAAAGTCGTCAAAAAAAAGATGGCTTTTCTACAACTCAATGAATTACAATTGAGTAAGTATGATGATCATTACCTAAAATTGAAACTCATTTTTGAAAGAACCGTAGAACTTATCGACACCTATCACCCAGACGAAATTGCCATCGAAGCTCCTTTTTTTGGTAAAAATGTACAATCTATGCTTAAATTAGGGCGTGCTCAGGGTGTAGCTATGGCGGCAGGACTAAGCAGAGAAGTACCCATTACCGAATATTCTCCAAAAAAAATAAAAATGGCAATCACAGGTAATGGTAATGCTAGTAAAGAACAGGTAGCAAAAATGCTTCAAAATCTGTTACAACTCAAAACCTTACCTAAAAACCTAGATTCTACAGATGGTCTGGCTGCTGCAGTCTGTCATTTTTATAATATGGGAAGAGCTGATATCGTAGGAAAAAGTTATACTGGGTGGGCATCTTTTGTAAAACAAAATGAAAAAAGAGTAAAAAAGTAAGTATGAATTGCGATTTTTGATTTCAAAATAAAGATCGTATATCTTAAATTAAAACCTAAAATTATCAGCGGAATTTATATACATATCCCATTTTGCAAGCAAGCCTGCCACTATTGTGATTTTCACTTCTCTACTTCTCTTAAGAAAAAAGATCAGATGGTTTTTGCTTTGTGTAATGAAATTAAAATACGCAGATCAGAAATCGATGATTATCAGCTAATAGAAACTATCTATTTTGGAGGAGGAACACCAAGCATTTTATCGACGCCCGCACTAAAATTTATTATTGATACCATTTATGAAAACTATTTAGTATCTGATACAGTAGAAATCACGGTAGAAGCGAATCCCGATGATCTAACAGAAGCATACATAAAATCATTAGCTATTACTGAAGTAAACCGTCTTAGTATTGGCATTCAATCTTTTTTTGATGATGACCTGAAACTTATGAATAGAGCACACAACGCTAAAGAAGCGTTAGCATGTGTATCGATTGCAAGTCAGCATTTTGACAATATATCAATTGATTTGATTTATGGCATCCCTGGAATGACCTCAGAACGATGGGCAGAAAACTTAAAAATAGTATTAGATGCTGGAGTACCTCATCTCTCTAGTTATGCATTAACCGTAGAACCTAACACTGCCTTATCTTCTTTTATAGAAAAAGGAATTATTGCTCCGGTTGAGGATACACTCGCCAAAGAACATTTTGATATCCTAGTAGCTACTATGGAGCATGCAGGGTTTGAACAATATGAATTTTCTAATTTTGGGAAAGTAGGATATTTTAGCAAAAACAATACGGCGTATTGGCAAGGCAACTCATATCTTGGTATTGGTCCATCTGCACATTCTTATAATGGAAATCAGCGGAGTTGGAACATAAACAATAATAGCAAATACCTTAAAGCATTACAACAAAATGAACTCCCTAAAGAAATTGAAGAATTATCAACTACCGACAAGTATAATGAATATGTAATGACAAGATTGCGAACGATCTGGGGGGTTTCTTTGGAAACAATAGAATCTAATTTTGGAATACTGTATAAAAAACATGTATTAAATCAAGCTCAAAAACATCTCGATGAACATCTCCTATTCCTTGATGGAGACAAACTTCTGGTTACCAGAAAAGGAAAGTTTTTAAGCGATGGTATTGCAAGTGATCTTTTCTTACTAAATTTAGAGTAATCTACAGTGCTTCAATTAAAAACCCGAGATGTGCAAGCAAAATATGATTTTATTGGTGTCAATTATAATACAACGCGTAAGGCAGATCCTTATATCTTTAACCGATTACTGTCATTTCTCAATCCATCAAAAGATGGTACTTATTTAGATATTGGATGTGGAACAGGTAATTATACCAAGCAATTTGACAAAAAAGGATATCATTTTATAGGAGTTGATCCTTCTACAGAAATGCTAGAAGAAGCCAAAAAATCTGATACTTCTATTTTTTGGAAAATTGGTAAAGCCGAAACCTTAGAAATTCCAGAAAATAGTCTAGATGGTGTGGTTGCAAGTCTAACACTTCATCATTGGGATAGTTTGGATCAAGGTTTTGCATCATTACAAAACGTTTTAAAACCAGAAGGGAATATTGTAATTTTTACAGCTACTCCAAAACAAATGGAAGGATATTGGTTATGTCATTATTTTCCGAAAATGCTTGAAGATTCAATGATCCAAATGCCTTCCTTAAAACGAATTAAAACCAATCTTCATAAGAACGGATTCAGTATTGAAAAAATTGAAAAATACTTCATCAAACCAGATTTAGAGGATCTTTTCCTATATTCAGGAAAACACAACCCAAAATTATATTTCATTCCTGAGATAAGACAGGGAATATCTTCTTTCTCATCTCTTTCTAATGCTGTTGAAGTAGAAAAAGGATTAAATTCTATAGAAAAAGATATAGATTCGGGTAAAATAAACGATATTATCAAAAACTATGAAAACACAAATGGAGATTATCTTTTTCTTGTTGTTAAATCAGTAGCATAAAATTTAATGATTACTAACATACAATACCAGGGCCATACATACCAGGTTGATCTATCTCAACCGCTGGATATTTCTATACCTCTGAGAGCATCCCATGAAAATGTAAATGCCTGGTATATCTCCCCCCCAAAAATCGAACCTGTAAAAGATGGTGATTGGATAGGAAAAGTTTCTGAAGGTGCTTCAACGAACTTTAATAATATCTATTTCAACCCCCACGGACATGGAACGCATACAGAGTGTGTTGGCCACATTACTTTGGATTTTCATAGTATTAATACAACATTAAAAAAATTCTTTTTTATGGCTGAGCTTATAACCATACAGCCAGAAAAACAAGAAGAAGATTTTGTGATTACCAAGTATCAAATTAAAAAAGCGATACATACTCGCCCAGAAGCTTTGATTATAAGAACACTTCCTAATACAGAAGGAAAACGCAATAAACAATATTCTCATACCAACTGGCCTTATATAACAGAAGAAGCTGCTATTTATATTAGAGAATTAGGAATTAAGCATCTTCTGATCGATCTACCCTCTGTAGATAAAGAAAAAGATGATGGTAAATTATTAGCCCATAAAGCCTTTTGGAATTATCCAAAAGCTACTAGGTTTGATGCTACTATTACCGAAATGATCTTGGTAAAAGATGAAATAATAGATGGAAACTATCTACTAAATCTTCAGATAGCACCCTTCGAGAATGACGCGTCTCCCAGTAAACCTGTTTTATATAAAATAGTATGATCCTATGAAAACTACATTACGGATAGAAGAAATTGCTATGCTAGGGCTAGGAGTGTATCTATTTAGTTTATTATCTTTTTCTTGGTGGGTATTTCTCGTTCTATTTTTGGTGCCAGATATAGGAATTTTAGGGTACATCGCAAATCACAAAATTGGTACCTTTACCTATAACATATTTCATCATAAGGGGATCGCTATTTTTATATACCTCATAGGAATATATGTATCAAATGAGTCTGTTCAATTATGCGGAATTATCCTATTTTCGCATGCTGCTTTTGATAGAATTCTTGGTTATGGATTAAAATTAGAAAAAGGGTTTAACTTTACACACCTAGGTGAGATAGGTAAAAAAAACTAACATGGAGTTATTATTTATAGGGCTTTTAGTAGGAACAATTCTTGCCTATTTTATTTTTGCAAGATTCAGTATCGCAAAAAAACGAGCAGGCATACAGACACAATCTACTATATTAATGGAAAAAATTCGTAGTGTATGCAAACTTGTAACTGTAGAAGGAGATTTTGCAGAAATTTACCATTATGAAAGCGTAAAAGACAAGTTTTTTAGTCTACTCAAAGGAAAGAAAAAAGCATTGATTCTTATTGATGCCAAAGCACACGTAGGTTTTGATTTATCTCAGGTAAGATTAGAAAGCGATACCAAAAACAAACGTATCATTTTATCTCATTTCCCAAAACCAAAACTGTTGACCATAGAAACCGACTTTAAATATTATGATAAAAAAGAAGGTTGGCTTAATCCCATGACATCTACTGATCTTACAGAAATTAATAAAGAAGCTAAGCAATATATCATTGATAAAATTCCTCAAAGCGGATTATTAGAATCTGCAGGCAAGGAATTGCTTAGTGCTATCTCTCTAATGGAAACGGTTGCGCAATCTATAGGGTGGACATTAGATTATTCTTCTCTAGAAATAAGCTCTACGAATGATAAAAATATATTAGAGTAAATGAGCATTAGTATTTCTACAGAAAAAGAACGCCTTGACATCGATTTTATTCATCAATTTCTTACCAATGCGTATTGGGCAAAAGGAAGAACAAAAGAAGATGTAGTAACAACCATAGAACATTGTCTTAATTTTGGCGTTTATTTAAATGATACTCAGATTGGTTTTGCCAGAGTGTTAACAGACTATACTGTTTTCGGGTATTTGATGGATGTTTTTATTATCGAAGAACACCGAGGAAATGGATATGCCAAATTGCTAGTAAAAACGATCATGGAACATAAAGATTTACAAAAAATCAAACGATGGATGCTCGCAACATCAGATGCACATGGATTATATAAACAATTTGGTTTTGATGCTATACCAGACCCTACTGTCATCATGGGAAAATTAATTAGTAAGTAAACCGATATGGATATCGAAGCTTTTAGAGAATATTGTTTATCTAAAAAAGGAGTTACAGAAGAGTTCCCCTTTGATGAGACTACCTTAGTTTTTAAGGTTATGGGAAAAATGTTTGCATTGGTAGGCTTAGAAAGAATGCCTTTTAGTGTCAATCTAAAATGTGATCCTGATAAATCATTAGAGCTTAGAGAATATCATCCCGAAATCCAACCTGGATATCATATGAGTAAAAAACATTGGAATACTGTTAACTTTTCTGGCAGTTTAGCTACTACTATGTTATACGAATTGATAGATCACTCGTATGATTTGGTTGTCAGTGGTTTAACCAAAAAAATAAAAGAAGAATTAAAAAATTTAGAATAAAAGAGATAGAAAACGAGTTGATCCTTATATCTCCATATTTGCCATTAACGTTTAATAATGAACAATCCTTTAGAATTTTACAGATCACAAATTGATCTTCATAGTATATCTTTAAAAAAAGTAAAAAACCAATTAACATTTTCAAGCATTATAAGACTGTTCGTGTTTTTGGGTATAATCGCAGGGGTTTACTTTGGCTACCCTAATACGCAAATCATTATTGGAAGTATTGTTATAGGAGGAGCGATTTTTGTTTACATGGTACATCGGCATAGTGATCTATCGTACACAAAAAATAAACTTCAGAAATTGATAGCCCTTAATCAATTAGAGCTAGCTGTTTTTGATGGAGAATTCAGCCAACTTGCAACAGGAAAAGAATTTATAGACCCAGCTCATGAATATAGTCATGATATCGATTTATTTGGAGATAGATCTTTCTTCCAGTATACCAATAGAACCACTACTGTAGCAGGAAAAAATAAACTTGCTTCTATACTAAGAAGTAATAATATTAAACAAATAAGACAGAAGCAAAATGCTATAAAGAATATATCCAAACTAGCAGAATGGCGACAAGAATTTAGTGCCATTGCCTCACTAGTGGATGTTTCTGTGTCTGTAGCTACCATCCGCAAATGGTTACAGAGCTATGTGCCATTTATCCCTAAAATCATGAAAATACTTCCTACAATTGTTTCTATTATTTCTTTAGTATTACTCGTTTTAGTATTTATAGAGGCCATTAGTTTCCAAATGTTTCTGATGTGGTTTTTTATAGGTTTAGGAATTACAGGGTCTCAACTAAAAAAAATAAATGCCTTGTACAGTCAGTCCAATAAAGTAAAAGACACTTTCGAACAATACTACAAATTAGTGGATCGTATTGAGACTAGTACTTTTGATTCTGAGCTTCTGAAAGAAAAGCAACAAGATGTTAGTAATGATATGGAAAAAGCATCATTACTATTAAAAAAGTTTGCCAAAATCCTAGATGCATTTGATCAACGTAATAATATGTTATTTGGTGTAATTGCTAATGGGCTTTTTCTATGGGATATCATACAATGTTATCGTATTGAGCAATGGATTGCTGCTCATCACCATAAAGTAGAGCAATGGTTTGAGATCATAGCTTTTTTTGACGCCTACAATTCGCTAGGTAATTTTGCTTTCAATAATCCTACATATGTGTATCCAGAATTAACTGAGAAAAATACCGTCCTTACTGCAAAAGATTTAGGCCATCCTATGTTAAATCCTACTAAACGTATAGACAATGATATTACAATCCAAAAAGATCAGTTTTTTATCATTACAGGAGCTAATATGGCTGGTAAAAGCACATTTCTTAGAACAGTGGCACTCCAGATTGTGATGTCTAATATTGGGTTACCCATTTGTGCAGCATCCTGCACGTATAGACCCACCAAATTAATTACTAGTATGCGGACTTCAGATTCGTTAAGTGATGATGCCTCCTATTTCTTTTCAGAATTGACACAACTTAAACAAATTGTAGAAGCACTGCATACTGATGAATACTTTATCATTTTGGATGAAATCCTAAAAGGAACTAATAGCAAAGATAAAGCCGCAGGTTCTCGAAAATTTGTCCAGAAACTGGTTCGTGCTAAAGCTACTGGGATTATTGCAACTCACGATCTTAGCTTATGCGAAATCGCATCTGATTTAGACCAAGTAAAAAATAAATTCTTTGATGCACAAATCATAAATGATGAACTCTTTTTTGATTATACATTTAAAGATGGGATTTGCCAAAATATGAATGCTTCTTTTTTACTTCAAAAAATGGGCATTGTATAGTTTTTCAGAAGTAATACCAAATTAATTACAAAATACCTGTTTGCTTTTTATAAAACGCATCTTGTTGTTTCTGCATCAATTCTCTAGCAATTTTCTTTTTATACTGATACAACTCATCTTCTTCTGAGATATCTCCGTATACTCTATCATTAATAATATGATCTGTTTCTAGTAAAATTTTACGCTGATCTGCTTTCTGGGCGGTCCACGTTTTTATTTCTCCTTCTAGATCTTCTAATTTAAAATCATATTCTCCTTTTGGGGATAATAATTTTGCAAAAATAGGAGATGTTTCAATAGCTAAAAACAACAAAAAGATAAAAAATGAAGGAAGCCAAGGCAATTCATTTAGTGCATTTACTCGAGCCATTAACCCATCAAAATTATCAATAATTGGTTGTGAATCATTCACTTGCTTGTCATATGCAGTTGCCAATTCTACCTTTTGTGTTTCCAGAGCTGTAATTTTTTCTGCATTTGTTTTCTTTACTTCAACCAATTCTGCCAACATTGCATCGTGTTTTTCTCTTTTTTCCTTATAAACTGGACCTTTTCCCACTATCTCAGTTCCTTTTCGACCTTCTGCTTCAGCGATATAGGTTTCATACAAGTTATTTACTTCAGTTTCTTTGGCAATAACCTCTTCTTTTAATGATGTGATTTCCTCCTCAATTGCTGTTACTGTGGGAGTATACTGTGTCGCTATTTGCTCTTGATTGGCTAGAGTGAAATCATTTTTTTGTTCTAATAAAACACGATCAATTTCTTTTTCAAAAATCTTTAGTTCTAGGGGTTTCGATATTACAATAGCAATAATTACTGCGAGAATAATTCTTGGAGATGCCTGTAAGAATTCATCTAAAAAACTATCTTTCTTTTTTATAGTAGACACTATAAATCGGTCTAGATTAAAGATTAATAGTCCCCAAACAATTCCGAAGAAAACTGCGGTAAAATAGTTGTCAAAGACAGTATACAAGGCATAGCTTGCTGCTATAAAAGCCATAATCGCAGTAAAGAATACGGTAGCACCAATACCTGCATATTTATTTTGTTCTCCATTGGAACAATTATCTAAAATAACTCCATCTGCTCCAGAGCAGAGGATAAAAAAACGTTTAATCATTATCTAAGGGTTTTTGATTGATATTTATAGAACGCTGATTAGCAACTAAATGTTGCATAAAAAGCCTCACAAATGTGAGGCTTTAGCTAATTTTTTACTTTATTCGTTGTAATTTGAAAATAGATTTGCTGTTTTCTAATTCTTGATCTTAACTTTAGTTTTACCATTTTTGGTTTTGGTATTGATAGATAAGTTATTAGAAGTTTCCATTATCCTTTTTGCTTCTTTATAAGAAATACGTTTTCCTTTATAATAAAACTCTGTTCCATCTGTATCCATTTTTCTTATTAATTCTGAATGTGGAACTGGTTTTGGCCTAGATCTTATGGCTTCTTTTCTAGCAATCATAGCAACTTTATAAGCTTCTTGATGAGCTTTGATAGCTTCTTTTCTTGCATCCATTACAGCTCTTCTTTTAGCTTCTATAGCAGCCTTTCGAGGTTCTAATTGGGCTTTTATTGCTGCTCTTTTGGCCTCAATTTCCGCTCTTCGCGCATCTCTTGCAGCTTTCGCAGCAGCTTTTCGAGGTTCCAATTGAGCTTT
Organism: uncultured Aquimarina sp.; assembly: GCA_947493495.1. Classification (GTDB taxonomy): domain Bacteria; phylum Bacteroidota; class Bacteroidia; order Flavobacteriales; family Flavobacteriaceae; genus Aquimarina. The sequence goes on from CANLRN010000004.1 coordinate 78,682, forward strand.
TATTGCTGTTCTCTTTGATTTAATTTCGGTTTTTCTATTCGCTTTCCTTGCTAATAGCTCTGCATGGATATTAGCTTCTTCTTGCGCTAATTCAGCTTCTTCCATAGCAATATCTCTTTGTAATTCGGCTTCTTTCATCGCTTCCATCTCTCTAATTTGAGCCTCTTCTCGTATGGCCATCATTTCTTCTATACGTGTTTCGACCTCTTCTTCTATATTGATATCAATATCTCGTACATCTGGAACATCCTTTGGAGGTTCTGGCGCTGAGGGAGGAGTCGGAATAATTCTTTTTTCTAGTTTATTGACTTTTGAAACCTTTGCTGGTCGAGGGGGCAGTATTTCAGGAAATTTTTCTGTTTGTTTTTTTTGTGCAGATGTCATTGCTAGATATATAGTTCTCATTTTTTCCACCTCATTACTAGAAACAGTAAAACCTTTTTCTTCTTTTTGTTTACGCTTAAATTCTGTTGCCCAGCGATTATATTCTTCCAATTCTGTTACAGTAACTCCATCCTGAATAGTTTGCTGACTCTCATCGATACTATTATTTTTTTCCTCGTCTTGCAATACTAAGGACGCTTTTTTTAGATAAGTAGTCTCAGTAGGTGTTATAGTGACTTCTTTGGCTACAATCTCATTATTAAAAAATAGCAAGCATACTACTAAGAGAGGTACTAAAGCCATTAATTTTAAGGTAACTCTTTTCTTTGAAAATTCTTTTGTCATCATCTGTAATCGTTTTTTGGTTAATGAATAATTAATAGGACTCGATACTACAGCTTGATTAGGGCTGTTAGGGTAAGTAAGGAGTAAATCAACATACTTTTGTATTGAAAAATGTTGTTTCAATACGTTTTGGTCTGCAAGAAATTCATGGTTTAATTTTATAGATTTTTTCATAAAAATAAATAAAGGATTAAACCAAAAAATAACTTGTAATACCTCTACAAACAGTATATCTAGTGTATGTTTTTGTAGTACATGTGTTTTTTCATGAAGTAATACTTCTTCAGGGATATTTTTTTCTTGAAACTCTTTTTTAGAGACAAAAATATAGTCAAGAAATGTATGCGGTATAACAGTGGTATTGATTAATACATTGATATGAGATGCTTCTTCTAGATGTTCACTTGTTCTTATTTTTCTAGAAATATGCTTTATATTTCGGATAAATCGAAACCCAAAAATTAACAGCCCTATTCCATACAAGCTCCACAAAATAGAAGGCAAATAATCAACAGGCTCTTCTATTATTACCTCATCAGTTTGTACGAGTAGAGGAGTTGTTATATCTAAGACTACTTCTGATTGAGCAGGTACTTCAATCTCATAAGTAAACGTAATGAACGGTATAAGGAATGCAAAAACCAAACTAAAAAGAAGATAAAATCTTTTTATATAATGAATGTTTTCTTTTTCTAAAAACAACTTATAGAATGCCCATAAAAGCAGTAAACAAAGAGATGATTTTAGTATATACAGTATCATTTTTGTTTTTTTAAAAGTTCTTGATCTACAATCTTTTTAAGTTCTTCTAATTCTGAAGTAGAGAGGTCTGTTTCAGAAGTAAAAAACGATGCAAATTGCGAAGCAGAGTTGTTAAAAAAATTCTTGATCAACCCATTTACATGCTTAGAGAAGTAATCCGTCTTTTTTACCAAAGGATAATATTCTCTAGATTTTCCGTATAAGGTGTAATTTATAAAACCTTTATCTGTCATTCTTTTAAGCAATGTAGCTACTGTAGTAGTTGCAGGTTTAGGTTCTGGAAAAGCATCGAGTAGGTCTTTCATAAAAGCTTTCTCTAGTTTCCATAGATATTTCATTAACTGTTCTTCTGCTTTGGATAACTGCATTACTCTACATTATTAGAATTAATTCTACAAATGTAGAATATAAATTTAAAATTCCAACTATTTTTTTATAAAAATCTCTAAAGTCGTTGAAAAATTGATGTATCTAAATTCTATCCAAATCCTTAAATTCATCAGCAATAGACTGATACACTTGTTTTGGAATATCCAAATTTAGTGCAATATCTTTCCATCGAGGAATGCTAGAACAGATTTCTTCAATGATCTTTTTAGGTCTCTTGATTGAATAGCTTTTAGCGAGTAGTAATAGATCACTCTTGGTAATATTGTTTCGTTTTCCGTTAAGGCTTAAACTATGCGGTGCATCAGACCATTTTGCTAGTGCGTTCAATGCAAAATTGATATCATAAGAAGGGGCGATACGCCAACGATCACTTTCTTTCTCGTAAATAAAAGAATGATTCTTTAGATGATCATCTGTATTATGAAAAACATAATTAAATACCATTCTTCTATAAAGTGCATCCATATCCGCCGATGGTAGATTTAAGTTATGGGCAATTTCAAAAACATTTTCATAACTTGATACCTCTGGATTCTGGAAATTATAGCCACTAATTCCAGTAGCAGTTAGCACATGTTTTTTTTCTCCATCTATGCGATCATAACGAAGTGTAGCAAAATGTTTTCCATCGATCATTTTCGAAAGCATCATGTGTAATCCTGATTCACAAGCCAATTGATAATACCCATATTCTACAAGTTCTCTAGAGTAGCCATCCGTTCCCATTCCAAGTTTAACCAGATAATGATTATAGGAATCATTGTATTCCAGGTCTCCAGCTAACAGCGTTCCCTTTTTTTTATGTTCACTAACAATTACTTTGGGTCTGGCTCCACCTGCACTAGTGCCTATTTTGAATATATTGAGCAACCCTAAATCATTAAGTTCTACTTCTTTTTGGTCTAGTTTTACATCTAGTACTTGTTTCAATACATCTACAATAACATTGAGATTGATTTTTGTGGCTTTAGGTAATTTCTTTCCAGGAAAATACTCTAGTGCTCCCATACCTCTATTGGATACATAGGCCAATTGAAGGATTGGTGAGAGTTCTTTTTTGTCGATTCCTTTTTCTTTGACCCATCTGTTAAAAATTTGATTCCCAAAATCATCGGGTAATGAATCGGCAAACACAGGAGGTATCCCTCTAAAAGTATATTCCTGAAATTCTCTAAAAACTTGTGTCTGCCCTATTCTCTGAAGGATAAAAGGAAAGATATTCTTATAAAGACCCGATGCCAAATAATCGTTGTTGTATTGAAAATAGCTAATTGCTCTTGTTTTATCATATGCTAGTGTGCCAACTTCAATGCTAAAAATAAATACCTTTATAGATTCTACATCTTTATTCATAGAAATTTATCTCTTTTACTCCTTTTTCTTCTTCTAGTCTCTTTAATAAAGACTCATAAAAAGCATCCAGATCTTGTAAAATATCAAAGTACTTGAAGATTTTTAGGATACTATTTGTATTGGCAACTTTTCCATTCTCTATATTCGAAATAGTCGGTCTGGAAGAACCAATCCGTTCGGCTAGTTCTTCTTGTGTTAATTTTTCCCTTTTTCGACAATACTCTATGACTTTACCTATCTTATGTTGAACCTCAATTATTTTTATTTGTGATTTCAAAATGTAAATTATTTTATTCAAAAATAGTAAAAATGTTTAATATGAATAAAATAATTTACATTTATGTTTTCTAGTCAATTTATTATGAAGATTTTCTGAATGTTAGCATGCTATCTACGACTTGGTAAATAGAATTCACCATTCGTCATTTCGATTGTTAGTATCAATTTTTATAGCGCTTTTCATAGCTGTATGTTATCCATATTTTTATCTTTGTCGCGTTTTTAATAGTACACAGATACCATGGCAGTAAATTTTATAGAAGAACTTAAATGGAGAGGGATGTTGCATGATGCCATGCCAGGCACAGAAGAATATCTCATGGAGCAAATGAGAGCTGCATATATAGGTTTTGACCCTACAGCAGATTCATTGCATATTGGCAATTTGGTTCCTATTATGTTATTAGCACATTATCAAAGAGCTGGACATAAGCCATATGCACTGGTTGGAGGGGCTACAGGAATGATTGGAGATCCTTCTGGTAAATCTGCAGAGCGTAACTTATTAGATGAAAAAACATTACGCCATAACCAAGAGGCAATTAAAAAACAATTGGCACAGTTTTTAGATTTCGAGAATAATGCCACCAATGCTGCAGTATTAGTCAATAACTATGACTGGATGAAAGATTTTTCATTCCTAGATTTTATCCGAGATGTTGGGAAGCATATTACTGTAAACTATATGATGGCAAAAGACTCTGTAAAGAATAGAATCTCATCAGACTCTACTGATGGGATGTCATTTACAGAGTTCACTTACCAGTTGGTACAAGGATATGATTTTTTACACCTATATAGAGATCACAATTGTACATTACAGATGGGTGGTAGTGACCAATGGGGTAATATTACTACAGGTACAGAACTGATTCGACGCATTGGTGGAGGAAAAGGATATGCGCTGACATGCCCATTAATTACTAAGTCTGATGGTTCTAAATTCGGAAAATCTGAAGGAGGAAATGTATGGCTAGATGCTCAGCGTACCTCACCTTATAAATTCTACCAATATTGGCTAAATACTAGCGATGAGGATGCTGAGAAATATATTAAAATCTTTACATTTCTTACACAAGAGGAAATCGATGTTCTAATTACTACTCATAATGAAGCTCCCCATACAAGAGTTTTACAAAAAAAATTAGCAGACGAGATTACTATTATGGTACATTCTCAGGAGGATCTGGATAATGCGATCAAAGCGTCTAATATCCTCTTCGGAAAATCTACTTCTCAGGATCTAAAGACATTAGACAAAGCTACTTTTCTGGATATATTTGATGGAGTCCCTCAAGCAGAAGTTTCTAGAGATCTCATTGATGCCGGGCTTGATGTTATTGGTGCATTGGCAGAGCAAACAGCTTTTCTTAAGTCCAATGGCGAAGCTAGACGTGCAATTAAAGAAAATTCTATTTCGGTAAACAAAGAAAAAGTACGAGAAGGATACACCATTACCGCTCAAGACCTTATTAATGATATGTTTATAGTATTACAGCGAGGGAAGAGAAATTATTTTATAATCCAAGTGGTATAAAAGGGTATTATTACCTACTTTTCCTATAGGTAGAGGTGTTTCGAAAACTGAAAAAAATTTACACTGTTTTCTATTCTATTGCAGTTACAATTCTCTTTATAAATGTATTAAAATCAAAACTTGCTTCTCCTGCCAAGCCAAAACGAACGATTATCAGATCTTTAGAAGGAATAATAAAAATCCGTTGCCCCTGAAATCCATTCAAAGAAAACATATCTCTGGGAGCATCAGGAAAATATCCTCCAGTATTTAACCAAAAATGACCGCCATATTTTTCCTCAGAATTTGGTGCGGGAGTACGCACATATTTTACCCATTTAGAATCGAAAACCTGATCACCATTCCAATTCCCTTCATTGAGATATAATACTCCTAATTTAGCCCAATCTATAGCAGTACCCCAACAATAGGAAGATCCTACATAATTGCCACTCATATCAGTTTCTATCAGCATACTATGCATACCAATCCTGTCTATTAATGCCTTATACGGAAAGTCAAGATATTCTTGATCATTAGCAAATTGTTTTCGTAAAATACCGGATAAAAGATTCGTAGTCCCCGAAGAATAATTCCATACTTCATTAGGTGATGCTACTAATTCTTTTTTTGCTTGTGACAGTGTCATATCCCGAGCTTCAAAAAGCATTTTATTAACATCGGATAAGCTTGCATAATTTTCATCCCACTCCAATCCACTGTTCATATGTAGTAAATGATCGATTGTAATCTTATTTCTGTCATCTCCTTCCCAATTTTTGATTCCAGCTTTTTGATTCAAATCAATTTTTCCTTCAAACTCCAAAATACCAAATAATGTAGCTAGTACACTTTTAGTCATAGACCAGCCCAAAAACATGGATGTACTATCATACCCTTCTTCATATTGTTCTGCAATAATTTGATTCTTGTATACTACCAATACCGCTCGAGTTCTGCTTACATCTATGTTTTCAAAACCAAAAGCAACTCCTTTCTTCAAAAGATCTGGATCAATTTCAGAAAATAAAGTATCTTTTTGTGGCAAATCACCATATGGAAAAGGCAAATTTGTTTTACTTTTAGTTCTATTAGGTATCAAATAGGGGGCATTAATATCAAAATCATCATCTATCAATACACTTCCTACCCCTTTTCTGTAAATGGCTTTTCTTTCCTTTAATCCAAAAACAGAAGCAATCGCAGCTTTTTCTTCTAGATAAATTTCATCATCTGCTAGATTAACGGGAGCAAAATCATTGTCATGAGCATCTGTAAATTCATAGCTGCGATTACCAACAAAAACAGAAGAAGCCATATTCTTAGCAGAATATCCAGTAAGTACCGTTAATTTGGGGTAATTCCATAAAGCAGCACACAATACAACTACTATAATTCCAATACCTGCCACTTTCAGGATCTTTATAAATCGTTTCATGAGTTAAAGAGTTAAATCGTTTAAAAATAAACAATATCACTTAGAAATAGTTCCTATTTTTGCAGAAAGAAATTGATATGTTAGATGTACAAAAAATACGAGAAGATTTTCCCATTCTTAAAAGAAAAGTAAATGGAAGTCCTTTAGTATATTTTGATAATGCGGCTACTTCGCAAACACCCCAAATAGTAATTGATGCCATCGTAGAGTATTACAGTAATTACAATGCCAATATTCATCGTGGTGTACATACCTTATCCCAAGAAGCTACAGATGCTTATGAGATCGCTCGAAAAAAAGTACAACAGCATTTTAATGCGAAATACAGTCACGAAATCATTCTAACTTCTGGTGCCACGCATAGCATTAATATAGTGGCGACAGGCTTCTCAAATTTACTTTCTAAAGGGGATGAAATTATTGTTTCTGCCTTAGAACATCATTCTAATATTGTGCCTTGGCAAATGCTATGTGAAAGAACAGGAGCAATTCTTAAGGTAATCCCCATGAACGAAGAAGGAGAATTGCGAATGGATATCTACGATCAATTACTTTGTGATAAAACTAAACTCGTATTTACCAATCATATTTCCAATGCTTTAGGTACAATTAATCCGATCGAAAAAATTATAGAAAAAGCACATGCTGTAGGTGCTTCGGTTTTGATAGATGGAGCACAATCATGTCCACATATTAAACCTGATGTACAGGCATTAGATGTCGATTTCTATGTTGCATCTGCACATAAACTTTGCGGACCTACAGGAGTTGGAGTATTATATGGAAAAGAAAATTGGTTAAACAGCCTACCTCCTTATCAAGGAGGAGGAGAAATGATCGATCAAGTTACTTTTGAAAAAACGACCTATGCAGGACTACCACACAAGTTCGAAGCAGGAACACCTGATATATGTGGAGGTATTGCTTTTGGAGTTGCACTGGATTACATGAATACGATCGGGTTTGATGCCATTGCAGACTATGAAAATGAATTACTAGATTATGGAACTGCAAAATTATTGGAGATTGAAGGGTTAAAAATTTATGGGACTTCCAAAAACAAAACTTCAGTGATTTCTTTTAATATCGAAAATATCCACCCATATGATGTAGGTACTATTTTGGATAAAATGGGAGTTGCGGTACGTACAGGGCACCATTGTGCACAGCCTATTATGGATTTTTATCAAATTCCAGGTACGATCCGTGCTTCATTTTCTTTCTACAATACCAAAGAAGAAATAGACATTTTGGTAAAAGCTGTTAAAAAAGCTAAAATGATGCTAAGCTAATTCTTAAAAAAAGATACTATAGTACTCGAAAATATCGTTTTAATACACATTTAACAAATTGATATTCAATTTGTTAAATATAATAGCTGGTTGTTAAAGTTTAAAATATTTGTCTTCCCTTCTTCGTTTCTTAATATACTAATGACAGGTCAACGTAAACCCACATTCATAGAAGGTTGTGATGAAGCTTGTAGATGCAATAAATTTTCTATTGCATAAAGCGGGTTTAAGTTGGAAATGGTAGTATACCAGAAAGCAATATAAAAAGCCAATGAAAAATAATAATATCATATTGATAATTACTATTGTTTTTTCTTTAGGATTAGGATCTAGTTGTATAGATCAAAAGAAAGAAGATAAAAAAGTTACAACACCCAAAGATGCCGTTAAAAATCAGGGGGTAACTAATAGGGATACAATTAGAAGGTGCCATACGATGAATGTATTGGAAAAACACCTTGCCAAAACACCTGACTTAAGATCAAGAATGGAAAAAATCGAAGAAAAATGTCAGGATTTTATCAAATTAAGAAGGCAGGGCAAAATTAAAGATACGGATACTATAACAATCCCTACAATCGTACATGTTATTTATAGTGATGAAAATGATAACATTAGCACTGATCAGATACAATCTCAGATGGATGTCCTTAACAAAGATTTCAGCAAAACAAATACGGACATTGACCAAATTCCAGAAGAATTTTTAACACTGTCAGCTGATAGTAAAATTCAATTCGAGTTAGATTCTATCATTAGAGTTCCTACTACTAGAAAAACTTGGGGTACAGATGATCAGATGAAGTTTTCCTCAAACGGAGGTTCAGATGTGATAGATTCTTCCAGATATCTTAACATTTGGATTTGCACTATTGGAGGAGGAATTTTGGGCTATGCACAGTTTCCTGGTGATAGTGCTGCTACAGATGGGATTGTAATAACTCCTCAATATTTTGGTACAGAAGGCAATGTAAAAGCTCCTTTTGATAAAGGAAGAACTACAACACATGAAGTAGGTCATTGGCTTAATTTACGTCATATATGGGGAGATGGGAATTGTTCTAAGGATGATTTTGTAGCTGATACTCCTTTTTCGGACACCCCTAATTATGGATGCCCTCAATACCCAATAGTTCATTGTAATTCTAATGATATGACCATGAATTATATGGACTATGTAGATGATGCATGTATGCATCTATTTACAGATGGACAAATGGAAAGAATGAGAGCAGTATTTACTGAAGGAGGTTTTAGAGAAGGTTTTATAAAGGAATAAAGTATCTTTAGTAAAATGTTTTATATAATGAATAACATTGTATTAATTATCAGTTTTATTTTTTTGAGTGCTTCATGTCAAGAGACCAAAAAAATATATCTCGCATCTTATACAAAAGATTGTCAAGGAGTCGGGGCACAAAAATGCATGTTAATTAAAGAGAGTCCAGAAGCATCATGGCAATTTTTCTATGATTCAATAGAAGGTTTTGAGTATGAAGAAGGATATGCTTATCAGATTGAAGTTGCCATAAAAAAAATTGAAAACCCTCTGGCTGATGCATCATCATTACAATATAAATTAGTAAAAATACTTTCTAAAGAAAAAAAACAACCCAGAGCACAAAATAATCTAGAATCACCAAATATTATTGATGTTGAGTATCAAGCAGTTTCTAGAGGTTATTTTTTAAACACTAAAATAAATAAATCCCTTATTACATTGTTCAAGGATAGGAGCCTAGAAAATATGGTGTCTAAAAGCTGCAGTCAAAACGATTGGAGTTATCTTCTTTCTGCTATAAAAAAAATAGATATACAAACTATAAATAAACTAAAAGCACCAAGTAAAAAAAGAAGTTTTGATGGAGCGCCGCACGGACAACTAAAAATTAGTACTACTAATAAAACATATACTTCTGTTAGTTTTGATCACGGCAATCCACCCAAAGAAATAAAACTATTAGTAAATCATATACTATCATTAGTAGAAAGTATTGAATAGGAAGTATTGTTATTGTATTTTTGTAGAAAATTGTACAGATATGACTATACAAGAAATTCAGGAAGAAATCGTTGATGAATTTAGTATGTTTGATGATTGGATGCAGCGTTATGAATATATGATTGAATTAGGAAAATCACTTCCATTGATTGATGAAAAGCATAAAATCGATGAGAATATTATAAAAGGATGCCAAAGTAAAGTATGGGTTCATGCTGTAATGGATAATGACAAAATAGAATTTACCGCAGATAGTGATGCAATTATAACCAAAGGTATTATTGCAATCTTGATTCGTGTTTTCTCTGGACAACATCCCAAAGCCATCATTGATGCAGATACTAATTTTATTGATAAAATAGGATTAAAAGAACATTTATCACCTACTAGAGCAAACGGTTTAGTGAGTATGATCAAGCAATTAAAAATGTATGCCATTGCATACCAAACACAATTAAATTAACGTGTCGTTACCTGTCAAGGTTCGACTCCTTTTATCGACTAAAAAAAGAGTATGAGTGATCCAAATATAGATACTGCCGAACTTGGAGAAAAAATTGTAAGAGTGCTCAAAACGATTTACGATCCCGAAATCCCTGTAGACATATATGAACTAGGGTTGATCTATGACGTATTTGTCAATGAGGACTATGATGTAAAAATTCTGATGACCCTCACTTCACCCAATTGTCCGGTAGCAGAATCATTACCTGAAGAAGTACGAGAAAAAGTAAAATCATTAGATGCTGTCAATGATGTGGAACTAGAGCTTACTTTCGATCCTACCTGGACACAAGATTTAATGAGCGAAGAGGCTAAATTAGAATTAGGAATGTTGTAATACCATTTTTATGGCAGAAGAAATCATTAATAGAGTTGCTGATAATAAAAATCTAATCACTTTTGATCTAGAAGACTATTATCCAGATGGGAAACGAATAGTGTTTGATATCCAAAACTGGCTTTATGAAGGTCTGATTCTCCGCGAAAAAGAATTTAGAAAACAAGTGTCTGATCACAATTGGAGTCAATATCAAAATACATATGTGGCATTGTACTGCTCGACAGATGCTATTATCCCTGGTTGGGCATACCTATTGCTCTCAAGTTATTTGATCCCTTTTGCAAAAAAAGTAGTCGTTGGTACTTTAGAGAATTTAGAAACCCTTCTGTATTCGAATATCATACAGAATTTAGATACCTCCCCGTATCAAGATAAATTCATGATCATAAAGGGATGTGCTAATAAACCTGTTCCTGAAAGTGCTTATATAGAATTGATCCAAAAATTACAACCCATCGCCAAAAATATTATGTACGGTGAAGCTTGTTCTTCCGTACCAATTTATAAAAGAAAATAAATTGTGTAGTTGGCACTTATAACAAACTAAAATGTAATTTTATAAAACACTATATCCCTTAACATTTGATTTTATAACTCTTAACAATACGATTGCAAAGCGTTAAAAAATGGATGTTGCTTAAAAACTGTTTTTTGTCGTTTTTGTCATAAAAAGATGTTTTTGTCGTATAAAACTGTTCTTTGTCGAAAAAAAACAAGAAGATAAATGCTTTACTATTCTCCGAATACTGATTAGTTTAAATTTGTACTACAATCTATAAAGTCTGAAAACATTTATTGTTATGCAGACGTAAACAAACAATTTAAACCTATAAAAATGATTAAGAAATTAGTTTTAGTAACAGCACTTTTGTTTGGAGCAACTATAGTAACCGCTCAGACAGAAGAAGAACTAAAAAAAGATCAAGCAGTAAAAAAAGATTCTATCACAGCTATCCAAGGAAGAGTTGATGCACTACAAGCACAAATAGACGCATTACCTGGTTGGAAGATAGGTGCTTTTGGTACCATTGGTGGTAGTCTTTCAGGATTTAATAATTGGTTTTCTCAGGGAATTCCTAACAACGACGCTGGAACCATTGGTGTGACAGTCAATGCATATGCCAATTTATTGCAGGAAAAATATTTCTGGAGAAATAGCGCCTTGGTTAATCTAGCTTGGGTAAAACTAAACGATAGAGATGATCAAACAGATGATGATAGTTTTAGAGAAGCTACGGATGTATTTACTGTTACTTCTTTATACGGATATAAGCTAAGTAAAACAATAGCAGTATCGGCTCTAGGAGAATACAGAACTACGATTTTAAATAATTTTAATGATCCTGGATACTTAGATCTTGGTGTAGGTATCACTTGGACACCGATTGAAAACTTAATAGTAGTGGTGCATCCTCTGAATTACAATTTTGTATTTAGTAAAGGTTCTTCAGAATATGAATCTTCATTAGGAGCTAAGATTGTAGCAGATTATACACGTCAATTAGGTGCTATCAACTTTAAAACTAATCTTTCTGCTTTCTTAAGTTATGAAGATGGTGATTACTCTAACTGGACTTGGACCAACTCGTTCTCTTACACACTATGGAAATCTATTGGTGTAGGTTTTGATTTTGGTTTAAGAAGCAATAAGCAAGAAGCCTTTAATTTTGGATTAGCTCAGGATGCTTTGTTAACTCCTCCTGTAACTACACGTACTTTAGAAAATACGGATAACGAATTACAATCTTTCTGGAATCTTGGATTGAGTTATGCTTTCTAAGTACTATAAAAAATAATACTAACCATCAATTATAGGAAATCCTGTTTTAGTAACATAAAGCAGGGTTTTCTTTTTATACCAGAACTATTCTGTTGGGTGTCCAACATACTTTAGTGCATTTGCAATCAGTTTTTGATACGATATATTCTGATAAGAGTCTTTAGTGAATCCAGGCATTATATATACTACTTTTGAGGTATTATACTGATGGGTCCAAGCAATCGTCTGAGAAACATCTGGATGATTGGTGCCCAACAACGGGTGCACATCGGGTGCAATGTAAATATTTCCGTAAAAAGCATCGGTCAATGTAAAATCCTCTATATTTTTCGTTACAGGGTGATCAGTATCCAGCACCACGATATCGCGAGTCATCTCTGTAAAATATGTTGAATGCAATTTTTTGTCTTCTGTATAATTTTTTAGAAACCATTTCCCACCCACCAAGTCGTGATACTCATCCCATTCTGGTTGAGAAGAAAGAGTAAAATGTAAAAAAACCATGCCAATGCCTAATCGAGTTAGATCCATATACTGCTTCCTATTCCAATCATATGTTGTGTAATGCTTATTTTGATTAAGAAACAATATCGCATCATATCGCTGATTAATTTCTGTCGCAGTCATACTTTCCATGTGAGCAGTGAGTACGAGGTCAACCTTGATTCCTTCTAAGCTTAAGCACATCTCCTCAAACTCTGGCGTATCATACGAATGTCCGCCACGTACAACTAGCACCGATGTCTCTGATTGTGTTGCTGAGAAGCAAGGTGTCATCACAAAAAATGAAATTATCGATATGTATATATACATTCTTAACTTATTGAACATCATCGTTATTTTTAATTATAAACGAATCCAATGTACGGATTTTATGTGTCAAAATAATATGAAAATTTTTCGCTTTTATCAAGAAAAATATATTGCTTATTTGTTATCGTAGTTCACTAAAAGCAGAATTATACTACAAATAACCTATAACTCTTTTACAAGCATTTTTTAATAACATAAGAGGATCAAGTATATTTGCATATTAATGGTATCGGATATTGTATCTATGAAAAAACTTGTGTTTTTATTTTTCTTACTATTTTTTATCCAAAAGAATTTTTCTCAAGAAAAGAAAGAAGTCAAACAATTGGACTCTATACAAGTTGATTTAACTAGAGCTGTTGACAGTCTTCTGAGCAAAACACCTAATGAACTTAATATAATTGTACTAAAAGATGTATTAAAAAAATTAAGCCCAAAGCCTGTTAAAAAGGTGAAAGAAGGTTGGAATAAGTTTGGGAAATTTTCTTTGTTTTTTAATCAATCTGCTTTTAATTTTGACTGGCAAGGTGGAGGTACCTCTAATATTGCAGGAAATACTACGCTTAATTATGAGTTTAATTACAAAAGAAAAAGTCTGACGTGGGATAATAGAATTTTAGCCGACTATGGCGTTACTTTTTTAAAAGGAGAAAATTTTGCTCGTAAAACTACTGATAGAATAGAATTTAATACCCGACTAGGGCAAAGCATTGGTGCTAGTTATTGGAACTACTCATTATTTGTCAATTTTAGATCACAGTTTGCTAAAGGATACCGTTTTAGTAAAGACCCTGACACCGATGAGACCATACGTACAGAAGAGACCCATTTCTTTTCCCCTGCCTTCTTACAGATTGGTCCAGGGCTTCTCTGGAAAAAAAGTGATAATCTTAACCTTAATATTGCTCCTTTGACCTCTCGTATGATCTTTGTAGATGATCAGTTTACTTCTGGACCTGATTATGTAGATGGAGATTATTTTGGGGTAGATGCAGGTAAAAGTTCTCGTTTTGAGTTTGGTGGTTCTATTGCAGCTTATTCAAAATTCACTATTTTTAAAAATGTGACTATGGAACAACTTCTTAGTTTATATTCTAATTATATCGAAGATCCTGCAAATGTAGATATTGATTATACACTAAACTTAAATCTAGTAGTTAATAAATATATCTCCGGTAGTTTTGCTTTTCAGGCAATCTATGATGATAATGCCACCTCTGCGTTCCAGATTAGAGAGGTGATAGGGTTAGGACTTAATTACGGGTTTTAGACCTGTATTACTCCTCTACAATCTCTGGGTATAAGAAATTATTATAAGGAAAACGTGTTACGTGTATTTCTCTTACTTCTTGATATACTCTTTTTCTAAAAGTTTCTATATTTTCTTTTTGGATCGCTGAGATAAATAAAGCATTGTCTCCAATCGTATTCATCCAAGTTTGTTTCCACTCTTCTAATGTGTAGTGAACTTTGGTTTTTTCGGTAACAAGATCGTCTTCATCTATAGTCTGGTGGGTGTATGCATCTATTTTATTAAACACCATAATAGTAGGTTTATCTGTACTATCGATTTCTCCAAGTATTTTATTCACAGAATCTATATGATCTTCGAACTGTGGATGAGAGATATCTACCACGTGTAATAACAAATCTGCTTCTCTCACTTCATCCAAAGTACTTTTAAAACTTTCTACCAATTGTGTAGGCAATTTTCTGATAAACCCTACCGTATCACTTAGCAAAAAAGGAAGGTTGCCAATCACTACTTTTCTCACTGTGGTATCTAATGTGGCAAACAGTTTATTCTCTGCAAATACTTTACTCTTGGCGATCACATTCATCAGCGTAGATTTACCCACATTGGTATAACCTACTAGTGCTACTCTCACTAATTTACCTCGATTACCGCGTTGGGTGGCCATCTGCTTATCGATGGTAAGTAGTTTTTTCTTTAGTAGTGAGATACGATCTCTAACGATCCGACGATCTGTTTCTATTTCTGTTTCTCCAGGACCACGCATCCCAATTCCTCCTCGTTGTCGCTCTAAATGTGTCCATAACCCTGTCAACCTTGGTAAGAGATATTGATATTGTGCAAGTTCTACCTGTGTTCTAGCATAACTGGTTTGTGCACGTTGCGCAAAAATATCCAAGATTAGATTGGTGCGATCAATAATTTTGGCTTTTAGAATTTTTTCAATATTTCTTTGTTGTGCTGGTGTTAATTCATCATCAAAAACAACTGTACCAATATCATGTTGTTCTACATATGTCAATACCTCTTCCATTTTACCAGACCCTATGAATGTTTTAGAATTAGGAACATCCATTTTTTGAGTAAAACGTTTCATCACCTTTCCTCCTGCTGTATAGGTAAGAAATTCTAATTCATCTAAAAACTCAGTTAATTTATCTTCATCCTGATTTCTAGTGATAATTCCAATTAAAATCGCCTTTTCATATACCGCTTTTTGCTTTTCTAACATCAATACTTTTTTATTCGATACTTGGTTTCGTTCAATTAATCCACAAAGGTACAATATTGTCTCCATTTGAATTCGTACATTGGGCCTTTAAAAAAATTATAGAATGGCTCCAAAACCTTATTTTGTAAAAAAACAGACAAATCTACATACTGTTGCTTTTTACAATTTAGAGAACCTATTTGATACCAAAGATGATCCTAAGACATTAGATAATGATTTTTTACCTGATTCTCAGAAACGATGGGACAAAAAAAGATACCAAAAGAAACTATTTAAACTCGGAACCGCTATTTCTAATATTGGGTTTGCCAAAACTGGTAAATCTCCTGCCATTGTTGGCGTAGCAGAAGTAGAAAACAAAAAGGTTTTAGATGATTTGGTAAAAACCAAACATCTAGTTCATAAGAAGTATGGTGTTATTCATTACGAGTCTCCAGATGAGCGTGGGATTGATGTCGGCTTACTGTTCCGAAAAGACTTATTTGAAGTAACACACTCCGAGAGTATTCCGCTTTTGGTTTATGATCAACAAGGCAAGCGAGATTTTACCAGAGATACCTTATGGGTTACTGGAAACTTGCAGGGAGAAGAAATTCATATTCTTGTAAATCATTGGCCATCGCGTAGAGACGGTGCAGACCTTACTCAATATAAGCGTATTGCTGCTGCCGAAAAAAACAGGGAAATCATAGATCAAATCACGACTAAAGATCCCGAAGCCAAAATCATTGTCATGGGTGATTTTAATGACGATCCCGCTAGTGCTAGTGTAAAAAAGCATTTGACGAAGCAGGATTTATATAATCCGATGGAACGGCTGCTTACTCGATATCGAGGCACATTAAACTACAAAGGGCAATGGAATCTGTTTGATCAGATTATTTTTAGTCCTAATTTTCATAGATATGAATCCAATAAACACAGTTTCTCAGAGGCTAATATTTTTGATGATGATTTCTTAAAAATCTATAAAGGGCGATATAAAGGAAATCCATTTAGAACCTATGCTGGGAGAAAATATAAAGGTGGCTATAGTGATCATTTTCCGGTGTATATCTGTTTGAAATATAATTAATTTCAAATCCTGTTCATACTGTTAATAAAAACTATAAAAATCCACTAAAAATATCATTCCACAGAGGAGAATTTATCAAAACTAAGGTGTTATAAATTTCCTCTATCATCATTTAACCCGATTTACCAATGTCGTTAAGTTAAGCTTTATCATTGTCAGTCTGAGCCTGTCGAAAACCATCCTAACCTTCGTTTTTGATTTCACTTCGATAGGCTCAGTGTGACAAAATAGATGTTTTTTGAGTTTAAGGTAACAACATTTCCCGATTTACGTATTAGGACTTCGTCAATAAGCTTTCAAATGCAATAAACACTAATGTTTTCTTAATTTTAGCTATGGTTAGATTAAAAAACATAGTGAAACGGTAATGTTTGCAGCAGTTGAAAGATGGAATAGATTTTCTAAAGGCATAAGGCGGGTTAAACCCGTATTACGCAGCAGCTTTAGGGAGTACTATACAAAAAGTACTTCCTTCTCCTAGTTTGCTCTCTACGCTAATTTTTCCTCTATTAAGTTCTACTAATTCTTTACAAATCCTAAGACCTAGACCAGTTCCTGTTTCGTTATTTGTTCCTTCTGTAGTAAATGTATCTTCTGCAAATAGCTTATGGATATGATCAGGATCGATCCCAACACCAGAATCTTTAAAACAGATCTCATAACCATCTTCTTTTTCTCTAGAAAGTAATGCTATTGTATCTCCTGGATTGCAGAATTTGATGGCATTTGCAATTAGATTCTGAGCTACAATTCCAAACATGTCTTTATCGGCAAAAATCATTGTAGGATCAAGGTTATTAATTAATTTAATATCTTTTTTCTCTGCTTTAGACTTAAAAAAGGTGAATTTATTACAGATTACTTCTGTAATATCAAAGGCAGTTGGCTTAGCATTTAACTCTTTTAATTGTGACTTTGACCAGTTTAGTAAGTTATTTAATAAAATAGAAGTTTGATGTGTCTTATTAGCTAATAATGGTACTATTTCTCTAAACTCTTCTGTAGAAATTATATCTTCTTTCATTAAATTTAAACTTCCCTCTAGACCGTGTATCTCGTTTTTAAGATCGTGAGAAATAATAGAGAATAATTTATTCTTAACCTGGTTTGATTCATTAAGCTCTTTGATATACCTTTTTCGTTCTCTTCTGGTTCTTATAACTAAAGTCATAAATATTAATATAATGACAAGAATAGCTAAACTAATATAAGTAAGTGCTCTGTATTTAAATAATTCAATTTTGGTCTGTTGTTCTCTTTTTTCTTGTTCATCAATGATTCTAAGTTGTTCCATTTCTGATTTATACAGAGCTTCTGTTTTTTCAATTTTTCTAGCAGTTGCTTCACTGGTGGTTTTATTAGACAATTCCTGATAGCGTTTTTGCCATACATATGCATTAGAAAAATCTCCTCTCGCAGAATCTAACATGGCAGAAAATTTATAGTTTTTAAGTAATAATGGTGTCATACCTAAGCCTGCAAATTCCTTACGAGTTGTTGCTAAAAGTTCTTTAGCTTTAGGATATTCTTTTGTTTTAATCGCTATCAGCCCTAATTGTTGTTTTGCATTAATCATAAGAGTTTTCCACCCTGCTTTTTCTCCTGTCGCCATGGTAGAATCATAGTATTGTTTTGACTTGTCATATTCCTTTTTATAAAGTGCAACTTTTGCAAGAATACTATATGATTGAGCTACGCTTTTTAAATTATCATTCTTTTTACCAATTTCTAAAGATTCTAATAAAAAAGTCTTGGCACTATCTGGATTTTTATCGTTAATGAATACTAATGCAAGATTATTCATCATAATACCAATCCCCTTTAGTTTCTTTTTTTTCTTGATAATAATAGATTCATGATAATATTTTTTTGCGGATTCAAAGTCACTAAGTCCTGCGTATACATTTCCGAGATTATTATACACGTTTGATAAACCAATACTATCTTCTAATATTTTGTAGTGATATACTGCTTCTAATAAGTGATTTGCGCTTTTTTCGAGATTACCTCTTAATTCTTCAATAATGGACCTATTATTATAGATACCCGCTAAACCTCTTGTATAATCAATCTTTTTAAAATAAATCTCCGCCATCTCATAATTCCTAAAAGTTTTGACACTTTCATCCATCAAATTATAAATATCACCTCTTTGAGTATATATCTGTCCTGTACCTTTGTCATATCCAATCTTTTTAGAAATTTTCAAAAATTCATTAGTATATAATAATGCTGTATCATACTTTTTTTGAACTACTAAATCATTAAGTTTTTTCCTACCTTCTTCAAATGTAGTACTATCTGACAATTTTTCAATTTTGGATAAAATATTATCTATAATTTGTTCTTGGGCACAACATATAGTACCGCCACAGAGTATTAAAACAAAGGTTAACCAATAATTTCTCATATATCTTACATTCATCAAAATAGATTAAATCCTATTTTATTCTACAAAATACACAAAAATAAATTAAAACAATAAAGATGTAGCTTTATTCTTACTATAAATTTATAATTTATCCAACAAACTTGATATCACTCCTTCTATATTGTATATTAAAACTAGGTTATGAATTAGCTTTTTTAGCTATATATTTGTAGTAACTATAAAAACTCTTTTAACCAAAACACAAACAGAATGAAAACTTTTTTTAACCAAAACTTGATAGTCATCATACTATCGTTGCCATTATCATTTTTATTTGCTCAAACCCCAGAAAAATTAAGCAATAATCAATTTCAATTCCTTGAAGGGCCAGTCTGGGATGGCACAGACATTATTTATTTTTCGGATATTCCATCTAGTAAAGTAGTTTCTTATAGATTAAGTACTAAAACTTTTTCAGATGTGTTTACAAATACCAATCGCCCAAACGGGTTGATGTTTAATGAAAATTTTAATCTATTAGTTTGCGAAGGTGGTTCAGGAAGAATAACTAGAAGACAAATAAATGGAACTATTCTAGATACTCTGGCTGATACTTTTAACGGATCCCGTTTTAACGGACCTAATGATTTATGTATCGATAAAAAAGGAGGAATCTACTTTACTGATCCTGATTTTGAAAGTTCTTCACAACCACAAAATAGATTATACTATCGTAATAATGCAGGTATAATTAATGCGCAAGACAATTTTAGAGATGGAAAACCGAATGGAGTAATTATTTCACCTAACGGATTATTTTTATATGTAAATAATACATCTAGTAAGTATATATTTAGATATAATATAGATTCAGAAAATGGTGCTTTAAGTAGTAGAATCATATATGGAGAACTTCCTGACAACTCAGAAAACACTGGAGCAGATGGTATGGCAGTGGATACAGATGGTAAACTATATGTAACTGCTAAGCGTACAATACAGGTTTTTGATGGATCTCAGAGGGCTCCTATTAATACAATTTTATTTCCCGAAAACACAACAAATTGTACCTTTGGAGGTGTTAATAAAAATATCCTTTTTGTAACTGCTGGTCAAAATCTATATCAAGTTACTGATATAAATGCCATAGGAGTTCAACACCCTTTTGATTTACCAGAAATTATTGTAACTCCCCCTCCAACAACAGCAAATATTGATATAGAAGCAGAAGCATTTGATCGCACAGGAGGTGCTTTTCAGGGTGTCAATAGATATACCACAACAAATGGAACAAGAGGAACTAATTTCAATCAAACTGGAGATTGGGTAGAATACAGCATTTCAATTCCAGAAAATGGTAATTTTGATGTGACTTACTATATTTCTACTCCTATTAATAATACAGCTATTGAACTTTTTATTGATAATGTTTCTGTATCAAAAGATAATGTAATAAATAATAGAAACTGGGATAACTTTATTCCTCTCAATGCTTCGAACAAAGTGTTCTTAACAAAAGGGCAACACACTATAAAACTATTAGGAGCAGGAACTAATCCCAACAAATGGGAATGGAATCTTGACCGTTTTAGATTATCAAGTACTAATTCAACAAATAGATCGACCAATAGTCTTAGTGATATAAATTCTATTTTAATATCACCAAATCCTGTTAAAAGTTTTTTTATGATAAAAGGGCTTGAAGAAAATGTACTATCTAACTACTCTATTATTGATATTAATGGAAGATCTGTAGCTTCAGGAATACTTAAAAACACCAATCATCAAGTCAACAATCTAGAATCGCTACGTCCAGGCATGTATTTTATTGAAACGTATACTACTGAAGGAGTTAGATATATAAACAAAATATCTAAGGAATAAATTGTTTAAAAAAATGGTCTATTATTAATTTATCTATAAACCACGTTACATATTGTAGTGTGGTTTTTTCAGTGTATGATGTGCTGCGCGAATTTCTGTGGCTTCGTGCCGTCATAGTCTCATGTCGATAATGATGATAAATAATACCGTTGTCATTACGGAAAGTAAAATCCTTACAAATCAAAATATATTCATTGATATACACAAAACTATAATTTAAGAATTTTATAATACAGAAGATGTTTTATTCGTCTCTTAAAAAAGGTACTTTTAGCTTCTTAAAAACTATTACATATGAAACTCAAATTACTTTTCTCTTCGTTATTGATTACATTCTTATTGTGCTCTGAAAATGGACAAGCACAGTCTGTATTTATTAATGAAATCCATTATGATAATACGGGCACGGATACAGAAGAAGCCATAGAAATTGCAGGTACAGCTGGAACAGATCTTTCGGGATGGAGTATTGTACTCTATAACGGCGCTAATGGAACTGTTTACAATACCATTTCAATTGCTGGAAACATTCCTGATCAGCAAAATGGTTATGGAACTCTTATACAAACCCTTCCATCAAACGGATTACAAAATGGTGCTCCAGATGGAATTGCCTTAGTCGATAGTAGCGCCACTGTCATTCAATTTTTAAGTTACGAAGGAGTTCTAACTGCTGTAGATGGCCCTGCCTCTGGACGTACAAGTACAGATATAGGTGTATCTGAATCTGGTAGCACTCCGGTAGGAGCTTCGTTACAATTATCTGGTACTGGAACTACTGCACAAGATTTTAGCTGGGAGATTAACGATACGAATTCTTATGGAGCAATCAATACTAATCAAGTCTTCGGAACACTCAATAGCAACCCTATTATTAATGAATTTGTAGTCAATCATACTGGAGAAGATACAGACGAGTATATAGAAATCCTTGGAACACCCGATACAGACTTAAGTGAATACACTATTATAGAAATTGAAGGAGACGAAAATGCTTCAGGTGTTATCAATGCAATTATCACACTTGGAACTACAGATAGCAATGGCTATTTTACTACTCCTTTTCAAAATAATGCTTTTGAAAATGGTTCCTTGGCTTTTTTGCTTGTCAAAAACTTTACTGGAACACTTGGAGATGATCTTGATACAGATGATGATGGAACATTAGATAGTACTCCGTGGGACAGTATTGTAGACGATATCGGGATACAGGATGGAGAAACTAATGATATTAATTATGCAACAGTCACTTTACTTCCTTCTTTTGATGGAAGCCGTTTTACTGTGGGGGGCGCCTCTCGTTTTCCTAATGGCAATGATACAGATACTGCTGCAGATTGGGCAAGAAATGATTTTGATGGACAAGGATTGCCTAGTTTTCCTATAGCCATAGCCGAAGTTGGAGAAGCCATTAATACTCCTGGAACAGAAAATAAGATTGCAGATATTATGTCAGATGTCGTTGTTCTAATCAATGAAATTGATGTCGATACACAAGGATCTGATATGCTAGAATTCGTAGAACTTTATGACGGCGGAATTGGGAATTCTTCTTTAAACGGGTATGTTCTTGTTTTTTATAACGGAGCTACAAATCAAAGTTACACCTCCTTTGATCTTAGCGGGTTCACCACCAATACAGACGGGTTTTTTGTAGTAGGAAATAGTGCGGTTTCTACTGCTGAGATTGTTTTTCCAGAAAATGGCCTGCAAAATGGAGCAGATGCCATAGCGCTCTATAAAACAGAAGCATCTAATTTTCCTGATGGCACTCCTGTAACCACCGAAAATATCATTGATGCTATTGTATATGATACTAATGATGAAGATGATATAGAATTATTGGTATTGCTAAATACTGGGGAGTCTCAACTCAATGAAGATATAAATGGAAATAAAGATCTGGAATCATTACAACGAATTCCTGATGGGCAAGGTGGGGCTCGTAATACGAGTTCTTATATCGCAAAAACCCCCACTCCCGGAATATCAAACGAAGGGGTTATTGTAACTCCCGGAGAAATAATACCCATTGCAACTGCAAGAGCTACTACAGAGGGAACACCCGTAACTATTACAGGCGTATTAACTGCAACAGACAGTTTTAACGGACCTGCTTTTATTCAGGATGCTACAGGAGGTATTGCCATTTTTGATCAGGAAATTCAATCTGGTCAAAACCTAAAAATTGGTGATTCTATAACCCTTACAGGTGTACGAGTCGCTTTTAATGATCAAGTTCAGGTTGATTCTGTAATTGAAGTCATAGCTCATGGAGTTGCACAAACGCCCATTATACCACTGGATATTACCCTAGCAGAATTAGTTGATCATCCCGGAGAATTAGTACGTGTTCTCAATACAAGTTTTCCTAATCCCGGAGATCTCCTATTCGGAAATAGTAATTATACTTTAACGGATAGTAGTGGCGCTGGCGAATTGCGAATTGATAATGATGTGGATACTGTTGCAGGCAAACAACAACCTGTTAGCTGTCCAGAAATTACAGGGGTCGTAGGTCGATTTAGAGATTTTTTTCAATTACTTCCCAGAAAAGATACAGATATTCCTTGTGCAACAGAATTTATAGCTCCTGGTGATACTATTGGTATTCCTAGAGAAGAAACTTTTGATGTAGTAACCTGGAATATCGAATGGTTTGGAGATGAGGGTAATTCTCCTGTAGGAAACAATCCCATGTCTGACGAAATCCAGAGAGATAGTACCGCTGTAGTATTGCGCGCATTGAACGCAGATATATATGCCGTACAAGAGATCGCAGACGATACCTTGTTTGACCAGTTGGTCAATCAGCTTCCTGGATATGATTATATTTTATCTGATGCCTTCTCTAACCCCTCATCTACTAGTTCTAGACAAAAAGTAGGATTTATATACAATACAGAAACGGTTTCTGTAGTAAACACTCGGCCTATGTTCACCTCTATTCATCCTTTGTATAATGGAGGAGACGATACTGCACTTGTAGACTATCCTAGTACTACGGATCGGTTTTATGCTAGTGGGCGACTTCCTTTTCTTATGACTGCCGATGTAACTATCAATGGAAGTACAGAACGCATAGACTTAATTGCCCTACACGCCAGAGCAAATCGTGGTGGCGCTGATGCTCAGAACCGCTATGATATGAGACAATATGATGTAGAGGTATTAAAAGATTCTTTAGATATTAATTTTGCTACTAATAAAGTAATCTTATTGGGCGATTATAACGATGATGTCGATGAAACTGTAGCTGATATTACCTCAACAACTTCTAGTTTCCAGGCATATGTAGATGATCCCACAAATTATACCATTGTTTCTTCTGCTCTTAGCGAAGCAGGTTTGCGATCTTTTATTTCCAGAGAAAATATGATCGATCATATTATGATCTCTAATGAGCTTACTGAGTCGTATATCGAACCTTCGGTAACAGTACATTATGATGTGTATGATACAGATTATATTTTCAATACTTCCGATCACTTGCCTGTATCTGTACGATTCTCTTTCGAACCTGAAACTGTAGATAATGAGTGTGTAGGTGATGCAATCATAGCATTTGAACAAGGAAGAAGAAGAGACGGGAGGCGGATTTCTCGAGGAAGAAGTAATCCAAAAAAAGCCCTTGGAAATCCCAAAGAACACAGGTATTTTAATTTCGTAAGCCTAGGGTTCGGGGGTTCGATAACGATTCAATTAAACCATGAGATTTTTGATAATCCCGATTCTAATGAATTTGCAGTTATCGAATCTACTGGTTTTAGAGGGGCTATTCCATGCGCATATTTTCCAGAAACTGCAGAGGTATTTGCATCACAAGATGGTGTCAATTTTGTTTCTTTAGGAACTACTTGTCAAGATGGAGAATTTGACCTGGAAACAGGAAAACTATCTTCTGCTACTCATATCCGTGTAGTAGATGTAAGCAATAAAAATGATTTTTATTGGCCTTTTGCAGACGGTTATGATCTAGATGCAATAATATGCCTAGATCCTACGGTAAAGAGTTCTCGTGTTACTACGTCTATAACTCAGACTGCTATCCAAAATCCATCTGGATATGAAAGTGAATTGTTTAATAAAATCAATGTCATAAATGATATGTCCCTGAGCATTCATCCAAATCCAGTCATTGATCTAGTATCACTTAATTTTGATGTATTTGATACAGAAGAAATGGAAATTTCTATGGTTGATATTACTGGGAAAACCGTGTATGTCCAAAAATCAACGATTTCTGCAAAAACATCTTCTATACAAATTGATCTAACAAGATTTCCTAAAGGATTCTATATCGTTACTGCAAAGAGTATGGTTTCTGGGTTTTCTATAAGCAAAAAAATTAGCAATGCCGAATTCTAATTCGTAAGAAAAACCCTGTGATAACTTTCATCACAGGGTTTTATCTAAAAAGCAGCTACACTTTCACCCATTTGCTGTAAAATAGATCAGAGTATTAATTAGCATCAATACTAATTTCATCTAACTCATAAATTCCGTCAAAATTTTCATTACCACTTCCTCTATATCTAAAAGCAATATGAACAGTACCTGTCTCGCAAGAAATATCCACTGTTCCTGAATCAAACCAATCTCCAAAAAAATCAGAATCCTGAACTACATAGGGATCTGTAAGTACATCCCAGGTAGCGCTAATAATGGTGTCAGGATCACCATCCCAATCATTAGAAATTAATAGTTCTAACTCACTACCATCAGCAAAACTACTAGAAGTTCGAAACCTCAACGTTTCTCCTTCCTGAGCGTCTAGATCTATCGCTGGAGTAATCAACCAAGCCAATGTATTAACATCAAAAGCGCCTGCTCTAGCCGATATTCCTAAAGAACTGTTTGTTGCTGTTGATCGCCATGCTTCCCAGCTTTCTGCACCTGTTTCTATAAAATTAGTCCATCCATTTCCTGTAATAGGATTATTTCTACTTTGTGTTTCAAAATCATCAGAAAATATAGGAGTTGCACCGACCTTATCAGCAAGGCCACAACTTACCTCTTGCGGATCACAGCGATTCTCATTGTCGAACACCAAGCCTGTTGGATCATTTAATACCAAATTAAACTCTTCTCCAAAAAAGTTTTTCTTTAAGATTCCTTCAAAACTCCCTTGTTGGGTTGGTAAGGTTAATGATTTAAAATCAGCAAACGTACTGGTGCTCACAATAGCACTCCAACCTATATCACAACTTTCTACAGTTCTTTCTCCATTAAACTGATCGCTAGCTTCTCCTGCAAAAGTAAGTGGTCCATCTTCTCCCAATACTTCATTTCTAGTAAACTGTATATTGTTAACTTTTACATACATATTGGTTACTGCATCAGAAAAATCAGAAAGTTTGATTTCTAAGGGAGTAATGGTAGCTACCTCGGCAGATCGTATGATTACTGCCTCCTGAGAAAATAAGGGGATTTGACCTACTCTTCTATTAGAGAGTACCCCAAGAGTAGCAACTCCATTTTCGATAGCTGCTGATAATCCTGCTAATTTTATAAATACCTTTCTTCCGAATTCATAGGAGGTAAATAATGGGTTTACATCGATTAAAACTCTAATTCCTGCCGTAGGGTTTTCTGGTTTATCTTGTATAATAAGTTCTTCAAAAAAATTACCTGCTCTATCTGTTGATACCACATATCCTGACATAAATTTATCAGTGTCTTCATAATTCACTGGGTCATCTCCAGCTTGAGCGATAGCGCCTAATACGGCATCTACTCCTATTATCAAACTACTATCTATAGTTGGTTCTTCTATCACAAGTGCTGGAATTTTAAAATCATCGTCTTGTACACAAGCCGTAAAAATTGTTACTAGCACTAAAATGCTTGTCAGTTTCTTTATACTATTCGAATTCATCTTATCTTATTTTGTTGTTCTGTTTATTTCTAAAATCGTATGTATAGGTTCAGGTAATATGAAGTGCCAAATCCATAAAAATATCTGGAGCCAAAAATCGGGGTATCTCTTTGCGCTTCTTCCAAGGAGCTTCTGTAGGTGCTTCTTCTGGCTTGCTCAAACCCTCCTGTTCTATATTCTTGATTTAAAACATTGTTTATCGTAGCAAAAAAACCTACATAATACTCCTTTATTCTCCATGACTTACCTCCTACTACATTTACTAAAAAATAATCATCAAATTGCTCTTGTCTTAGTAATTCTCTAGCAATAAGAGGATCAAAATCATTAAAAGGCAAGCCTGTCTCTGAGTCAATTGTAAAATTTTCGGTTCTTTTAAACGGGCTTACATCCACATAGGCATTCGAGAAATAATTTGTAGTGGCTCCAAAAAACCAAAAATCGGGGTCTCTATATTCAAATCCAACTTGCGCTACATTGTGCGGCCCATTAGATAGTTTATAATTTTCTAATGCTGTCTCTCCAAAATCAAAATTTCCTGAATCAGTAGAAAGGCTCAGCTTAGGGTTGTTATCAAAGGTATATTGACCGATTGATGCAGCTCCCTTTAGTTTGATAGTGGGAGTAATTTGATATTCTATTCCCATTTCTGCACCCAAATGAAGCTTATCAATATCAGTAACATTTTCTTGAGCAAACCCAACTGATTCATTCAGTCCATCAAAGGAAACTGTCTCAGTAAAGAAAAAACCTATCTCTGTAGCATCTTCAATTTTTGTATAAAAACCTGTCAGTCTTGCTTTAATCTTTGGTGTTCTAAGAATATAACTAGCATCCAAAGAGCTTACAATCTCATCGGATACTCCATTAATACTACTGTTGTTTTTTCTAATATTTGCAAAAGAGTTACGAATCGTAGGAGCTTTTGTAAAGTAGCTTGTATTGATAGTTATCAAATTACGCCCATTAATTTTGTAAGTAAGGCCTCCTTTTATACCATAATTAGTAAAATCAAGTTTTTCGCTTTTTCCAAAAGACCCTGTTGGCCCTTCGCCAGGAAAGTACCCATTTTCGAATACTCCTGTTCTTTGGTATGAAGTTTTGGATGCTCGGACACCTGCAAAAAAGTCTATGTGCCTGTATGTGAACTGTGCCTGAGTGAACCCACCAATCACAGCTGCATCAATCTCATAATTATAATCATATCGATCTCCCACTCCCACAATTCTATTTCTGTTTCTAAGATCACTTTGTACTCTATCAGACAATTCTGTTGAGGAAAACCCGACATCACTTGTTCCAAAAGAGTCTATATCCAAAAAACCTGTTCCTCCAAGAAGATCAATGACCTCTGCATAGTTTTCACTCCTTAGCGTCTTGTAATTGATAGTGCCATTAATACTAATATGATCAGAAACCTGACTGTTTATAATCGAATTAAAACTCCATTGTGTATCATCATTCTTATCTTCGTATAAAATGTAAGTTGCATTGAGTCCCTGTTGTGTATTTCGTTGATTGGTTTGTATCAGTTGATTCCAATCTAATTGTCCATCTTCTATAAAGCGTTGCTGTGCTAAAAATGCGTTTTGAAAATCCAGTGGTTCAGGATTCGCATCCTGTAAATAGAAACTCGGCAAATTATTAGGGTGGGCAGGATTGGTAAATAGACTTCTGCCACTACCGATATATGTTTCTTGACCGTTAGAAGTTTGTAGTATATCGGTTCCTCCATTTTCTAATCGACTATTTCCTATTGTTCCTGTTTGATAACCAATATTGGTGTTCAATATCGTTTTGTCTGTAATCTTCCAATAGTGATTAGCCATAAATACAGGCTCTTCTATCTCTCTAACTCTAGCGTTCTTCTTTTCTCCATCAAAATACCCCCAATTTGGGTTGTATTGTCTTCCTCTAAGATTAAAAACTTCTTGGGTAATTGCAGTAGATCTTCCTCTTCGGTTGGGCGCGTAAAAACTAGTAAGATTGATGCTGTGAACGTCATTGATCTTTTTTTCTATAGAAGCAAAAATAGAATTAGCGTCATATAATGTGCCGTCTATAAAGCCTTCATTACCAGCTCTTCTAGCCAGTAAGAGGGTATATGCCCAGCCATTAGTCATAAGGCCTGAACTATAACTTGCCATCATTCTACCTGTATAGCTTCTATTAGAAGCAGCATATGATATTCTACCTCCCTGACGATATTGAGAAGCTCTCATATTAATATTAGTGGTTCCTGATAATTCTCCAAAAGTATATTCATTAGCAGAAATCCCAATCGAAAACTCCTGATTTCGTTGTACATCATTTAACCCTCCCCAATTAGCCCATTGAGGTCTTCCGTCATTGAGTTTATTCATTTCTAAACCATTGATAAGTACTTTTGCATTTTCATTGCCAAACCCTCTGGGACGAAAAAAGGTAGCGCTAAAATCAAAAGCTGCTGCATTAAGAAATACATCTTTGGAGGCTTGCAATAATCCCGATACATTAGAAGAAGCATTATCATCACTATCATCTAATTCATTATCCGTAAGACTTATCGTACCAATCTGAATTTGTTCTTGATTTATATCATAGTTAAGATATAAGGTTTTAAGGTCTAATATATTTCCTTGATTTATTAGTATTGGAAAACGTTTGGGGATGTATTTATCTTTGGATATTACCGCGATTTGTTCTCCTAATGGTAATTGTTTATTGCCAAAATCAAATTCTCCTGCATCATTTGTATAGGTAAAAATTTTGCTGCCTTGGATTGTAATTAATACTCCTAAAATACTTTCATTGGTGGATGCATCCACAATTTTACCTTTTAGTCCTGTTTGTTGCCCATAAGATTTATTTACAAAACTTAAAAAAGGCAACAAAAAAAATACCTGACATAGTAGTATTGTTTTCATGAGGTTATCACTTTTTAATCTATACATTATTATTTTATGCTAATAGGAGTTATTTATGTAAAAACAGTATCTTTATCTTCACTCACTTCCAAACAATTAATAGTGTATTTAAAAATTCTTTTGTTACCCTTATTTTTAATAAATTCGTTTTACTCCCTTTTTTCGCAGACGAAAAAAAACTATAAAATCAATACTATTGCCTTTTATAATGTCGAAAATCTTTTTGATACCGACGATGATCCTATTACTTATGACGATGATCGAACTCCTGATGGGAAAGACCGTTGGACTGAAGAGATATATCAGGACAAATTAAAAAATATGGCTAAAGTAATTGCAGAGATTGGTGCTGATGTTACTAAAAATGCTCCAGCATTAATAGGACTTGCAGAAATAGAAAATAGAAAAGTGCTAGAAGATTTGGCTAATGAACCTATCTTATTGCCAAAAGATTATGGTATTGCGCACTATGATTCTCCTGATAGAAGAGGTATTGATGTTGCACTATTGTATCAAAAATCTTTATTTAGACCTATACATACGAGTACTCACGAGCTGCTCATTTATGATAATAATGATATCCAAAAGCGGGTGTATACCAGAGACCAGTTATTGGTTAGCGGTTATCTAGATGGGGATCTAATTCATATCATTGTTAATCATTGGCCATCAAGAAGAGGTGGGGAAGCACGTAGTCGTTATAAAAGAGAAAAAGCCGCTGCTCTCAACAAAAAGATAATTGATTCACTTTTTGCTATTGATCCGTATGCAAAGATCATTACAATGGGCGATCTTAATG
Source organism: uncultured Aquimarina sp. (assembly GCA_947493495.1). Classification (GTDB taxonomy): domain Bacteria; phylum Bacteroidota; class Bacteroidia; order Flavobacteriales; family Flavobacteriaceae; genus Aquimarina. The sequence continues at coordinate 109,279 of CANLRN010000004.1, forward strand.
ATGACCCAGATAATGCAAGTGTAAAAAAAGTACTCGCGGCAAAATCAAAAAAAGAAGATGTACAGCTGAAAGGGTTATATAACCCCATGCACACTATTTCTAAAAAAGGAATTGGTTCTCTAGCTTGGAGAGATAACTGGAATCTCTTTGATCAAATTATTGTTTCTAAAGGATTACTAGATAAAGAGTATAGCTCCTATACTTATTATAAAGCTGGTGTATATAATAAAAGTTATTTGGCCAATCCTAGAGGAAGATACAAGGGCTATCCGTATCGAAGTTTTGCTAATGGAGCTTATACTGGGGGGTATAGTGATCATTTTCCTGTCTATATCTATCTGATTAAAGATATCCAGAAACAACCATAAAGAAAAAGGTGTTCAATCTCAATTAGAACACCTTTTTATAGTATTAAATATATGTAAACTAATTATCATCTCCTACAGTAGAGCAATCTGGTAAATCTGCTAGAATTTGATCGAAAGCTCCATCACCACATTCATTACTTTTATAGGTTTCTATAGCTGTTCTTGCAGCTTCACACAAGGATGTAGATGAAGTATTCGCATTGTATGCGTCAATAGAAGTTTGTACTGACGCTCTCAAAGCATCTCTAGCCTGATCACATGCAAAATCCACTACATCATCACTACCACAAGAAGTTAATCCAAGAGCCATTCCGAAAACGGCAACACATATAAGTTTTTTCATAATTTGGGTTTATTATTAGTTTTTTAAGAATCCCAAATGTAGTGCATTATTTCTTAGTTAACAAAAAATTTTGTTAAATTTGTGTGTTTTAGCGAAAAAACCTTCTTTTTGTCGGTTTTTTAAATTTCTTCTATATCTATAGGTTTCCCAATATATACCAAAAAACCACCTTGATTAACGAGTTCCATTTTCTCACTATATGCAGAAATAATTCTGATGTTCCCATCTGGACTTTTTATAAACAAAGGAATAATATCTTTGTCTTGTTTAGTGATTTCTATAAGCGAATTGTAATGTTCTTCACTGGTGATGTTGATCTCTTGTATGCCAGGGTACTTTTCTGCCAAATTTATCAAGTTATTATAATCATCTGTATGAGAAAACAGTCCTTCATCGGGATTGTTTTCTGGATCATTCATCTCTTCTGAACTGACTAATCTAAAGGATCCATTTTCTCCAAACTGATCCTTGAACTTATTAATAGCAAATTTATTGATATCGGTATTTCCAGTAAGTGCCATCAAAAACCCAATATCATTTAATTCTATATTATTTTCTAATTGATCATTATATATACTTCCTTCTAGTGCTTCTAATCCAAGGCTCTTTGCTTTTCTAATATTGTCTCTATTACTATCTACCAATACCACGTGTCTTTGATTACTTTTTAGATACGTCGCAATTAACCTAGAGATTTTTGATGCACCTATGATGAGTATCCCTTCGGATTTTGTAAGGAATACTCCTACCATTTTAGCAAATAATCTAGCTGTTGTAGCATTTAACAATACCGTTCCTAAAACAATCATAAAAACTAATGGGGTAATATATTCTGCTCCTGGTTCTCCATTTCTAGCAAGTTTTAACCCAAATAACGAAGCAATACCAGCTGCAACAATACCTCTAGGCCCTACCCAGCTGATAAAAAGTTTTTCTGAGAACTTAAGGCCTGATTTGTATGAACTAAGAAAAACACCCAAAGGACGAATCAAGAAAACCACAGATCCAAAAAGTAAAAGCGCATTCCAATTATATATTAATTCTAACTCTTCTATATTAATATTTGCCGCAAGAAGAATAAATAAGATTGAAATCAACAAAACGCTTAGTGATTCTTTAAAATATAATATTTCATCGAGATTTGGCAAATTATTATTGCCTAATACCATCCCCATAACTACCACTGATAATAATCCCGATTCGTGAGCAAATGCATCGGACAAAACAAAAACCCCAAGAACTGTAGCTAGGGTAAAAACATTTAATAAATAATGCGGGATTATTTTTTGCTTTATAGCAAACGTTAATCCATAGGCAAAAGTGAAACCAAAAGTGAAACCGAATAGAATAATTTTTCCAAATTCTACAAAGGCTGTCTTAGTAAAAGCTTGTTCTTCTCCAACACTAATAAATTCAAAAACTAATACGGCTACTAAAGCACCAATAGGGTCAATTAATATTCCTTCCCATTTCAAAATAGCAGAAACATCTTTTTTTAATGGTATGTTCCTCAAAATTGGAGTAATTACTGTAGGTCCAGTTACGATAATAAGAGAGGAAAATAAAAATGAAATTGGCCAACTTAGATCAAAAATAAAATGTGCGGCAATCCCAGCACCAAAAAAAGTGACTATAACCGCTACCGTAATTAGCTTAAGAATTACAGGACCTACATTTAAAACCTCATCTCTTCTTAGAGTTAATCCTCCTTCGAATAGAATAATACTTATCGCTAAAGAGACAAAATAAAATAGACTCTCTCCAGGAAATAAGCCTTTTGCTCCATTATAAATTGGTTGTATCAACTTGCTCCCATCTTCTGTGTATAATGTAGCTAAGGGGCCTACCAAAAGCCCTATCAAAATAAGAGGTAAAATTGCAGGAATTTTAAATTTCCAAGCCATCCATTGTGCTAAAATTCCTAATATAATAATGCCAGCTAATTCTACCATGTTTCTTTTTAAATAAAAATGACAGGTAAAATATCGGGATTTTTTTTAGAAATACGAATCTCTTTATTGATTTTATATTTTCTTACAAGAATAGAATACATAGCTAAATCAACATAAAATAACATTACTCTTTTGAGTAAAAAAGCAAGAAAATATAGATTTCAAAATCGATACCGATCAAATACTGTTAAAAAGTCAACAAATTAAACTGTGATCATTATCATTTTTTCTATTTTGCGAAGATTTATAGAATAATTATGAATTTATATGCTGTTAAAGCAGGAAATTTTAAACTCGATGGTGGCGCCATGTTTGGTGTAGTCCCAAAAGCATTATGGAATAGAACCAACCCCGCAGACTCTAAGAACATGATTGATATTGCTGCCAGATGCTTGTTAATTGAAGATGGAAATCGTCTGATTCTAATTGATACTGGTATGGGAAACAAACAATCTGATACCTTTTTTGGATATTATTCTCTTTGGGGAGATGACAACTTAGATACATCTTTAAAGGAAAAGGGGTTTCATAGAGATGATATTACAGATGTTTTTATAACACATTTACACTTTGATCATTGTGGTGGTACCGTGCAATGGAATGCTGATAAAACAGGATATGAGCTTGCTTTTAAAAATGCTAAAGTGTGGAGCAATGAAGACCATTGGAAATGGGCCACAGAACCTAATGCGAGAGAAAAAGCTTCTTTTCTTAAAGAGAATATTATGCCCATTCAAGATAGTGGACACCTCAACTTCATTTCTAGAACAGGAGAAACATTTCAGCAAACTACCGAATTAGGGTTTGGCGTACTATTTGCTGATGGTCATACAGAAAAACAAATGATCCCTCACATACAATATAAGGAAAAAACAATTGTGTTTATGGCTGATTTATTACCAACAGCTGGTCATATACCGCTACCCTACGTAATGGGATATGATACAAGGCCTCTTTTAACTTTGCCCGAAAAAAAATTGTTCTTAGAAAATGCTGCCGACAATAATTGGTATTTGTTTTTAGAGCATGATGCCCATAATGAAATAATTACCGTACAACATACAGAAAAAGGTGTACGACTTAAAGAAACATATATTTGTAATGAAATATTTAACTAAAAACGCAATGATGCGAAAAATCAATAAATTATTTATCACCTCAATTAGTTCGTCAATTTTATTGTGTAGTTGTGGTACTTCTTCTATCATTTCTACTCCAATTGAAAATATAGATGCTATTCCTTTAAAGAACATTGAATTAACAGATACTCAACTAAAAAACTGGAATACTTCGGATTTAATGACTGATACAATTCCTGGGATGAGTGTTAATCGTGCGTATTCGGAAATACTAAAAAACAAAAAAGGACAAACGGTTATTGTTGGTGTAATAGATAGTGGTGTGGACATAGAACACGAAGATCTAGATGATGTTATCTGGAAAAACACCAAGGAAATTAAAGGCAACGGAAAAGATGATGATAACAATGGGTATGTAGATGATATATATGGATGGAATTTTTTGGGAAAATCCGAAAATGAAAATCTAGAGTACACAAGAATCATAAAAAAGTTAAAACCTAAATATCAAGGTAAAAACATAGCTTCTGTCGCTAATTCTGATAAAGAAGAATATCAAAAATATATTCTGGCCAAAGCAGAATATGAAAAAGAGTACCAAGAAACAATTGGAAATAAGGGGCAATATGAGCAGATTCTGCAGCAGACGAAATTGTCTCACGAGAAAATTACGAAAGCTATAGGTAAAGCAGAGTATACACAAAAAGAGCTTCTGGCAGTAAAAGCTGATACTCCAGAGATGCAACAACACGTAGCTTTTCTATCCCAAATGTTTGGTTTTCTTGATAAAGGAGAAAAAATCCCTGATTTTATAGCCAATATTGCAGAAGGAGTAGAACATTTTACAGAACAGTTAAACTATAATCTTAACCCTGATTTTGATGGGAGAGCTCTAGTGGGAGATAATGTAGATGATATCACGGATGTCAGTTATGGAGATAATAATGTAATGGGGCCAGACCCTAAAAAGAAAGGTATCAAACACGGTACCCACGTAGCTGGAATTATAGCTGCCGAAAGAAATAATGGAAAAGGCGTAAATGGTATTGCTCAAAATGTAAAAATAATGGCCATTAGAGCTGTCCCTAACGGGGATGAGTATGATAAAGATATTGCCTTAGCGATTCGATATGCAGTAGATAATGGAGCCAAAGTAATAAATACCAGTTTCGGAAAATATTACTCTACACATCCTGAGTGGGTAAGAGAAGCTATAAAATATGCTGGCCAAAAGGATGTGCTAATCGTAAACGCTGCCGGAAATGAAGGTGTTGATATAGACCAAAAAGCAGTATATCCTAATGATCAGATAGACAATACTACCGAGATCTCAAATAATTTTATAACTATTGGGGCACTAAACTATGAATATGGAACAAATCTCGTTGCTGATTTCTCTAATTATGGAAAAAACAATGTAGATGCATTTGCTCCTGGAGTAAAAATATGGGCTACTACTCCATCAAACACCTATGAATATCTGCAAGGAACTTCTATGGCTGCACCCGCAGTATCTGGTGTTGCAGCGCTTATAAGGTCGTATTATCCTAAATTAAAAGCCAATCAGGTCAAACAAATACTTATGGATAGTGGGGTTGCTACAAATACATCAGTAATTCTAGGTGGTGACCCAACGAATACCAATAAATTTAAAGAACTATCTAAATCTGGAAAAATGGTGAATTTATATAATGCACTCATTCTTGCTGATAAAATGTCTAAATAGTAATATAAACACTATGCATAAAATATTTTCAATTACTTTTTTATTTTTAGTAGGAGTTTTATCCATTTCTGCACAAAACAATACTAATTATTGGCAACAACAGGTCGATTACAAAATGGAAATCGACATGGATGTAAAAAAATTCCAATATAAAGGAACACAAGAACTTGCATATACCAATAATTCTCCTGATACACTACATCAGGTTTTTTATCACTTATATTTTAATGCATTTCAGCCTGAAAGTGAAATGGATGTACGGTCTAGAACCATCGCAGATCCAGACCCAAGAGTATTAGAAAGAATAAGCAAGCTATCGCCAGAAGAAATAGGTTACATAAAAGTTTCTTCTCTAAAACAAAATGGAAAAAAAGTAAATTATAAAATAGCAGGTACCATCTTAGAAGTTGCTCTCAACAGTCCTATTGCTCCAGGACAAAAAGTAACTTTTTCTATGGATTTTGATGGTCAAGTGCCTCAACAAATACGTAGGTCAGGACGCAATAATAAAGAAGGTGTAGCATTATCTATGACCCAATGGTTCCCTAAAATGGCTGAATATGATTTTGAAGGTTGGCACGCTGATCCTTATATCGCTAGAGAATTTCACGGAGTTTGGGGAAACTTTGATGTTACTATACATATTGACAAAAATTATGTTTTAGGAGGATCCGGGTATTTACAAAACCCTCAGGAAATAGGCTACGGATACGAAAAATCTGGAACAAGCGTAAAACAAAATGGAAAAAAACTGTCTTGGCATTTTATCGCTCCTAATGTACACGACTTTGCTTGGGCAGCAGATCCAGAATTTATTCACGATACTGTACAAGTTCCTAATGGTCCTATTTTGCATTTTTTATATAAAGACAATGATGCTATAAAAGAAAATTGGAAAAAACTACAGCCTAAATCTGTAGATTTAATGAACTATTTCAGTAAAAAAATCGGGAAATATCCATACGATCAATATTCTATTATTCAAGGAGGTGATGGAGGAATGGAGTATGCTATGTGTACATTGATTACTGGAGAAAGAAGTTTTGGTAGCTTAGTAGGCGTTACTGCACACGAAATGGCACATGCCTGGTTTCAGCATATTTTAGCTACCAATGAAGCTAAGCACGAATGGATGGATGAAGGTTTTACAAGTTACATCTCTACATTGGCGATGAATGAGGTGATGAAAGAAAATAAACAAAACCCCATGAAGGGTATGTATATAACATATACACAGTTAGCAAGGTCTGGTATAGAAGAACCCCAATCTACACATGCTGATCGGTATAATAGAAATAATGCATATGGCGCTTCTGCCTACGCAAAAGGTGCTGTTTTTATGTCACAATTAGGATATATTATTGGAGGAAAAAACTTAGAAAAAACAATCCATAAGTACTTCAATCAATGGAAATTTAAACACCCAACTCCTAACGACTTTAAAAGAATAGCAGAAAAAACATCTGGAATCCAGTTAGATTGGTACCTAATTGATTGGACACAAACTACTAATCATATTGATTATGCTATAAAAAATGTTTCAGAAAAAAATAATGGTACCACAATAGAACTAGAGCGTATTGGAAAAATGCCAATGCCTATTGATCTATATATAGAATATGCTGATGGCACCCAAGAGTCTTACTATATTCCACTTAGAATGATGCGAGCAGAAAAAGAGAATCCTTTTCCAAAAATGAATCGAACAATTCTATCAGACTGGATGTGGGTCAACCCAACTTATACACTACATATAAAAAAACCCGAAACTAGCATAAAATCTATTAAAATAGACATTACTGAGCAGATGGCTGATACTGATATGAACAATAATAGCTATTCTCCTGTTAAGCAATAAGCAAGTAGAAAAACATAGTTGTACATAATTTTTAAACCTGAAATCAAAATAAGAATTCTAGATTTTCTTACTTAGAAAGAATAGTTTTAAATCAAGTCTTATCAGCATCTTTATGAAAGCAACTTTTGGTACAAATGAAAGGCTTAAAAGTAAAAAAGAAATAGAACTTCTTTTTTCTGAAGGAAAATCTATTACCCAATATCCTCTTAAACTTATGTACAGAAAAACAACATTTGATCAACCATTTCCTGCCTTGGTTAGTGTGTCTGTTAGTAAACGTAATTTTAAAAAAGCAGTGGATCGCAATCGTATAAAACGATTATTACGCGAAGGGTATAGAAAAAATAAGTATCTTGTATCTGACAACACTTCTCATCAATTCTCTTTTATGTTCTTATATGTAGGCAAAGAAATGCCTGATCATATACGTGTAACGTCTAAAATAAAAGCGATCGTACAAAAGTTTATCACACAAGAAATTAAAACTCACTAGTTTTAAGTATCTTGTTACCTATTAAAAAATGAAGCATATGAAAAAGAAAGTTCTATATCCTGCTATTGCAATTGTCTTTTTAATGACAACAGTGAGTTTTAAATCTGATTTTTTTGAAATCGCCAAACAGATTGAAATTTTTACCACTATGTTTAAGGAATTAAACATGAACTATGTAGATGAGACAAATCCTGCAGAACTCATGGACACGGCTATCAAAGCCATGTTAAACGATTTAGACCCGTATACTAAATACTGGAATGAACAAGATGTAGAAGCGTCTAAAATCAGAAATGCAGGAGAGTATACTGGTATTGGTGCCTCTGTAAAAACAGTAAAAGACAAGATCATTATTGTAGAACCCTATAAAGATTATCCCGCTGATAAAGCTGGTCTTAAAGCTGGAGATGAAATCATACAAATAGGAGATGTGATTGTTGCAGATTTTAAAGAAGATGCAGGAGAACTGCTTAAAGGAGCTAGTGGAACTAAAGTTGATATCAAATACAAACGACAAAATGAAGTAAAGTCTACCGTTCTTAATAGAAGAGAAATAGAAGTAAAAGCAGTTCCTTTTTCTACATTGCTTGACGATAATACTGGCTACATCGTGCTTTCAAAGTTTAATAACAAAGCTTCTTCAGAGACAATAGCGGCTCTGAATGATCTAAAAGCAAAAGGAGCTGATAAAATTATTTTAGACCTTAGAGGAAACCCTGGAGGCCTTTTAAGCGAGGCTATTAATGTGACCAATATATTCGTTCCAAAAGGAGAGTTAATCACAACCACAAAATCCATTGTAAAAAAATACAATAAAGAATACTTTACAAAAAAACAACCTGCCGACATTACCATTCCGCTAGTTGTTTTAGTCAATGGAAGAAGTGCTTCTGCAAGTGAAATTGTGGCTGGGAGTATACAAGATCTTGATAGAGGTGTGGTCATTGGTGCTAGAAGTTTTGGAAAAGGATTGGTACAACGCCCTAAAAAGTTAACCTATGGCACACAACTTAAGATAACTATTTCTAGATACTACACTCCTAGTGGAAGATGTATCCAGGCATTGGATTATTGGAATCGTGATGAAAATAATAAAGCCGTCCGAATCGATAAAAAAGATTTCAAAGCTTTTAAAACCAAAAGTGGAAGAACGGTATATGATGGTGGTGGAATTCTACCTGATATCGAGATGGAAACATCTAAGTATAGCAACATTACAACCTCACTCTTAAGATCTAATGCTATCTTTGATTATGGCACTAAATTCTACTATGCCAATCAACAAAAAGATATTAGCAATTTTAAATTTACAGACAAAAATTATGAAGATTTTAAAACATTCGTAAAACAAAGTAATTTTTCGTACGAAACCCCAACAGAGAAATCTTTAAAGAAATCGCTAGAAATCGCAAAAAAAGACAAACTAGATCAAGATATTTCTAAAGAGTATACCGCATTAGTAGCTGCAATAAAAACCTCAAAAGAAAAAGGCTTAGAAACGCATAAAAAAGAAATTATCAATTTACTAACTGACGAAATTATCAAACGTTATGTATACCGAGAAGGCTTATATAAGTATTATGTAACTCATAATCCCGAGATAGCTAAGAGCCAAGAAATACTTAGTAATAAAAGTAAATATCAGGGTATTTTAAAATAATACAGCCAAGACTTATTTTTATTAATACTATACTTCCCCTCTTGAGAGGGGCTAGGGGTGTGTTTTTACAGTAAATACCACATACACATAAAAATCTTCTGATAAAAAAGGTAACATACTATCGATAAAAAGCATTAATGAGTTAAAGAGACTAGTATACGTATAGATACTCATATCTACAGTTTAAATATCTTAGCAATTTATTAATCCACCCATACCATGAACTTATTAAAACTCTTTGTTTTCTTTTTAAGTTGTACAAACCTTACGTTTTCTCAGACGACAACAGTACAGGATACGATTTTGGCATCTCAATATTTTAAGAAGGCAGATTCTTTGCTCACAGATCGTAAATTAGATAGTGCTATTGTGTATTTTAAAAAAGCGTTGCCGTTATATGAGAAAGCAAAGGCTTGGGAGCGGGTGGCTGGATGTTATAATGAGGTTGCAGAGACTCAAATAGAAGAAGCTTTATATAAGGAATCCCTTAAGAATGCTCAAAAGGCTTTGGAAATATGTAATACGTATCTTCCCGACCATCATATTGAAAAAGCAAAATCTTATGATAGAATAGGGCAGAATTTAGAAACTTCTAAATCAGAATATAACAATGCTCTTCAATATTATAAAAAAGCGCTACAGATAAAAAAAATACTGTTAGAACCCAATCACTTATCGTTTTCTGATTCTTATTTGTATTTGGGTAAATTATATACTCGTTTGGGAGATTATAAAAAGGCTACTCAATATCTAGAAAATTCATATGAAATAAGAGTAAAGACATTAAGCCAACACGATAAAAAGATATATCAAAACTTAATAGCTTTTCAAGCATTATATTCCAAGTTAGGAGATTATGATTTAGTATTAGAATATTTAGATAAAAAAACAAAATTCATAAAAAGTACTTATAGAAAAGATCATAAGATTTTGAGTGATAATCACAATGGATTAGCCTCTTTGAATTACAAAAAAGGCGATAATAATAAAGCTTTATATCATATTCAGAGAGCTATTTCTATTTGGACAAAAGCATATAGCAAACCTCCCCCAGCAAATTATTATACAACTCTAGGGAATGTGTATGCCGAATTATATCGATATAAAGAAAGTATAGAATATTTCAAAAAAAGTGTAGAATTAATAAAAAAAACCCGCGGAGAATACAATGTAAGGGTGCTCATAAATAATTATAATATTGCGCTTTCATATTTCTATATAGAAGATTTGGAACAGACCGTCGAATACTTGGATAAAACTCTTATCCTAGGAGAGAAGCTTTTGGGGAAAGATCATTTTGAATTGACTAGATCATATGAATTAATGTCTGGAGTTTACATGAAAAAAGAACGGTTTGATAAAGCATATGAACTGTTAGAAAAATCTTTAAATATATGTCAAAATTCTTTAGGACAGAATCATCCCAGAGTCTCAGATATAAATACTTATCTAGGTTTTCTGTTTTTTAGAAAAAAAGATTACAAGAAAGCATATAGTTATTACAAAGTAGCTAAAAAAATAGATAGTACACTTTACGGGAATAGTGGAGGTAAAGTTGCATATAGTTACTATGATATAGCAAAGAATTTTTTATTCGATAAAGAATACGATAAAGCTATCGACAACTATAAAATTTCTTTGAACTTGAATAATCCAGATAAAAATATTGATAAAGTTTTTGATAAATCATTATTGCTTAATTCTTACTTGGGTTTAGCATCAAGTCAAATAGGTATCTATGAAGACACAAAAAACCCAGAGTATTTATATAAATGTCAAGAAATTTACAAAAAAGCAGACCATTTTATAAATCTTTTTTTTAGTGATTTGAACAACTTAGATGATAAATCTTTTTTTTCTGAATACATTCATCAATTATATTCTGATGCTATTAGGTCTTATGCCTTAACGTTTAATCAGGAGAATACGATTCAATCTCTTAATCAAATATTCCTATACTCAGAAAAAAGTAAATCCAATACTCTAAAATCACTTTTAAGTGACACCAACGCTAAAAACTTTTCAGGCCTATCTGAAGATATAATCAAATTAGAAAAAAGCCTAAGAATAGATAAGGCTTTTTACAAGTCTAAAATCAACGAAGAGTTTTCTAAAAGGGAAAGAGATCCCGTAAAATTTACTACTTACGAAAGCAAACTCTTTGCTATCTCCAGAAAACAAGATTCTCTTACAC